>JANOYV010000021.1:0-2513 GCA_031429105.1 Hyphomicrobiaceae bacterium | reverse complement strand
TAAGCGCTCTTCCATCACCGAACTCTCTTTCCACGGCATCTCCACCTCCCGCAAAATCGCGAAAAGTGTTACCTATGTGTCCGGTACGTTCTGTCACCTATGTCTCGGGTCGCTCACAATGACTTAGACGAGAGATACGGTTCAGACAATAATTGCGAACCGTATCGCGAACCGCAAGTTCAATGCGATTTGTCTTGAGGCGTTTTTTTTAATCGCCTCCGAATCCAGGCTTCCCCGAAGCGATGCGTGCGAAGCGAGTCGTCACTGGTTTAAGTGCAGGGTGTTGTGCCACCGCTCACAAAAACACGACCTTCGCAAATGTGAAGTCAAATGTTTGTTCCGACAGCTCGCGTCATCGGGATCCATTGGATATCGCTAGCTCCGAGCGCTTCGCTCTATTGTAGTTGGTGGTGTTAACTCGCAAGACGCGTTTCGGACTGTTGATGGACCTCCCCAGCATCAGTAGAGAGCTGATTACTCCTGACTGACTTTGACATGGATCGCCGTCGAGCAACGAGACCGAGCGTGATCCGTCAATCGTTACTGGAGCTATCATCGCGCTCGTCCTCGTGCGAAAAGTGCGTCGATAAACGTGCTCCCCCAAAAATCCAGGTCTCACGCATGCGTCAAGATCCACGTGAACATCTGGCCGAACTCGCCGCCGAGGCCATGCAGGAGCGCGGCCTCGAACCCGAGTTTCCGCCGGCCGCCATGGCGCAGCTCGCCGCGATTTCAACGCGTGCCCCGGAGCACGGCAACGGCATCAGGGATCTGACCAAGCTGCTCTGGTGCTCGATCGACAACGACGACTCGCGCGACCTCGATCAGTTGACCGTCTCGGAGACGTTGCCGGGCGGCGACACGCGCCTCCTAGTCGCCATTGCCGATGTCGACACTCTGGTGGGCAAGGATACGCCAATCGATAAGCATGCCCAGATCAACACAACGTCAGTTTATACCGGCGCGCGAATTTTCTCGATGCTGCCGGAACAGCTGTCAACCGATCTCACCTCGCTCAACCCCGGCGTCGATCGCCTCGCCGTGATCACCGATATCGTCTTCACAGAAGACGGCACGATCAAGTCGACGTCCGTCTATCGCGCCCTCGTCCGCAATCAGGCGAAACTCGCCTACGATTCCGTCTCCGATTGGCTCGACGGCAAGGCGCCGTTGCCGCAGGCCGCCGCCGCCGTGCCGGGCATGGATCAGCAACTCCGCGTCCAGGACAAGGTCGCTCAAACCCTGCGCGCGCTGCGCCGTGAAGCTGGCGCCCTCGAATTCCAGACCTTCCAACCCAAGGCCACCTTCGCCGACGGCCAGGTTATCGCCATTCGTCAGCAGGACCAGAACCGCGCGCGCCAGTTGATCGAAGAATTCATGATCGCGACCAATGGCGTCAACGCGAATTTCCTTACCAGCAAGAAGCGCGCTTCGATCCGCCGCGTCGTGCGCAGTCCCAAGAACTGGGATCGCATCGTCGAACTCGCCGCCGAGCGCGGCGCCTCGCTGCCAACTGTGGCCGATTCCGCCGCGCTTAAAAAATTCCTCACCGCCGAACGCAAGCGCGATCCTGTGCGCTTTCCCGATTTGTCGCTGGCTATCATCAAGCTGATGGGTTCGGGCGAATACGTCGTCGAAATGCCCGTCGCCAATCCGGTCGGCCATTTCGGTCTCGCCGTGAGAGAATACACCCACGCCACTGCGCCGAACCGCCGCTATCCCGATCTCATCACGTCGCGCCTGCTCAAAGCCGCGCTCGCCGATGCGCCGTCGCCCTACTCGCACGCCGAACTGAGTGACCTCGCCACCCACTGCACTGAGCAGGAGGACGCCGCCAACAAGGTCGAGCGGCAAATGCGTAAATCCGAAGCGGCCATGTTGCTGCGCGATCAGATCGGTCGCGTCTTCGACGCCATCATCACCGGCATCACCAGCGGCAATGTCTGGGTCCGCGTTTTCGATCCGCCCGCAGAAGGCAAGCTCGACACCTCACGCCCGGTCAAGGTCGGCCAGCAGGTCAAGGTCAAACTCGACCGCGTGCATGTCGATCGTGGCCATATTGACTTTGAACTGGTGGGGTGACGAATATTTTAAGCGACTGCGCGAGCGGGGCGCCGAGTTTGAGATCGAGAGCCTTCCCTGAAGCCGCCTGATAAAGGGGCTTTTTATCTATCACTTCCTTGATCGACGAGAGACAGAGATCGTCGATCCGATCCGTCCCTGGTCGAGCGGGGCTCGATACATGCAAGGCTTCTGCCACCGGACATTAAGTTGACACGTTTGCTAAGCCAAACCGCCTCCTAGACGCTCAAGTCAGTCGACGTTCACTATCCTTGCCTCCGGGGCTGACCTTGCCACGCTCTGCCCTTTTTTTATAGGCCGAAGAAATAGATGTCCTTGGAACTCTGCATCCTTGCGAGCGGCTCGGCCGGAAATGCATCGATCCTCCGCTCGCCGACCGGCGTATTGCTTATAGATGCCGGCATCAGCCCGCGCGCGCTTGCCGAACGCCT
>JANOYV010000020.1:0-36022 GCA_031429105.1 Hyphomicrobiaceae bacterium | reverse complement strand
GCGGCGTTGGTGTTGTAATAAAGGGTTGTCTCCCGGTGGTCGTTGGAGGTGTGGTTTTTTTTTTGTGGGGGTGTTTGCGGCAGCAGCGGCGGCAGTGCCTGTGTTTTTTGAAGGGGGTTGGGTTGGGTGGGATGGGGGGGGTGGGGATTGAACTTTCGCTTCTCATGTAACATCATATGTATCATGAGACGAGATAGTAGATTGTCTGGGGTGCTCCACGTTCTGCTACACATGGCAGAGCGGAGCGAACCTGTCACATCGGAGACACTTGCGAAGGCGATGGACACAAATCCCGTGGTGATCCGTCGGATCATGGCCGGTCTGCGAGACCAGGAATTAGTCAAATCCGAAAAGGGACATGGTGGCGGTTGGACGCTCAGCTGCGACTTGTCGAAGGTGACGTTGCGCGACATCTATGCCGCTTTAGGTTCGCCCGCGCTGCTCGCGATCGGCAATCGGACAGAGGCGCCCGACTGCCTGATCGAGCAGTCCGTGAATGCAACCCTCGATCAAGCATTCCGCGACGCCGAAGACCTGTTGTTATCGCGTTTGGGCGATGTGACGCTTGAGATGTTGCGTATCGATGTTCGCCGGCGCCTCGCTGCTCCGACCCGTTCCAAGACAATGCCACGAAAGAGGACGGCATGAATCAAGTCGCCGACGTATTTTCTGACCCGTAGGCTGTGGCTCGTTACGCCGAAGGACCGCCGCGCATGGTGCCGGGGTACGCTGGTATGCAGCGCATGACCGCGCTTTTGCTTTCCGAGCGCGTTCCTGAAGATGGCCAGGTGCTGGTCCTCGGCGCCGGCGGTGGGCTCGAATTGAAAGTGTTCGCCGAAGCCCATCCGAAGTGGCCTACGCCTGATCGGTCGTGCTCTGGTTCATGATGCGAGCCGTCCGCCCATGGAACGACGTCCGCACTCACCCGCAGCCGGGGGAAGCTCGACAAGCTCTGCAGGTCACGTCCACTGGAGGTATGGCGTCTGCTGACGCTGCACAGCAGCGCCTTCATTCCTCGACGCTGCGCCGCTTGTTCAACCAAACTCGAAGATCGCTGACGATTTTCATGGTCGCCACGAGGACGACAGCGCAAAGGGCCACCTTCGAGACCGTCTCCATCGTCCCCTCGATCAGGATGGCGTGGCCGATAGTGCCCACGACGATGATAACGGCAAGGAACGTATGTCCGATGCGCCACGTCCGCGGTCGCAAGCGCAACCGGCTGCGGAGAGCAGCCAATAGCGCGGCTGCGAAGGTTGCCCACATGGCGACCACACCCCACGCGGAGAACGGCGTCGGAGATGCGAAGAGAAGTGCATCGACCACATCAGGCGGACTAACAATCCACAGGCCCACAACGTGGAACACCACCGCAGCGACCAGAATGCCTCCGGTCCAGCGATGCACGCGTCGACTGCCCAGAATTGACAGTCCCGGCAGGTATCCGCCGACAGCCAAGGGCTGAACGAGCAAGAGACCCAGAGCGATGATGCCCGCAAATCCGGCCGCGATGTAGACCGGATGGCGCCATTGGAGTTGCGGACTCAGCGCTGCAGCCGCGATCGGCACGGCAATCGCGGTCGCAACTGCGACCCAAATCACTATGAACCGGACCAATCATATTTCCTTTGAACTGGATGCGTCAAACCGGCTCGAGGACGAAATGGGCCTCGAGGCTGGTGGCCTTTGCGCTTGGCATCACGGGGCGAAGAAAAACGGATTTGTAGTCACCACTGTCATACGAGAGATGACCATGCGGTTGGCCGAAGGCGGGAACGATCTGAGGCATCTCGAGACGGAATACACCATTTGCGTCCGTGAGCGTCGCCCCATGGCTCTTCGCATTATCCTCATACCCTTCAGTCGTGTGCGCCCAGATCTGGATCCGCTGACCCGTAAGCGGAGCCCCATCGCCTGCACGGCGCACGGTACCCGACATCCAGAAGCCCCCACCGCCAATCCGGTCGACGATCGGCGCGCCCTTGCGATAGTTGTTGGTGCCGCCCGGCATCGAGCGGGTCGGTGCGAGGCCTTGTGCATAGGCGGGCATGAGGAGACCGGAAACACCGGTTGCTACAATCGAGCCGCAAGCGGCCAGAAAATAACGGCGGTTGAGCAGCGTGGCCATCAAATCACCTCCTATTAAAGAATGTGCCTGTGGGATCTACACTACCGCACTGGACCCGACGGGCATAATAGCGAGATCGTGACGTATCTTCAAACTGGTTGAGGAGACTGCTTTATCGGTGCCGTCCCCTAACAGTTGATTGAGTGCTCGGAGTGTCCGACCGCGACTCGATCATGTCATCAGTCGCCGCTGAATGTCATGCAGGGTGACGACGACTTAAACTGCCGTAACGGAACGCAAGTCGCAGCTATACGTTGTGCTCTGGAAGTCTTCCGGGACGATTAGGCGACGGCGACCCGCAGTTGCTCCCACAGGCCAAGCTCAAGAAGGACGTCCAGATGCAATTTTCCAATCAATCTGTACTAGCGATGGCCGTCTTTGGCGCGTCGACCGGATTGGGCGCGACGTCCAACCCGGTAATGGCTCAAGGGAGTCCGACAGCAACAGATGCATCCCCTGCACCGAATTTGCATTCAACAAACGCAGAAATGTCCCGGGGTTGCTCAACAAAAGAATTGAGGACGGGAGCTGTGTCCATCACGGCATTTGTGGGCAGGTGTTAAGGCGGCATTTCAGGCGTGCATTGTTTAGGTCACTGGTCAATGAGTTCAAAATGAAAAAACGCAAAACTGCTTCGGTTAGTAGCGCTATCGGTACAGGTGGCGAGCTACACCAGACAACGAGTGATCCGACAGCGCGGCTGACGACCAACCACGGTGTCGCCGTCAGCGACAATCAGAACTCTTTGAAAGCGGGGGCGCGAGGACCGACGCTGCTGGAAGACTTCGTGCTGCGCGAGAAGATCCAGCACTTCGATCACGAGCGGATTCCAGAGCGGATTGTACACGCGCGCGGCTCGGCCGCGCACGGCTATTTCGAACTGACCGAATCGCTCCAGGAGTTTTCACACGCCAGTATACTCACGCAGATCGGACACAAGACCGAAGTGTTTGTTCGCTTTTCGACTGTCGCAGGTGGTGCAGGTTCGGTCGACACGCCGCGCGACGTCCGCGGATTCGCTGTCAAATTTTATACAACTGAAGGCAACTGGGATCTCGTTGGCAACAATATCCCGGTGTTCTTTATCCAGGACGCAATCAAGTTCCCGGATTTGATCCATGCGGTGAAGATGGAGGCGGATCGCGGATACCCTCAGGCAGCGAGTGCCCACGACACATTCTGGGATTTCATCGGCCTGATGCCTGAGTCGACCCACATGATCATGTGGGCGATGTCCGACCGAACGATCCCACGCTCATTGCGAATGATTGAAGGGTTCGGGGTCAACACATTCCGCCTGATCAATGCTGATGGCGAAGCGACGTTCGTAAAATTCCATTGGCGCCCGACGCTCGGCCTGCAGTCGACCTGTTGGGACGAGGCGGTCAAGATTGCAGGTGCCGATCCGGATTATCATCGTCGCGACTTGTTCGAAGCCATCGCGGCAGGTGACTTTCCCGAATGGAAGTTTGGTGTCCAACTGCTTACGGAAGCAGAGGCGGTTGCGTTGCAGTTCGACATCCTGGACGCCACGAAACTGATACCTGAGGAACTGGTGCCGATCCGGTTCATCGGGCGTATGGTCCTCAACCGTAACCCGGACAATTTCTTCGCTGAAACCGAGCAAGTGGCTTTCCTGCCGACGAACATGCCCCCTGGCATCGACGTCTCAGAAGACCCATTACTGCAAGGCCGTTTATTCTCATACCAGGACACGCAACTATCACGCCTGGGGACTGTCAATTACCATCAAATCCCGATCAATCGTGCGAAAGGCTGCCCGTTCCAAAACCTCCAGCGCGACGGCCAGATGCAGACACAGGTTTTCACGGGGCGCGCAAACTACGAACCAAACAGCCTTGCTGAGGCTGGCGAAAATAGCGGGCCGCGCGAAGATGCGACCGGCGGCTTCCGGAGCTTTGCACAGCCGCTCGCCGAGACCAAAGTCCGACTGAGGGCTGAAACATTCGCCGACCACTACACGCATGCGCGCCTGTTCTACCGCTCGCAGTCGCCTGTCGAACAGGCACATATCGCCAGCGCGTTGGTTTTTGAGTTGTCGAAAGTCACACTTGAACATGTGCGCAATCGCGTGATGAGCAACCTGTTGAACGTTGATGAGGACTTGGCGGAGCGAGTCGCAACTGGGCTGAACATGGAGCTCCCGGCCAGATCTAAGGCAGCAGTGGATCCTGGCGACATGAAACTCTCACCGGCGCTGCGGCTCATCGGCAAGTATGAGCCGTCGCTCAAAGGTCGGGCGGTCGCCATACTGGTCAGTGACGGCATCGACGGAAAGCTCGTCAAAAAAATCAGGAGCAGTGCGGAAGCCGAAGGGGCCACTGTCAAAATCGTAGCGTCAACGATTGGCGGTGTGAAACTGAAGGATGGGTCAGAACTCAGCGTCGATGGCCAGCTGGCCGGAACACCATCAGTGTTGTTCGACGCAATCGCAGTGTTACTCTCGAAGGAAGGCTGCGACGATCTCATCAGTGACAGTGCAGCCATCGATTTCGCCAGACACGCCTACGTCCATCTGAAAGCGATCGGTTACTCGGCTTCGGCGCTACCGCTCTTGCGCAAGGCTGGCGTCGATGTGGATGACGGTGTTGTCGATGTGGAGGCTAATTCGGATCATTGGCTGAAGCAGGCGCGGACACGGTTGTGGTCGAGAGAACCCAAGGCTCGCCGGGCAAAATCGCGAAAAACACCCGCGTTGAAATAAGTGCGACACGGCGCAGGAGGACGAAGTGGATAGGTTCCAAATCATACCGCATGTGATCGCGCTTTCCACGGCCTATGCACTGGCGTTCCCGATTGGATGGAACAGGGAGAAGGAGGAGCGAAGTGCTGGCTTGCGAACCTTTCCCCTCGTGGCTCTTGCCAGTTGCGGATTTGTCCAGGCAACGGAGTCGTTTCTGGTCGGCTCCCCTGAGGGCACAGCTCGGATTATCGAGGGTTTGATCACCGGTGTTGGCTTCATAGGTGGCGGGGCAATTTTAAAACAGGGCAGCGCCGTTCATGGAACGGCGACAGCTGCCAGCCTCTGGGCAACGGGAGCGATCGGGGCAGCAGTCGGCCTCGGCAGCTACGACGTCGCCGTGACCATCGCCGCATTCACGATTTTGACGTTACAGCTGCTAACCCCATTGAAGCAGGAGAAGGTTGAAGCGCCGAAGTCTACCGATAGTTGAACAAAGTATCGGTGCGCGGACAACAACTGACAAGCAGGCATGGCTTCACCCAAAGATCGAGAAAAATACGACATGCCGAGTGCAGCAAGATCTTGCTGGAAAGACCGAATTCGGCACTCGCTAGTGACGATTCCTATTCGTCTGGTCAGCACTGCTTCGTCTGGAGATAAGGTGGTGCTGCAGCAAGTCGATCGAAACTCCAAGAGGTGCGTTCGTCCGAAACTCTTACAGCGATACGAAACAGCGCGAAGTGCTGCTGATTGCCTTGGCTCGATGGCAGGTCCGGTTTTTTGGTATCGGCGGGGCGGGTCGTGGCTAGGTTGTCATTTGCCCGGCGCATCGGACGAGAGGCAAGCATGACCGATCGTGGTGTCGGCAAACCGAGAGGCCGCAAAGACTTGCGCGGTGGCCGCACACTCTGGTCAGACAGCCCGCATATTCGCGTCCGGCATCGCACGGTGCTCGACCGGGAGACGTGCGATATTGCAATCGTTGGCGCAGGCATTAGCGGCGCGATCATCGCCCTGATGCTGGCCGAGGCGGGCCACGACGTCGCTGTGATTGATCGCCGCGAACCTGTCCAGGGCAGCACGCTTGCCAGCACCGCGATGATCCAATTCGAGTTGGACACGCCACTTTCTGAACTTGCGGACAAGATCGGTGCATCGTCTGCCGAGCGAGCGTACCAGCGCTCATTGCAGGCGGTTAACGCGTTGATGGAACTGATACAGCGGCACGACATTAAATGCGCCCTCAAGCCTCGATCAGCGCTTTATCTTGCGGGCACCGAAATGGGTTCGCGCGGACTTCGGAACGAAGCGGCCTATCGCGCAAGCATTGGGTTGGACTCAGAGTTCCTTGACCAGAAAACCCTTGCGGCCCGGTTTGCGATGCATCGGACAGGCGCCGTCCTGTCAACCGGCGCGGCCGAGTTAAACCCGGCCCAGTGTGCCGCTGGTTGTTTGCGTGCGGCACAGCGGTTCGGTGCGCGCATCTATGCGCCGATGAGTGTAGAAAAGATCAATGCTGGTAGCGGCAATGTCGAACTCACCACGGCTGAAGGTGGTAGCATTGTCGCCCGTCGAGTCATTTTCGCCACCGGCTACGAGGTTGCACCGGGGATACCGAAGGGCGAGTACGACATAATTTCGTCCTGGGCCATCGCAACACAGCCGCTGGAGCCGAGCGGGTTCTGGCCGACCCGCTGTCTGATCTGGGAAGCCTCCGATCCGTATCTCTACTTGCGCTCGACGATCGACAATCGGATCGTCGCAGGCGGCGAAGATTCCGGACTGACCGATCCAAAGCGGCGCGATCAGGCCATCGCCGCCAAGAGCCGCGCACTTCTAGCCAAGGTCAATGAACTGCTGCCGGGACGCCGACTCGCCATCGACTACGCCTGGGCCGGTGCGTTCGCCGACAGCCCCACCGGTTTGCCTCACATCGCCGAAGTCGACGGCATGCCAAACTGCTTGTCGGTCCTCGGCTGTGGCGGCAACGGCATTACGTTCAGCATGGTGGCAGCTCAGCTAGCGCGGCACTGGGTCGCCGGTCGTTCTGATCCAGATGGGGACCTGTTTCGGTAAAGATCAACAATTGAACTGGATCAACAGTCACACGAGTTACAAGTCTCGCAACATAATCGTTGCCGAGGAAGCCATCGGGCGGCGAGATGGCGCTACACACTGCAGAACCCGCCGCACCGCAGGTGTGGAGCCGCGTGTCAGTTGAGATCCACGACCGCGACATTATCTTTGTACGACTCCTTGGGATCACCACCGAGCAACATTCTGATGCCAGCAACGAGACTAGAGCCGTCGAGCCAGATCTCGGCCGTTTCAGCGTCAAGCCGCAGAAGTGTTAGCGCGGGATCGTCCTTGCCACCCGTGTACCAAGCGGCGACGTAGGGGCTCCATAGTCTGTCGATGACGGCGCGATTGTTATCGACCATCAAACTTCCATGCATGGTCGCAAAGAGATCGTGGCCCTTGGAAGAAAACGCGGCGATGGCGCGGCTGCCTTTGCTCAAGTCGCTTGCGATCGCAGCGTCCTTGGATGTGAAGAACCAGATCGGGCCACGGTCGTCTTCAAACTGGGCCGTCATCGGGCGGGCGTGGCCGTCATCGATGCCGACGAGTCCTAGCATGACCGTCCTATCCGACTTCAATGCGGCCCAGAACTTCTTTTCAAGATCTTGCGGCGTTGGCATGGGAACTCCTAATGCGAAACTGTGCCGCTGCGTGCAATTTGCACGGCAATGCAGCGGCGCAATGTTTAGAACGTGCGACTGCGGCCAGGGTTCCGTCGCGATCAGCGTGAGTGACAGCGCCCCGGTCCCGCAAACCGATCTGTTAACATCAGTGTCGTGGCAGCGGTGAAGCCGAATAAGGCCGCGCCTCACACCATGTCGACAATAAGTGTTTGAAGGTCGAGCCGCGCAGAGTCGCAAGTTTCGACGAACCGCATAGGCAATGAACCCGAACAGTCCGCCAAGCGTCAACGTTCGAGAACAACCGCCGACCCGGGGCACACGATCACCCACCATTCGACTTCATCAGATCGCCGACCGTCAGCTGTCATTCAGCTGGCTTCCAATAGTGCAGCCGCAGACCGGACATTCCCATAATTGGATCAAGGTTTGGGAATGGCAGCTGCGCCATTCGCTCAATCGCCTCTTCCGCCATTGCGCTCTGCCTCAGATCACAATTTTGATCGGGTGGGTACGCTCCGACGACCAGAAAATCTGCACTCGCATCCAATCGGCGGTGAGCTGTACCTGCTGGCAGCAGTACACAGTCCCCGGCGGAAACGACAACCTCGTACCCATTCGGTCCGCCAATCAGCAAGTGGGCCGTTCCGCCGGCAAAGCCCAATACTTCATGCGTGGTCGAGTGATAATGCTGAAACGGATAGACACCGTTACGCCAGCGTGGTTCCCAGCCGTTCTGCCTAAATCGCATTTCGAACGCAGCAGCTTGGTCGACTCCAACGCCGCTTATTGCGGATCGATAGAATATAACCGGTAACCGTGAATTGTTCGGAATCCACCCGTCAGCTGCAAACCTGATTTGCGTAACAGCGGACGAGGTATCCGTGTCGAGTGAGACGATCGAACTCATCATCATTCTCCGCTGTGTAGGCAAGCTGAGCCAACTGCTGCGCTGATGGCCGGTGACCGAGTATTCAAGCTCCTTGGTTTTGTAGTTTTTGTTTGTGAGCGCAAGCACAGATCGCTCCTCCACGCTCAGCGGCAGGACCTTATTGAGGCCTGCAACTTTGTCGCGGAGTGCGTCGGCCGTGACTATGGCAGCCGCAAAAAATTGCAGTTCGTGTTGGCCGCAGCACCAATCTCGGCACTCCAAGTAATTGCCGATAGGTCACAAAATTGCGCACTAACTCACTGATTTAATTGGTCGGAGCGGGGAGATTCGAACTCCCGACCCCTTGCTCCCGAAGCAAGTGCGCTACCAGGCTGCGCTACGCTCCGCACCGACCAACGACTGAGCGAAAACCGATCAATCGAACCGGACGCGACCTAAGCCGCCCCAGTTGGAGCCGTGTATAGACGGCATGGTCTAACGCCGCAAGGCGGTTTGTTCTGAGGTTTGCAGGCAACCTGTTTGCCAAGGTTTGTGCTCAAATCCGGGGATGATGCACCCGCGCCACGCCTGCGCTGGACTGCTGCCTTGACGGTAGGGCGGCTCACCGTGCAAAACCGTCACAAATGGGTCATCGTTCTGCTGGCCTTGATCTTACAACCCTGCCGCGTGTGCGGTATTAACGACCGGCGGAGATCTCTTGCACGACACCTTGCCGGATGCCCGCCTCAACATGCCGGTTGTGCCTGTCGCCAAATCGCGCGTGCTAGCGACCTATCGGGTGCGCAGCGAGCCAAGCGCGATCGAGGCCCGCGCGCAGGCAATTGCCGTCGAGCAAAGCGTCGAACTGCCGGTCGAGGCGATCACCAATTCCCGCATTCTGGCGGACATCGTCGGGCGCGTGATTGCAATCACCGAGGTCGCTCCATCGTGTTTCGATGTACAGATCGCCATCGCCGCCGAGACGATGCCGCCAGAAGCCGGACAGCTTCTCAATATGCTGTTTGGCAATACGTCGCTGCTCGATGATGTGACCTTGCAGGATGTGGATTTTCCGGCCTCGTACTTGCAGAGCTTTGGCGGTCCGACCGTTGGCCTCGGCGGACTTCGTCAGCGCCTAGGCGCAGCGGGACGGGCTTTGACGGCCACCGCCTTGAAGCCGCAAGGGCTGCCACCGCACGCACTTGCCGAAATTGCGCATGCAGCAGCCCTCGGCGGTATCGATATCATCAAGGACGATCATGGCTTGGCCGATCAGTCTTATAGCCGGTTCGCTGATCGGGCGGCCGCGTGCGCAAAGGTCGTGGCTACCGCGAACAAAGCGACCGGCCGCCGTTGCGCCTATGCGCCAAGCCTGTCGGGTTCGCTCGATCAACTGCGCGCGCAAATCCAGATTGTCCGTGATGAGGGCCTGCACACGGTTCTGATCGCGCCGATGGTCGTCGGACTGGCGTCTTTTCATGCACTTGCACGCGAGGCACCGGATTTGGCCTTCCTAGCCCACCCGTCGATGGCGGGAGCCGCCCGCATTGCGCCGCCGCTGCTGCTGGGGCGGATGTTTCGCATGCTGGGTGCGGATGCCACAATCTTCCCAAATTACGGCGGGCGGTTTTCTTATTCCGAGCAAACGTGTCGCGAGGTCGCCCGGGCCGCAACTGCGCCGTGGGGCGAACTTGCGGCCTGTGTTCCAGCACCCGCTGGCGGCATGAGCCTTGAGCGGATCCCGGAAATGCTCGATATCTATGGCCGCGATTGCATGCTGCTGATTGGTGGCGGCCTGCTGTCGGCGCCGGCGGGTATCACCGTCGCCGCACACGCTTTTGCAGCGAAAGTAGCGGACCATGCCAAGTAACGACAATGATCGACTGGCCGTCAGAACCGCAACTGCGCCCGGCCGGTGGCAGGCAACGCCGGTTCACGATTACAAGCAGGAGGGCGCAGCCCCGTTCAAGGATGTGACGCGCCAAGTGTTGTTTGCAGATCCAGCGCTTGCTGCCGAGTGGCGGTACTTCGAAGTGGGTGTCGGCGGCCATACGACTCTCGAACGGCACGGACATGTGCACGCCGTTATGGTGTATCGTGGCAGCGGGCGGTGTCTGGTTGGGACCGAGGTGCGCGAGATCGGGCTTGGCGATCTTGTGTCCATTCCGGCGATGACCTGGCATCAGTTCCGCGCTGGCGATGCCGAGCCGTTGGGCTTCCTGTGCCTCGTCAATGCCGAGCGGGACCGTCCGCAACTGCCGGAGCCGACAGATCTCGCAGCCTTGCGTCAGACACCGGCGATTGCCGATTTCATTCGATCTTAAGCCAACAGTCGGACCATCCATAACGCCAGTCCGGGTACGGCAACGACGATCGCCAGCCGAAACACGTCAGCGACAATGAACGGCAGCACACCGCGATAAGTTTCAGTGATTGGAATGCCTTTAGCGAGCGCGCTGATCACGAACACGTTGAGTCCGATCGGCGGACAGGTTAAACCGATCCCGACCACGATAAGCACCAGGATGCCAAACCAAATGGCAACCTCGTCCGGTGGCATCCCGAAGTCCAGCGCCTGTATCACCGGAAAGAATACCGGCAGTGTCAGTAAGATCATGGCAAGTTCGTCCATCACTGCGCCCAGCAAGATGTAGAACGCGAGCATGCCGACCAGCACCACGTAGGGCGAATAGCCGGAGCCGCCGACGACTTCGGCAGCAACCGTTGGCAATCGCGAGAGTGCGAGGAAGGCGCCAAATATCTCGGAACCAAGCAAGATTAGAAAAATCATGCCGGACGTTTCTGCCGTCTGCTTGAGTGACTCGACGATGCCCCGCCAATCGAGCGTGCGATGGGCAAGTCCGATCAACAACATGGCAATGGCGCCAACGGCTGCACCCTCGGTCGGTGTAAAGACGCCGCCATAGATGCCGCCAACAACAATAATGGCCACCATGATCGCTGGCATGACGGTTGTGTCGATGATGGCGAATAGCAGAGCTAACAAGGCACACACGAAGGCCGTATCCCATGGCATCGCACCCCGGACGACTTGGGCTGCAATCGCTGCAAGGGCCAATCCTGCAACGAGTTTGGGCCATTTTGGCGTGGCAACCGGCTCCGTAACAATGACCTCGCTCAAGGGTGCGAGTGACGGATTACGCCGCACGACGATGGCGATTGTGATGCAGTAAAACAAGGCGGCCAAGAGCCCCGGCAGGAGGGCTGCTTGGAACAGCTTGGCGATATTCTGCTCGGTTGTGATCGCATAGACGACAAGAATAACGGATGGGGGAATTAGAATTCCCAACGTGCCGCCGACAGCGATGACGCCGGTGGCAAATCCACCATCGTACTTGTATTTGAGCAACTCCGGGAGCGCTGCGCGGCCAAACGTGGCCGTCGTTGCAACCGACGATCCGCAAATCGCACCAAACGCCGTGCAGGCGCCGATCACCGACATCGCGAGGCCGCCGCGAAATCCGCCAAGTGCGCGCTCGGCGGATTTGAACAAGGCTTTGGCAATGCCAGCCCGCTCGGCCAGCGCTCCCATCAGGATGAAAAGCGGGATGACCGAAAGCGTGTAGTTGGCAAACTGATGATAGGTGTTCGTTTTCAGGTAGGCGAACAGTTGCCAGAAGCCCGACAAGTGAATGTAGCCTGCTGCTCCAACGATCATCATCGACAGGGCGATGGGTGCGCGGACCGCAATCAGCAGCAACATCGCAACAAAGCCAAGCAGGGCGAGCGTGACGCCACTCATGGTTGACCCCGAATCAACCGGAATGCGGTGATGAGGGTGGTAACCGCAAGCAGTATGCAAAGCGCGGCGCAGATGCCGATCACCGGCCACACAAGCAATTGGAGCTGCATTGTCGTCTCGCCACTTTTAATGGCCTCGGTCGTGCCGGCCACGAGGCCGATCGCGCAGAACGTCATAAATGCCAAGTAAGACACATCCCAGAACGCATCGATCCGCTCGATGGTGCGTTTCGGCAGCCAGCTGGTGAAGGTGTCGACGATGATGTTGCCGCGTCGCGCCTGGGTGTAGGGCAGGTAGGAAAAAATGGCGACCGCAGTTGCCATTTTGACGAATTCGAAGTCACCCTCGATCGGCTTGCCGAAGAGCCAGCGGCCGAGAACACTGCAGACGACAAGCAGCGCGACGCCCAGGGCAAGCATGCCCCCAAGCATCGCAATGTTGCCGGTGAGGCGTTCAATCAAGGGCACACGCCATGGTTGTGCCCCGACGCCATCAGGCGCGGGCTGTATGCTCATGTGATCACATCCCCCCAATTGCGTCGCTGCCGGAAGTATTTCTCAATATTTCCGGCCAGCGTGCTCAGGCCTTTTCGTATTTGGCAACGAGCGCCTTGGCTGCCTCAATTAGTTTTGGACCATCAAGGCCTTTGGCTTTCACTTGCTCGATCCAGGCCGTGTGCACCGGCTCGGTCGCCTTGATCCACTTGGCCTTCTCCTCCTCGGAGATCGAACCGACGGCGTTGCCGCGCTTCTTGACCATGTCGAGAATGCGGACGGCTTCGGTGTCCCACATGTTGCCGGCAAGTTTGGCGAATGCTTGGCCAGAGTTCTTGTCGAGGATCGCCTTCAAGTCGGCTGGCATTGCGTCGTACTTCGCCTTGTTCATGGCGAGGAAGAAGCTGGCGGAATAGAGCGTCGGCGAGCCTGGAATCTCGGTATGGAACTTCACCAGCTCCTGCACTTTGACCGCAGGCACGACTTCCCAGGGGATCACGGCGCCGTCGATTACTTTCTGGGCGAGACTTTCCGGGACCTGCGGCACTGGCATGCCGACCGAGACTGCCCCCAACGCCTTCAATGCTTCGCCAGCAAGGCGGGTCGGATTGCGCAGCTTAAGGCCCTTAAGATCGTCCATTGTGACGATCGCCTTGCTCGCGTGAATGACGCCGCCATCGTGGGCCCAGTAGCTCAGGACTTTGACGTCCTTCACTTCATCTTTCAGGTAGGTATCGGCGAATTCCTGTGCGGCTTGCGCATTGACGATACCACGCTTCGAGGCGATGAACGGCAATTCGAATACTTCGGTGGTGGGGAAGCGCCCGGGCGTCGAGCCGGGCAATGTCCAGACGATATCGGCAACGCCATCACGGGCCTGATCGTACAGCTGGGGTGGCGTGCCACCGAGCTGCATCGACGGGAAGATGTCAATCTTGATCTTTCCCTGGCTGTCTTCTTCAACCTTCTTGGCCCATGGCGCCAGCATCTTGGCGTGCCCGTTCGAGACCGGTGGCAAAAAGTGGTGCAGCTTTAGAGTTACAACGGCTTGGGCGCGGGCGCTGGTGACGACGGCGGGGCTCGCCAGTGCGGCACTGGTCGCGGCAATCATGTGTCTGCGGCTAATCTTCATGGACGTTCCTCTGGGTTGGGCCTTTTCGTTTCTTAAGTGTTTAGCGGCACAATCGCACGGTTTCGCCTGCCGTGTCAGCATCACTTTCGACGAACCCATTGTTATTGCGAGGAGGGCCAATCGCGCCGGTTAGGATTGAAGTTCTTCGGCATTGTCGCCCAGCAGTCGACATAATCGCGTTGCAGCCCGACGAGCTCGGTGGCGTAGCGGGTCACAAACTGGGGATGGCGGGTCTCGAACATGAAGGCCATTGTGCCTTCGAGTTTATGCGGTTTCAGATCAACCGTGCTGGCCTTGGTGAAGGCTTCAGTATCGGGACCGTGTGGCAGCATGCAGTTGTGCAGGCTGAACCCACCCGGCGTGAAGCCTTGCGGCTTCGCATCATACTGGCCGTAGATCAGCCCCATGAACTCGGACATGATGTTCATGTGATACCAGGGTGGCCGGAACGTATTCTCGGCAACCGTCCAGCGATCGGGGAAGATCACGAAGTCGATATTGGCTGTGCCGGGTGTTTCGGACGGTGAGGTCAGCGTCGTGAAGATCGAGGGGTCAGCGTGGTCGAACAGGATCGGCCCGACCGGCGAGAAGCGGCGCAGGTCATACTTGTAAGGCGCGTAGTTGCCATGCCAGGCGACGACATCGAGCGGCGACTGCCCGATCTCGGCCCGCCACAACTTGCCACCCCATTTAACGGTCATGCGGCTTGGGGTTTCGAGGTCCTCGAAAGCGGCGACCGGCGTTAGGAAGTCGCGGGGATTGGCTAAGCAGTTGGCGCCAATCGGCCCACGTTCCGGCAACGTGTACGAGCCGCCGTAATTCTCGCAGAGATACCCACGAGCAGCCTCCGCGCCGTGCAGTTCTACGCGAATTTTCACGCCGCGCGGGATCACGGCAATTTCACCTGGCTCAATGTCGATAATGCCGAACTCGGTCCACAACCGCAGGCGGCCCTGCTGGGGCACAAACATCAACTCGCCGTCGGCGTTGTAGAAATAGTCGTGTTCCATCGACTTTGTGATCAGATAGATGTGCGCCGCCATGCCGCCTTGCGCGCCCGCATCGCCAGCGGTCGTGATTGTGTGCACGCCCTCGAGGAAGGTGATGTCGGTTGATGGGATCGGGATTGGGCTCCAGCGCATTGGGGCCGGCGGTACGCTGACCTCGTGACATGGCGCCGTGCGCCATAGCCCGGCGTCGATCTCCGTGAAGCGGCCCCAGTGTTTGACGGTGGGGCGGATGCGATAAAGCCAGGACCGTTCGTTCGACGCGCGCGGTGCTGTAAACGGTGAGCCCGATAGTTGCTCGGCATAGAGGCCGTAAGCGCAACGCTGTGGACTGTTGCGACCGATCGGCAAGGCGCCAGGCAACGCTTCGGTTTCAAAGCCGTTGCCGAACCCGGTTTGATATGAGACGGCGGCCATGGTCTTGGAGTGTGCCGACATGAGCGATTTCCTCTGGTCGTCTTGGTTCAGCCCTTATGCACTTCGGCTGATTTCATCGCTGTGCCCTTCTCCAGGGTTTGCCACATTTCGACATCGCGCTCGGCCGTCCAGATGCGCGGGTGATCGATCCCCCTGGCCTCGTCATAGGCGCGCGACACGTTAAACGGCATGCAGTGTTCGAAGATGACCCAGTGCCCGTACTTTGGGCGCAACGCTGTCATTGCGTCATCGTAGACTTGTTTGAGGTCCGAGCCCTTGGCGGCGCCAGCTTTTGCGATAGCGAACAGGTCGGCGGTGAAATCCGCCGTGCCGGTGATCGCTTCCTCGACTTCGGCACGACTCATCAGCGAGCGGCCACGTCCCGGCACCATGCGCTCGGCACCCAACGCCTTGACCGCTGCCAGTGTACCAGGCCAGTCGCCGAAGTGTGCGTCACCGCAATAGGGGGTTGCACCGAATTCGACGGTGTCGCCAGCAAACAGAACCTTCTCCTTCGGGAGCCACACAACGGTGTCGCCGGCCGAATGGCTGCGGCCAACGTGGATGATTTGCACTTCGCGCTTTCCCATCATCAACGTCATGCGCTTGTGAAAAACGACATCCGGCCAGGTGAGGCCTGGGATGCTTTCCTTGCCGCGAAACAGGCGGGGGAAGCGGCCGATTTCACTGTCCATGTCCTGCTGACCCCGTTCGACGATCAGCGCACGGGTGGCATCCGACGCGATGATCTCAGCGCCGGAATAGCCCGATGCGCCAAGCACGCGCACCGCATGATAGTGCGTAAGTGCGATGTGGGTGATCGGCTTGTCGGTTACTTTGCGGATGCGGGCAATGACGTCGGCTGCCATCACGGGCGTCGCCTGAGCGTCAACGACCAACACACTTTTATCGCCGATGACGACGCCGGAATTCGGATCTCCTTCGGCTGTATAGCCGTAGAGGCCCGGCCCCAATTCATCAAAGGAGATGATCTTGTCGTTGAGATCCTGGCTGCTTGCAAAGTTTGCCATTTAGCGAGTTCCTTGTGTGATGCGTCAGCAGCGTCGTCAGATAACGGCGCGGACGGTGTTGTCTTTGCCTGAAGGTGTAATGCCTTGGCGGGCTTTCGCAATGGCTGCCCGCAGCACGCCCTCGTCACCAATGTGGTTTGCAAGTAGTAAAATGAGTTTTGCATTCACGAGGTGGCTTTGCTCAGGGGCAAGATCGCGATGCACCGCGACCAGCGCCTCGTAGATATCGTCGGGCGCCGTTAGGTTTGGTTCGGTATTGAGCATGGTGGGTCTCATGGTTTGCCCATGGCACGGGCGACCGCAGCGTTGATTTTGATCGGGTCGAAGGTTCGGAAGCGGGCGGCGATATGCTGGTCTGGCCGCAGCAGGTAAACCGTGCCCGGTGTTGCGTCATAGCGCTGGCGGAGCAACCCCTGTTCGTCCTCGATGATGACATCTTCAGTCGCCGGGCAGCATGTTGAGCCCGGCTGAACCACCCAGATCGTCCGGTAGGACGCTGCAACGCTTATGTTTGGTACGCTAGGCGTGTCATCGCTGAACCGCACAAGCGTGAATCCGGGACCGGTGTGCTTCAGGAAATAGCTCGGGTGACTGTCTACGTTGACTGGTGCGTCAGCTGCCGATGCGCCGAGAACAAGCGAGCAGGCAAAGGTGTCCGTATCGGGCGTGTTCAAAGGTGATGCAACATAGGTCGTTGGCAGCGACAAGCGTCCGCTGTTCACGAATTTGCGGGCGAACGGGCAATCGCGCGCGAGTTCGAGGGCCGCATCACGGAAGGCACGGCTTGCCTCGTTTTTCGGCGTAATGAAATCGGTGCTGCGCGTCGAGTTCAGGATATTCTCGTCGGCCGCCGCGACCCGCTCGACATCATAGCTGTCGAGCAGGCTATCGGGCGCTTGACCACTGACCACGAGGTGTAGCTTCCAACTGAGGTTGTCCGCATCCTGGATGCCGCTGTTGGCGCCGCGAGCGCCGAAGGGTGAGACGACGTGCGCGCTATCACCGGCAAACAGCACGCGGCCATGGCGGAACTTGTCCATCCGCAAGCACGAGAACGTGTAGATGCTGACCCACTCGAGTTCGAACTTGGCATGCGTACCTAGCAGCGCACGGACCCGGGGTAACACGCGTTCGGGTTGGCGCTCGGCCACCGGATCGGCGTCCCAACCGAGTTGAAAATCGATGCGCCAGACGTTATCGGGCTGTTGATGCAACAAGACCGACTGGTTCGGGTGGAACGGTGGGTTGAACCAGAACCAGCGCTCGGCTGGAAAGTCGGCGGTCATCTTCACATCGGCGATGAGAAACCGATCCTGAAAGGTCTGGCCTTTGCTCTCAAGCCCCATCAGCCGACGGACCGCACTGCGCCCGCCATCAGCGGCGACGACGTAGTCACAGTCTAGCTGGTAGTTACCGCCAGGCGTCTCGACGTCGAGACGCACTGTGTCGGTCAATTGTACAAGGCCCGTCACTTTGCTCTTCCAGCGGATGCTGAGAATGGGTAGCTCCCGCGCCCGGTCAAGCAGGTAACCTTCGACGTAGTATTGCTGCAGGTTGATGAAGGCTGGCCGCTGGTGTCCGCCCTCTGGCAACAGGTCGAACGTGTAAAGGGGCGCCTCGCGCAGGAACACCTTGCCGACGTTCCAGGTCACGCCTTTGGCGACCATGTGATCGCCAACGCCAAGTCGGTCCGCGACCTCGAGTGTGCGCTTGGCAAAGCAAATTGCGCGCGAGCCTGACGACAGCTTATCGTCATCATCGAGTAGCACGACGGGCGTTCCACGTTGGGCTAGATCGATGGCGGCAGCCAAGCCAACCGGACCTGCGCCGACAATCACGACCGGATGACGCGCGGGCGTGGCCGCGTCCTGGTCTGGTGAGCGGCGATAGGTAAAGGTCTGCGCCTGATAGTCGATTGCACTCATGAGTTGGACTTTGCCGAGGTTGTTCGGTTTGCAGTGACACCCGCCGCGTGCCGCCCCGCAATATAGCCGAACGTCATGGCTGGGCCGATGGTGATGCCAGCTGCCGGATAAGTGCCACCCATCACGCTCGCAGCGTCATTGCCCACCGCATAGAGACCATCGATGGCGGCGCCCACCTGATCGATCACCTGTGCGTCGGCATTTGTCGCGATGCCAGCGAAGGTGCCGAGCTCGGCGGGGATAACGCGGACAGCATAGAATGGGCCCTGATCAAGCGGAGCCAGGCACGGATTGGGCGTATGTCCGACGGCACCGTTGAAGCGTTGGTAGGCATCCGTGCCGCGCTGGAATTCAGGGTCTTCGCCGCGGGCCGCCGGACCATTGAAGGCCATCACCGTTGCGACCAAGCCATCCACGTCGATGCCGGTCGCAGCCGCCAACATCGCGACGGTCGCGCCGCGCTTGATGTAACCGGACTTGAGATAAGGTGCGATCCGCATTGGCTTGGGGCCAAGTGCACCTAAGCCAAAGCGCCGTATCGCGCGATGATCGCAGATGATCCAAGCTTGGATCACGTCGTCATCCCGACAAGCTTCTATCATCGCTGGCACGAACACGTGGTAGGACTGTGCTTCATTGGCGAACCGTTTGCCGCGTCGATCGACGGCAATATAACCGGGCTTACCGCGTTCGAAGAAGTGCGGGAAAGGAATCGTCGTCCCGTCGTCTTGTGGCACCAGCGATACGGGCGCCCAAGCCGCCGGTTGATGCACGTTGTCATCGAGATGGCCGCCGACGGATCGCGCCATTTTCAAGCCATCGCCGGTATTACCGGGTGGGGGAAGCCGGTGGTGATTTTTGCCCGATGCGCGGTGTGGGTAAAGCGCTTTGGTGAGCGCGTCGCTGGCTGGAAAACCACCGCATGCGAGTACGACGCCGCGTTTCGCAATAACCCGTACCCGCGCTCCATTACGCTCGACAATCGCGCCGATCACGCGGCCATCTTCACGCAAGATCTCAACAATGGGCGACGACATCCACAGCGGTATGCCGCGTTGATCGGCGTGCCATGCGAGGCGCGCCACAAGGGCGTTGCCGTTGACGAGGCGCGTGCCACGTTTGTGCGTGAGGCGGGAGCGCGCGTGTTTACCGACCATGCCTGCGATGTGGGCGGCAGACTTCAGCGATGTCGTCATGTTGAAGACGTGTGGCAGGTCGTTACGACCAACCATCATGCCGCCGAGCACGGTCATCGTTTGCACTGGCGGGCGGAGTTGATCGAAGCGGGGCCCTAGTTTGCCGCCATCGAATTCGCCGGGCGAAAGCGAACGTCCGCCCTGCGAGCCGCCCGGTTCATAGGGGTGGTAATCGGCCCAGGTCGGGGCAATCAGGAAAGACACCAAATCCTCGCGCTCGAAATGTTCGAGCATGACATGTCCTTGATCGACGAACGCTTCGGCCTTGGCACGATTGAGCCGATTGCCGACTTGACTGGTGAGGTACGTCAGTGCGTCTTGGCGGCTATCTGTGACGCCAGCTTTCGCCTGATGATGATTAAGCGGGATCCAGATCACACCGGCTGAATAAGCGGTTGTGCCGCCGAACAGTGGCTCCTTCTCGACCATCAAAACATCCAGCCATTCGAGCCTGGCCGATAAAGCAGCCGAAAACCCTGCCGCCCCAGATCCCGCGACCAGCAAATCACAGGTAACGGTTTTGGTGGATGCGCCTGCGCCATGGTCGAAACGATCAGCCGTCATTGATATCCTTGCGCCTCCGTTTGACCATGCGTGTTTTGATTGCATAGTAAAATATTGTATATAATGTAATATGCTTCGTTATACGTAATTATATGATGTTAGGGCCAGTCTGTTGTCAATTCCAAATAGCGGCATGATCCGATGAGACTGAACAAACTTAATACCGTGCACGCCGAAGCCGAGCTGCAGTCCTCCCGCCAGTTGGGTATTCAGTCGGTCGAGGTTGCAGGCCGCATATTGCAAGCCCTGTTGCATGCTCCGGGCCCGCTCAAACTCGTTGAACTGTCGCGCGAGGCAGATATGCCATCGGCCAAAGCGCACCGCTACTTGGTCAGCCTGATGCGGATCGGGCTCGCGACCCAAGATGAGGCGAGCGGTCTCTACGATCTGGGCCCGGTGGCGCTGCAGTTAGGTTTGAAGGGGTTCACACGGTTCGAGCCGCTGCGGCTGGCTGAGACGACATTACGCGGCCTCGTTGATCAGGTGGGCGAAACGGCAACGCTAGCGGTTTGGAGTGAACGCGGGCCGACCTACGTGCGCATGATCGAAGCGCGCCACGAACTGGCCAGTACCATCCCACCGAGCCACAGCTGTCCGCTGACCTATTCGGCAACCGGGCTGTTGTTTTGCGCCTTGGAGGATAGCGAACGAACCGCGAAATCCATCGAACGCGAATTGGCTCAAAACAAGCGCTCGGGCCGCCTTGGCGTGCCGCATGATCGACGTCAGCTGGATCAAACGCTCGAACCTGTCACAAAACTGCGCTTCGCTACGGTGACGAATGCAGGTGATGAAGGCTACAGCGCCGTCAGCGCTCCCGTGTTCGATGTCACTGGACGGATGATTATGGCGCTCACAGTTTTCGGGCGCGCCGGTCGCGTTGACGCTAAGCCGGATGGGTTGCTGGCGCGGATTGTCGTAAGCGCGGCGGCGAAACTATCGACATCGTTGGGCTATGGCGGGCTTAGTCCTTAGCAGCGGGCCACGCATCGGTATTGTGATCAGGATGCTGACGTGATGCGAGCTTTGGTGCGCGGGCAGGATCGACCCAATCGTTGGTTTTTTGTCCGGGGAGCGTCGCAAGCTTATCAAAACCGGGCAAGCGGCTTTCGGTGCCATATTGTAAAGTCACCGGAACGAGCTCGGGACGATCAAGCGAGCCGAGCGCAATCGAGGTTCGGTCGCGGTCGGTGTGGCGGAAGGTCAACGGCGTGCCACAGTCGCCGCAGAAATCGCGGGCAATGACTTCAGAGCTCATGAAGGCCTTCGGCGTGCCACGGGTCCAGGTATGGTCGGCGCGCTTAACGCCGCCAAAGGCCCCGAACAAATTGCCCGAAGCCTTTTGGCACATCCGGCAGTGGCAGATGGATGCGTTGTCGGGCTGGGCATAGAGCGCATACCGAACGGCACCGCATTGGCAGCCGCCGGTGTGTAGTAGGGTGCGCGCGGGGGTAGGATTTTCAGTCATGATGATCGAGCCTCCTAATCGAGAGACTCCAAGTTAGACCTAGCAACGGCGCGATGCCACCCCTTCGGCATCGAACACATGTCCAGAGAGCGACGTGCCACGTTTCGAGGCTAAATGAAGCGCTAAGGCTGCGATATCGGCTTCGCTAGATAAACCCTTACCCTCAGATTTGTTCTGCAGTGGAGCGTTTATGCCATTGCCGCTGCGTGGCCCGATAGCATTGATCCGAATGCCCTTCGGTGCCCAGGTGCCAGCCTCAACTCGGGTCATGGTGGCAAGTGCCTGCCCAAGGATGCTGGCGAATGCGGCATCAGCTTTGGTGCGCGCGACCGGCGCCATCACGACGTTGAGGATCAATCCTTCAGTCCAGGTCAGGCTCATGCGGTTGGCCGCAATCTTGGTAATCAGGCAGGCCGAGCGCAAAGTGTCCGACACGGCACCTTCGATATCGTCGACTGTAGCTGAGCTGTTCAAAATGCCAGTTTGCGGCGCGATCACGTTGATCACGGCATCAAGGCCGCCGTAGGCGGTTGATGCGCCCTGGGCAAAGCGAACTGTGGCCTCGGAAGTGCTAAGGGGGTCTTGAGTGGCGCGGATTTCACTCGCCGTGTTCGCCAAGTGCTGGAGCAGTGCGGTTGCGGTCTCGGGTTCGCCCGATACCCCTGATGACTGCATCTGCAAGACCAACCGGGCGCCAGCCTCGGCAAAACCGCGTGCGATATCAACGCCGACGTCCGTTGAAATGCCAGTGATCAAAATGCGTGCACGCTCCAACTCGGGGTACTGGCGCACATTACGAATGCCTGAAACTACGCTGGTCAACATTGAACATTCCTCCAAACGGTCGGGACCCAAACACCGGTATCCCGGCCGACGCAACATCACGCCGATTCGGCTAACGACATCTAAATGCCACTTCGATTCTGGTTTCCCCCTGGCCTGATGAGGGCACGATTGCGGCAACCCACAGTTTGTACGAGTTTTGCCTATTAATAGCGTTTTTTAAGGGCGCGCAGGTCGAAAATTCCAACCCGCATCCGGGGATCTTCACCGGCTTGAAAAATATTATGCTTCTGAATTTTTTGTGTGCCGGTGGTGGGCAAATGATCGACAAACAACACCCAACCGGGGGCTTTGTAATAGGCGAGGCGCGCATCGGCCCAGGTGTGCAGCTGCTGTGCCATCGCAATTGTTGGTGTTTCGGTTGGCTTGAGGACGATACAGGCTAAGACTTCGGCCTCCCGCACTTCATCCGGACAAGGCACGACAGCCACCTGATGCACCCACGGCGCCGTTTGCAACACAGCTTCAACTTCGGCCGCTGCAATGTTCTCGCCCGAGCGCCGGATCATATTCTTTGACCGATCAACGAAATAGAGCATGCCGCTATCGTCCTGGGTGACGGTGTCGCCGGTATGAAACCAGCCGCCGCGCCAGGCGTCCTCGGTGGCAGCATCGTTGTCGAGATAGCCCGAAAAGAACCCGTATCGAGGGCCTTGTGGTCCACCCCATCGCACGACAAGCTCGCCGGGCGTGTCACGCGGCACTTCGCGGTCGGTGGCATCGACGACGCGCGCATCGAGCCCGCGCATGGGACGACCAAAGGCGCGGGTTTCGATCTGGCGTGGTTCGTCCATGACGGCGAGGATGCGCCCTGTTTCGGTCATGCCCCAGATCTCGATCAGGGGAAACCCGAAGCGCTCTTCGAACTGTTGATGCAACTGTGGATCAACTCCGGCGCCCAGTCCGAAGCGCACATGATGGCGGCGATCGGCAGCCGTAACGGCCTGGGCCAGCAACAGGGGCGGCACGACGCCCAGGTAATGAATGGCTGTCGCACGCGTTTCTGCAATCTGAGCCCACCAACGTGAGGGGCTAAAACGCTCCGGCACGATCATGCAATTACCGGTCAGCATCACCATCGTGGCGGTCACGGCTTGCGCGTTCATATGATAGAGCGGCAGGGGGTTGAAGATCCGGTCACCGCCATCGCGAATGCCACACAAGCCGCCGAGGGTCTGGTACCATTCACCTGCTTCGAGGTAATAGCGATTGGTTAGAATGCAGCCCTTCGCCCGTCCCGTCGTACCGGATGTGTACATCAATCCGCATTCGGCGCTGAGGCCAGGCTCCCATGTGCCCGCGCGCCCAATGCTTTGGGGAAACGCCGATGGTAGGTTCTCGGCATTGAGCACGGGCAACGGCTTTTGGCGTTCGGCGGCCACCCGTTTCAGATCGTCAACGCGTTCGGCAATCGAAACCACCAGATCCGCACCACTATGGGTCATCTGGTACACCAACTCATCGTGCCGATGGTCGGGATTGATTGGAACGATGCTGCAGCCAAGCGCATTGAGAGCGAGGTAGTGCTCGAAGAACGTTGGCCGGTTTTCCAACAGGAGTGCCACCCGATGTCCGCACCCGAAGCCCGCCGCAGCGTAGCGCACGCGCAGCGCTTTTACGCGCAGAGCCATCTGGCCATAGGTGATGTCGCCGCCTTCGGGCCACCAGCTACGATTGGACCGCGATGGAATGCACAGGAACGGTGCATTCGGTCGCCTTGCCGTCGTTGTGTTGAAAGCCTCGGACACCGTTTGATAGCGCACACCGAACTCCAGATTGCTTGAGTCCGCATAGTACATCCTCTGTTCGTGTGTGCCAGCATGCTTGCAGTTCAGCCCGATCGCTTTCAGGATGCGAACTTGACAAGCGACGAGCAAGGCAGAGGCGGAACAATGGCACAGACAGACGGGGCGGCACCGGTGATCGCGATGCGGGGAGCTGGCTACTACAGCGAGAACACGGTTGGTGCGAAGGCCGTGATCGACGCTGCCGGCGACCTCGTGATGCAAGCGCTGGGCGATATGAATGTTGCTGGTGATAACAGCCCGTTTGCGGTCACCGACTATGGCGCGGCCGACGGCGGGACCTCGCTTGATCTCATGCGTCGCCTCGTGTCCGAAATCCGGGCCAAGGGCTCCAACCGGCAAATCACGATCACCTATACAGATTTGCCCCACAACGACTTCTCGGTGCTGTTTCGCCTCGTGCACGGCCTTCTCGGCACACAACAAGGGGCGCCGCTCGCCAAGCAAGAGGGCGTAATGACGTTTGCGAGCGGGACGAGTTTCTACGCCCAGATTGTGCCCGACAACACCCTTTCGCTCGGCTTTTCGGCAACCGCCATGCACTGGCTATCAAAACTGCCGGGACCGATTGCGGATGCGGTTCAGGCCGTTGGTGCCACGGACGTTGAAAAGACAAACTTTCGCGCCCAGTCGATGGTTGACTGGAATACCATTTTGCTTGCGCGGGCGCGGGAAATGAAGCCCGGCGCTAAGCTCGTCCTTGCCAACTTCTGCGAGGATGAACACGGGCGTTACCTGGGGGCGACCGGGGGCGTCAATATGTTTGCCGAATTCGCCCGTCATTGGCGAAGATTGTACGAATTGGGCACGATCAATAGTCGCGAGTACCAGGCAGCAACCTTTCCGCAGTTCTACAAAACACCAGAAGAGTTTGCCGCTCCTTTCATTGATGCAGCCTCGCCGGTGGCACTGGCAGGTCTGCGCCTCGACCATATGTCAACACGGGTGACAGGATGCCCCTATGCTGCGGATTTCAAACGTCACGGGGATGCGCGCGCATTTGCCAAGGCGTATATCCCAACGCTTCGGTCTTGGACTGAGAGTACCTTTGCCGGCGCGCTCGAAGTTCGCCGCGACGCTCACGATCGGCAGGTCATAATCGACCGCTTCTATCAGGCCTACGAAGATGCTGTCGCAGCTGACCCTGAAGGGCACGCCATGGATTACGTGCATTGTTTCATGGTGATCACCAAGGCGGTGTGAGCCGCCATTCAGGCGCCCAGTTTTGTTAGACCGGTTTCGTCAGTCGATAGTGACCGACGTTCGTCATGCCGCGTTCGAAGCCAACCTCGCAGTAGATCAAGTAGTACAGCCACATCCGGCGAAAGCGGTCGTCGAAGCCTAAGGTGACAATGCGCGGCCAAGCCTGCTCGAACGATTGGCGCCACATCTTGATCGTGCGCACATAATCGGCGCCGAAGGTTTCGACCGTCTCGAGCGTAAGGCCATGGGCGCGAGCGTGCTCGGTCATCAAGGCCGTTGTCGGCAGCATGCCGCCAGGGAAGATGTAACGCTGGATGAAATCGGCCTTCGCCCGGTAGCTGTCATAAATTGTTGGGTTGATTGTGATCGCCTGGATCATTGCGGTGCCACCGGGCTTCAATCTGGCAGCGATGGTTTTGAAGTAGTCCGGCCAGTGCTCTTCGCCGACCGCTTCTATCATTTCAACGGATGCAACGTGGTCGAACGTGCCGGTGACGTCGCGATAGTCCTGGAACCGAAATTCAACATTTTGCGACAGCCCAGCAGCATTGATCCGTGCTTGAGCGTATGCCAATTGTTCTGCGGAAATGGTCAGGCCGGTCACGTGGGCGCCAGCGGTCGCGGCAGCTTGCGCAAAGCCGCCCCAGCCGCAGCCGATTTCCAGCACGGTGCTGCCCGGCTTTAAGGCAAGACCTTCGATTAAGCGACGGTTTTTCTCAACCTGCGCGGCCTCAAGAGTTTGGGTTGCGGCCGTGAAACGCGCGCTAGAGTAAGTCATGCCGCGGTCGAGCCAGGCGGCATAGAATGCGTTGCCGAGGTCGTAATGCGCCGCGATATTACGCTTCGAGCCCTCGCGCGTATTGGCGCGCGCAGCGTGGAATCTCGTGTCAGATTGACGGACCTTGAAATAGCCGCGCCCGCTTTTTCGCAGCCCCGATTTGTTATCGATGAAAAACCGCAACGCGTCGCCAAGGTTCGGGCTCTCGACATCTCCGCTCATGTACGCATCCGCGAACCCGATTGAACCGCGCCGGATGGCTTTACCGAAGATGCGAAAATTGTTGAGTACCAAGTGCGCGTCGGTTGAGCCGCCGTGTCCGATGATGCCACTGGTACCAGACGGTAATGTTAAACGCAGTCGCCCGCGTGAGACCGAGCGCGTGCAAAGTTGAGTAACTTGAAGGATAAGGCGGTCGCGCCAGACGCTTATCAACGAAAGCGGCGCCCAACGGCTGGGGTTTACGGCATTTTGGTCACTCATGCTCAGCGGCTCTCGGATGGAACAATCGTAACTGAGTAACGAGCCGAGCGGGGCCTTTGGACCAGTGGAACTCCCTTCAACCAAAGTTTTAGGGCTTCGTAGTGAATGCCACCGACAATTTTGAGGGTCAAAAGCGGGTAGCGCCACAGCAGGCCGCGCAAGGTTCGATCGTTCAAGGCAGTGGCAGTGGCCTTGAAATGAGTGCGGATGAGTGCGCCTGCGTGATCATAAAACTGCACGCCAAGCAGTAACTCGTGCTCGGGTGCGGTTACGCGGAAGCCATATCGCCCCTCGACCGGCGCGAACGGGGACACATAAAGCTCTTTAGCACACCGTTGCGCATAAACCCCGTCTCTCGCCTCGCCTGCATGCACGACATAACTACGTTGTTCGCCAAAGGTGTTCTTGACCTCGTAGATCAAGCCCAACAGATGGCCGGTGTCATCTGTGGCGTAGAAAACGCTCAGCGGATTGAACGCGGCACCGAACATGCGCGGATAGGCCAGCAGCCAAATCCGACCCACACCGACTTCAATGCCCGCCGCACTGAACAGTGCGCGCGCATGTTGGCTCAGGCTTGTGCCATCGCCGTGTCCGTGGTCCCGGTCATAGACCGCAAACACATTGAACCGATTGTGCGAGATCAGTCGGTAGCGTGCGAGTGTTTCGGTAACTCGATCAACATCGATCAGCAGCGAGAACACGGCATATGACAGCCGGTGCACGCGAGGGCGCAGGCGCACGTGCACGACTGTCCCCTCGTAAATCGCCCCACCAGCGGTCTCGATCTGCGCTCGGCTTTGGTGTGGATTGATGGGCATCAGGCGCCCACGACAGCACGTGCAATGGGTTTCTTTGTGGGCCTCAAGTGGAGGCGGGATGATTCATCAACGACGGTCCAAGGCCGCCGCACTGCGCCCATGTCCTCGGCGGCAGCTAGCCCTGCCTGCAGCCCATCCTCATGAAAGCCGTATCCCAGATAAGCACCGGCAAACCAGGTGTTTGCCGCCCCTTGAATGCGCCATATCGAGCGCTGGGCCTCGATTGCCGCTGAATCAAAAATCGGATGAGTATAGGCGTAGCGACCAATCATATCGTGTGCCGCAATGTCCTGCGACGGGTTCAGCGTCACGAAGTAATTCGTGCGGGTCGGCAGCGGTTGCAGGCTATTCATCCAATAAGAGACGGAAAGTCGCTCGTCGGACGATTGTCCCATGTAATTCCAGCTGGCCCATAGCCGACGGCGCTTGGGCATGTGACGCGCATCGGTATGCAGGACCGCGTCATTCGGCTGATACCGGAACGATGCCAGTAAATTACGCTCCAAGGGGGCAGCATCGCTCAACATGGCGAGCGCCTCGTCGGCGTGACAGGCCAACAGACAGCGATCAAACCGCTGGAGTTCACCGTCTTCGGTTTGAATCGTGACGTCATCGTTGCGGGTGACGCGCACGACGCGGGCATGTTGCGGGATGGTGCCGTTGAAGTCAGCCCGGATGCGCTCGACGTAGGCGCGCGACCCACCTTCGACCGTGCGCCATTCGGGACGATTGCGCACCTGAAGGAGACCATGATGGGCAAAAAATCGTGCGAAGGTTGCCGCCGGATATCCTAGCATTTCAACCTTCGGCGCGGACCAGATCGCCGCCGCCATCGGTAGGATGTGGCGATCTACGAAGGCCTCGCTGTAGTGACGCTGACGAAGCCAGTCACCAAGGCTGATTGTTGTGTCCTCGGCGGTTAGACGGAGCGCCTCGGCCTCACGAAAGAAGCGGCGAATATCACGCACCATGCGCCAGTGGTCGGCATTCACAACGTTCGACAACTGGCCGAACAATCCTTGCGCGCCGCTGCCGGAATACTCGTATCCACCGCCATTAAGCGAAACCGCGAATGTCATGCGGCTTTTGGCGGTTGGTACTTTGAGGTGTTCGAAAAGAGCGATGAGGTTCGGGTAGCACCGGGTATTATAGACGATGAAGCCGGTATCGATGGGGATGCGGCCTTCGGGCGAATCCACATCGACGGTGTTGGCATGTCCGCCGATTCGATTGGCGCTTTCGTAAAGCGTCACGTCATGCCGTTTGGCCAGCAGCCACGCGGCTGACAAGCCAGCAATGCCAGCGCCCACAACAGCAATCTTCATTCGTTCCATGGCATCGGTCCGCGATAGCACGTGCCATGCGTGCGACTGCTAGAATTTGGCGCAGAAGTTACGCCACGGCGGGCCTATGGTTTCAAGCAGCCATTGCGCGCAGGCCGGGTTGATCGGCCTTACGGGCCCGTTGCGACCGGTGTTCCGATGCTGTCCTGGCCCCATTCGCTCCACGAGCCGTCATACACCGCGGCGTTGGTCTGGCCCAATTTGGCCAGTGCCAGGGCAATGACGCCCGCGGTGACGCCCGAACCGCAGGTGGCGACAACTGGCTTCTTGGGATCGACGCCGGCAGCCTGAAACAAGGCTGCCAACTCAGCCTCGGCTTTGAGCGTTCCATCCGCATTCAACAGCGATCCGAAGGGCAGGTTTTTTGAGCTCGGGATGTGGCCTGAACGCAAGCCCGCGCGCGGCTCCGGCACCTGACCTGCGAACCGGCCGGCAGCACGTGCATCGACGATCTGCGTTGTTTTCGAACCGATCAGCCCCGTCACATCATGCCGATCACGGACGAGTTCGGCGTTGAAGCGGGCGGTGAAATGCCGAGGTGTGCGCAATTGTGTGACCTCATCGGTGACGGCGCGACCTTCTGCCTTCCACTTTTTCAAACCGCCGTTGAGCACGGCAACGTCGTTATGCCCCATGGTGCGGAACATCCACCACACGCGGGCGGCCGAATAGAGCCCCTCGCTGTCGTACACGACAATGCGCATGCCATCCCCGATGCCCATCTTGCGCATACGGCTTGCGAACTTTGTGGCCGAAGGCAGCATATGCGGTAGGGACGATTTTTCATCCGAAATATCGTTGATGTCGAAAAACATCGCGCCCGGAATATGCTCGGCCTTGAACTCAGCCAGCGCATCGCGCTTGGCCGTCGGCAAGTGCATCGACCCATCGAGGATGATCAGGTCGGGCGCACTCATGCGATCAGCGAGCCAGTCGGTGTCGACCAGGAACTGCGATGCGATATCGGGCATAGGGACGGCTCCTTCGAAGGGACGGGCAAAACGAACTTACACGAACGCGACACGGATGCGGCGGTTCAACTTGCCCTTTTTCTCGATTTTGGTGACTGCAAGGTGGCCGATTTCGTTCGTGTTGCCAACATGCGTTCCACCACAGGGTTGGCGATCGATTGCACCGCCCTCGCCAATTAGAACGAGGCGCACGCGGCCTGATCCCATCGGCGGCTTTACGGCCATGGTGCGAACGAGGTTCGGATTGGCTTCGAGTTCGGCGTCGGTGATCCATTGTTCAGTGATTGCGTGGTTGCCAGCAATGAGCGTGTTCAACTCGGCCGACAAGCGATCCTTGTCGATCGCATCGGCGTCCGCGATATCGAAATCAAGCCGACCTTCATCAGCGCCGATCTGCCCGCCGGTGACGGGAAACTTCACGAGGCTGCACAGCAGATGCAACCCAGTGTGCATCCGCATCAGCCTATGCCGGATTGCCCAATCGAGGGAGGCAGTGACGGTCGTCCCCACGCTTGGCATCGCAGCGAGGGGAGCTGCTGGAACGTGCACGATGGTTGCCTTGTCGGCATCGTAGACGGCGGTTGCAATCGCAACAGGCCCGAGCCCAGGAATATCTAACGCACCGGTGTCGCCGGGTTGGCCGCCAGCGGATGCATAAAACACCGTGCGATCAAGCACGATGCCGCCGCGTTCGGTCACTGCAAGAATCGTTGCGGTGTTGGATTTCAGGTAGGCGTCGTCGCGGTACAGTTTTTCAGTCATTTCGTTCAAGCCTTGTCGGTGGCAGCAAACACCTTGGGAACAGCCCGGGTCTCGACAAGCCACGGCGGCACTGGAAGCCCCTTCGAGCGCATGAAGTCTGGGTTGAACAGTTTTGACTGATAGCGTGTGCCATAGTCGCACAGGATCGTCACGATGGTGTGGCCCGGCCCCAGGTCCTTCGCAAGTTGTTTAGCGCCAGCGATATTGACGCCTGAGGATGCGCCAAGGCACAGGCCCTCTTCCATCATCATTTGAAACACGATCTCGACCGCTTCCCGGTCGTCGATGCGGTAGGATTTGTCGACCACCGCCCCTTCGAGGTTGGCGGTGATGCGGCCCTGGCCGATGCCCTCGGTGATTGATGAGCCTTCTGATTTCAATTCGCCGGTCGTGTAGTAGCTGTGCAGCGCCGCACCGGGCGGATCGGCAAGTGCGATCTGGATTTCCGGCAGCCGTGCCTTCAAGCCCATTGAAATGCCAGCCAGCGTGCCGCCAGACCCGACAGCGCAACTGAAGCCATGCACTTTACCGCCGGTCTGCTCGAAGATTTCGGGGGCGGTGGTTTCAATGTGTGCTTGGCGGTTGGCAACGTTGTCGAACTGGTTGGCGAAGATTGCGCCGTTGGGTTCGCTGGCGTTCAGGGCTTCGGCCAAGCGCCCGGCATATTTGATGTAGTTGTTCGGGTCCTTGAAGGGGGCAGCCGGTACTTCGACCAACGTCGCCCCCAGTAATCGTAGAGCGTCCTTTTTTTCCTGCGCTTGGGTTTCGGGGATCACGATGACACAGCGATACCCCATGGCCGCGCCGATCACCGTGAGGCCAATTCCGGTATTGCCAGCGGTGCCCTCGACAATGGTGCCACCAGGCCGCAGCGTGCCGCGCTTGATGGCATCCCGGATGATAAACAAGGCCGCGCGGTCCTTTACGGACTGCCCAGGGTTCATGAATTCGGCTTTGCCCAGGATTTCGCAGCCGGTCTCCTCCGAGGCACGGCGCAAGCGAATGAGCGGCGTGCGGCCGACGGCCTCTGCAATTGTCGCGGCGGTATACAAAGTTGCGTCCTCTCCCTCGATCACAATCCAAGTTTTTCAATGATTTTACGCACACGTCCGAATTTGTAACGGCGCTTAACCCCGGATTAACCGGGCCCAGTGCATTGTCCTTATGCAACCCGAATTCAGTAAGGCATCTCCAAAAGTGCCTGTATCACGAGGATGACACACATGACGACGTTCTTGAAGTCCAGTCTCGCCTCGGCAGCACTTGTAGCTGTCGCAGCGTTCGCCGTCCCGGCCCAATCCGCCGATCTTGGTGGCCATCGCGGCGGCTCGCTGAAAGACAATGGCCCGGTCTACGCTGGTCCAACCGCCGGTCCGGTCAGCAACTGCTACTTCCGCGCTGACGTTGGCTACTCCTGGTCGCGCAACCCAGACGTCAAGTTCCCGGTTGACAACACCGCCTTTAACTTGGCCAACGGCACTAGCTTTGCCAGTGGCAGCGCGGTTTCGGGCGTCAGCATGGAAAATGGCTGGATCGGCGAAGGCGGCTTCGGTTGTGGTTCAGGCTCATGGGGCATGCGCGGCGAATTGATGCTTGGCTACCACGGCGAGCGCAAGATCGACGGCGAGCCGATCTATTACGCTGGTCCTCCTGCTGGTCCGGCCCTGCCACCCCTTGTCGACCCGCTGCACACCACCGTCAAGACCTACACCGCCATGGTCAACGTCTATAAGGACCTTGGCAAGTTCGGCAACGTTACGCCGTATGTTGGCGCCGGCGTCGGCGTCGCCTACAACCAGATGAGCGAAGTGTACTTCACGGGTAACCCTGCGCTCACCAATCGCATCGCTGGCGATAACGACATTTCGCTCGCTTGGTCGTTGATGGCCGGTATTGGCTACCAGATCTCGGATCGCGCAATCCTCGACGTTGGTTATCGCTACATGGACCTCGGCAAGATCTCGTCGCAGCGCCACGACAATGCTGGCAACATCAACCCGCGCGTCACCGTTGATGATATGGCCGGTCACGAATTCAAGGTAGGTCTGCGCTATCATTTCGGCGCCAGCGACTGCTGCAACGCCCAGCCAGCCTACACACCAATGAAGTAAGCTCGATATCTGATCGAGCCTGCAATCGAAGCCGGTCCCCAGTCCTGGGGTCCGGCTTTAGTCGTTTTGCCAATCGAAATTGGCAGCCATCTTGCGTTCCCCCGAACCTGTCATCGCAATGGTGAAGCAAAACTTGAAGGGGCGTATCGATATGGGACGTTTTACATTGATCATGTGCGGCGTATGGCTTGTGTGCGCGCTATTTTTCTCGATTTGAGAGGCGTGACGACGACGGCCATGGTCTACTCACGCACCAACCGTGCCGTGCCACCATTTGCCATTCAGGACGACGCCTTCGGACACGATGCGTTGATTGCCTTCGAGGTGTTCGCCCATCACGTCGACGTAGTCGAACTTGCCTTCTTTGATTTTGAGTATGGTGGCATCGCCTACTGAGCCGGCTTTCAACGAACCCAGTTCCGGGCGCTTCAAGGCCATGGCGCAGTTGATCGTGCTTTCCTTGATGACCTCTTGCAGCGGCATACCCATGCAGAGGAACTTCGACATCGTGGTCACCTGATCGAAGGCCGGACCGTCGATGCAAAGCACGTGCACATCGGAGGAGATCGTATCGGGATAGAATCCGTTGGCCATCATGGCGCGCGCAGTCTTGAATGAAAACGAGCCCGCCCCGTGACCAATGTCGAACAGCACACCGCGCTTGCGGGCGGCGAGCACGGCTGGTTTGACGGTGCCTTGCGCGGTGCATGGCGCGTTGGGAAATGGGCGGAATGCGTGGGTCAGCACGTCGCCCGGCCGCAACATGTCGAGCACTTCTTCATACGAGGGCGGTGGGTGATCGATATGAGCCATGAGAGGCATACCGACTTCTTCGGCCACTTGCAGCGCGATGTTGAGGGGGGCAGCTCCCTGGTCGCCCGACGAGTGCCGTCCGACGCGCACCTTGATACCAACAATCACGTCGCGATTGGCGTCAGCGACTTCCATGGCTTCGCGCGGCGCCATTAGCTCCATATTTTTGCTCTCTCCAACCATGATCGTTTTGGAGAAGCCGAAAATACCGGCGAACGAGACATGAAGGTAGGCCAGGATGCGTGCCTCCGAGCGCTCGATCACATGTTTGCGAAAGCCCGCGAAATTGCCCGGACCAGCGCTCCCGGTATCGATTGCTGTGGTAACGCCGGACGTTCTGCAGAATTCATCGGCATCGATGCCGAGCGATGTTCCGCCCCAATAGACGTGCGTGTGCATATCGATCAGCCCGGGTGTGACGACATAGCCCTTCACGTCCCGCACTTCGGTGGCGGGCGTTGCTTTTAGGGTTTTGCCAACACCGGCCGCCTTGCCGTCCTTGAAGCCCACATCCATCACCGCATCGATGTTCTGCGAGGGGTCGATGACGTGGCCGTTGCGCAGGATGAGTTCGTAGGACATGGGAGCAGTCGCCTCGCTGGTCAAAGGTATGAGGCTTCGAGTTTAGAACGAGTTCTGCACTTGCGCGCTGTAAAAAGTGCGCATGGCATCCTCGATCCCTGCATGGCTAGGCTAGATGTTGACGCAGCATCACGAGGCAGTCGATGAAGCCTTTCAGATCTGCCATCTGGTTGTCACCGCTAATTTCGTTGATGACGACATCGGTACCGGTCTCGTGAATGGCAACCGCGATCATCAGGTTCTCGGCCAGCCCGAAGTCTTCGATGTCGGTATCGGCGCGGTCGCAGTCGAAGGTTCGCCGCGGGAGAAGGCGGAATGCGCGGGCACGGCTGGCATAGTCGCCACCAGCATTTGTGTAGCCAAGGGTTGGCCGACCGAGCGCGCGCATGAAGCCGACCTCGAACGCCGTGCCTGCATCCATCGATGCGCCGCGAAACGGCGTGAGGTTGGCAATGACAGCGTCGGCCGATCGCATTAGCGCTTCGTTGGCGAGTGCAATGCGACGCGCCGACTCCGACTTTGAGAGCCCGGTGAGATCGAGGCTTGCATCCAACGGAAACAAGCCTTCGAAGCCGTGTTCGGCACACAGGCGCTGCTTTTCCAAGCCAATCTCTTTCGCCGTCGGCAGGAAAACTTCGGGGCCAGCCAGATAGACCCTGAACGCTAGATTATTTGTCATTGTCGGCGGCTCCAGCGTCTATGAAGGTGCGAAAAGTTCGTAAGCGCCGGGCACGCCCTTTAATTCGAATGCACCCAAGGTCTGGGTACCGTTTTTGACCCGCGCAGCAAAGGCCTGCGACATCAGGATTGGTTGATCAAGCCTTCCGTTCAATCGCGTGATGCGGTTTGCAATATTCACGTCGCGCCCGATCACAGTGAAATCGAGCCGCTCGCCGGAGCCGACGTTGCCGTAGGCAGCCTCCCCGTAGTGTAGCGCGATGCCGGCAATCAATGGTGCCGGCAGCGAGCCGAATGCGTTCGCTTTATCGATGCGCTTCAGCGCTGCCGATGCCGCAGCCAATGCCTCATTGCAGATCTCTTCGGCGTTGGCCGACCGTTCCTGGAACATTGCCAGGACACCATCGCCGATGAACTTCAAAACCTCGCCGCCACGGTTTTCGACTTCCGGCACGACACAATCGAAATAGCGGTTCAACAGATCGGCGATGTCTTCCTCAGGCAGCGTCATAGAAAGGTTTGTGAAGCCGCGCAGATCGCTGAACAGCAGTGCGGACCTGATCCGCGTGACAGTGCCACGATGGACGTCGCCAGCCAAAATTCGGTCGTGGGGATCGCCGCCGACGTAGGTCTGCAATATATCGTTGAGGATGCGGTCGCCGGCGCGGATCTCCATTACGCAGCGGATCGCCGGCACGAGCGCTTTGAAGAACGCGAATTCGGCGGTGCTAAATCCGACCGGGTGCTTGGTCGCGAACGTAATGCCATTGCGGCGACGTCCATTCGAAAAAGTGAGTGGGATGCAGACGTAATGGGTAAAGCCACCAGCCTTTAGTTCTGCCACCACGTCGAATTCACGCAGGGCTGCCTGAGCCGGTCGGATCTCGATCCACTCGCCGGTCAAGTTGGCTTTGGCGTAGGGGCTGCGGACGTAGCTGCGCTCGGATTGCGGTCCGTAGGGAAACAGTCGTTCGACGGCTTTTCCCCCTATGTGCCATTCGCGCCCTACCCCTTGGGTTGCTGCATTGAGCAGTTGAACGGCAGTTGCTGACCGGGCAATCGGGACGCCTGACGCAACGATGCGCTCGCACAATTGCGTCAGTGCTTCGCCAAGGTCGGGCAGGAACACAGCCTCGTCGAGAAGCCAGTCGCGAATTTCGCCAGCCGAGTGGATTAATCTTGCATTGCTGTTTGTCATGGTCGCGTCTTATAGCCTGATCCGTGGACGCGCGTCAGGGCCCGCCAAGGTTGAGCGCTGTGCGGAACAATCCGATCTGGCGGGCCCACTCGCGTAAACGTGATGTATCTGGGGGACAAGGTGGCGTCGATTGATCGGTTATTCGTAACTCCACTCTATCGGGCCGAGTTGGAGCAGGTGGATGCGGTCGGAATGGCGCGCAGCTGCCGTCTCATGGAAAAAGGCGATAAGG
>JANOYV010000019.1:0-14139 GCA_031429105.1 Hyphomicrobiaceae bacterium | reverse complement strand
GCCGTCGGCGCCCTTCTTCCACGTGTACATCACGTAGTCCGGACGGGTGATGTCACCCTTCTTGTCGAAAGCGATACCACCGATAACGGTTGGCCAAGCCTTGCCGTTCTTCATCGTCTCGGCAACCTTCTTGGGTTCGAGAGACTTTGCTTCGGCGGCGGCGGCAGCCAGGATCTCGATCGCGGCGTAGCTATAGAGCGTGTAAGCTTCGGGGTTGAATTTCTTCGCTTCGAAAGCCTTAACGACGGCTGCAGCTTCAGGACGCTTGCGGGGATCCGGCGGGAACGTCATGAGGGTACCTTCGACGGCCGGGCCGCCGATCGAGGCGAACTCATCTGATGTAATGCCATCGCCTGACATCATGGTGGCGGTGACGCCCTGGTCACGCATCTGGCGGGCAATCAGGCCGCCTTCAGTGTGCAGGCCACCCCAGTAGACGATCTCGGCGCCAGAGGCCTTGATCTTCGATACGAGTGCCGAGAAGTCCTTCTCGCCGGTGTTCACGCCCTCATAGAGGATTTCCTTGACGCCTTCCTTGTTGGCAAACTTCTGGGTCTCGTCGGCGAGGCCCTTGCCGTAGGTCGTCTTGTCGTGGACGATGGCGAGCTTCTTGCCCTTCAACGTCGTTGCAAGATACTTGCCGGCAACTTCACCCTGTTGATCGTCGCGACCGCAGGTGCGGAAGGTGTTCCACAGGCCGCGCTCGGTGATCTTCGGGTTGGTCGCAGATGGTGTGATCATCAATACGCCGTTCTCGGCGTAGATTTCAGATGCTGGGATCGTCACGCCAGAGTTGAAGTGGCCCATGACGAATTTGACGCCATCGCCAACCATCTTGTTGGCAACCGAGACGCCTTGCTTTGGGTCGGACACGTCGTCGCCGAAGACAAGTTCAATCTTCTGGCCGTTGATGCCGCCCTTGGCATTGATGTCGGCTGCGGCCTGTTCAGCGCCGTTCTTGAGCTGAGCACCGAACGCTGCGTTCGGGCCAGTAATCGGGCCAGCAACGCCAATCTTGATCTGGGCACTGGCAGAGCCAGCGAATGCGAACATTGCCGCAATGGCAACGCTCGACAACACGCGTTTTGTCATAAAGCTACTCCCTTGGAATTGGTCGCCGGGATCAAGTTTGAAGAGCCCAAGCGCGGGCAGGCCACCCCACCGCTGGGCGGACCATCGGTCGAAATCGTGTCGAAGTCACGTCAAAAAATGACTAGCGGGACAGTTTGGGCAAAATTTGCGAACCAGCACTCATCGTGCTGCGCCGCAACATCTACGTGCGGTCAATGTCCCCGTATTGGGACGCCATTTGACTCGAACGTGAGGCTCGATAGCCGAGGATAGCCAGGCCCAGCAATACAGCATAGTCCACCAGCAGATTTCGTAAGGACACCAACGGCTCCTCGAACAACGCAAAGTGCAGAAAACGGACGAACAATGCGAGCAGCACAATGTAGAGCGGCACATGCCAGAACGGGCGCCAGGTTTCGGCAATCGATTTGCCGGAAATGAATGCGGCAGCGCCGCCCAGCACCACTGTGAGCGCCAGGAAGATCCAAAGGCCGTTTGGCCCGGAGGCATAGAGCCAGTTCGGCATTGGGAAGCGTCCTCTTCTCAGTTTAGTGCCGACCACCCTCGAGATAGGCTGCACGAATTTCCGGCCGCGCCAAAAGATCCTTCGCCGGGCCGGACATGGTAATCAGACCGTTGACCATCACGTAGCCGCGGTGAGCAAGTTTCAAAGCGTGAAACGCATTCTGTTCAACGAGGAAGATCGTCATCTTTTCACGGGTATTGAGATCGCGAATGACCTCGAAGATCTGCTTCACGATCAGCGGCGCTAAGCCAAGCGAGGGTTCATCCAGCATCAATAGCTTGGGTCGACTCATCAGGGCGCGGGCGATGGCCAGCATCTGTTGTTCGCCGCCTGACAAGGTGCCACCCCGCTGCTGGAGGCGCTCCTTCAGGCGCGGGAACAGCGTCGTCATGCGCTCCAGGTCTTGCGAGAAGTAGCGGCCACCATCGAGTTCGGAGCCCATCTGTAGGTTCTCGAACACGGTCATGCGCGGGAAGATGCGGCGTCCCTCGGGCGATTGGGCAATGCGCAGATGCGCTATCTCGTGCATTTCGAGGTTGGTGATGTCTCGGCCCGCATAAGTAATTTTGCCTTCGCGCGCGCGGGGACGACCAAACACCGTCATCATCATCGTTGATTTGCCGGCCCCGTTGGCGCCGATCAGAGTGACGATTTCGCCTTCGTTGACGTCGATGTCGACGCCCTTCAGAGCCATGATGTTTCCGTAAAAGCTTTTGACGCCACGGATCGAAAGAAGCGGCTCACTCATTTCAGAACCTCGGCTTCGGCCTGCTCGACTTCCGTATCTTCGACGCCAAGGTAGGCCGCTATGACCTTTGGATCGTTCCGCACGAAGTCCGGCGTGCCATCAGAAATCTTGGTGCCGTACTCCAACACTACGACATGATCCGAAATTTCCATGACGACGGACATGTCATGTTCAATCAGCAAGATTGACGTCGCATGGTCTTGTCGCACCGTGCGCAGAAGCGCGTTGAGATCCGCACTCTCGCGCGGGTTTAGGCCGGCAGCAGGTTCGTCGAGGCACAACAGAGTGGGCCCGGTGCACATGGCACGCGCGATCTCAAGTCGTCGCTGCGCGCCATAGGGCAGGTCGCCAGCTGGATCATCGGCACGATCAGTGAGGCCGATCAGTTCGATCCAGTATTTGGCGCGCTCGACGGCTGCAGCTTCTGCGGCGCGATATCGTTTGGCGCCAAACAGGCCGGCGATGGTCCAGCCAGACGCGTCCATCAGGGCATTGTGCTGGGCGACAATGAGGTTTTCGAGAACCGTCATGCCAGAGAATAGTCTGATGTTCTGGAATGTGCGGGCAACTTTAGCCTTGGCCGCAATCTCGAAGTCCGGCATCCGTTCGAGCAGGAATACCGAACCTCCGCTTGCGGTCCGCTGGAAGCGATGGCCGCTCGCGGTGACTGCGGCAAGATCGATGGCGGAAGTATCACTCGTGCACAATGCCATGCGTCCGCTGGTCGGCTTGTAGAAACCGGTGATGCAGTTGAATACCGTGGTCTTGCCGGCACCATTGGGTCCGATCAGGGCGGTGATTTCACCGCGGCGCGCCACAAAGCTCAAGTTGTTTACGGCGATCAAGCCGCCAAACCGCATGGTCATGTGCTCGACGACGAGCAGCGGGCCGGTTTGGTGCGTCACCGTGTTTGATGAAGGTAGGGGTGCGTGCATCAGCCGTGCCCCTCTTTAACGAGACTTCCAGAGATCGCCTTGCTTTCCTTCAGCACGATCGACGGCTCACGTGTTGAGATCAGGCCGCGTGGCTTCCAGATCATCAGCACCACCATGGCGAGGCCGAACAGCAGCATTCGGTATTGCGTTGGATCGAAATCCTGTCCGAACAGTTGTTTCAGGAAGTTCAACTCGCGCAGGATCTCCGTGCCGCCGACCATGGCAACCGCTGCAATCGCAACGCCGATTTGACTGCCCATGCCACCCAACACGACGATTGCCAGAATGACGGCGCTCTCCATGAAGGTGAAGCTTTCAGGCGAAATGAAACCCTGACGCGCCGCAAAGAACGAGCCGGCAATTCCGCCGAACCCGGCGCCGATGGCGAACGCCGTTAGCTTGGTATTCGTTGTGTTGATGCCAAGCGAACGGCAGGCGATTTCATCTTCACGCAACGCTTCCCAGGCGCGCCCGACGGGCAATCGCCGTAAGCGCATCGTCACCCAGTTGGTCAATAACGCGAGAGCCAGGATCACATAGAAGAGGAAAATGGTCCGGTGAAGTGGTGTGAATTCAAAGCCAAACGTGGCAGCGAACCCGCTATCGGAAGCGTTGAATGGGAACCCGAAAAAAGATGGCCGGGGTATGCTTGAGATACCGGCATAGCCCTTGGTTACGTCCACCCAGTTGATCAAGACAAGACGGATGATCTCGCCAAAGGCCAGCGTGACGATCGCTAAGTAGTCGCCGCGCAATCGCAACACCGGGAACCCGAGCAGTACGCCCCAGAACGCTGCGAGAATGCCAGCCAATGGCATGCAGATCCAGAATGCCCAGGGGCCAAGAAAGGGGAATGTGCTTGGGATCACATCGGTTGCAAGGAGAGCATAAGAATAGGCACCAACTGCGTAGAACGCTACATAGCCAAGATCGAGCAGGCCAGCGAGGCCTACGACAATGTTGAGACCCCAACCTAGCATGATGTAAATTAGGATCTGGATGCCGAAATTGTCGATCCATTTGATCGAACCTGCTTGGCCCACTAGAGCGAGCGCAAGGAACGGGTAAACCGCCAACAGTGCGCCGCCGGTCCGCGCAATGGTCTTTGCTGAAACGTATTTCCCGATCGTCGCCGTATCGAAGGGAGAAACAGTCAGTGTCCCAGTTAATTTGGCGAAACAGAAGGCCAACGCGGGAACGATCAGGGCGCAGACGACCGCCTTGGTAAAGAACCAACCCGTTGGCAACGTCGAAGTTGAGACGTCGGCCGCAGTCAGGCTGAAACGGTCGTCGCCAACGAGGAACACGGCGGCGAGTGACGTAACGATATAGAGCAAGCCAGCCAACCAGCGTCCCTCGCCCTTGAACAGGCGCAGAAAACTTAGCGCAAACACAGCCAGAACGGCCACGGCCACGTAGTTCCAGCGTGGCACCAGGATAAGCTGGTTGGCCATGTTCTGGTCGGTACGGAGCGCCAGGATCGGCACCGCCAACCCAAATGCCAACAAGCCCGCCCATAGGGCTGCTGTTAACGTATTAGCGAAGGTTACCGCATTCTCGTCGTCGGCAGTCGCACCAGCGTCGGCTTTAGGTTTCGGCGCCATTGTTAGACCTTCTCGACATCAGCACGACCGAGCAGCCCGGACGGCAGGAAGATCAACGTAACGGCGAGGATCGAGAACGCGGCGACGTCCTTGTAGTCAATCGAGAAGTAGGCCGACCAAAGCGCCTCGATCAGGCCGATGATGAGGCCGCCCAACACTGCGCCCGGTAGCGATCCGATGCCGCCGAGCACGGCTGCGGTAAAGGCTTTCACGCCCGGCACGAACCCATCGGCAAAGTTCACGACACCGTATTGGATCATGTACATCACACCAGCTACGGCTGCGAGCGCTGCCCCCATGATGAATGTGATGGCGATTGTTCGATCAACGTTGATGCCAAGTAACGCCGCCATTTTACTGTCCTGCTCGCACGCCCGTTGCGCCCGACCAAGCGATGTTTTTTGCACCAGATACCAGAACGCCGACAGCAACACGAACGTTACCAACATGATTACGATCTGCTTGGCAGAGATATTGAGGCCGCTGGCGCGCTCGATCCAGCATGGCTTGGCGGCTGTCGACACCCCGACCAGACAGCCATCGATCAACGGTGGCAGCGGCTTGTTCCGAGGGCCCTGCACGACTTGCACGAAATTCATTAGGAAGATCGACATGCCAATGGCTGAAATCAGCGGTGCCAAGCGAAATGAGCCGCGCAACGGTCGATAGGCCAGCTTTTCGATGGCCCAGCTCCACAGCGAGGTTAGGACCATAGAAACCAGGAGCATCAAAATGATCGTCAGCACAATCGATCCCCAACCGAGCACCTGACTGACCACCAGGAACACAATGAGCGCGATGAAGGTCGAGAGCATGAACACGTCGCCGTGCGCGAAATTCACCATGCCGATGATGCCGAACACCATCGTGTAGCCGATGGCGATGAGCCCATAGATTGACCCAAGCGTCAGGCCGTTCATGACCTGCTGGAGAAAATATTCCATTTGTCTGCTGTTCCCCCGGGTACAACGTGCGCGAAAATGCTCACCTGAAGTGTGCTGTATTCTCTTTTTTTCAGACGATAGCAGACTGATGCGGACCACAACCAGCCCAATATCCAAGCAAAGTTAGCTCAAGCCGCACAAATTTGGTGCGCGATCGGTGTGCGTGCCAATCAGCGATCCAATTTTTGGGTGATCGGGTCGCCGAAAAAGCCTTCGGGCTTAAGCCACAAGACCAAAGCCAGTCCGACGAAGATCGCTGGGTCGCGATACTCGATGGGAAATAGGCTCGACCACGCCGTTTCGGCCAACCCCAGCAACAGCCCGCCTAGAAGTGCGCCGTGCACCGAGCCGATGCCGCCGACAATCGCTGCGATCAGCGCTTTCAAGCCAATGACAAGCCCGCCGGCATAGCCGACACCACCATAGTAGAACGTGGTCAGCACACCACCTAGTCCCGACAAAAGGGCGGCAAGAATCATCGTGCGAACCAGGATGGCCGTCGTATCGATCCCCATTAGTGCGGCGGCAATCGGATCGTCTGCGGTTGCCCTCCAACTTATTCCAAAGCGCGAGCGTCGCAGCGCCAACACCAATGTCACGGCGGCTATCCCAGCGATGGCAGCAACGATCAACGCCATCGGCGTGATCGTTACGACGAAGTCACCAGCGCGGGCGATGCCGACGGGGCGGTTCATTAGCGGTGAGAGCCAGCGATTGCCTGCACCTTGGGTCAAGCGCATGGCTTCCTGCCAGAAAATCGACACGCCAATGGTTGCAATCAAAATGTGTTGTCCCGGTCCCTTGGCCAAGCGGGCAACGACATATCGACCTAGGGTTCCGCCATGGATTGCAGCGGTCGTCAGCCCCATGATGAGCGCTAGCATGATCGCTAGGCCCAGATGACCATCGCCAATCATCGAAAATCCGATGAATGCGCCGTATCCGGCTAACGAGGACAAATCGCCGAACGCCAAGTTGATCCGGCCGACGAGTCCATAGATCAACGCATAGGCCGTCGCCAGGAGGGCGTAAACTGCGATCACCGGCAGGCTACCCAGAATCTGCTGCAGCCCGATCGCAACGGCGCGTGGCAGTTGAGGCGCAGAGTTCATCATTGAAATCGGTGCCGGGTCGGCGAGGGCTGCGGCTCCGCTGTCGATCCATGCGCGTTGCAGCACTCTCAATCTGAGTGGGCTAAGCTCCTTGTTGACAAACACCACCCTCGTCAAAACCGGCTGTGCGCGACCATACGCTGCAGCAAATTCACAGTGTAGCGTTTGCCTCTGCGGGGCAGGGCGCGCTGTCGATGTTTGGTCATCGCCGTCAGCCCAGCCGCGATAGGAAATATCGACAGAGACCGCCTCTGATGGGCCGACCGTTGTCTCACTGACGTGATCAATTGCGAATTTTGTCGCGACGCGATCAATTGCTGGCAGCAAGGATCGGCACAAACGCTGTTGGTCGCTGTCGATGTACGCGGCACATCCGGTTAGTACCATCGTGCAGGCGAGTGTTATCAGAGGGCTGTAGAAACAAGCCAAATCGCCGATTGCCCAGCCAGCCCGATGATGTGGCGATCGTCTTGCGCGCATTTGGCGGGCCGGGGTTTCATAGGCGCTTTGTCGATTTCGACAACTAACACCCTATGCTTATTGCGCCGTCAGTCCTCCGTCTACAACCATTGCCGATCCGGTCATGAACTTTGCGTCGTCTGAGGCAAGAAATACGATGGCGCGTGCAATATCGTCGGCAGTGCCCAGACGGCCAATCGGGTGCATCTGCCGCGAATTCTCGCGGGCGGATTCGATGTCATTGGTTTTCATCAATGCCATGCGGCGCACGAATGTTTGGTCCCCCATGTCTGTCTCGATGACGCCCGGGTGCACAGAATTGACCCTTATCCGATCGCCTTTGCGTCCGAATGTGAGGGCTGTCGATTTGGTGAAAAGCGTAACCCCGCCTTTGGTCATGGAATACAGCGGGTCCATGGCCGAGCCGACAAGGCCGGCAATCGAGGCTAGGTTGACGATGGCGCTACCATGCGGACTGAGGCGGCCGCTTTCGCGCAGTGCTGGTGCTGCATGCTTCGTGCCGAGGAAAACACCGGTCAGATTTACCGCCACAAGTTTGTGCCAGTCTTCGACCGAAACCTCTTCAAAATCGCGACCGGGGAAGATGCCGGCATTGTTCACCAGAATGTCGAGTTTGCCATAGCGGGTGGTGGCCTGGCTGACGGCATTGGCCCAGGGTGCCTCTTTGGTGACGTCCAAGTTTATGTACGTAGCCCGACCACCAACTTTGTTAATGTCGGCTGCCGTTTGGGCGCCCTGGTCGTCAAGCACGTCGCCGATCACGACGCTGGCGCCGACAGAACTCATCAGGTGTGCCGTTGCCGCGCCAATCCCGCGTGCGCCGCCTGAAATCAATGCGACCTTGCCATCGAGACGGTTCATAGTTTGCCTCCCCAGTTTTTCTGCCGCAATGGAAGCACCAGCGCGCGGCCATTGGAAGGCCGTAGAGCCGCACGTCTGTCATGCGGTGACCACACGCCCGGCGACTGCGTAATGACAGGTCAGAATTTTGTAGTATGCTGACTTGTCTCGGGCCTGCAGTCCTGAGTGTTTGGAAAGACTAGTGTGGGCCGGGAGGCACGGTTGAGCGATCAGAATCCGATTTCGTTTCTACCCCGAATTGTACCAGCGCTGGGAGGGCCGCATACTCCGGCCTCCGCTCCGACAGCATCGTTCACCCGGTTGGAGCTCAATCAGATCCTGAATGTCTACGGACGCAAAGTTGCCAGTGGCGAATGGCGTGACTACGCCATGGACTTCGGACGGGAAAAAGCGGTGTTCTCAGTTTTCCGCCGCGCGAGCGAATGTCCGCTCTTTACCATCGAGAAGACGCCCAAGCTCGCGCGTAAGCAGGGTGCCTACAGCGTCGTCACAGCCACCGGCGTGGTCTTGAAGCGCGGCCACGAATTGCCGCGCGTTCTGGAGGTGCTGGAAAAACGCCTGCGATTGCTGAGCAGTTAGGTTTGCTGCTGGCGCTACGCCGCGACGCCTTCTCGCGCTGCAAGGTGCGATTTCGCGAGTGCAAGCGCTGCCACGTAATCTGGTTTGCCCGAACCAAGCAGTGGCACACTTCCCACCACCATGATTTCGGCTGGCACGCTAAGTTCCGTCGCACCTTTGGCTTTGGCATGACGCATGAACTGTTCGCGCGTGGCAGTTGCATCGGGTGTCATCAGGATCAGGCGCTCACCCTTGCGCGCATCGGGGATCGATACGACAACCGAGACCGCCGCTGGCCAGATCTCGGCCGCCATCACTTCCACTGCTGACAGAGAAACCATTTCACCAGCGATCTTGGCGAAGCGTTTGGCACGGCCCTTGATGGCGATGAAGCCTTGGGCGTCGATGGTGACAATATCGCCCGTGTCGTGCCAGCCCTCGGCTGGTGGTTCGAGAATGCCTGGGTTCTCAACGCGGAAGTATCCGAGCATCACGTTGGGGCCGCGCACATAGAGGCGGCCGCCTTCGTCGATGCCCGGAACCGGATCAAGGCGTGCTTCCATCATCGGCGCGAGGCGGCCGACGCTGCCGGTTCGATTGGCGAGCGGCGTATTGATGGCAAGGACCGGCGCGGTCTCAGTCACGCCATAGCCTTCCAAAATCCGCACGCCAAACTTTTCCATGTAGAGATCGCGGGTGCGCTGCTTGACTGCTTCGGCACCGGCCAGAATCAGCCGCAGCGAACGGAAGTCGTAAGGGTGCGCCGCGCGTGCATAGCCGTTGAGGAACGTATCGGTGCCGAACATGATTGTCGCGTTCGAGCCGTAAACGAGCTCAGGAACGATGCGATAGTGCAGGGGCGATGGGTACATGTAGATCGGTACGCCATTCAGCAGTGGCATCATCAACCCGGCCGTCAACCCGAACGAGTGGAACACCGGCAGCATGTTGAACACCTTGTCGTCGCCAGCGACCGAAATGCGGGTCAGCGACTGGATCGCATTCGCCAGGATATTGGTATGCGAGAGGACCACGCCCTTCGGTGTGCCTTCCGAGCCCGAGGTGAACAGGATGGCTGCCGGGTCGCAAGGGCTACGCACGACTTGCGCGCGGCTCCCCTGCCAGAGGCCGCGCAGCTTGTCGGCCAGAGTGATCGTCGGGCGCACGTCCTCCAGATATACGAAGCGCACTTGATCCTTCAGTTTTTCAACGAGATCGCCGAGTTTCGCTTTTTCGATGAACGCGCGTGAGGTCAAAACAACGTCGACCTTGGCGGCTTTGCAGGCCGCTGCCACACTCACCGGACCAGCCGTGAAGTTGATCATCGCTGGCACACGACCAATCGTTTGTAGAGCAAAGAATGTAACGGCGACGCCCGCTGAGTTCGGCAGCATTACGCCGACTGACGCACCTTCAGGGGCAAATTGCTTGAGCTTCGCGCCCAGCACTTGTGCGCCGGTGATCAACCGGCCGAACTTTAGCTTTGTGCCCATCGGGTCTTCGATGATGACTTTGCCGGTATCGCGCGTGGCCTTCGCGTCGGCCAATGCTTCGAACAGTGTGCGCTGCATGTTGGCGGTCTCGACCGCCGTATCCACCATGATGTCCTGCAACTTTGCGCCCGCCGCCTGCCGCCGCGCCTTGCCTTTCAATGCGGGCTCGACCTCGAGTTTGCGTGGTGGCAGGATCGTCACTGTAACCTTCGGGAACCACGCCTTCCGAGTCTGGTTGCCCTTAAGGTAGCTCAGCGTTGAGCGCTCGGCGCCCTCGATCCGCACGGGCACGATCCATGCGTCGGCCTTGTCGGCGATCATTGCCGAGCCGTCGTAGACCTTCATCAGGCCGCCGGTCATGGTGATGCGACCTTCCGGAAAAATCACGAGCTGTTCGCCGGCCTTCACCAGATTGACGAGCGTGCGCGTTCCAAGCGGCTTGGTCGGATCAATGGGATGGGCATTGACGAGTTTGAGGAACGGCTTCACCCAGGGTAGCTTGGCAATTCCAGTATCGATCGCGAACGACGCGTGCCCGGGCAGGATCGCGTGCATGACCGGCGCATCAATCAGACTCACATGGTTCGGCGTAATGACCGCGCGCTCACCGACGGGAGGCAGGTTTTCAAGCCCCTTCACTTCGAGGCCGTAGAACGTCTTGAACACGAAGGCTGCCAGATCGCGCAAGCCGTCGCGCCCCCAGGCACGCAGCACGAGCGCCATGACGATGAAGTTGGCAATTCCTAAGCCAATGAACAGCCAGGTCAGGCTGGCACCCCAGCTCTGCAGTGCAACGAGGCCAAGGCTCGCAACCGTCATGAATGCAGCCGAGAGGACGTTGCAAGCAGCAATCACGCGGGCGCGGCGGTCGATTGGTGCCCAGCTCTGGACAGCAGCGAATGAGGGCACGATGAACAGGCCACCGGCGGCCGCCAATCCAAACAAGGCGAAGCCGATGTGCAGGCCCCAGGGCGAAGCGACAAAATCGGTGACGGTGACGATGGTTCCAGCTTTGGCTTGGCTCACGTTCGAAATCGCCCAAGCGAGGTCGAGGCAGAAGATGCCCATCAGGAACGCTGCAATCGGCACCAGCGCCATATTGGGACGCAGCTTGCTGGCGCGGGCGGCTGTCAGCGAGCCAACAGCAATGCCGATTGTGAAAATCAATAGCGCCAGGGTCAGCAGCTTTTCCGTGCCACCGATGTGGGCCTTGGCGAGTGTCGGCAGCAGCGAGAGCGAGAGCGCGCCAACGACCCAGAACCAACCGGTGATCAATCCACCGACCCACAAGCGCTGGTCACTCTTGAGGTCTTTCAATAGGGCAACGGTCGATGTCCAGGGGTTGCGATCAACGACAAGGTGTGGCGCCTTTTCGCCGGTTTTCGGGATCAGGGTTGCGCAAGCCCAGCAGGCGATCGCCATTACCATCACTGCAAGGGCGATGAACCAAGCATGGCCTTGGTCGGCGGCGGCGAGGCCACCGGCAATAGTGCCGCCGAGGATCGCGGCGAACGTCGCCCCTTCAACGAGGGCGTTGGCCGCTGGCAGTTCCTTGGTTTCCATGTGATCGGGCAGAATGCCGTACTTGATTGGACCAAACAACGCGCCGACCACGCCAAACAGTCCGAGCGCCACAAACAGCAGCGGCACCCAATGGAAATAGAAGCCGAGGGCTGCGATGCCACCGATCGGGATTTCGGCGAGTTTCAACCGTTGTGCCATCCACGCTTTATCAAAGCGGTCGGCCAATTGTCCGCCCAGAGCCGACAGAATGAAGAACGGCGCGATCAATACCGCGCCTGCCAACGTCACCAACGCTGGACCGCTGTCGCCCCCGACCTGATACAGGATTAAGATGATCAGCGCGTTCTTCACGAAGTTATCGTTCAGGGCCGAGAAAAACTGGCACCAGAACAAGGGCGCAAACTTGCGGGACGTCATCAACGACTGGAACATGGTCAAAAACCTTTGAGGCTAGAGGCAGGCAACGTGAGTGTTAAGCGGAAGTGTTTTCGCAATCCGACAGTGTAACTCGTTCAAAGATAGCGTGGATAACCCGCTATATGGTTAATGCTTTGTCCCGGATGAGAACTTGTTCGCAGGAGCGAGTGCGTCGGCTGTACCAGCAATGAATCCCGATCAAGGATCACAATCGTCGCCCGAGTTATCGGCCCGAGTGTGGCGTCCAGCATGTGGGTCCAGAGCGCAGTGACTGCAGTTTTAATCTTTGACGACATGACAACACTCCTTGCATGAACTAAGTTCACAATATCAGTATCATTCATGTGAACTGCGTTCAAGTAAAAATGAAAAACCGATTCAAAGCGATCAACTTCGTGGTGCCTTTGCCGTTGGTTCATCCAACCGTGGTTAAATGTGCGCAGTCTTACGGATGAAACCAATGCGCGACGCCGAGCCATTTAAGAGCCGCGTTACTCAACTGGCGGCAAGTCTGATCGGCGCTTGCCTACGCGGGGCCGCGCGCTTGATCTGCGGCGTGCGCGGCCGTGGTGTCGGTGAACGGCTGCCCACTGGGCCGGTGATCTATTTTGCCAACCATACCAGTCACGGTGATTTCGTCTTGATCTGGACGGTACTGCCGCCACAGCGGCGGCGACTGACGCGTCCAGTCGCGGGCGCCGACTACTGGACCCAAGGTCAGATCAGGCCCTGGCTGGTAACGCACGTGTTTGACGCCGTTCTCATCGATCGCGGCAAGCTCGACCGGTCGAGCGATCCAACCGCACCTGTGATTGCAGCGCTTGATGCAGGGCAATCGGTGATCATCTTTCCGGAAGGCACGCGCAATCAGACCGAGCAACCGCTGCTACCATTCAAAAGTGGGTTGTATCGCTTGGCGCAGGCCCGGCCCGACATTGCGCTGGTGCCAGTGTGGATCGAGAACCTGGCCCGCGTCATGCCCAAAGGTGAGTTCCTCCCCCTGCCGCTCCTGTGCAGCGTGACGTTTGGCGCACCGTTGCAGCGGGAGCCGACAGAGCTGCGGCCAGCGTTTCTCGCGCGCGCCGCTGCAGCCGTCGTGGCCCTCGCGCCGAGGGAAGTTTGACCATGACCAAACTCGATGATCGGTTCTGGTTCTGGGCGGGGTCGGTAACGGCCGTGATCGCGGCGTGGGCGCTATTTGGCCCAACCGCCGTCGTTGTGCTGTTCGCATTCGTCTCACTGCAGGCGTTGCGCGAGTTCCTGACGTTGACCCATACCCGCCGCGGCGATCACTGGGCACTGCTCGCCGCATTCTTCGTCGTCGTGCCGTTTCAATACGTGCTGATCGGTATCGATTGGTACGGCATGTCAGCCATCATGATCCCGGTCTACGCGTTTCTTGGGCTACCGATCATCTCCGTTCTGCGTGGTGACACGAAGCGCTTCATGGAACGGATTGCCGAGGTGCAATGGGGGCTGATGACGTGTGTCTACAGCATCTCATATGTGCCGGCGCTCCTCATGTTGGACATCAACGGGCTTGAGGGGCGTGGGCCGCTGTTGATCATCTTCCTGGGGCTGGTCGTCCAAGGCGCGGCCCTGGCGCACGAAACAATACAACGGCATCAATCGTCTTCCGCACCGGACTCATCGGTTGCCCGGGAAGCGCTTCACACAGCAACAGCCGGTGCTCTGATTGGCGCCGTGTTATGCGGCATCACGCCATTCAACTTGTTCCAGGCGGCAGGCCTCGGCATCGTTATTGCGTTGCTCGGATTAGCTGGCAGTCTCGTGATGGAGGCCGTCAAGCGGGATCGCGGCGTCGAGCAGTGGCGTCGGGCAGGCGAAGCGGAACGCAACAATCCG
>JANOYV010000018.1:0-61589 GCA_031429105.1 Hyphomicrobiaceae bacterium | reverse complement strand
GGATGGCAGCACTCGGTGCTGTGTTTGGGTCGGTTTATGGTTGGGAGCGTCCAGGTTGGTTTGCGCGCGCTGGCTATCAGTTAAGCGACGCGGAAAAGGTCTATCCCGACGTTCTGCTCCACCACAACCACCCAGCAACGCCTGCTGATGGGAAGCCACCACGCGAAAAGTGGAGTTTCCGTCGCTCGAACTATTTCAAGTTCGTCGGCGATGAATGCCGTCATGTGTCGGACGCTGTTGGACTTCAGGATATGACGCCGTTCGCCAAGTACGAGATCAGCGGACCCGGTGCCGAAGCGTGGCTCGATGGGCTGGTCGCAAACAAGTTGCCGACCAAGATCGGCCGCGTTGGGCTATGTCACATGTTGTCGAAAAATGGCGGCGTGCGGGCTGAGTTTACGGTGTTCCGCGAAGGACACGAACAGTTCTATCTCGTTGGCCCCGGTGCCCTGGAGCGTCACGACTGGGACTATCTGCAAAAGGCGCGCCCTCGCGACGGCTCGGTCGATCTGCAAAAGATTACGTCGCAACTCGGCGTGTTGGTGCTCGCCGGTCCGCGCTCACGCGACGTGTTGCAGTCATTGACCGACACGGACCTCTCGACGAAAGCATTCCCGTGGCTGTCGGGGCAGCATATTTCGGTTGGGGCAGCACATGCGAAGGCGCTGCGCGTAAACTACGTCGGCGAGTTGGGCTTCGAACTTCATCATCCAATCGAAATGCAAAATTACATTTTCGATAAGCTGATGGAGGCTGGTAAGTCCTTCGGCATCAAACCCTATGGCATCAAGGCGATGATCGCGATGTCGATCGAAAAGTCTTATCGCTTGATCGGGCGCGAACTGTCGATTGAGTACGCAGCGCTTGAATCTGGGCTCGACCGGTTCGTCAATCTCAAGAAGGGTCAGTTTGTGGGACGCGATGCGCTCGTCGCTTGGCAGCAAAAGGGGTTCGCCAATCGGTTTGTGACATTGGAAGTCCACGGTGTAACCGATGATGGCTCCGACGTGCGCGGCTCCGAACCAATTCTGCACAAGGGCCAAATGATTGGCCGCGCGACCAACGGCGGTTATGGCTGGCGCGTGGGTAAGTCACTCGCGCTGGGCATGGTCCGGCCTGATCTCGGTACGGTTGGTCAGGAACTCGACATCACGATTTTGGGCAAGGCTCACCGCGCGGTTGTTGTCCCCGAAAGCCCGTTCGACCCAGATAATGAGCGCCTGCGGGGTTAAGGTCGGCTCGCGTGTATTGAGGTGGTTCTGGCACACAATGCTGCGTTGCACAATTTGCATTGGTGCGACGCAGCGAACACGCTACCCTAATCGCAACCTTAGGGAGAAGCGCGATGGGCGAACGCTGGATGACGAAGTGGGGGCCGCGGCGCGTGCGCTATGAACCGCCGACGCTGGCCGAGGCCCTAGATGCGGCAGCCGACATGTCGCCGGATCAAGAGCAGCAGATTCAATTGGCAGCTGATTTGATGCAGTTGCCGCTGGAAGATGTGCGGACAGACGCAGAGGCAATTTTCAAGAGCCGCAGTCGCCGCCGTATCATGGCGACGATTGTGCCAAGTGCGCAAGCCTACGGCGCATCACACGGCCAACCGCGCGCGCCAATCGTGGTTGAGCGCAAAGCTCCACGGCGTATTTTGAAGCCGGCATTGGCGCGTTAGGTTTGCGGAGGTGGAGGCTGAGGCCTTTCGCGTCCCCTGCTATTACTTACCGAGTGCCGCCGCCCACTCATTAGCCGAAAACCCGACGAGCAGTCCGCGCGGGTGTTCAACAATCGGCCGCTTGATCATCGATGGCTGCCCCAGCATCAACTTTTTGGCGGCGACTTTGTCGAGGCCGTGCTTCAACTCGGGTGGCAGCTTCTTGAACGTGGTGCCAGCACGGTTCAGCACCCTTTCCCAACCGACTTCGTCAAACCAGAGATCGAGGTGAGCTATCGGCACGCCCGACTTTTTGTAGTCGTGAAATGTGTAGGCCATCCCGTGTGAGTCGAGCCAGACCCGCGCCTTCTTCACCGTGTCGCAGTTCGGGATGCCGTAGAGTGTGATGGTCATGGGCGCGCAATTTCAATTCGTGTCATCTTCTGCAAAACGGTTGTGACCGGCCGGCCTTGTGGTCTGCGAGGGCCTTGGCGGCAAGACTGTCGAGTTTGCCGGCCTTGGCGTCGCGCTCGATATGCGCGTCCCATTGCTGGCTGGCGAATTCCTCGAACCACGCGCGCAGCTTCGCCACTTCGTCAGGCGGCAGCTTGGTGATGGCGGTCTCGATCTCTTCAAGTTTGGTCATCTGCACAGTCTCAATTCTGTCCGTCAAAAAACATCCCCCGCGTTGATGGAACTACCGGTGTGGCCCGATGTGCGAGCCCCGTCCGGTTAATTCCTTGTCAACGTAGCTCAGTGGCCGCCACAGATAGTATAAGCCCTGACCCACGGGGGTGGCCGGATAGATCACGTAACTCTGCTTGTCCTTGACCCAAACTTCGGTGTTCGCGTTCCGGAAATATGCGAAGGATGAAGTCCACGCGACCAGCAGGACAAAGAGAAGCTTTTTCATTGCGAACCCTCAGGATTCTCCACGTGACAGCTTGGATTTGCTAATCTCGGGCTTGTTTCGAACTTCTCCGACCGCAGCGCCGCGTGGAATGAAGCGGCCAGAGCGCACATCTCTCGAGCCAGTCAAAGCATCGCGGCCAGCCTTCTGCAATGCGGCTTCAACTTTATCCAGGTCAATCTTACGTTTCATTCCCATGCCTCCGCGAGTTCGAAATCGGTCAGACAAGGAAGCCCGTCCGCAGTCTCCAGCCGTCGCTTACACCCTGGTTGCACTGTCGGCCGTCGCAGACTTGCAGGCTGATTGCGATGCGATTTGAGTTGTCAGACATCGCAGCTGCACTTTAACCAACGGTTGCTCACCTGAGATTGACGCAGGTTTCGCGTGTTCGACGGGTCGCATCAATAACCTTACGATCATCCAAAGTCATCTTGTCGTAACCCAGTTCTGCCGTCGACTTTGAGACAATAGTTACGTAATCAATGAAATTGAGAACAAAGGGAATGTTGCGCTTGATACATTCACAAAATTGATCATTGGCGATCGCGGCCATGCACTGGAACTTGATGTCTTTCGACGCGGATTCGAAATGAGACTTCGCTCGGTCGAGGTCGCGAAGTACCTTTTCAATTGCCTTGTTCTGCTCTTGCTGCTCCAGCGTTTGACTGAAAGCTGAGATTGTTATCGAGAATGACACGCCCGCATACAGCAGAATGGTCCGCATGATCTGGCCCCCCCGGTTGAACTGGCTCTCACCCCAACCCCTTGTTACTCGCTTTCACCGCACTTTGCATTTGCCGCTCCGGGGCAAGCCCCGACGCCGCCTTCGCCGCATCCGCATCCACGTAAACCTGCCCACCCATGTCCTTGAACTTGGCTGACATCTCGTCCATTCCAGCCTGTTGGTCGTTTAAGGTTTTCGCATAGTCGCGTACGTCCTGCGTGATCTTCATCGAGCAGAACTTCGGGCCGCACATCGAGCAGAAGTGCGCGACTTTGTGCGCGTCCTTCGGCAGCGTCTCGTCGTGATAGGCACGCGCGGTATCCGGATCGAGGCCGAGATTGAACTGGTCCTCCCAACGGAAGTCGAAGCGGGCGCGGCTGATCGCATCGTCGCGCAACTGTGCTGCCGGATGACCCTTTGCCAAATCCGCCGCGTGTGCCGCAATCCGATAGGTGATAACGCCGACTTTTACGTCATCGCGGTTGGGCAATCCGAGATGCTCCTTGGGCGTCACGTAGCACAGCATCGCACAGCCGAACCAGCCAATCATGGCCGCGCCGATGCCAGACGTGATGTGGTCGTAGCCCGGTGCGATGTCGGTCGTCAGCGGCCCGAGCGTGTAGAACGGCGCCTCGCCGCACTCCTTCAGCTGCTTGTCCATGTTGATCTTGATCTTGTGGATCGGCACGTGGCCGGGCCCTTCGATCATCACTTGACAGCCTTTTGCCCACGCAATTTGCGTGAGTTCGCCGAGCGTTTCGAGTTCAGCAAATTGAGCGCGGTCGTTGGCATCGGCAATCGAGCCTGGTCGCAAGCCATCGCCGAGTGAGAACGTTACGTCGTACTTGCGCATGATGTCGCAAATGTCGGCGAAGTGGGTGTAGAGGAAGCTCTCCCTATGATGCGCCAAGCACCACTTGGCCATGATCGAGCCGCCGCGCGAAACAATGCCGGTCACGCGATGGGCGGTCATCGGCACGTAGGCCAAACGCACGCCGGCGTGGATCGTGAAGTAGTCGACGCCTTGCTCGCATTGTTCGATCAACGTGTCGCGATAGAGCTCCCAGGTGAGTTTCACCGGATCACCGCCGCACTTCTCCAACGCTTGATAGATCGGCACCGTGCCGATCGGCACCGGCGAGTTGCGTAAAATCCACTCGCGCGTGTTGTGGATGTTGCGACCGGTCGACAGGTCCATCACCGTGTCGGCGCCCCAGCGGATCGACCATGCCATCTTGTCGACTTCCTCCTCGACCGAGGACGTAACGGCCGAGTTGCCGATATTGGCGTTGATCTTGACCAGGAAGTTGCGGCCGATGATCATCGGCTCGACTTCGGTGTGGTTGATGTTGGCTGGGATCACGGCGCGACCGCGGGCAACTTCGTCGCGCACGAACTCGGGCGTGATGTGCTCGGGGATCGCCGCGCCGAAGCTCTCGCCGTCCTTGATCGCGGCTTTGGCGCGGGCGAGCGCTTCCGTGCGGCCTAAGTTTTCACGATGCGCAATGTAGATCATCTCCTTGGTGATGATGCCAGCCCGCGCAAACTCAAGCTGCGTCACGGGCGCATCACCGATAGCCCGAAACGGTTTGACCTTTGACGGGAAATCGCGGGCCAGTGCCTTGCCGCTGACACTGCCGTTGTCCTCTGGCTTGATCGCACGACCGTCATACTGCTCGACGCCGCCGCGTGCCTTGATCCAGGCCTCGCGATGGCGGGGCAGACCTTTTTCAAGGTCAATCTTGGCGTCGGTCTCGGTGTAGGGACCCGAGGGATCGTACACGCGGAAAGGTGGCTCATTGGCCTCCGGCTGCAGCACGATTTCGCGAAACGGCACCAGAATGTCCGGGTGTCCCGCTGGAGCGTCATAGATTTTGCGCGAACCGAAAATCGGTCCCGTTGTCACGGTCGGTAACATCAGGTCCTGCGGGCGGGTCATCTTGTTCATGGGGGTGGCTCCTTCTGATTTTTGCGTGACCGTGCCGGAGTGTGACAACAGCCGAGTTATCGATTCAAGCGACGGGTCGAGGTATCGCCCGGGAGTGCGCCGTAAATGCCAAGTGCCCACTCGGCGGAAAGCGTTTCGGGCACCACGTTGGTTTGGATGATGTGTGCCAATGTTTGGTCAGACGCGAGCACGATGGCAACGCCGCGCACGATACCCGGCAGGCCTGAGATTTCGATGCAGCGGGCCACGCCTTCGTACCATTGCGGCTCCGCTAAGTTGGCTAGGTCGCCAGCTCCATGCAGTGTGACGCGGAGCCGAGCGCGTTGACGAGACAATACGCGAAGGACTTTGAGAGCATCCGTGTTCGGCAGCCCGGCGCGCAGCATCACAAGGTCGTAGGGCCGACTTGAATAGCCCAGCATGTCGAGGGCTTCGTCAGCCGTGCGTGCCCGTTCAATGGCGCTCGCGCCATAGCGCTTTAGGACATTTGCAATTGCGTCCACAATCGCCCCCTCGTGGTCAACGAGGAGGATATTGGCAGCACCCAGAACTTGCCGGAGCTGCTCCGCACTAGCGGTTTGCATGTCGCTCGATTTACCCATGTCCGTCCCTTCGCCGGCATGACCCGGATCAGGTCCTAAGGGTGGCAAGGCAGCGTACAGCCCTGTCTCAGTCAGCTACTGCCGACCCCCCTCGGAACAGACTGAATAGTGGAGTAATTGCGCGACTTTGGCAATGCTCCAAGCGGCCGTGGGCTTCAAGCGGCCCTGCAGATGCCATCGGCAACGAGTGCCTTGTCGGAGCCGGGCATGGATAGACATATGCGTGAGCCAGGCAGTGCGATCCGGGCCCGGGTGCCGATGCCGACGATGCTGGACAGTTGGAACGTGCCGCCGTGCAGTTCGATGAATTGCTTCACAATTGGCAGACCCAGACCGGTGCCAAGAGTATTTTCCGCGCCCTTATTCGTCGCGCGCTGGAACGGCAGCATTACGCGCGCGAGATCATCCGGAGCAATTCCTGGCCCATCATCCGCCACCACGATCTCAATGCCAGTTGTCTCAAGCGACCGCACGTTGATTATGACGGAGCCGCCCCGCCGGCCATAGCGGACAGCATTTGTGACGAGGTTCAAGAGGGCCTGGAATAGCGCTCGTTCATCGCCACGAATGATCGGTGGATTGCCGTCGAAATGCACACCAACGTTGATCTGGCGCTCGCTGGCCAGTGCTTCGACGTACCGCGTTGCCCGACGTGTGATTTCGTCGAGCCAGAACGCATCTTCGATCAGGTCGTACTGGCCGCTTTCGGCGCGTGCCAGATCGAGAAAGTCGTTGACCAGGGACAAGAGGTGATGGGCGCCAGCGTTGATGTCAGCCAGATATTCGGCACGGACCTCGGGTGAAAGATTGGACGACGAGCGGGCCATGAGTAGGTCGGAAAATCCGATCATGGCATTCAAGGGCGAGCGTAATTCGTGCGTGATCGTGCGCATGAACTCGCTTTTCGACTCGCTTGACTGCTCGGCCCGGCGACGAAGTTCGATGCCACGGCTGCTGAGCTCGTTGAGTCTGGCCGCCATGTCATTGAAAGTTTCACTCAGAAACTTAATTTCTTGCGGCGTCCACCGACCGCCGGTTTCGACGCGAACGTCAAAGTTGCCTTGGGCCATCAGCCGAGCGGTGTCGTTGAGCTTGGCCAGAGGCGAAGATATGATGATGCCGGCCCGGACAGCGACAAGCGCTGCTAGCAAGAGTCCGACGGCGAGCACCGTGAGCACGTGCTCAAACATCCGCGATTGCGGCCACGCCCAGAACAGCACCAGCGGCCCGGTGATCACCGGCAGGCACGCCAGAAACAACGCACGACGAATAGAGACCATAGCTTCCCCGCTGGGTCGGTCGCTCGGTCGAAAGCGTAGCCGTATCCCTAGCCCAATGATGCGGCACCGGAGCATTCCAGCCGGTTAATTGTTTTGCTTCGCTTGATAATAGGGTTCAGCGCGGGTTTCGGAGGCGATTGATAATCGAACTAGAATTGACGATTTGCATTAGGACATTGTTGATTGTTTCGCCGCCATCGAATTCGGCGGTGCTGTTAGGCACAAAAAAGGCCCTCTACCGATGGTCGGCAGAGGGCCCAGTCGAGAAGAATAGTGCGTGAACTAACGTGCCCTTCACTGTGGCTTTGGTGCTTCGGTCTTGCCCTTGACGGCTTCCTTGGCCTTATCAACGCCAGCCTTGGTGGCGTCAGTCGCTTTTTTGGCGGCAGCCTTGGTTGCTTCCGATGCCTTCTCAAGCATTGTCTTGGGAGCCTCGGCGTATTTGTAAGGTTGGACTGCGGCCAGAATCTCCTTCGTGGTATCGAGCGTAACGGTGCGCTTGCCGTCCTTCATGCCAAACACCAGGGCCTTGTGGGCAACGCCGATTTTCTTTTCACCAACGCCCAGGACGCCGCCAACGCCGATGATCACAGTATCGATCTTGTGAGCACCAGAGGCCATGATCAGGTCTTCGATATCGCCAATTAATTCTCCAGCTTTATTGAAAACCTTGGCGCCGATCAGACGCTCCTTGGCGCTGTACTGATCAACTTGCTGGCCTTTGTAGAACACGCCACTGGGGATCGTAACTTGCTTAGTCGCCGGTGCGGCTGCATCCGGCGCCTTTTGTTGTGCAAATGCTGGAATGGCGGCGGCCAGCGCCAGGGCAGCCGTCAGGCTCAGGATTGTCTTGTTCATAGGGTGCCTCGAATGTTGGATTGGGAAACGTAGCCCTGAAGCGACAGGCATCAGGGGCGCGGGGCCCTAAAGGGCACGTGCATCACGACCCCGTGTACGGTCGATCCGTGACGGCTTCAAGTCATTCTGAGGGCAAGTTGATGGTGGATCCCTGAATTTGAGGCCAATCGATTGGTTTTGCAGTCGGAATTTGGGGAGAACCGGCCTCATGACCCGCCATGCACCTGCCAGAAGTTTGCCCTGCGGGTCGGGGATTGCTAGAGTTACGAGGGAATGCTGTGGAGCCCGCCGGAGTGCACTAGTTGTACCCCGTCAGTAGGTTTTATTGCGGGCACTGGCAGAATTGCTGCCGCCAAAATTTGAAAGTGGATGCGCCGTGATCGAGAACGATACGACTTTGCCGCCCGACGAGCCGCCGCCCCCAAAAGGCCCTCCTGGCCCTCCTGGCCCGACTGGTCCGAGCGACATTCGCCCGGTGCAAATCGTCGATGAAATGCGCAAGAGCTATCTCGATTACGCCATGAGCGTGATCGTATCCCGCGCGCTGCCTGACATCCGCGACGGCTTGAAACCGGTGCACCGGCGCATCCTCTACGGCATGAGCGAGCTTGGGCTTGAGCCGAACAAGAAGCACGTCAAGTGCGCGCGCGTTGTCGGCGAAGTGATGGGCAAGTACCATCCGCACGGCAACCTCGCGATCTACGATGCGCTCGTCCGCATGGCGCAAGATTTCTCGATGCGCTTGCCGCTGGTCGATGGCCAAGGCAACTTCGGCTCAGTCGATGGCGACCCGCCGGCTGCCGATCGTTATACTGAGTGCCGCCTCGCGCGCGTCGCGACGACGCTCCTCGATGACCTCGACAAGGACACCGTCGAGTTCATCGAGAATTACGATGGCACCTTGTCGGAGCCGAGCGTAATGCCGGCCAAGTTCCCGAACCTGCTCGTCAACGGTGCAGGCGGCATCGCCGTCGGCATGGCGACCAACATCCCGCCGCATAACTTGGGCGAAGTGATCGACGCTTGCTTGGCGCACCTGGATAACCCCGACATCACCGTCGAGGAGTTATGCCAGATCGTCACCGGCCCAGATTTCCCAACCGGCGGTTTAATCCTCGGCCGCGGCGGCATTCTGTCGGCCTACCACAAGGGCCGCGGCTCGATCATCATGCGGGCGAAAGTCCACGTCGAGCAACTGCGCAAGGATCGCGAAGCCCTCATCGTCACCGCAATTCCCTATCAGGTGAACAAGAAAGTTCTGCAGGAAAAGATCGCCGATTTGGTGCGTGAAAAGCGTGTCGAGGGCATCTCCGATCTGTGGGACGAGAGCAACCGCGAAGGCATGCGCATTGTCATCGAACTGAAGCGCGATGCGGTCGCCGATGTGGTGTTGAACCAACTCTGGCGGTTCTCCGACCTGCAAACGACGTTCGGCGCTAACATGCTGGCAATCACTGGCGGGCGGCCCGAGCAGCTCAACCTGAAGGATTTTGTTTCGGCGTTCACGGCCTTCCGCGAGGAAGTCGTATCTAGGCGTACGAAATTCCAACTCAACAAGTGTCGTGACCGTGCGCACGTGTTGGTTGGCCTTGGTATTGCGGTTGCCAACATCGACGACGTGATTGCACTCATTCGCAAAGCGCCGTCGCCTTCAGAGGCCAAAGAGCAATTGATGGCGCGCGATTGGCCAGCGAAGGACATGGCGCCGCTGCTGGAGCTGATCGCCGATCCGCGCAGTAAGATCTCAAGCACTGGCACCATGCGCATGTCGGCTGAGCAAGCCCAGGCGATTCTGGATCTGCGTCTCCAACGTCTAACCGCTCTTGGCCGGGATGAAATCGGCGACGACCTGAAAAAGATCGCTGGCGAGATCAAGGAGTACCTTGAAATCTTGTCGTCGCGCACCCGCATCGTAGATATTATCAAGGGTGAACTCGGCAACATCAGGACGCAGTATGCGACCCCGCGGTTGACCGAAATCGTCGATGTTGAAGGCGAGGTCGACGACGAAGATTTGATTCAGCGCGAAGACGTGGTCGTGACTGTCAGCCTCAAGGGCTACATCAAGCGCGTGCCGCTCTCGACGTACCGCGCACAGCGCCGCGGTGGCAAAGGTCGCTCCGGCATGACAACGCGCGAAGAAGATGTCGTCACGCGGTTGTTCATGGCCTCGACACACACGCCCGTGCTGTTCTTCTCGTCGCGCGGCATGTGTTACCGCATGAAAGTCTGGCGTCTTCCAGTTGGCACGCCGCAGTCCCAGGGTAAGGCGCTGATCAACCTGCTGCCGTTGACGCAAGGCGAGGTCATCACCTCGATCCTGACTTTGCCGGAAGATCCGGCCGGCTGGGCCGATCTCGAGCTGATGTTTGCCACTCGCTCGGGCAAAGCGCGGCGCAATTCACTGGGCGACTTCGAGAGCATCAACCGCAACGGCAAGATTGCGATGAAGCTCGACGAGGGCGACAGTATTATTGACGTCGCAATCTGTTCGGTGAAGGACGATGTACTGCTGACGTCGGCCAGCGGCCAGTGCATCCGCTTCTCAGCCGAGGATGTGCGCCTGTTCAAGGGTCGCGATAGTGACGGCGTGCGCGGGATTAGACTTGCAGAGGGTAATACCCTGATCTCGATGGCGATCCTCCATCACGTCGAGGCAACACCGGCCGAGCGCGCAGCATATACCAAACACGCAACGGGGCTGCGTCGCGCGCTCAATGCGGACGAGGCTGATGTTGTGGCCGAACCGGAAGTCGACGCTGAAGCAGAGGCTATCGAGGGCGACGCAACCCTCACGCCGGAGCGCATTGCCGAGCTGGCGGCGACCGAGCAGTTCGTGCTGACGATCTCCGAACGTGGCTATGGCAAACGGTCGTCGTCCTACGATTACCGGATCTCCGGTCGTGGTGGCAAAGGCATTGCAGCGATGGTCGTCAACGAGCGCAACGGTGCGTTGATCGCCTCGTTCCCGATCGAGGCGACCGATCAGCTAATGTTGGTGACCGATGGCGGGCAGTTGATCCGCTGTCCGGTCAAGGACGTGCGGATTGCTGGTCGCAACACGCAGGGCGTGCGCGTGTTCAAGACCGATAGCACCGAGAAGGTCGTCTCCGTCGAGCGTATCCGCGACGATGGGACGGGTGAGGCCGAAGGTGAGGGCGGGGTTGGTCCGGAGGATGAAGCGCCGGTGGTTTAACCGCCGGCGGGTGTTGGTTTTTCTATGGCTCAGCGCATGGCCAATGCGATGGAGACTTCAGCCCCAACGGCAGTTTGGTCGTCGCATCACCGCAGGCGGTGCCCAACTGCGCCTCAGTCAGCCCTTTAACGGTCGACAGGTCTGCACCGCCGATACGCGTTAAATAGAGATAGACGCCCGCCATGTTGGCGCCAGTGAGATCCGCCCCTGTGATCAATGAGCGCGACAAATTAGCGTCCATCAGGTTGGCATCCCTGAGTACCGCGCCAGAAAAATTTGCTCGCAATAGCTGGGCCCCGACCATTGTTGCCCGCGACAGGTCGGTCTTTGATAGATCCGCTCGTGAAAACTCGGACTTGCTGAGATCAGCGCCTTGCATATTGGCAGCGGTAAACCGCGTCCGGTTGCCAAAGGCACCGACAAGGCTCACCTTTGTCAAGTCGGACTTCACGAACCACGTATTCGTCAAGTTGGATTTGCCCATGTCAGCTCCCGCCAGAGCACTACCCTCAAGGTCGGTACTGGAAAGATCAATCTTGACCATGACCGCCCGGCTAAGAGCACTACCGCTTAAAACGAGGCCGTTTTTTTTGCAGTCGCTCCAGTCTACTCCAGCAGCCGGTCGATCGGTGCACCGTGCCGCAGCCACGGTCGGAACCGATCCGATTAAGATCAGTACAATCGCTCTAGCGACGAAACTGATAATGGTTGGGCTCATCGGCGATCTACACACCTCAAGATGAAGTCGGATGTAGTTTGGTCATCTAAGGTGTGACTCATTTTTGACGGCGCGTCAAAAAATCCTGCCTGGGCTGGCGAGCACAAGCACCCTCACTGCGGCTTCGAAATCTCTGGTAACTTGGCAGATCCAGGCATGACAGCGTTTGGGTGTTCTGGAATCAACGGGCAATCCAACGGTGATCGCACGGCTTCGCCGCCGCTTTGCACCGTTGGCGCTGCCGACCGCAATTGGCCGGAACCGCCAGCTGACGGCAGAATGCCGCTACGTTCTGCTGGTTGGGCGGCGGGCTGCTCGGTTCCTGTCGGTGTTTTGGCGCCGAGCGCTCCCCGTTGCTCTTCAAATGTCGGGCACGGCGGAACGCCGTCCGCCTTCAGCGGCAGTTGTGCTGGCGACTGCGATGTAGGTGCTGGTGCCGGCGATGTTACCTGCGCACGGGCCACTTCTGCACAGGCCAAGCATGCTAATAATCCAAGTGCTGCCAACTTGCGCATAGGGGAGGCTCCGTTGATGATGTTCAATCAGTCAACGCAGTGCAAGGTGCTTGTGTTCCCAATTGCTTGTGGGCGCCGATTTAGCTTCTCGGCACGCGAGCCTTGCGGTTTGTGCCGTTGGACGGGTATACCCCGTGTGAAACCACTAAGGATTATGCTATGCGCCTGCTGCTGCTGGCGACCATGGGCGGCGCACTAGGTGCTGGCGCGCGGCATCTCGTCAATGTCGGATTTGCACGCTGGCTGGGACCAAGTTTTCCCTGGTCAACTGTGTTCATTAACATTTTCGGCTCTCTTCTCATGGGGTTGGTGCTGGAAACGCTGGTGTTGCGCTGTAACGGCTCGGTCGACCTGCGCATCTTCCTGGCAACCGGCATCCTCGGTGGTTTTACGACGTTTTCTGCGTTCTCGATGGACGCAGTCACTCTCATTCAGCGCGGCGACATGGCGTCGGCCGCGCTTTACATCGGCGGATCAGTCATGTTTTCAATCCTTGGCCTCTATGCGGGGCTCAGCATCGCTCGAGCGGTGCTCGCATGAGCGGCGATCCAGTTGAAACCATTGCGGTGAAGGTCGACGAAGGCGGATTGCGCCTCGATCGGTGGTTCAAGGCCCATTTTCCAGACGTCGGCCACGTTTATCTGCAAAAGCTGCTGCGTTCGGGCCAAGTGCGTATCGACAGCAAGCGTGCACAATCGAGCGACCGGCTGACGCCTGGCATGCAGATCCGTGTGCCAAAGGTCGTGCGCCTGCCACCGAAGCCGGGAGCGCCGATCAAATCCGGCTCTGCCGTTTCGAAGAGCGACCGCGACTCCATCGAAAACATGATCATCTTCGAGGATGATTACGTGATGGTGCTGAACAAGCCGTTCGGCATTGCGGTGCAGGGTGGCACCGGCACGACGCGTCACATTGACGGGCTACTCGCCGGCATGGCCGACCGCTTTGGCGACCGGCCGCGCCTCGTCCATCGCCTCGACCGTGATACGACAGGCATATTGTTGGTCGCAAAAACACGTGACGCGGCGGGCAAACTCGGCAAGATCTTCCAAACCCGCTCGGCGGCCAAGACGTATTGGGCGCTCGTCAAAGGCACGCCAAAGCCAGCCCAGGGCAAGATCGAGGCCGCACTCGTCAAAGCTGCTGGTCCCGATGGCGATCGGGTGCGTAAGGCGTTACCCGGCGAGCAGGAAGTGGCGATGCACGCGACCACGCACTATTCGGTCATCGACCGCGTCGGCCATAAGGCGTCATGGGTATCGCTGAAGCCGGTGACCGGGCGTCAACATCAGTTGCGCGCGCACATGGCGATGATTGGCTGCCCGATTGTCGGCGATAACAAATACGAAGGGTGCGACGTGCTGGTAGACAGCGGCATCGAACAAAAGCTGCATTTACATGCCCGTCGCCTGATCCTGCCGCATCCGGACGGCAAGAAGAGGATCGATGTGACGGCAACTTTGTCGCCGCACATGCAACACGCCTGGGATCTCCTCGGGCTTGATGCTAACCGGTTCGACACGGACGCGGATTAGGGCTCGCGATGAACCTCGTCATCTTCGATTGCGATGGCACGCTGGTCGATAGCCAGCATCTGATTGTCGCCGCCATGGACAGCGCATTCGCAACGCATGGGCTAACTATCCTGCCACGCGCAACGACGTTGTCGATTGTCGGTTTGTCGCTCAACGAGGCGATCGATCGGTTGATCCCAGATGCGGCCGCTGGTTTTGTCGGACAGGTCGCACAATCCTACAAGGATGCGTTCGGTGTCCTGCGGCGCGATCCGGCCAACCACGAGCCCCTCTATCCCGGTGCGCTCGATGCGATCCGCCGCTTGAGTGCACGGGGCGACACGGTGTTGGGCGTTGCCACCGGCAAATCGCGACGTGGCGTGGCGGCCCTGTTCGACCGCATGGAGCTGCACCCACATTTCATAACGATACAAACCGCCGATACGCATCCTTCGAAGCCGCATCCGTCGATGATCGTCACCGCCATTCAGGAGGCGGGTGCGACGACCGCTTCTACCGTGATGATCGGAGACACGTCGTTCGATATGGAGATGGCGCGCAATGCCGACGTCGCCAGCATTGGCGTCGCCTGGGGCTATCACCCGGTCGATCAGTTGAAACTCGCAGGCGCGCACGCCATCGTCCAACGCTATGATGCGCTCATTCCGGTGATCGATCGTCTGCTGTCGCCGGAAGTGCAACCATGAGCGAGCCAACCGATCCGGCCATCCCCGGCGTGATCAAAGACACGATGCGGCAGCCGTTGCCGAAGCGCTTCTACAAGGCAGCCGTTGCGGGCGCGATCGAGGGTGGGTTCACCGTGCTGCTCGACGGGCGCGCCGTGCGCACACCAAAGAAGGTGCAACTGGTCGTCTCCTCTCAACCCTTGGCCGAGGCAATGGCCGCCGAGTGGGCCGCGCAAGAGACCGAGATTGTGCCCGCCCGGATGCCACTAACGCGCCTCGTCAACACTGCGCTCGATGCGGTGACGGGCCGCGAACCGGAAGTTGCCGCCGAGATTGTCCAGTACGCCGGCACTGATCTGTTGTGCTATCGCGCGAGTGGCCCCGCCGCGTTGGTCGAACGTCAGGCCAAGGCCTGGAACCCCGTGCTCGCGTGGGCGGAACAGTGGACCGGCGGCCGGTTCATCCTGGCCGAGGGCATCGTGCATGTGACACAGCCCGAGACAACGCTTGCGAAACTCTCAGCTAAACTTCCCGGCAAAGACGCCCTTGAACTTTCCGCCCTGCATGTGATGACAACGTTGACCGGTTCGGCGCTGCTGGCGCTGGCACATGCCGATGGTCAACTCTCGGTTGAGGCCGCCTGGGACGCCGCTCACATCGACGAAGACTACCAGATCGAGCACTGGGGTACTGACTTCGAAGCCGAGCACCGCCGCGCTGTGCGGTGGCGGGACATGGAAGCCGCTGCAAAGGTGTTGGGGATGCGGGGATAACTCCTTTCCCGCCAACCCGTCATCCCGGAAAGCGTGAGGCGTAGCCGATCGCTTATCCGGGACCCAGCAAAGTCGCGCTATCGGCACGAAGTCACTTGTCAGCGACACTCCTTATGCTGTGTCCCGGCTCGGCTCGGCGTCGGCGCCAAGCGCGCCTCCTTGGCTGGGATGGCGACGGAAATTGAGATAGGCGTGGGTCAGGCGGGCTCGCCAATGTCGATTGAAATACACGTCGTATTTCATGGGACATTGCCCACCACGGCGACCCTACAGGAGGTGTCGAAGAAACTCGATGTCCCGTTTTCAATCAAATCTGCCTTACGACTTCCACTCCGCAATTACCCCGTCAGCGCCAACCACTCTTCCTCGGTCAGCACGTTGAGGCCTAACTCGCGGGCCTTGGTGAGTTTTGAGCCGGCATCTTCACCGGCGACCACGTAGTCGGTCTTTTTCGATACGGAGCCTGCGACCTTCGCGCCAAGGCGCTCGGCCTTCGCTTTGGCTTCGCTGCGTGTGATGCGGGTTAGCGTGCCGGTAAAGACCACGGTCTTGCCGGTGATAGCGGATGCCGACACTGCGACACGCTCGAAAGGCGCCACCGTCACATGCGTCAGGAGATCATCCACAGCGCGTGCGTTCTCGTTGTCCCCAAAGAAGGCGACCAGGGCATCGACGGCGGTTTCACCGATGCCCTCGATGTTGTCGATGTCGTGATAGGCGTCGCTGTCGCGTCCACCGGCAATGGCAGCGTCAATGCCAGCGCGAAGTGGCTCAAACGTGCCGTAGGCCTTGGCGAGATCGCGCGATGTGCCCTCACCTACGTGCCGGATGCCGAGCGCATAGATAAACCGGTCTAGCGCCATCGTTCGCCTCGCATCGATGGCCGCCCACAGCTTTTCGACGGACTTTTGGCCAAAGCCCTTCTGGTCCTTGAGCTTCTTCAAAGACCGCTTGTCGCGCTCGGCCAGCGTAAAAATGTCGGCTGGCCGCGTGACGCGACCGTCGTCGTAAAATGCCTCGATCTGTTTGTCGCCGAGACCTTCGATGTCGAAGGCGTTGCGCGACACGAAGTGCTTGATGCGCTCCTTCGCCTGCGCCGGGCATAACAAGCCGCCGGTGCAGCGACGCACCACATCCGACGTGCCGCTTTCAGGATCGGCGTCGCGGATGGCGGGCGATCCGCAGGCCGGGCAGCGATCAGGAAATTGGTAGGGCTCGCTATCGGCTGTACGCTTTTCAATCACAACGCTCACAACCTGCGGGATCACGTCGCCGGCGCGCTGGACGATGACGGTGTCGCCGACGCGCACATCCTTGCGGGCGATCTCATCTGCGTTGTGCAAGGTCGCATTCGAGACGACGACGCCGCCAACGGTGATGGGTTGAAGTTTCGCAACTGGCGTTAGCGCGCCTGTGCGACCCACCTGGATGTCGATACCGAGGAGCGTTGTGGTTGCCTGTTCGGCCGGAAATTTATGTGCAATGGCCCAGCGTGGCGCGCGGCTGACAAAGCCCAGGCGCTCTTGCAGATCGAGGCGGTCAACCTTGTAGACGACGCCGTCGATGTCATAGCCAAGCGCTGATCGCGACTCCCCAATCTCATGGTAATAAGCGAGTAGATCTTCGCCTGATGTGCAAAGACGCAGTAGCGGGTTGACCGGCAGGCCCCAGCGTTTGAACGCCGCAACGACGCCCGCCTGCGTGTCTGCTGGCAGGCTCGACGCCTCACCCCAGGTATAAGCAAAGAAGCGCAAGGGGCGGCTAGCTGTGATCGACGCATCGAGTTGGCGCAGGGAGCCTGCTGCCGCATTGCGCGGGTTGGCAAAGATCTTGTCGCCGTTGGTCGCCTGCGCGGCGTTGAGCTGCGCGAAGTCGTCATGGCCCAAATAGATCTCGCCGCGTACTTCGATGATGTCTGGGATATCAGCGGTTTCGCGTGGTTGAAGTTGCTTTGGAATTTGGCGGATGGTGGCAACGTTGACCGTGACGTTCTCGCCTTCCGTGCCATCGCCCCGGGTGGCTGCTTGCACAAAACGACCACGTTCGTAGCGCAGAGAAATGGACAGGCCGTCGATTTTCGGTTCAGCCGTGAACGCCAGCGGTTCTGATCCGGCGATGTTTAGAAAGCGGCGCACGCGATCGGTGAAATCGCCAACGTCGGCATCCTCAAATGCGTTCCCGAGCGAGAGCATCGGCACGGCATGTTTGATCTTGCCGAAGCCGTCGGCAGGTGCCGCGCCGACTTTAGTGGACGGACTGTCGACCTTCGTGAGGTCAGGGTTTTTCGCCTCAAGTTCCATGAGCTTGCGCCGCAGGGCATCATACGCGGCATCGGAAATCGTCGGCGCATCCTGGCCATGATAAAGTTCGTCATGGCGTGTGATCTCGGCCCGCAGACGGGCGATTTCATCGTTCGCAGATAACTTAAGGTTCGGAGTTGATTTTGCGCGAAGCGTCACGTGCAACGGGTCCTTGCCGGATTGATACTTCAATCAAAATGCGGCTCGAAGGGCCGTTTTGCAACCCGTTGATTGCTGAACCAAAGCCATTGGCACAGCAAAAAGCACGCGGCTCGTGACCACGCGCTTTCGATGATCGTTAAGGGGCGGTTGGTGCCGTTTACTGGTTGAGCGACAACTTCGGAAGCTTCACGCCCTGCCATGCCTTGGCAAGCCAAGAGCCGCCTTCTTCGCGCGGAGCCAGTCCATCTGACTGCAGCAGTGCGTAGGCATCCTTGTACCAAGGGCTGTCGGGGAAGTTGTGGCCGAGAACAGCAGCCGCGTTCTGCGCCTCTGATTTGATGCCAAGCAACATGTAGCCCTCGGTCAACCGCATCAGCGCTTCTTCCACGTGCGGCGTGGTCTGGAACTCGGTGACAACTGTCTTGAAGCGCCCAATGGCAGCCGTGTATTGCTTTTGCTTCAGATAGGCGCGACCGACGACCATCTCCGATGCAGCGAGTGAATCTTCGCAGATGCGGATCTTGTTATCGACATCCTTCGCATATTGGCTGTCGGCATAGCGTGCCTTGAGTGCCTTGAACTCTGCCAATGCCTTGCGCGTGTTCGACTGGTCGCGATCAGGGCCGCGCATTTCGTCATAATAGGAACTGGCGACCACATAATGCGCGAGCGCGGCTTCCTTCGTACCGGGGTGCATAGCGGTGTAGCGTTTGCCGTTGGTGATCGCTTCCGGGTACTTCCCGGCCTTGTAGTAAGCGTAGGCCGACATCGCGACTGCGCGGCGCGCTTCGGGCGCATACGGGTGATCGCGATCCAGGTCTTCGAACTTACGAGCAGCGTCTTCCCATTTACCCTTCGCCATGAAGGCGTCGCCAATTGCGTACATACGATCTGGCGGGTCTGGATTGAGTGCAGCTTTTGCTGCGTCGTTGGATGACGCGCATCCGCCCACAGCTAAGCATGCGGCAACCGCACCGGCAAGCAACAAGATCTTGTTTGGATTGGCCTTAATCATTCATCGTCCGATCTAAGCCCAGTCCATGCAGCGTCGCACGAGTGCAACTGATAGTGCCATAGCACACGAGTCGCCTAGTTTAGATAACCGCCACTCGGCCACAATGCACAGTTTGATTACTGGCAACGAATAATCCGCGAAACTACGGCCATGACAAGGCAAAAGTAATGATTTCAAAGACCTGCTGCAAATTGAACCCACAGGAATCAGGTGCAGCGAAGCAAGTTTATTCGCCTGCAGCCAATGCAGCAACTGGGTGTGCACGATACACAGACTGCTCGCGAGCGCGGGGGGCCTGAACCAGTGTCCAAGCAGTTGGATCCGCCAGCAACGCCTTCAAAACGTGCGCATTGAGGCGATGTCCGCCGCGTACCGAGCGAAACGAGCCCAGCAGTGGATGGCCCGCTAGTGCTAAATCACCGACGGCATCTAGGAACTTATGGCGAACGAATTCTTCCGGATAACGTAAGCCTTCACTGTTCATTATTCTGTCTTCGCCGATGGCGACAGTGTTGTCGAGTGAAGCCCCAAGTGCCAGCCCAGCTTTCCAGAGGCGCTCGACATCGCACATGAATCCAAACGTCCGGGCTCGTGAGATTTCGGTGCGAAATACGTTGGGTGTCAATTCAAGACTAAGTCGCTGGCGTCCAATGATGGCCGAATCAAAATCGATCTCAACATCGAGATGGAAGCCGTTGTGCGGGATAAGTTCACCCCAGCAGTCACCGTCCTCAACACGAACAGGCTTCAGGACTTTGATAAACGTACGCGGCTCGGAAAGTTCGGTGATACCGGCCTCGTCGATCGCCCTGACGAACGGCTCCGAACTGCCGTCCATGATTGGAATTTCTTTGCTATCAACTTCAATGTAGCAATTGTCGACTGCTAACCCGCGCAAGGCCGCGAGGAGGTGCTCTACAGTACTGATGCTGGCACCGGTGTCGTCACCGATGACAGTGCATAGCGTGAGATTTTTCACAAACCGAACGTCGGCCGGAATTTCCGCCACGATGCGACCGCGTTTGCTGACCAAAAATCGAAGGCCGGTATCGGCTTCAGCAGGGTGGAGCACCAACGATACTGGTGCTCCACTGTGCACCCCCGTGCCCTTCAACTCGATCTCACGTGCCACGGTTGTTTGCCGCGCACCGATAAATCGCTTCGACATAAGAGCGCTGTCCCTCAATCCACGATGACCAAAGCTCCAAGGATCCCAAACCCTAGATTTTGATCATTCCCCAAAGTCCCCGTCCCAAACTCGGTACTTGCGAAAAACAGTTGGCGCGATTTGTTACTTGATTACGTCCCCGTCCGACCAAACTGTATTCGACCCCTGGCGTAACGATAGCTCGCAGGTTCGCTTGGGGACAAATCACGGTTTCTTACAACTTGTTACCGACTGTATCAGAACGGTCTGAGAGCGGAAAAAAACATCAAATTTGAGTTCAAATTCATAACCGCTCGCGGTTGAAAAATACTGGTAATTCAGCACCTTCTGCAGCTTGGCTAGATACCGTGTTTGCTCCTCGTGCGGACGTCGAGTGGGCACCGCTGGCCATCTGGCCGCCACCGTATTGCCCACTTTGAGTCGATGCCTGTGGATAAGTTGTGTTCGCAAAGCCTTTTGATTCGTTTTGCCGGCGACCCAATCCGGTTAGGCGTTCGAACAGTCCAGGCTTACGAACAGCCGCTGCAACTGGCGCCTTGTAAACGCGCGGCCCGACGGTTGAACCACTGTCAGGAGGGCTGGTGCGGGCGCGATATTCGCGTTGGCCCACTGGTGGGAAATCTTCGACTTCGGGCATTCGCCGCTGCGGCCGCTGCGCATCTGTTGTCTGCCGTGGACTGAATGGCTCAAAAGGTTGGGTTTGCTGGCCATTTAACAGCGCTTGTGATGGCGGGATCGGCGCACTGGGTAATCCGATCTGTGGCAGGCCGCGTTGAATCGAAACATCGCCTGGGCCGCGCCAAATCTGCGGATCACGAGGTGCTGCAGGTTGGGTCGATGGGTGGCCGCTGAAGTCGCCGCTTCTGGCTAGGGCGATGGCCAGGCTTTCGGCTGTTTGTTGTGGTGCGGGCGGAAGCGGCGGCGGCGCTTGCATACGTGATGGTTGCACAGCAGGGCTGGTTACTGGCGACATGGGTGGGCCGACCCCACGCTCGTTGGCGCGCGACATGCCAGACGCCACAATCGATACGCGGATCCGGTCGCCCATCGAATTGTCGAAGGATGCGCCGACAATGATGTTGGCTTCCGGGTCAACTTCCTGGCGCACGCGGCTGGCAGCTTCATCGACTTCATACAGGGTCATGTCATTGCCGCCAATAATCGACAACAGAAGGCCGCGCGCGCCTTTAAGACTCACATCATCAAGCAGTGGGTTGGTGATGGCTTCTTCGGCAGCAGCAATTGCACGCCGCTCACCTGTGGCTTCGCCGGTACCCATCATCGCGGTGCCCATGCCGCTCATTACAGTGCGGACGTCGGCGAAATCCAGATTGATCAAGCCTTCCTTGACGATCAGATCGACGATACAGGCGATGCCTGAATAAAGTACTTGATCAGCCAGCACGAAAGCTTCCGCAAACGTTGTGCGCTCGTTCGCCACGCGAAACAGGTTCTGGTTTGGGATCACGATGAGTGTGTCGACATAGCGGGCGAGCTCGGCAATGCCGGCTTCGGCAACGCGCATCCGGCGTGCGCCTTCGAATTGGAACGGCTTAGTGACGATTCCGACGGTGAGGACGCCCACGTCTTTCGCAATCCGCGCGATCACGCCAGCGGCACCTGAACCGGTGCCCCCCCCCATGCCGGCTGCAACGAATACCATATGTGAACCGGAAATCTGGGTGCGAATGTCGTCGAGTGCCTCTTCAGCGGCTGCCTGACCAATTTCCGGCCGGGAGCCAGCACCCAAGCCCTCTGTCAGGTTGATGCCTAATTGGATCCGATGCTCTGCACTCGACAGGGCAAGCGCCTGGGCGTCGGTGTTGGCAACGACGAACTCGACGCCATCGAGGCCGGAGGCGATCATATTGTTCACGGCGTTGCCGCCAGCGCCGCCAACGCCGATCACGGTGATCCGCGGGCGAAGGTCCGTCAACTTGGGCAACTCGAGCTTGATGTTCATTTCCGATACCACCTCGGGCCAGTCAGCGGCAAAAGCTGCCGTTGCATCCGCGTCGTTTTAGAAACTCTCACGCAACCACTGCCCCATGCGGCCAAGGTAGCCGGGTCCTATTGCCGGTCGCCATTGCTCGATAACAGGCAACGTGGCCGCGTTTGCGGATGCAGCCAATAGGCCGATCACGGTAGCGAACGCAGGACTACACGAACTAGACGCCATACCGATGAGCGGCTGGGGCGCCGCTACGCGGGCTCCCATTTGCAGGAACCGACCGGCGAAGTGACTAAGCCCCATGAGTTGGGCCGCCCCCCCGGTTAGGACGATACGATTGCCTGCATAGGCCTGCATTCCCCCCGCCACAAGCTTTTCCATAGCTTGGGTGAGCAGACTTTCTACACGCGGTTTGATCAGATTGCGCAACTGCGCTTTGGATATCTGATACAACTCAGCCTCGTCGTGAACTTGTCGTGGATAAGTCATTCCATCGCGTTCATCTGATGCTGCCTCGGCCATACTGCCATAAAGCACTTTGATTCGCTCGGCTTCCGCAAGCGGGGTGCCAAGGGCGTTCATGATGTCGAACGTGATATGCCCGCCGCCAATCGGCACGCTGTCGACGAACAGGTCATGACCGTCAGCCAAAATTGCAATCGACGTGGTACCAGCACCTATGTCGATGACCGCAACGCCTGCCTGCGCCTCGTCAGATGAGGCTACAGCCCTGGCACTCGCGATTGCAGCTGGCACAAACCGCTCGGGCTCCAGAAAACAGCGTTCGACTATTAGCCTTAAATTGCGCAGCGTCGACTCATCTGCGGTTACGGCATGCATATCCCCGGTCAGACTGCGTCCAGCCAATCCGCGCGGATCACTGACGGCCGGCGATCCGTCGAGATGGTAGGCAATGTTGTTCAGGTGGACGAGCGACTGTCCGTCGTGCTCGGAATAGAGGCGTGCTCCATCGATCAGTCGTCCGATATCGCTATCATCGATTGCTGAGTGAGCAATCACTGCGTGCGCCGTAAAATGTATCGAACTTAGTGAGCCACCTGCAATTGCCACCAGGACCCGCTCCAGCGTGACTCCGGCTTGGCGTTCGGCTTGAGCAACAGCTGCACGGACACATTGCTCGGCGTCGTCCAGGTTGACGACGATGCCCGCCTTAATGCCACGTGCGCGTTGATGCCCAAAGCCGAGCAATCGCTGCGGGTTTGATCGACTGGCAATCAGGCAGCAGATTTTGGCCGTGCCAATGTCGAGCACGCCAATGATGTCAGCGTTATCGTGACGATTGCGGGTCTTTGGCGGTCGAAAAGTGCTGTTCATCGAATTAACGCTGTCCAGTGACGGTCAACTTATGGACCGTAATCCGACGCAAGACGCTCATGTCGATCGACGCGGCGGCGATATCGATCAGGCGACCAGCTGGGCGCGGCTCGACAAGCATCGAGAGCGCTGCCGCATCGGCGTCGGCGGGAAGATCAATCGTCGGGCCGTCCCGCAAGACAAGCCGCCAACGCCGACCAGCAATCCGCTCAGCTTTTTCCAGGCGCGCTGCGATATCGGGATAGCGCTGCACCAGCTCGACCATGCGGGTGGCATCGTCCGACGCATGCTCTCCTTCGACAATTGGCAAATCAAGGTTGGCCGTGCGCCCAATGGTTTGAAGCGACCTGCCGCTGCGGTCGATCAGGGTATCGCGCGTGCCTTGCCGCCAGATTGCGAAGGGCGCGCGCTCCGTGATGTGGATGCGGACTTGGTTTGGCAGGCGTCGCTCAATCGTGGCAGTGGATACCCAGGGCAGTCGTTCGATGCGTGCCTGAATGGCTGAAGCACTAAATGTCAAGAATGAGCGCACGTGCATCAGATCCACGGCGTCAAGAATGTCAGCATCGTTCGAGCGGCGGTGACCGGTAATCTCCAGCTGATCGAGCCCTAGACCAAGCCGCCCTGCCAGCTGATCGATCTGTGCCAGCACTGATTCATGTTGCGGGGGTTGAGTGCCGGCCGGATCCAGCCGTGCCGACAGCAATATGACACCGGCCAAAACGAAAAGGGAGGCGAGTGCAAAGGTCGGACGCAGAATCCGCTTGGCGCGGCGACGCGTCGAATGCGCACCGCCATGAGCGTGACGCGTCAACGCCGCAGTCTGAGGCCAAACGATGCTGTGGTTCCCAACCATCTAATGCTCGCTACCAAAGGGCTGCGAATGTCTCGCGTTAGCCCAATAGTTAGCCTTTGATCGGATTGGTAAATTTTCCGTTTACGTGCGTGTCAGTCAGGCCGAACTAGTTGGACTTACATCGGTGTCCCGAGAACCAGCGTCCAGAACGTCTTGAATTCGGATTTAGGTTCCTGGACCAAGGCAATGCCCATGTGCTCGGCATCCGACAACAACAGGTTCTTGTTGTGGCCGGGGCTCTCCTGCCAGCCCTTGAACACTTCCTCGATGTTGGTTTGGCCGGTGCCGACGTTTTCGGCCGCAAGGCGTGCATTGTATCCGCTGCGCTTTACCCGATCCCAAGGGTTCGAACCGTCTGAGCCGTAATGTGAAATGCGATCCCACTTGGCCAGATCCTTGGAATGGTTCTTGGCGGCATTGGACAACTCAGTATTTAGTTTGACCGGCTTCAGGCCTTTTTCCTTGCGGTAGGCGTTGATTAGATCACGCGCGCGCTCAGCTTCAAGCTTGGTCTGCGTGTAGTCACGATCAGCAAGCGCACCCGAAGGCGCCTTCTCGAAAGAACCCTTTGGTGCCTGATCGAGAGCAGCAACCTTAGTCCCAGCCGACGCTGCCGCCGTGTTGGGCGTTCGATCAGCTGCAGGTTCGCCGCCAAGCGCGGTCGCTTGTTTGCGCTTGAGTGCGGTCGATGCAGGTGGATTGTCGGTGATGCCCGACGATAGGGAACTTGAACCCAGGCTGCACCCGGGTAACAAAAATGCCAGAGCTGCCGGCAGAACTACGCGATACATACAGAACACTCCCGCCACGGTCACAACAGGACCCATGGATAAGATTGCGTAAACCGGTTAACCGGCCCTTAACGACAATGAACGGAAGAACAGTTTTGCCGTTTTTTTGTCGTCTGCTGCCCGCTGGGTTGGATGCTTACATGGCCGTAGAACGGTGTCGTCATTTTGACCGGTGCGCGGCAGATCGATGGCGGCAGGGGACAGGGCGTTGATTTTGCTCGTTCAAGCTGTCAATGCGAAGGCCCCATGATCCAGCCTCGTTTACCAATCGTCCTCGTTGCAGCAGCGGCCCTCGTTGATCGCGACAACCGCGTACTGCTGGCGCAGCGGCCGCCGGGCAAGTCGATGGCCGGTCTTTGGGAGTTCCCCGGTGGCAAGGTTGAGGCCGGAGAAACCCCGGAGGAAGCCTTGGTGCGTGAGCTAGACGAAGAGTTGCAGATCGAGGTGTGCCTCACGTGTCTCGCCCCGTTCACCTTTGCGAGCCACCGCTATGAGACGTTTCACCTGCTGATGCCACTCTATATTTGCCGGAATTGGGAGGGTGATCTGACCCCCCGCGAGGGCCAGACGATTGCCTGGGTGCGTCCGCAGCGCCTGTCAGACTATCAGATGCCAGCAGCTGACGCTCCGCTCATACCATTTTTGCGGGATTTGCTCGGGTAGTTTCGCCCGATGCGTGTTCCTGCACGCCAAGCGCATCGGCGAGGCGCGTCGTCGCTGATCCCGGTCGTAACGCTTTTTGCTGACTTTCATGCGGGCACCAGCCGGTCATCGTCAGGATTTCGAATGTTGCGATGATCCGGCCATCGGCGCGGGAAAAGCGCTCGACGTAGATTTCGGCCGCCCGCATGAGGGTTGCACGGCGCAATGGTGCGCGCCGCCGTTCGATCAGAATGTTGGCTGATCCCATGGCACGGATCTCGCGCATCAAGTGCAGCGGCGTTGTATAATAGACTGTGACCACATCGGCGTCCACAACAGGCAAGGCAAAGCCCGCCCGCTGCAATAGGCTTCCCAGATCCCGCACATCGGCGAATGGGGCAACTCTTGGACTTGCCCCGCCTTCCATTTCAGCTTCGGCAGCGACGAACGCGGTCCGTAGTTCGTGTAAAGTACCCCCGCCTAGCATAGCGCCCAGGAATAGACCGTCAGGCTTCAATGCCCGCCGGATCTGCGTCAGCGTACCGGGCAAGTCGTTGACGAATTGAAGACTGAGGCCGGACACGATCAGATCGAAGCTCGCATGGCTAAAGGGAAGAGCTTCGAGGTCAACTAGAATGCGCGGATTTGGGCACTGCGCAAGCATGGCCGGTGTTGTGTCCGCACTGATCACCAGCTCAGTTCCAGGGCGTTGTGCGACACGTGGTCCAATGACGCCATGATGGGCACAGAGGTCGAGTGCAGCTGGAAAGCGCCGCTGCACGGCATCCAACCGTTCGGCGAAATCATCGGCTACCCGTTGCAACAGGAAATCGTTGGCCCTGGCCGTGCCAGCCATCCGCTCGCGCTGGCGGCGAAGCTGAACATGATCGAAGATCTGGGGCGCGGTGCTCATGGTCGAGGGCTACTGATTTGATCCGCCGGTATCGGTACTATCCTAGCTGGAACGCCTACCACGAAAGTGGCCACGGTATAGCGCGAGTATCCGGCAATTCAGGTTTCATGGCAGAGCCCCCTTCAAGCGGAACACCAAGGTGGATCGACCGCCACGTCCGCAATTTTGCGGCAAAGGCGTGGGCCGGCGCGACAGATTTCCTGCTACCGCCGGTCTGCTTGGGATGCCACCAGCCGCTCGCTGGTCACGATGCCCTGTGTGCCAAATGCTGGCGCAGTATTGAATTCATTCGGGCGCCCCTGTGCGACCGGCTCGGCATTCCCCTGCCGTTCGACAGTGGAGGCATCATCGTATCCGCAGCCGCACTTGCAGATCCACCAGTTTATGATCGGGCCAGGGCCGCCGCCCATTTCGATGGGGTGGTGCGCGATCTGGTGCACAAACTGAAGTATGCCGATCAGCAAGACAGTCGCCGGTTACTGGGCCGATGGCTGGCAACCGCCGGTGTGGATCTTCTGCACGACGCAAACCTGCTGGTGCCGGTGCCCTTGCATCGCTGGCGCTTGCTGACGCGACGCTTCAATCAGGCAGCCATCCTAACGCAGGAGGTGGCTCGATTGCGTGATCTGCCGTGGGCCGCCGAGGCGTTGGTGCGGGTGAAGCGGACACCGCAGCAGGTTGGTCTGACCCGCGATCAAAGGCAGCGGAACATGGCATCCGCCTTTCAAGTTCCCGCCAGGGCTCTGGCGCAAATCGAGGGGCAAAATGTCGTGCTGATCGATGACGTTATTACAACCGGTGCAACGATCGACGCCTGTGCCCGCGTATTGGAGGCTGCGGGTGCTGCCAGGGTCGATGTGCTTGCCATTGCCATCGTCACCGGCGACCGGGTTGGATAATTCAACCTTGCGACGCGACGACTACTTCTCGCCTGAACACCAATGGGTTATCGTCGCATCCATGGACTAAGTTTGATCAGGTTTTGATGCCATGACGGCGGTTACGATTTATACGACTTCGCTGTGCCCCTATTGCCAAATGGCCAAGCAGTTGCTTGAGCGAAAAAACGTGTCATTTTCGGAAATCGATGTCACAGGAAAAGCGGGGCTGCGCGATGATATGCGGCGCAAAGCCGGGGGGCGCAACAGCGTGCCGCAAATCTGGATCGGCGCGAAACACGTTGGCGGCTGTGACGACCTCTATGCCTTGGACAACCAAGGTAAACTGGACGCACTGTTGAATGCCTAGGTGTCGTTTCAGCGACGCAATTTATTCAGGAAGGTTCATCCCATGTCTGCATCAACGCCCAGTGCTTCAGCAAAACCGCATATAAAATTTCGCGTCGGGCTATGTCAGATGACGGCTGGACCAGATGTCGCGGCCAACCTTGAAGCGGTGACCAAGCTCATCCGCGAAGCGGCAACAACCGGTGCACAGTACGTTCAAACGCCCGAGATCACGACGTTGATGGAGACGGATAGGGCGAAGCTGCTTGTGGCAACCCGGCCCGAGGACGGGAACCCGGCAATCGCGCATTTTCGCAGCCTCGCCCGCGAGTTGAAAATTTGGCTGCATATTGGCTCAATGGGCATCGCAGTCGGATCGGAAAAGGTTGCCAATCGTGCGATCTTGATTTCGCCGGAGGGCGTCGTGACGGCGCGCTATGACAAGATCCACATGTTCGACGTCAATTTGCCAAACGGCGAGACCTACCGTGAAAGCCGCAACTATGCGCCAGGCGATACCGCTGTGTTGGCTGATTTGCCCTGGGGTAAGCTCGGCATGACCATTTGCTACGACATGCGTTTTCCAGGTCTCTATCGCGCATTGGCGCACGCCGGGGCAACGATGATCGCAGTGCCAGCGGCGTTCACGGTGCCAACCGGCAAGGCGCACTGGCATACGTTGTTGCGCGCGCGTGCGATCGAAACACAATGTTTTGTGTTTGCTGCAGCCCAAGCTGGCACCCACTCGAATGGCCGCCAGACCTATGGGCACAGCCTTGTGATTTCACCTTGGGGGGAAATTCTCGCCGAAGCAGATGGCAATGCCACCGGCGTGATTACCGCTGACATCGACATGGCCGCAGTGGACGAGGCAAGGTCGCGGGTGCCGTCACTCACGCATGATCGTGCATTCAAGGTCGTCCATGCGACGGCACTTCGCGAGATCAAGGCTGCTTCATGATCCGATACCAGTTGCACTGTGACCGCGACCACGACTTCGAGGCGTGGTTCGCTAACAGCGCGGCCTATGACAGCCAGGTAAAGCGGCGGCTGGTATCGTGCCCGCGTTGCGCATCGACGAAGGTCGAAAAGAGTATAATGTCGCCCAATGTCGGGGCAAAAAGCAACAAGAAACGAGACCTCGTTCCGGTCAAGACGGCCAATACGGCGGCGACTGAACTGTCGCCATCGCATGCCGAGATGTTGTCGATCATGCGCCGCGTTCGTGCCGAGGTCGAAGCAAAGGCGGAGTACGTCGGCCCCAAGTTTGCCGAAGAGGCGCGCAAGATCCATTACGAGGAAGCTGAATCGCGTGGCATCTATGGTGAGGCATCTGCGGAGGATGCGGCCGAGTTGCATGAGGAGGGGATCGAGGTGTTCCCATTGCCAACGCTGCCCGAAGAGCAGAACTGATGCCGGGTGTTCGTCCGTTCCTCGTGCTTGTCGCCCTGCTGCTGCTGCCACTTCTTGCGACCGCGGCGGTGGCCGCCGATGCCGATTGGTCAATCGCAGCAAAGCCCGGCCACATCGCACTCATTCGCCATGCCGAAGCGCCAGGTACAGGCGATCCGAAGGGGCACCGGATCGGTGATTGCTCAACGCAACGAAACCTCGATAAAGTTGGACGTGCCCAAGCCGCTGCAATTGGGGCTAAATTCGCAAGTGTCGGTGTTAGGTTCAGGCGCGTCCTGACCAGCCAATGGTGCCGCTGCATCGAGACGGCATTGCTTGTGTCTGGGTTCGAGCCAACGGCGTTTCCAGCGCTCAATTCGTTCATTGCCGATTTCGGGAAGGGCCCGACGCAAGCGGCGCGCGTCCGGCAGGAAATGGCGGCAGTTGAGGGGTTCGAGCCAGTGTTGATGGTAACGCATCAGGTGATGATCACCGAGTTGACGGGCATCGTGCCAGCCTCAGGCGAAGTCGTCGTGGTGCGCGCGAAGGTCGGCGCAGACGGCCGACTTGAGGTTGCCGCGCGGCTTAAGCTGAACTGAAACGGCAGATCTCCGCGTCGGATTTTCGACTGCCTCATAGCGCTGCTTCAGGTTACGGTCGCCTCCAACGCCGCCACCGAACTTGGGATCGAACCACATGCAAAACGCAACCGACCACATTCTGTACGACGTGCGCGATGGCGTTGGTCACGTCACGCTGAACCGGCCGGCGAGCCGCAACGCCCTGACTTTTGAAATGTATGTCCGGTTGGCTGAAATCTGCAGCACGATCCCGAGCGATGGCTCGGTGAGGGCGCTCATCATTTCAGGCGCTGGCGATAAGGCGTTTGCCGCTGGAACTGACATTTCGCTGTTCAAGGACTTCACATCTCCGGCCCAAGGCATTGCGTATGAAAAGTCAGCCGATGTGAACTTCTCAGCCATCGAGGCGTGCCCGGTGCCAACCATTGCCGCCATGGCTGGTGCGTGTACCGGCGGCGGTGCCGGGATTGCTGTTTGTTGTGATGTGCGGCTCGCAAGCGCTGACTTGAAGTACGGATTTCCAATCGCCCGGACGCTGGGCAATTGCCTGTCGGCGGCAACGCTCGCCCGACTGGTATCAGCGATTGGTGAGACGCGCGTTGTCGATCTCCTGTTCACGGCCCGCTTGATGCAGGCGGATGAAGCGTTGCGCGTTGGCCTTGTGTCCGAGGTGTTGCCTGACCATGCGCAGTTGATGACACGCGCCCAGGCGCTTGCAAATCAGATCAAAGGGCAAGCGCCGCTCACGATGTCAACGACGAAAATACTGCTGCGGCGGATGCGGCAGGCGCAAGTTCAGGTCGACGATACGGATCTGGTCGCGCAAGTCTATACCAGTGATGATTTTCGCGAGGGGCTTACTGCATTCCTGGCAAAGCGCCCTGCCAAGTGGACCGGCAAATAGCAATTTAGTCCTACGCCGACAGTGACTTTGAATCCTGCTTAGCAAACAGCCCGCTGTGCAGGTCCATATCGATGAGGCGGCGCTGACCATCGGTCTCGGCCAACAGATGCACGTGGACTTCGGATGCGCCGAGCCTCGCGCCGAGGTGGCGAATTTCGGCAAGGTTCAGAGACGGTGCAGCGTGCTTTGCACGACCGACATGCAACACTTTGCGCCGACCAGCGGCATCACGGTCCACCAACATATAGTTTGACGCAGGCACTTCCGGGCACGCGATCAAGTCATAGATGTGGTGCACATAGCGATCACCGCTCGCGCCGCGCCAGAAGCAGAATTGTGCATTTGCTTCAGTTGCTTTGGCAACGTTATTCGCTTCAAAAGCAACTACGGTCAAAGCAGCAGCGGAATCCGTCAACAAGCGGCGACGGGATACGAACTCAGAAAACTCGACGATGACTGCACTCATCACTCAACCACCTGGACCAGACGACGCGCCAACGGGCACGCTCAAAACTACTAACGCTTGTATGCGCCAGAAGGTTCAGGCTCTCTCTACATTTCAGCGAAAATGTGACGTAATCGGTCACTTATCGGTCGATGATCAATCGTTTGGTTAACGCGTTTGTGTAACGCGCTTCGATTCAGTACGCGCTCGGGGAGTTATCCGGCCAACATTGGATCCTGCTCGACTGAACCTTTTGAAGGTGCCGGCGCTGCAATGACCGGCTTGACGCGTATCGCGGTCAGCTTGTTGCGGCTTTTCCGAAGGATCTCGAACCGGAAACCATGGAATGTGAAGGCTTGACCGGGCTCCGGGATGGTCTGGGCCTCGTGGATGACAAGCCCGGCAATGGTCGTCGCTTCTGCGTCTGGTAGTTCCCAAGCGAGCTGCCGATTGAGATCTCGGATTGCCACCGTGCCATCGACGTTGACCGATCCGTCTGCTTGCGGGCGAATGGCAGCGTCGCCGGTGTCGTGCTCATCGGCGATCTGGCCGACGATCTCCTCAAGAATGTCCTCAAGCGTTATCAAGCCTTGGACTTCGCCGTACTCGTCGACGACGAGGGCCAACTGCGCCTTGCGCTTCAGGAACTGGTTAAGTTGATCTTTTACGCCGGTTGTATCGGGTACGAACCAAGGAGTTAAGGCAAAGCTCATAATGTCGAGCTTTGAGATGTCCCAATTCGCTTTGGCAGTGGCCGCGAGCAGATCCTTGGTATGCAGAATGCCGACGATATTCTCCGGCTCATCTTTCCATATAGGGACTCGCGAATACTGGCTTTTGAGTACATCGTCGATGATCTTTGCGGGTGCATCGTCGGCGTCGACTGTTTCCATCTTGGTGCGGTGGACCATGATGTCGAGCACCTGCAGGTCGCGCAGATCGAGCACGCCGCCCAGCATGTTGGCATCGCCACGGCCCATGGCACCTTCCTTTTCGGAAAGCTCGATGGTGCCGCGCAACTCCTCGCGGGCCGCCAGTATGTTGGCCTTGTCGTCGGATGGCGATGGCGTCAGCTTCAAAAGCTGCCGAACCACAAATTGGATGGCGATGGTGACGGGCGTAAGTAGATAAATTGTCGCCCGCATGAACGGTGCGACGGCAAGCGCTGTTCGATCAGGAGACGCCATGGCAAATGTCTTGGGCAGTACGGCGGAGAAGATCACGATCAGTATCGTCACAACGGCTGTGGCGTAGGCGACCCCTGCCGGGCCGAACAAAGACAGCCCGAGACTCGTCGCCAGAGAAGCGGCCAGAACATCGACCAGCGTGTTGCCAAGTAGTACAGCGCCGATCATCTTTTCCGGTGCTGAAAGCACTCGATTAACCAGACCCGCGCGCTGGTGCCCTTCTTGGTCAAGCGCGTGCATGCGCGCACGGGAGGCCGCAGTAAGCGCTGTTTCACTCAGGTTGAAGAATCCTGAGAGCATCAACAACAAGATGATCGCGACAATCGTCAGGGCAATTTCCAAAGTCATAATCGGTATGCCTTGCACATGTTTTGCTCAACTGCAACGGAACGCGCGGTTCACCTATGAGTTAGGGGAGTATCAGGCTTCCCGCAGTGCACACAACCCTGTATGGGGAACGTGATCAGCATCGCTCCGCCGTCGGCTAAACTGGAAATGCGATCACCAGTGCTGGCGTCCGCTGAAGCGAAACAACACACGAGGATGTTATGCAACTCAAAGGCAAAACCGCTATTGTCACGGGATCAACATCCGGAATTGGTCTTGGCATTGCCCACGCCTTGGCGGCTGGCGGCGCCAATATCGTCATAAATGGGCTCGGCACGGAATCTGATAATGCGGCCGCCATCCAGGCAGTCGCAGCGCACGGAACGCGCGTCGCATTCGATCCGGCCAATATGCTGCGCAACAATCAGATTGCCGACATGGTGACAAAGGCTGAGAAGGATTTTGGCAGCGTCGATATTCTGGTGAACAATGCCGGCATCCAGCACGTCGCACCCATCGAAGAGTTCCCAATTGAAAAGTGGGATGCGATCATTGCGATTAATCTGACTTCATCGTTCCACGCGATCCGAACCGCGATTCCAGGTATGAAAGCGCGTAAGTTTGGCCGCATCATCAATCTATGTTCGGCCCACTCGGTCGTCGCTTCTCCTTTCAAGACGGCCTACGTGGCAGCTAAGCACGGTCTCGCTGGACTCACCAAGGCGGTGGCACTTGAAGTCGCGACGTTCGGCATCACCTCAAATGCGATTTCGCCCGGCTTCGTTTGGACTCCACTCGTTGAGAAGCAAATTCCAGATATCGCCAAGACCGAGGGCATCACCGAGGAGCTAGCAAAGAAAAAGCTCCTCGCTAAGCAACCAACCCAGCAGTTTGTGACTGTCGAGCAGGTCGCGGCATTGGCTCTGTTCCTGGCTGGATCAGATGCAGCCGCCATTACCGGAGCGAACTATACGATTGACGGCGGTTGGACGGCTGAATAGGCGCGCAAGGTGAATGAAACTAATACGGGCCCTCAGCCAATGAAAAAGATCAATGTCGCGCTGCAAGGCGGCGGCAGTCATGGTGCTTATTCGTGGGGCGTGCTTGATCGCTTGCTGGCGGACGAACGCATTGAAATTGAGGCTGTCTCCGGAACCAGCGCTGGCGCCATGAATGCGGTGGTGATGGCAGAGGGCCTCGTTGAAGGCGGACGGGAGAAGGCGCGCGCGCAGCTCAGCGATTTCTGGCGTCGCATCGCTTATCGCGTGCCATCGTCCCAATTTGATGGCTGGAGCAACGACTGGACCAAGGCTTGGGAAAAGGCTTGGACGCTCGATCAAAAGGCGACGACCGCAGCGGTCAGCAGCTGGTGGTCGCAGTTTGCCTCGCCCTATCAGTTCAATCCGCTCAACATTAATCCGCTGCGCGACATTTTGTTGAACGAAGTCAATTTTGACCGCGTTCGCGGCTGCACACAGATGCAGCTGTTCATTTCTGCGACCAACGTCCGCACTGGTCAGATCAAAGTATTCACCGGCGATGAAGTGACGGCGGACGCGGTATTGGCGTCGGCTTGCCTGCCAACCGTGTTTCATGCCGTTGAAATTGGCGGTGAGGCATATTGGGACGGTGGGTTTATGGGTAATCCCGCGATCGAACCGTTCTTCACGACCTGCTGTGCGTCTGATCTGTTGCTCGTTCAAATCAACCCGATACGTCGCGACGAAGTTCCTCGCAATCCGCAGGACATTGCCAATCGCGTCAACGAGATATCGTTCAACGCGCCGCTGCTGCGTGAACTTCGTCACGTGGAATTCGTCAATAAATGCATTCGCCGCGGTGAATTGAAGGACACCGGATATCGGGAAATCTTCCTACATCGGGTCGGCGGCGGCGCCGATCTGCTGTCCTATCCAGCGTCGAGCAAGTTCGATGGTGATCTCGAGTTGATCGAAGCACTTCATGATCTAGGCTTCAACGCCATGGAGCAGTGGTTGACCGAGAATTTTGACAAGATTGGTCAGGTGTCGACAATGCCAATCGATGCACTCAATGGCTGATTCCGCCGACGGCGGCCTCAACCGATTGCGGCGGCGACTTGCCCGACGCTTTCCGCCGAGCACACCCTCCGGCCGAATTCTGCGCGTCGCTGCCAGTGCTTTGATGGCGAGCGCCCGGATGGTTGGGAGCCCGTTTCTATCAATCCGGGATTGCGTGCTGCTAAGCACTGCGTGGAACCGGGGGGCACGTGTGATTGGTAGTCAACCAGTCGACGCTTCGGCGCCGCGCCACGTGGTTATGCTCGTGGTTTCTTCGGTGCGTGTTGATCCACGTGTCAGGCAGTCGGCGCAGACATTGGCTGATGTCGGCTATCGCGTAACGATTATCTGGCCCGATGAAGCGACAACCTTGCCCCTGCCGCAGTGGGGGCAGGGGATAGTGTTTACCCCTTTGCCTACACGGGCGGGGCGATTTGCCAATCGATACCCAGGCTTTCTCGGACGGGACTTGTTGGCTGCTGCTTTGCAACATCGTCCATTCGCGTTCCACGCGCATGATCTAAATACCATGCTGCCAGCCCTCATCGCCGGACGGCAGACTGGCGCGCACGTGATTTGTGATCATCACGAATGGTTTTCCGAAAGCGTACGGTGGTCGCGGCTGCGGGGTGACTACGTGCCGCTATCAGCCCAGCAGAGAACGGCGAACCGCTGGCTCGAACGAGTGGCCTTCAGACATGCGTCAGCTCAGATCACAGTGTGCCAATCGATCGCCGATGAAATGCAGGCGCAGTACGGTGTTCATGGTGGGACAGTTCAGGTGGTTCGCAACATTGCGATCATCGACAGCAACATGCCGACCGACTATCCGAACTTGCGCGCAACACTCGGGGTTAGCGATGCACAAACCGTTGTCCTCTATCAGGGAGGGATTGGCCCCACGCGCGGGCTTGAGCCGATCATAGAGGCGTTGGCAGCGGCCCCATCGATCGTGCTTGCCATTCGAGGCCCCGCGATTGAGCGCTATGCAGCGCACTATCGCGCAATAGCCCAACGGGTGGGGGCTGCCGAGAGACTGCACATTCTTCCAGCCGTGCCATCAGCCGATGTGGTTGCTGCCTGCCATGGTGCCGATGTCGGACTCTACACCGTCCGCGATATCTGCAAGAGCTTCAGATACGCATTACCCAACAAGGTATTCGAATATTTGCATGCAGGGCTGCCTGTGTTGACTGCGAACTACCCGGAAGCTCGCCGATTGATCGTCGACAATGGTATTGGACTTGGTTTCGATGCGGCCGATCCAATATCGATTGCAGCGGCAATGAACCAGATAGCGCGGCCAATCACGCACCACGCCATGCAAGAGCGGATTGGGCTGGTGCTTTCAACCCTTGATCCTCGGACTGAATGGGCCAAGCTGATTATGCTATACGAGCAACTGGCTCCGTCACCGGCCACACCCACTCAGACCTAACGCCCATGCGCATCCTCCACGGTCCCGTCAACGTTGGCAATCAGCCGCTGGTGCTCTCGCGCGCCGAGCGGCTTTTGGGCGTCGAGAGCGAAGTCGTCATCAACTACGACACTTGGCTCGGGTACGGGGCTGACCGGGTGCTTGGCGAATATCGCGAGCGTGGTCTCAAGAGCTTGGCCAGGAGGACGATGTTCGGCCTGCAAGCGCCGTTCCGATATGACGTTTTGCATTTCTACTTCGGTCGCTCGTTCCTGTTCTTTGAGGATAAGGGTGGGCTGATGTCTCTATTGGCGCCGTTGCTGGCGGCCGACATGCGGTTGGCTCGGCTCCGCGGCGCCAAGGTGTTCATGACGCTGCAGGGCTGTGATGTTCGGATGGCTGGCCATTCGAACATACGCAATGCCTGGACCATGTGTGCTGAAGGACGCTGCACGGCCTTTGCCGATTGTATCAAGACTTATGACGCAGGCCGCCGCCGCATGGTCGAGCGCCTATTACCGTTGTGCGACCGGGTGTTCTACCTTAACCCGGAATTGGGGCACGAATTGCCGCCCGACGCCGTCTTCCTTCCCTACAGCAGTACGTCGATCAACGATTTTGCGGTTGCGCTGCCGCGGCCCACGGGCCGCCCCCGAATTGTCCACGCGCCGAGTAACAGCGGCATCAAAGGCACCGGGATGATCTTTTCAGCACTCGACCGCCTGTCGTCACGGTTTGACTTCGAATTGATCAAGATCGAGAACACGCCACACGCCGAAGCGCTCGAAATCTACAAATCAGCAGATCTCGCGATCGATCAGGTGTTGGCTGGGTGGTACGGCGGCTATGCCGTCGAAATGATGGCGATGGGCAAGCCCGTCGCCTGTTACATCAGGGACGAGGATACGCATGTCGTGCCGCCTCAGATGGTGGCGGAACTGCCGTTGCTGCGGCTCAGGCCAGATATGCTTGAGGATGATTTGGCCGCGATCCTGAGTCAGCAGGCGCAATGGCCACGATTGGGGCAAGTGGCGCGCCACTTCGTCGAGCGGTGGCATAACCCGGCGACAATTGCGCAGGCAATGATCAACGCTTACCGCGATGCCAACTCGCAGTTTGTGCTTGAACCTACGACCCTTGCGGGCACCGCGCACCCCGTCGATACATTATCCTGACGTATTTATGTAACCGGCAGATCCCATTCTGCGAACAACAACCGGATCATCTTTTCTGTTCGCACGTCGATGGTCTTTGCCGTCCACGTGGCATTTTCAGCGGCCTCTAGCGACAGCTTAAACCCGGACGTTTTCAGGATTTTACGCTTGGTATTCCAATCGTTGGTATCGGCCTTGCGATTCTGGGTGCCGGTCAATAGCGCGAGGTTGCCAAGCCGATCGGTGAAATCGTGGACGACCGCTTCAGTCTTGAAATTGGCGCTCCACCCACCCCCTTGCGGTGGATTGCGCGGCAAAATATGTTCAACCGACACCTTTGCCCCATCGATTGGTCCGGGGTCTGCGCCAAGAACGAAACACAAGCGGCGCAAAACGCGCCCGCACGTATGTTTGTAGTAAAACGTCCTGCTGCGCAGAATATTTAGCGCGGTTGCGATCGTTGCCGGCGGAATATTGAATTCTGGCCACCGCTCGATTGGGTCGGGCCGGTTCGCTGCCGCCGTCAATCGAATGAACCGGTTCTCCTGCTCGTTGGGATCAGTGCCAGCCAACCGCAACATCCAGGCTAAGCGTTCTAGTTGGGAAAAAAAATGCTCCGTCTCCGGATGTTGATCGCCCTTGGTCGTCAACCACAGGAGTGCAGGCGCGACCCAGTGTCGATGATCAAGCCAGCTCAAAACGTTTAGATGACGACCGATTTCGTTGGCCAATGTCCCTGTGCCGAGCTGCTTTTCATCGATCTTTCGCAGGGCTTCGACATTCGGCAACACGATGTTGTTCATGAACCCCAGGCCGTCGCGATCCAGGGAAAACATCTGCTGCAAATCGGACTCCAGCGGCTTGTTGGATCGCTTTTCCAGTTTAGCTGTTCGAATGTGGGTGATGACTTCACTCATGCGCTCGCTGCCAACCTGCGCCTGGGCGCGTTCCCAAATGCGCCCGGCGACCTCTTGTTCACCTGTGGGCATGGCATAGATCAGTGCGATCTTGGATAGTTCGCTGGTATCGTGCGGCAGTCGCGTCGCCTGCTCGATCCCCAGCATCGACCAAGCCTCGTCTTCATTGTCCACTTCGATGGTGACGACGTGGCAGCGTTCCAGTAAAAAGTCGATCAGGCGATTGCGGGCCTCGACGGGCATGACGTCGGTCGCCAGTCGCGATATCAATGCGTCCCGGTTTGCGATCAAGTTGCGCTCGATCGGCGTCAGGGCGCCCAGGTCCGATGGCGCATCTGCGAGCGTGCCACCCGGCGTCTGAACAAACTGCTCGAAAAACGCTGAAATCTGCGGTTGTGTTGCCAAGCGCCATTTGCCGACTTGGCGCCTCGCGTCGGAAGTGGCCTGCGCTTGATCACTGATTAGGGCGTGAAGGCGCTGCACACCCTGGCGACGCTTGTCGTCGGGCAGGGCTACATCCGTCGCGGTCACGTCGCGCAGGATTGCAAACAACATTGCCAGCGTGATTGTGCGTTGATGGCCATCGACGATGGCCATCGAATTCGATCCGATAGGGCCCGCCAAATGAATGTTGCCGAGGCTGTAGCGCTGCTTTGGCGCATCCATCGCCTCCAGGAGATCGGTCAGGAGCCGAAGAACGTTGTCTTCGCGCCAAGCATACGCGCGCTGAAACCACGGTAACCTAAGTGTGCGCTGTTGGCCGAAAAAGGCCTCAACAGTCAATACAGTTGCTCTTAAAAAATCGTCCATAGCTGCTGAGCTCCGGCTGTCGGCTATCAGGTGCGCCGGTCGCGCTGATCTTAAAAATTTAGAACCTTCAAATCCATTTTTTTATTGAACACTATGCTTGCGCTCTCGTGAGATCATCGTGCACGAGAATTTTGATCGTAGGTCTTCCTGCCAATCAGCTAACACTGTGGTGGGCGCTGTCGGCAAGGGTCTGATTGCAACAGTTAGGTGACATACGAGGTTCACGAAGTAAATCCGTTCGATCATCGGCGTTTTGACAATCAATGTACAGTAGTTGAACCGTTCTGTGCGGCTCGGCAACAGAACTATGGCGAGGCGCCCTGGACATGAAAAAAAATATAGTGAGTGCAACGGTCTATAAGCTTTGTGATGCTGCCGCGTGGGCGGCAGCGGTGGAATGTGGATGGTTTGTCGGCTCAGCGGACGACGTGCTTGATGGATTCATCCACTTGTCGACGGCGGCACAGGTCGCGGAGACGGCGCGCCGCTACTTCTCCAACACGACTGATCTTCGATTAGCGGCATTTGATACCGCAAACCTCGGCGATGAATTGCGCTGGGAGCCATCACGAGGCCGTGCGCTGTTCCCCCACCTCTACGCGCCGCTGCCGACACGAAAGGCCCTTTGGGTCAAAGCGATTGCGCTTGGCACTGATGGGGTGCCGATCATTCCTGAAGGGATTGAATGATGTTGTCATCGATGTTTCATCTGGCTCGGCCGATGCTATTTGCACTGGCACCCGAGCACGCGCATGAAGTAACGTTGAAAGCGTTGGAGGCGGGCGTCTATCCACGCGATACGACGCCGTCCAACCCGACAATTGCAGTAACGATCGCTGGCTTGAACTTTGCGAACCCGATCGGCATTGCGGCAGGCTATGACAAGGATGCACGGGTGCCGGATGCCGTGCTCGGCCTTGGCTGCGGGTTCGCCGAAATCGGTACGGTGACGCCTAAGCCGCAGACCGGCAACCCGACGCCGCGTGTGTTCCGCCTCGTCGAACAGTCCGGCCTGATCAATCGACTTGGTTTCAATAATGGTGGGCACGCAGCAGCGCTAGCGCGGCTGAAAGCTCGAGCGCAAAATGGCATCGTCGGTGTCAACATCGGTGCCAACAAGGAGGCAAGTGATCGTGTTGCCGACTATGTCGCCGGTATCGAAACCTTCTGGCATGTGGCCAGCTACTTCATGGTCAACATTTCATCGCCGAATACGCCCGGCCTACGCGATTTGCAGGCGCCGGCAGCGTTGGATGAGTTGCTTGGTCGCGTGATCGCTGCGCGCGCCAAGCTCAGCGCTGCCACATCAAAGTCACGCCCGGTGTTCGTCAAGATCGCGCCGGATGTCGCTGAAGATGATCTGCCAGCGATTGTCGCCAGATTGGAGGCCAATGGCGTCGATGCGATTGCCGTGTCCAATACAACGCTCGCTCGACCTGGGTTGGCGAGTTTACCAGTGGCAAACGAGAGCGGTGGCTTGTCTGGTCGCCCGCTGTTCCAGCGTTCGACCGTGACATTGGCGCGCGTCTATCAACTGACCGGTGGTCGCATACCGCTGATTGGCATTGGCGGCATCGACAGTCCAGGCAGTGCACTCGCAAAGATCGAGGCCGGGGCAACTCTGTTGCAGCTCTATACGGGCTTGATCTACGAAGGGCCCGGCCTGATCCCGCGTATGAAGCAGCATCTGGCGGAAGCGGTGCGGATGGCTGAGGCGCCATCGATTGCCGCGTTGACGGGCACCAAGGCTGCCATGTGGGCTGCCAAGTCGCTTGAAAGTTGAGAAAGGCCCTGAAGGATTAAGGTTTCGCGATAGCACCACTACGGCGCAGTGAGGCCAGGTGCAGCGTCACAGCGGCTGCGTTGGAAACATTGAGACTCCCAAGCCCGCCCGAACCGGAAATACGCGCCAGGACATCACAATGCTCCTGGGTCAATTGCCGCAAGCCGCGGCCTTCCGACCCCAAAACCAACGCGATGCGACCCGTGAGTGTTTCCCCCTCAATCGTGTTTTCGCCGGTGCCATCAAGGCCAACCCGGTGGTAGGCGAGCTTGCCTAGTTCGGCCATGGCGCGGGCAAGATTCGGCACCAGCACAATCGGCACGTATTCCAATGCGCCGGAGGCCGATTTCGCAAGTGCTCCGCCCAATGGTGGACTGTGGCGGCGGGTCATGATCACCCCTTGTGCGCCGAAAACCGCGGCTGATCGCAAAATCGCGCCGACGTTGTGCGGATCGGTCACCTGATCGAGGACGAGCAACGGACCGGCACTATCGGGCAGGTCGGCCAGCTCTTCGAGGGTTGGTTCTGGCAACGGTTCGACTTCGAGCAGAATGCCCTGGTGCACGGTATCTGGACCAAGCCTGCGATCAAGATCGCGTGGTGTGACATGGGTCAAGGTCAGGCCAGCACCAGCATTGCGGGCCGCAATCGCGTCCTTCAGGCGGTTCTCGCCGTTTTCGGTGACGAAGGCCTGGATGATCCGGCGCTTGGCGTTGCGCAGGGCCGCGTCGGCCGCATGGACACCAAATATCAGCGGCGGGCCGTCTTCGGCCGGGCTCGAGCGCTCGTAGCGGTTTTCGCCCCGGGCCTCGCGGTCGTCGCGACCACCGCTGCGATTATCCGGCTTGTCGCGCCCTTCCGTTCGGCTACCTTCGGCGCGCGCGCCACCCCAGGCGCGGGGCCGATCACTGTTTCTTTGGGTGCCGTAGGGCCGTTTTGACATGGGGGGAGCCGATGGTTCCGAGCCGCGATATTGCGAGCGTTCACAGGTGCCTTACCCTCTCCGGGATGATTTGCGCAGCGGTATTTTCGATAATTCGGTCTATCCTTACCGCCAGTGCGCCAACCAAAGCCCGCGATTTGCAATTGACAGCTTGGGTTGCGCTCAACGATAAGGCGTGCGGCTGGCAACGTTCGGATTGAGCGTTCGCTTCGCCCCCGTTTGCTCGAAACGGTGCCCGTTTAAGTAAAACGGTGATGGACAGGTGCCCGAGCGGTTAAAGGGGACGGACTGTAAATCCGTTGGCTTTGCCTACGTTGGTTCAAATCCAACCCTGTCCACCATTTTTCCTCATCACGCGACAAATGAGACTACATCGCCTCAGTTGTTTAGCGCTGGGTTCGTGGCTGCCATCCGCTAGCGTCCCGCGTGACGGTGCGTTGATAGACGTGATGCACGGCTGGCACAATGCCGCGCTCAAGGGCTGCGATGGTCGGTGCGTTGACGATTTCGAACGCATCGAAGCCAGAGCGCAGCATCAGCGGCAGCTGGTCAAGCAGCACGTCGCCGGTGGCACGGATTTGACCGGTATAGCCAAACTCTTCGCGCAGGCGACGGGCCGTCGAATAGGCGCGGCCATCGGTAAATTTCGGGAAATTCAGCGCGATCAGGCGGAGCCGCTCTAGATTGTCGGTGCCGGGGTCGAGCGTATCGCTGGCTTCCACCAGTACGCCGACGGCGAGACCCGTGGCGAGGAGAGCGGGTTGCTCGGCCCGCCAGTGCGCCAATGATACGATCGCACGGCCATCGATGGGGAATGGCGCATCATCGGCCGTCAGCCGCCACAGATCAGTGACGAAGCCTGCAGGCGTCCATAGGCGGGCGGCAGTCGTTGCGGGCGAGAGAGGTTTAAGCAAAAGTGTGGGTTCAGACATCGGCCGGTTCTTTCTTGTCGGATGGGCCGCGCGGCGCGTCCGCGCCATACAGGGCATTGCGGAAGGGGGCTTTGCCAAGACGCCGGTAGGCCATCACAAAGGTCTCAGATTTATCGGTGCGTCGGCTCAAGTATGTTTCGACGATTGTCCCAATCGCACCGGGCAATGCTTCGGCTGTAAAGCTTGGGCCGACGATAACGCCAATCTCAGCATCATCCTTCGGACTGCCCCCGAGCGTGATCTGATAATGCTCGGTACCCTTTTTATCGACGCCCAAAATACCAATGTTGCCCGCGTGGTGGTGGCCGCAGGCATTGATGCACCCAGAAATGTTGAGACGGAGCGGGCCAATCGCCTCGGCCTTCACAGGGTCGGCAAATTTCAAGGCGATTTCCTGCGCGATCGGGATGGAACGAGCGTTTGCTAGATTGCAATAATCGAGGCCAGGACAGGCGATGATGTCGGTAATCAACTCCGTATTCGCCGTGTGTAGGTCGGCCTTGACCAAGACATCGTAAACGTTGTCCAGATCGCGCAAGGCGACATTGGGCAATACGAGGTTCTGTTGGTACGTGACGCGGATCTCATCGTTGCCAAAGCGGGTGGCGAGATCGGCGACGACCTCCATTTGAGCAGCACTGGCATCGCCTGGGATTTTGCCCGGTTCTTTCAGTGAGATGTTGACAATGGCGTGCCCGGGGACGCGGTGGGGCAGCACGTTGAGCCGCATCCAACGGTCAAAGCCTTCGTCGCTGCGACGGCGTGCGTCGATCCGCGCGTCTTTAGTGGGCGCAGGCTTCAGCGGCAGGGCTGCGAAGTATGCGGCGATCCGCTTCTGTTCGACTTCGGGCAGGTCGATCGAGGGTTTATCGAGCTTGCCCCATTCGGCCTCGACCTGAGTACGGAATTCCTCGAGCCCTAGTGCATTGACCAGGATCTTGATGCGCGCCTTGTAGATGTTGTCACGGCGGCCATGCAGGTTATAAACCCGCATGATGGCCTCCAGAAATGACAATAACCGGTCGCGGCCGATGAACTCGGTAATCGGCAAGCCTACGTAGGGCGTGCGCCCCTGTCCGCCACCAACATAGACGCGGAAGCCGGTCTTGCCGCCAGGGCCCTTGACGATTTTCAGGCCGATGTCGTGGAACAGGATGGCCGCGCGATCTTCGGCAGCCCCCGTAATTGCGATCTTGAACTTGCGGGGCAGAAACGTGAACTCCGGGTGGATCGTTGACCACTGGCGCAGGATTTCGGCCCACACACGGGGATCTTCAATTTCATCGAGTGCCACACCGGCATAGGGGTCGGCGGTGACATTGCGGATGCAATTGCCACTGGTCTGGATCGCGTGCATCTCGACTTCGGCCAGCGCATCGAGAATGTCGGGTGCGTCTTCAAGCCGGGTCCAGTTGAATTGAATATTCTGGCGGGTCGTAAAATGACCAAAGCCACGATCCCATTTGCGCGCAATGAATGCGAGTTGCCGCATCTGCCGTGCCGACAGCACGCCATAGGGGATTGCGATTCGCAGCATGTAGGCGTGGAGCTGCAGGTAGAGCCCGTTCTGCAAGCGTAGCGGCTTGAATTGTTCTTCGGTCAACTCGCCTGACAGTCGGCGTTCGACTTGTCCCCGAAACTGCGTGCTTCGCTCGGCCACGAAATGATGATCGAATTCGTCATAGCGGTACATGGGCAGTGATCCTCAGACGGTCGGCGCGTGAGCGGCGCGAATGCGTTCGCGTACGGAGATGGGATCGATGCGACCCTCGACGAAGCGTACATCCATGGCGTAGACCGCTGTGACTTCGGTCCGTGCAACGGCGGCAGCAGCTTCGGCTTCAAGCACTTTCAAAGCGTCGGCATCGCTGGCGACGAGAGCCTGGATCAACTCTTCAACCCACGTGCCGTTTGCACCGAGATAGACGACGGCGCCTGAGCGCAGATTGTTGGCAGTGACGACGCTAGGCATAAGCCAGTTCCTCGAGGGTTGCGGGCGCAGGCATTCGCTCCAAGTTGGTGACCGGTCCGTTGGCGGGTAAGCTCGCGACTTCGCCGATCAGCAGGAATGTTGGCCCTGACAATCCAAGGCTGGACGGGTGCAGCGCCAGTTGATCGAGTGTGGTTGCGACGCGCCGCTCGTTTGGTTGCGAGGCGCGTTCGACGGCGATCAGCGGTGTCGCTGGTGACCAGCCCGAGGCAAGTAATTTGGTCGCTAAGTCTCCAGCCGTCGAAAGTCCCATATAGACGGCAAGCGTCGCCCGGCCGTTGCCAAGCGCCGCAAAGTCGATCTGATCGAACTCTGGTGCGCCATCGCCGGCCGCATGGCCCGATATAAATGTGACCGAGCGGGAGATATCCCGGTGCGTGAGAGGGATTTGCAGGGAAGCAGCGGCAGCGGTCGCAGCCGTGATACCTGGCACCACTTCGACGGGGATGCCTGAGGCACGCAGAATGTCGATCTCCTCGCCGCCGCGTCCAAACACGAACGGATCTCCGCCCTTGACGCGCACGACCGTCTTACCGGCCTGGGCGAACGCCACGATGAGCGCGTTGATTTCAGCTTGGGTTTTCGAATGCTTGCCTCGCGCCTTGGCGACGGAAATCACCTCCGCTTCGCGCCGCGCGTATTCGAGAACGCCGGCGCTCACGTGACCGTCGTGTAGGATGACGTCAGCCATTTTGAGCGCGCGGACAGCCTTGAGCGTGAGTAGCTCCGGGTCGCCGGGGCCTGCACCGACGAGGATTACGCGACCAAGTTTTGCTGCCGTCGAAGTGGCTCCAGCAAGATGCGCCTCGATCCGGGCATGGCCTTCGGCTTCGTCGCCAGCGAGGATCGCGGCACCTGCCGGTCCTCCGAATAGGTCATTCCAAAAGCTGCGACGGGCAGCCCCGGGTGGCAGGCGATCTGCAACTTGAGGGCGGTATGCCCGCGCGATCTCGGCAAGGCGACCGAGGCGCGGATGCAGTTCCTGTTCGAGGCGCGCGCGCAGTTGGGTGGCGAGCACCGGTGCTGCCCCTTCGGTGCCAATCGCAACCGTGACGAGCCCGCGATCAACAATCGAGGCCAGGGAGAAGGTGCATAGAGATGGACGATCAGGGACATTCACAGGCACGCCAGTCGCGCGTGCGAGCCCCGATATCCGCGCATCTTCATTGAGGTCACCTGTGGCCGAGATCACCAACGGTCGCCCTTTGAGCTGTTCGATGCCGAGTTGACCTGCGATGATCTCGACCTTGCCGTCATCGCGCCAAGCCTGCAATTCCGGCGTGACGAAATCCGTCGCAACCGTCACCTTCGACGCACGCTTCAAAAGAAGTCGGATCTTGATTACCGCGAGCCCGGAGTTGCCGACAACGAGCGGTGGTACGACCCCGAAATCTACGAATATCGGAAAACCTGCCATTGGATCAACCCGCCACCCAGTTGGTTTGCGGAACGAGGCTGTCTGGTTGCAATTCCAGTTCGAGCCCGTCGAGTTCATCCGTCATCATGAGCTGACAGCAGAGCCTGGATGTCTCGTCGGCGCCGGGGATCTCGTCGAGTTTGGCAAGTTCTTCCTCGGATGGTGGCGGCAACAGGTGCTGCCAAGCCTGCGCAACCCGCACATGGCATGTGGCGCAAACGCATGCCCCACCGCACTCCGCTTTAATTGGCAGTCCATACATCCGCATCAACTCCATGATGCGATAGCCGGATGCCGCTTCGGGCTGGAAGTAGCCGCCGTCGGTTAAGCGGACATGCAACTTGAGGAAATGCTCGTTGCTGGGGGAGGCGACGATAATCGGGGATGTTTGCGGCACGGCACAATCTCCTGTGAATAATCGCAGGAGTACAGCAAAATTATTCTAATTAATAGGCTATCCGATGGATAAAAACAGAAAATTGATCTACGCGTGACGGTGAGTTGGTTATTTTACTTCGTCGTCGAAATTCAGTTGGCAGATGCGTCGATACGGTCACAGCCGCAAACTGGTTCCGCGACCAGATATTGCTCTTGAATTCTTGTATTTGAATCGACTTATCACTCGTTGGAGCACTCTAACTATCTGATTTATGACACATTTTTTGCCGATGCCTGGAACCAGGGGAAGTTTCAACGCGTTTGCGTTCAGCCCTCAGTTTTCAGGAGACAATGCATGCAACGACCCATTTCTTTGATTTTAGTGGCCGCTAGCTTCGTAGGATTTGCCGGTGGCGCTAGTGCTGCCGATCTGGGACCCTATCGGGGAGGATCGATCAAGGATGCGCCGGCTCCCTATGTTGAAAAGCGCGCGTTCAATTGGACCGGCCTCTATGTTGGCCTGCAAACCGGCTATACGTGGGGCAATACCGATGCGACCGGTGCAGTTTTGGGCGCGAACCAGTCCTACGGTTATGACACGACAGGCTGGGTCGGCGGTGGACACGCCGGATATAACTGGCAGATGCAAAACCTTGTTGTCGGCATTGAAACCGATATCGAGGCAGCAAGCCTCGGTGGTGACGGGCGCAGCGCGCTTGGACTTCGCCACGAAACCGATTTGAACTGGATCGGCTCAACGCGGGGGCGTCTTGGGCTCGCTTATGATCGGACGCTGTTCTATGCGACCGCCGGTTGGGCGTATGGGGATGTCAAGGTCAGCAATGCGGTCGCCAGCTTCAGTGAAGTACGCAATGGCTGGACCGCAGGAGTCGGTATCGAACATGCCTACAGCGAACGCATGAGCTTGCGGCTTGAATACCGCTACACCGATCTTGGATCGACGAATTTCGCAAGTGGTGCCGGTGGTGGCACGACCGACAAGAGTGAAGTGGATTTCCACGCGGTGCGCGCTGGCGTCAGCTTCAAGTTCTGAGACGATCTTTTAGGCAAGCGGGCTGATCGGAGAATGTCTTACCCTAGATTGGTCGCTAGTTGAGATCATCATTTCGGGTTTTGTAGGCGTCTGTCAGCGACATGGCGAGGGCTAGTGTCGTTGATTGAAACTCATGCGGGTGAGTTGGCGGGTCGCAGTCGAAAGGCTACGGCCCGTTTCTTTTGATTGGGATGAGCAGCGAAAAGCTCCGGCACATTTGCAGGTACCGGAGCCATTTTTTTAGCGGCCGTGCTTCGAAGTGACGTCAAAGCTTACTGGATGCTGATCAAGCCCTTGACGGCATCGAAGGCATCCTGTGGCAGGATCTTCTTGGCCATCAGGTCGTCGACCGACTTATAAGGACGGCCAGCGATGATCTGCTTGGCGCGGGCTTCGCCGATCTTCGGCAGCTTCTCAAGATCCGATACACTACCCGTATTGACGTTCAGCAGCTTGGTGGCAGCTGCTGGAGCAGCAGTCTTCGTTGCGGCTGGTGCGGTGGGAGCAGCAGCGGCTGGCTTCGGTGCGACGGCCGGCGCAACAGCTGGTGTCGCAGTCGCCGGCGTTGCGACCGTCGGAGTCACGGCAGGCTTTGCCTCAACCTTCGGCGCAACGATTGTAGCAGGCACGGACACGGGCGCAGAGGCAGTTGCTGGGGCCGCAGGCGTTGCAACAGGGGCAACCGGCGCGCCGACTTTCTGCATTGTCTCAGGAGCAAGAATCGGTTTCGTCGTTGCGTCAGCTGGCTTTGCCATTGGAGCGGTTGCGGCCGGGGCTGTTGGCGTGATCGACGGCTTGACTTCCTGGGCATAAGCAGACGTGCCGAGCGCAAGGACAAGAGCAACAGCGGTCATCGTGGTTTTCATTTGAGCGGTATCCATTGTTCGAGCGCCCTCTGTGGTGCGCAAGATGGATATGACATCCCTGGGGTGTCGCGCGTTTGGAGGTTTGAAGGTGTTGTCGTGTCGGTTGGCTAAACGATAGCTAACGGACCCATTCACCAGCCGTTCACGGTCGGGCAGACGGTCTCAAACACAGGGCCCGTGCGGGCTCAAATGCCGGAAGGCTCTGCCATTCGCCGCGTCGGGGAGGGAGTGTGGCGGAGCAGCGGACGATCGAAGCTTTCCGGCAAGCGAACCTAACAGCGGCATCACCTTCGCGGGGATACGCACGGTCAGAAATACAACGGACTGATACAGACCAGGCGGCGGAAAAGCGGGGGTTCTCCACCGCCTGGCTTGATGTCGCGCCATCAGGCGCAACACCAATTCGTCATGGCAATCACCGCGATCACTGCGGGTTTACCGAATGTCGTCGAGGTCGGATCACCTCAGTCAAATTGCACATCACAGCTGCGCACGACGACATTTCGCACCCGCAATGTGGAGCGAATGTGAAACAACTGCGGCCCTTGTGTGATCACAAGGGCGGCAGCGTTCAACTCACCTGTCGCAATGTTACGATAAACGAACTCAGTTGAAGTGATACGTCAAACCGGCACGCACGGTCGCGTAGTCGACATCGGTTTTCACCGTGCCTGTTGGGAACGCGTAGGACTTCTCGGCAAAGCCATATTAGAGGCCTTCGACGCGGCCGCTCCAATTAGGCGCGAATTTCATTTCGATGCCGGCGCCCACCACGTAGCCGTTCAGCGTGTCGTTGGATTTGTATGATACGCCAGGCTGGCGTAACCCCACATCGAAGTTACCGATGGCATAGCCGCCAGTCGCGTAGATCAAGGTGTTGTCAAATGCGTAGCCGAGGCGCAACCGCATCGACGATGCCCAATCCTGTGATCCTTCGGTGCGCACCCCACCGGCAAAGTTGCGTGATGCTTCAAGCGACTTGGCGCTGGCATCGACTTCCAAGCCAGCGACGACGTTATTCCATTGCCAGTTGTACCCCAGGTGCAATCCGCCGGTCGCCGAAACGGACTTGTCGGAATCGGCTCCGCCAAAGTCGCCGCCGACATGACCACCGACATACAATCCTTCCCAAATGTTGGGGCGACCATAGGCGCCAAACTGCCGCGGGCTTTGATCAATCGAGCGTCGAGAGGCACCCGCACGTGATGGCGGGGCGAAGGGTGCAGGTGCTGGCGAATAGCCTGACTTGGAGTAAGGTTGGCCGTAACCTTGAGCGGATGCGGGCAGAGCCGCCACGGTGGCGAGCGAGAGTGCCGACAGGCACACGAGAATTCTGTGCCCGATGACGGGCAACATGGTACGCATGATATGACCTTTACGCGACGATACACCAACACAGTCCGTCGATCCTTGTTCGGTCCGACGTTGTCGTAATATCTGGTCAACAATCCTTGAGAATTCATTAACGTTACCCTTTCGTTAGGGACTTCGCAGCAAGGGGGCAGGGTGCGGCCGGGACAAGTTAAGTGCGTCGATGCGTGTCGTCTCATCGTCGGTGATGGACGTTGGGATTGGGCTATGGGGAACGCCGTTGGCATCGCCGCGAACTGGCACGCGCAGTTGGTCAAGAATCCGAGTTTCTTCAATGGCAAAATTCAGATTTTAACGCGCTGGAAATTCGAGGCGGGTAATTTCATCGGAGACTTTGCCACAACCGATTTTGCCAGTTTCATCCATTGGCGCGGGTTAGGCTTTCCCGATCCAACCGTTCGTGATTGCTTTGGATGTGCGATCCTGCGCTCGGACGAGGGTCATATTTTGCTGGGACGGCAAGCACCAGGCAATCTCAATTCAGGCCGCGCTTACTGCCCAGGCGGGTTCATTGATCCAGCCGACGTCAGGCCCGATCATTCAATTGATATCGACGGCAGCATCCGGCGCGAGATCGGCGAGGAGACTGGGATCGACCTTGCAGTATTGGCTCGAGAACCGGGCTACATTGTTGTTGCAGCCGACGCTTCGATTGCGATCGGCGTTGTCTATCGTTCGGCGCTGTCGGCTAACGATCTACGAGCGCAAATCATGGCGCACATTGCCAGCGAGACAGCGCCCGAACTTGCCGATGTTCTGATTGTGCGCACGCCAGCCGACATCGCAGACGTCAAAACCTCGGGCTATGTTGCACCGCTGGTACAAGCGTTGCTGGGGTGAACCGTTGGGCTCAAGCGGCAAGGCCGAAACGATCAGCCCACAGGCCAACCATCAAGATCCGCCAAGGCGTGAAATTAAAGGCAAGGCTGCCATCCAGCGTGCCGTCAACGAGGGCAATGGTTGCGTTCCGATTCAAGAGATCGGGATAGGTGTCGAGCGTCTTGAGCACACCGGCCTTCATAAAATCGCGCAACGGGCCTTGCGCCCATTCCTGCTCGGGCGTTGCAAAGCCGAGTTTATCCTGACGGTTCAGTACCGGGCCCGGCAAGCGATCTGCCATCGCGCGGCGTAGGACAACCTTGGTTTCCGCATCGACCAATTTGTGCTGCCCGCCCAATTGGATAGCGTATTCGACCAGCCGGTGATCGAGGAATGGTACGCGCGCTTCAATACCATGCATCATGCTGCTGCGGTCTTCCCAGTGCAGCAGCATGGGCACGCTGGTGGCGGCGGTGAGGCTCAGGCACATGGCGCCGACGTCGGTTCGGTTCTCGATGTTGAGTTCGCGGGCGGCGGTTTCGAACGGGCCGGGCTGTTGTAAAAATGGTCTCAGGGCTGGCCCATCGAGCCAATCAGCACCACCCCGTGCCCGATGATAGCGACGCGCATTGGCACGCCAGGCAGCGGGCAAGATATGGGGAGCCGCCTGCTTGAGTTGGGTCTTGAGGGAAAGGCCGTGAACCTGCTGCCGAGCCTTCAGCATCCGCCACGCCGAAGTTAATCGGCCGGAGCGCAGCAATTGAGCGAGTGCCGGGCCGAACAGCCAATGATACCCGGCCAGGGCTTCGTCAGCGCCTTGGCCGTCGAGCATGACCTTCAGGCCTTCTTGGGCGGCTGCTTGAAACACCGCGCCTTGGGCACAAATACTGGTTGAGCCGAACGGTTCGTCCTGGTGCCACAACATATCACTGACCATCGCCTGGATGTCATTGGCATCGAGGGTCGTGCGGATCGATTTAGCGCCGGTGTCGGCAATTACCGCGTCCATGAAGCGGCGCTCGTCGATGCGCTTTTCGTCGAATACGGCGCTGACGGCGGTGAACTGTCCGGCGAAGGCGTCATGCCCGAGCAGGCTGTGCGTCGCGCACACGATGGTCGAGCTATCGAGTCCACCCGACAGGCACGAGCCGATCGCAACATCGGCGCGCAGATGCAGCCTCATCGACTCGTCAAAGCGCGCCCGATAGGTCTGTGCGGCCTCAGCAAGGCTGGGATTTATCGAGCCGGGCGTTGGCAACGTGTACCAGCGAACATGCGGTGGAGGCGTTTCAATTGACCGGCGGCTGTCGATGATCAGGCATTCGCCGGCACGAAGTTGAAACACGCCGTCGAACATTGTTTCGCTCGTATGATCGCTAATTCCAGCGCTCAGGAAGTCGTAGACGCGGGCCCGGTTCATTCGCCGTGGAACGCCCGGCAAATCGAACACCTGCTTGATCTCGGAGGCAGCAGCAAACCCTTCAGAATTTTGAACATAGTATAGCGGTTTGATACCAAATCGGTCGCGGGCAAGAAATAGCTGCTTTTCAGTTTCGTCCCAGATCGCGAACGCAAACATTCCGAACAAGCGCGGCAGGCAAGCATCGCCCCATTTGACATACGCCTGCAACAAAACTTCACTGTCTGAGTCGGTCGTAAATGCGATGCCGAGGTTGATGAGATCCTGACGCAACTCCTTGTAGTTGTAGATTTCTCCGTTGAATGTCAGCCAAAAGCGCCCCGTTGGGTCCGACATCGGTTGGGCGCCGCCGTCCGAAGTGTCGATGATGGCCAAACGACGATGGCCGATGGCAACAGGCCCCCGTGCGCATACGGCGTCGCGCCAGCCGCTGCCATCGGGTCCACGATGGGCGACGCGATCAATGCGTTCACGGTCGACTTTGAAGCCGATCGAGGCCCATATCCCGCACATGAAATATTGTTATCCCTGTTGGTGTGCCCTGCTGAGGCTTGACCGCAACGGCTGCGGGCTCACATACATCCGATGCCAGCGAATGGATACATCGTTATCCAACCGCACACCCAACAATACGAATGACTGAAACTGGCGAGCCGATGAAATCAAAACCAGCACCATTGCCGAAATTAAATGCACTTAAGATCGGCGTCGTGGGGCTTGGCTATGTCGGCCTGCCGCTAGCTGCTTACCTGACGCGGGTCGGATCCGTCGTTGGTTTCGATATAAACGAGGCGCGGATCGGGGAGTTAAATGCGGGTCACGACCGCACGCGCGAGCTCAACAGCGATGAACTGAAATTACTACAAAAAGTCACGTGTTCTGTGAAAGCCGACGACTTGAATTCCTGTAACGTATTCATCATCACCGTGCCGACGCCAATCGATGACGCCAAGCGCCCGGACCTGACACCACTTGAACGCGCCAGCGAAACGGTTGGGCGGGCAATCAAGCCTGGTGGAATCGTGATTTACGAATCAACGGTCTATCCCGGCGCAACCGAGGAAATTTGCATTCCAATTGTTGAACGGGTCTCGGGCCTGAAGTTCAACGAGGATTTTTACGCCGGCTATAGCCCCGAGCGGGTCAATCCGGCGGATCCGAACCATCGCTTGCCGCAGGTTAAGAAAATCACGTCAGGCTCGACACCGGAAGTGGCGACTCTGATCGATGCGCTGTACTCGCGCATCATCACGGCTGGTACGCACAAGGCGAGTTCGATCCGGGTCGCGGAAGCAGCCAAGGTGATCGAAAATGTGCAGCGTGACGTCAACATCGCTCTCACCAACGAAATGGCATTGCTGTTCAAGCGCATGGGGCTTGAGTCACGCGAAGTGTTCGAAGCCGCTGGCACGAAGTGGAACTTCCACGTCTATCAGCCAGGTCTGGTCGGCGGCCACTGTATTGGTGTCGATCCGTACTATCTGACGCACAAGGCGCAGACGCTCGGTTTTCATCCTGAAATGATCCTCGCCGGTCGGCGCATCAACGATGGCATGGCGGGTATCGTCGCGCAGGATATCGTGAAGTCGATGTTGCAGCGCAAGCTGCGTGCCGATGGTGCGCGCATTCTCATTGTCGGGTTTACTTTCAAAGGGAATTGCCCGGATGTCCGCAACACCAAGGTTGCCGACCTCGTGTCCGAGCTACAGGCGTTCGGGCACCACGTGTCAGTCTATGATCCCCTTGCCCACAAGGGGGAAGTCGAACACGAATATGGTATCAAGCTGACCAATGAACTTCCGATGGGGCCCTTCGATGCGGTAGTGCTGGCGGTGAAGCACGATATCGTCGCTGAAATGCCCGAGCAGCGGTTCCGCGATTTGATGGTGCCGGGCGGTTTGTTGTACGACATGAAGGTGGTTCTGCCGATTGCATCGAGCGACGTCAGGCTTTGAAAGGTTTCCGGGGGAATGAATAAGTCAGGGGAGACAGCGACGCAATGACGGGGCACTCAAACGCGAAGTCGTTCGCGCTGATTGGTGTTGCGGGCTACATTGCGCGGCGACATCTGACTGCGATCAAGGACACCGGTGGCAAACTTGTTGCCGCGTTCGACATCGGCGATTCGGTCGGCCAGATGGATGCGTCATTTCCAGAAGCGCGGTTTTTTACCGAGTTCGAGCGCTTTGGTGAACATATCGAGCGACTGCGCACGCAAGGGCAACCGGTGGACCACATTGCGATTTGCTCGCCGAACTACCTGCACAAGTCTCACGCTGGATTTGCGATGCGGTCCGGGGCTGATGCGATTTGCGAAAAGCCGCTGGTGCTTGAGCCCTCCGACATTGATGCGCTGGCCGATCTCGAAAAGCAGACCGGTCGACGGGTCAACACGATCCTGCAATTGCGATTGCATCCATCGATCATCGCCTTGAAGAAGCAGATCGAGGCTGATCGCAGCGGGCGTAAGTTCGAAGCCGAATTAACCTACGTCACCGCGCGTGGGCACTGGTACTATGAATCGTGGAAAGGCCAGCCAGCCAAGTCTGGCGGCATTGCCACTAATATTGGCGTGCACTTCTTTGATATGTTGAGCTTTGTATTTGGTCGTCCGATTGCCAACGTCGTGCATCATCGCGCGGTAGATTGTGCTAGCGGCTTTCTGGAATACGAGCGTGCGCGGGTGCGCTGGTTCCTATCGATCAACAAGCGCGATAAGGCGACTAGTGAAGGCTTCGCCCAACGGTCTCTAACGATCAAGGATGTGGGTGTTTACGATTTCTCGAAAGGCTTCGAGGATCTCCACACCGTTAGCTACCAGGAGATTCTCAGCGGTCGAGGTTTTCCCTTGAGTGCTGCCCGGCCATCAATTGAAACGGTGGCTCACATCCGCAACGCGCCCGTCGTGAGCAACAAGGGCTCGGCCCATCCGCAACTCGCGTCGGTCCTGTCCGACAGCCAAAGGTATTGCGATGGCTACCCGGTTTGAAGGCGTCACGATCCACGAGAGTGCCTATGTGGACGAACCGTGCCGCATCGGCCGGGGCACGAAGATCTGGCATTTCGCGCACATCCTCAAGGGCTGTGATATCGGCGAAGGGTGCTCGATCAGTCAGAATGTGATGATCGGGCCCGACGTGACGGTCGGCAACCGCTGCAAGATCCAAAACAACGTCAGCCTATATGCAGGCGTGTTGCTGGAAGACGACGTGTTTTGTGGCCCAAGCTGCGTTTTCACCAACGTCAATAATCCTAGGGCTGCGTACGAGCGCAAAGCTGAGTTCGCCATCACGCGCGTGTGCAAAGGCGCTACAATCGGGGCTAACGCGACGATCGTGTGTGGGCACACACTTGGTGCCTATTGTTTTATTGCAGCTGGTGCTGTCGTTACAGGCGACGTGCCAGCCTACGCGTTGATGGCTGGAGTACCAGCCAAACGAAAAGGCTGGGTCAGCCGAGCCGGCCGCAAGCTTGGCATTGATCTCGTGTGTCCCGAAGATGGCAGCCGCTATAAGGAAACCACCGATGGCCGTCTCGAAGCGCTCTGACGTTCCATTGCCGCCGATTGCATTCGTTGATCTGGCAGCCCAGCAGGCGCGTATTCGCACGCGTGTTGATGCGGCGATCGCCCGCGTGCTCGATCACGGTCAGTACATCATGGGGCCGGAGATTGCACAGTTTGAGCGCGCGCTTTCAGATTTCTGCGGCGCTAAGCATTCAATCTCGTGCGCCAGCGGTACGGACGCGCTTTTGATGGCGATGATGGCGCTCAATGTAAAACCGGGTGATGCTATTTTGTGCCCCGGATTCACCTATACAGCGACGCCCGAAACCATCGCCCTGTTGGGGGCCGAACCGGTGTTCGTCGATGTCGATGCTGATAGCTTCAACCTCGACCCAAAGGCACTTGGCGCCGGTCTCGATGCTGCCGTTCGGCGCGACCTGAAGCCGGTTGGCATTATCGCTGTTGATTTGTTCGGATTGACGGCTGAGTACGCAGCCGTCGAAGCCTTCGCCGCCAAACACGGTCTGTGGGTTATGGCGGACGCTGCCCAATCGTTTGGGGCGGTTGCTGGTTCACGTCGTGCTGGACAATTCGGCAGTGTTACTGCGACGAGTTTCTTTCCCGCCAAGCCGCTTGGTTGCTATGGCGATGGCGGCGCGTTGTTCACTGACGACGACGCGTTGGCTGGCGTTCTGCGCAGCATACGTTTGCACGGCAAGGGTGAAGGTGCCGACAAATACGAGATCGTGCGCATTGGCATAAATGGTCGCCTCGATACGCTGCAGGCCGCCATCATGATTGAGAAGCTTGCTATTTTCGCCGACGAGATCGAGCGGCGCAATGTCATTGCCGCGCGGTACACGGCGGCACTTGGCCACCATGTGATCACGCCGCACGTGCCAAGCGATTCGACATCGGTTTGGGCGCAGTACACGGTGCGTGTGAGCAAAGGCCGCCGGGATGCGGTGCGTGCCAGTATGGACGCGCAAGGCATCCCGACGATGATCTATTATCCCCGGCCATTGCATCACCAGATCGCCTATAAGCATTACGCGGTCGCCGGCAACGGGCTGCCTGTTTCGGAAAGCCTGCCCGCCGAAGTGCTCAGTCTGCCCATGCACCCCTATCTCGATGAAGCGACCCAGGATCGGATCATTGCCGGGCTCATCGGCGCGCTGGCCGACTGATGCAACGCTCGCCCGCGCGCAACGCTCTCGTGCTCGCGACCACGACAGATCTTGCAGCCCTTAACGCCTCGTCGCTGCATTTTCTAGGCCTCGCCAAAGCGCTGCATGCGGGTGGTCGGCCAGTGACAATACTTGCACCTAGGCCGTCGGGCGCGCTGACCGTCGATCTGAGTCCAGCGATTGCGCGGGTCTTCACACCGAACGTTCCGGCTCTTCCCAGCTCCGCAGCAATTGCCCTGATGGGACCAGCATTGCGGCGGCTGTCATCTGCTCAAAATCTCTATGTGCGTAGTGGCGTTGGTACGGTTGGCCTCGTGAAGGCAGCCCGCGCATTGGGCTTCAAGCGGATCGTGGTCGAGAGCAACGGTTGGTTCGAGGACGACCTCGCGGTGTTGGGCAAATCGAGGCCGTGGCAGGCACTGGCGCGGCGGCTGCAAGTGGCCGAAGCGCGGACCGCCGACGGCGTGCGCGTTGTTACCCGGGGCCTCGGGAGCTTGTTCGAGGCTAACGGTGTTATGCCTGAAAAAATTCATCACATTGGCAACGGCACCGACTTAGATGTATTCCAGCCGGGAGATCGCGCCGCTGCAAAACGAGCCCTTGGTCTGACGCCGGAAACAGATGTCATCGTTTTTGTCGGCAATCTTTGGCCGGCTATCGATTTGCCGGTTGTGTTCGACGCTGTCGCTTTGCTGGCGCAGCAGCGCCCCAACCTAGTCGTGCTAGTCGTCGGCGATGGCGTCTCGCGCGCCACATTTGAGACGGCAGCACAACGATCGCTGCCAAGCAGCCAGGCGGTTCGCTGGCTTGGGGCAAAATCACCGTCTGATGCCAACGCCGTGCTTGCAGCGGCCGACGTTGCGATTGCGCCGTTTGTTTCTGCACGAAACGAGCGCATTGGCCTTTCGCCGTTAAAGCTGCACGATTATGCGGCAGCTGGGCGTATCGTCGTCGCAACCGAACTCCCAGGGATTAGTGACTTCGGCCATCAACCGTGGCTGCATTTGGCAAAGGCTCATGATGCCGCCGGTTATGCCAAGGCCATTGAGGCTGCGCTCTCAACCGATCGACAAACCGCTGAGGCGTCAGCGCGCGCGTTCGCCGAACACAACTTCGGCTGGTCGGTCGTGGCGCGCCTTGTAGCTGAACTGTTCTAGCGCGGCACTTCGATCAACAGGCCGCCCTCCAGCCGCAGCGTGCGATGCATGCGGGCGGCTAGGTCCATATTGTGGGTAGCGATGAGTGCTGCCACGCCGGTACTTTCGATCAACGACACCAGCTCTTTGAACACGTGCTCGGCGGTCGATGGATCGAGATTGCCGGTCGGCTCGTCGGCCAACAACAGCTTCGGTGAATTGGCAAGGGCCCGGCAAATCGCCGTCCGCTGCTGTTCGCCGCCAGACAATTCGGCTGGGCGATGGTCGAGCCTGGAGGCAAGCCCCAAGCCACTCAACAGTTCCGTGGCCCGCAATTCGGCAGCCTTGCGCGAGCGGCCTCGGATCAACTGCGGGATCACGACGTTTTCCAGTGCCGAGAACTCCGGCAGCAGTTGGTGAAATTGGTAGACGAAGCCCATTTCGGAGCGGCGCACGCGCGTGCGTTCTTCATCGTTCATCTTCGCGCAGTCGCGGCCCTGGACGACAACCTGACCTGCGTCCGGTGTCTCCAGCAGGCCTGCGACATGCAATAGCGTCGATTTGCCAGCGCCCGACGGCCCAACGAGTGCCACCGCCTGGCCTGGATAAAGTGCGGCCGTCGCGCCGGCCAGAACCCGGATCTCGCGTTCGCCCGAGCCGAATGTGCGGCGCAAGTCGGTTAATTTGAGGATCGGCTCGATGGGGGTGTCTTTCATGGCTATGCGTGCGCTGTCATTCGTAGCGCAATGCTTCGACCGGATCGAGCCGGGAAGCGCGCCACGACGGATAAAGCGTTGCCAGTATCGACAACACCAGCGCCATGATGACGATACCAAAGGTCTCGCGCGGATTGATGTCGGCTGGCAGTTTCGTGAGGTAGTACACCGTCGGGTCCATCAGCGTCGTGCTGGTCGCCCACTGTACGAACTGGCGGATCGCCTCGATATTCCAGCAGAATACGACGCCCAGGATGAAACCGGCAATCGTTCCAACGATGCCAATTGAGGCACCGGTGATCAGGAATACCCGCATGATCGAGCCCTTGGTTGCGCCCATGGTACGCAGGATCGCGATGTCGCGGCCTTTGTCCTTCACCAGCATCATCATGCCAGACACGATGTTGAGGGCAGCCACCAGAATAATCAGCGACAGGATGATGAACATCACTGTCCGCTCGACTTCCAGCACCGTGAAGAATGTTGCGTTTCGCTGTCGCCAGTTGGTGATTGCGAGATCAGGTCCGCCGATTTTCTCAATAGCCGCTGCATATTCATCGACCTTCTCGCGGTCGGTCGCGACGATCTCCAGCACGTCGACCTGATCGCCCTTGTTGAAGTAGCGCTTGGCCTCAGTTAGCGGCATGAACATCATGGTCCGGTCGTACTCAGACATGCCCATTTCGAACAGGGCCGTAATCCGGTAAAGCTTGGAGCGCGGTGCCGTGCCGAACGGGGTCTGCGTGCCGCGCGGCGAGATCAGTGTGATGCTATCGCCAAACTTCACACCAAGCGCCTGGGCGAGCCGCGTGCCGATCGCGATGCCATCCTGGGAATCGAAGCCCTTGATCGTGCCTTGCAGGATGTTGTTGGCGACCAGCGGCAGCGAGTTCATGCCTTCTTCAGTCATGCCACGCACCAGCCCGCCGAGCCCTGCGATGTTCGATGACACCAGCACTTGCCCCTCGATCAGCGGCACGGCGGTCTTGATGCCGGGAATCGCTTTGATTTTAGCTGCTAGGCTCTCGTATTCGTCGAATGGCCCGGCGCTTGCCAACTTGTAGACGACGAGATGACCATTGAGGCCGAGGATCTTTTCGAACAGCTGGTTGCGAAAGCCGTTCATCACCGCCATCACGATGATCAGTGTGGCAACCCCAAGCAGAATGCCGACGAACGAAAATCCGGCAATGACCGAGATGAATCCTTCCTTGCGTCGCGCCCGCAAGTAGCGCAGCGCCAGCAGCCACTCGAATGGCGCAAACGCGCGGGTGTCTTTGGTGTCGCTGGTCCGTGCCGCATCGACCGTCATTCAAAGTTCCTTGCCAGAGTGTGGCCGCTTCTTGCCCTCTCCCCCGCCCCTTTGGGGGGGAGAGGGCAGAGGACCGCTGAAGGCGGTCCGAGGGTGAGGGGCGGCTACTTGTTCGAAGCTACCCGTGCCGAATTCACAAAGTTTGTAGCTGCGCCGATCTTCGTGTGTCCGCCCCTCACCCTAACCCTCTCCCCCTAAAGAAGGGGGAGAGGGGACGCTCACGCCAGCATGCGTTGAGACTTTACGGACGTGATGACTTTGTTAAGAGCGGCTTCCATTGGCAGTGTCTCGCGTTCGCCGGTCTTGCGGTTCTTGATTTCGGCTTCACCAGACTTGACGCCCTTGGGGCCGACGATCAGCTGGAAGGGAAGGCCGATAAGGTCCATGGAGGCGAACTTACCCCCGGCGCGCTCGTCGGTATCATCCAAAAGCACGTCGATGCCGGCTGCTTCGAGTTTCTTGTAGAGATCGTTGGCGGCGGCATCAGTGTCCTTGTCGCCAGCTTTTAGGTTGATCAGGCCAACCTCGAATGGTGCAACAGGCACTGGCCAAACGATGCCGTCCTTATCGTGGCAGGCTTCGATGATGCCGCCCGCCAACCGCGACACGCCGACGCCATAGGAGCCCATCTGCACTGTGATCATTTGCCCGTCGGGGCCTTGCACTTTGCACCCCATTGGCTCGGAGTATTTGGTGCCGAAGAAGAAAATATGACCAACCTCGATACCACGGGCCGAAACCTGTTTGTCTTTTGGCACTTCGGCGTCGAACTTCGCCGCATCGTGCTTCTCGTCGGTCGCCGCGTACATCGACGTCCAACGTGTAATGATTGGCGATAGATCGCCGTCATAATCGGTGTCGATGGGCGGTGGAGCCCCGTCGATCAGGTCTTTGTGGCAATAGACTTGGCTTTCGCCGGTGTCGGCTAGGATGATGAATTCGTGGCTCATGTCGCCACCGATCGGACCTGAATCTGCCGCCATCGGCACGGCCTTGAGGCCCATGCGGGCAAAGGTGCGCAAGTAGGCCGTGAACATGCGATTGTACGACATGCGTCCCGCTTCCGGCGTCAGATCAAAGGAATAAGCATCCTTCATCAAGAATTCGCGGCCGCGCATGACGCCGAAACGTGGGCGGACCTCGTCGCGGAACTTCCACTGGATGTGGTACAGGTTGCGCGGCATGTCTTTGTAGCTTTTGAGGCCATCGCGGAAGATCTGGGTGATCAGCTCCTCGTTGGTTGGCCCGTACAGCATCTCGCGATCATGGCGATCTGAAATGCGCAGCATTTCCTTCCCATAAGCCTCATAGCGGCCCGACTGGCGCCACAAATCAGCGGATTGGATCGTCGGCATCAGGACTTCAATGGCTCCGGCCCGGTTCTGTTCCTCGCGCACGATGCGGTCGATTTTCATCAGCACGCGGTAGCCGAGGGGCAGCCAAGAATAGATACCAGCGCTCGCCTGCCGCACCATGCCGGTGCGCAGCATCAGCTGATGCGAGACAATCTCCGCTTCCTTCGGCGTTTCGCGGAGGACAGGCATAAAATAGCGAGACATGCGCATCGGGATCACGATCCGGAGGTTGGTGCGGCGAAACGGTCTTGCGCAAGGCTGTTCACAGGCCGATTGCCAGCGACCCTTGCGTGTCCGTACAACTAGTTGGGCTCATATCCGGTTCGTGTGGGAGAGGCAATCCCGCAGGGGGCTGCAGGCAGGGCTATCGCACTTCGACTCGTTTGAACTGGGCCAGCAGTTCGAGCAGGTAGCCGTCGTTCCAGCCGGCGCGCTTGAGTTTGCCGCGCATCGAGCCTTTCGAGGGCTCCAGCTTGGCGACGTTGAGGGCGAGGTGAC
>JANOYV010000017.1:0-11521 GCA_031429105.1 Hyphomicrobiaceae bacterium | reverse complement strand
TGGCCGTGTGATGCGCCGTAGGCTTGCGCACTTGGCACAATCGTCGCCATGATACGGCGGCGACTGCGGCTCTTGAAAATTGCCTCTGCGTCTGTCCGCACATCTTCCAGCGGCAACTGCATCAAATCAGCTGCCAATTGTATCTGCTGCTCTTGATCCGGCGACATGTCGGCTGCCGCATCTAGGGCCTCGGCCAGCGTCGGCGGTTCATAGCGCACGCGCCGCGGCCCCCACTTCGTCATCCAGCGTTCGCCCATCGCGCTACTCCCTAAGGTTGCGATGAGGGTAGCGTGTTCGCTGCGTCGCACCAATGCAAATTGTGCAACGCAGCATTGTGTGCCAGAACCACCTCAATACACGCGAGCCGACCTTAACCCCGCAGGCGCTCATTATTTGGGTCGAACGGGCTTTCGGGGACAACAACCGCGCGGTGGGTCTTGCCCAAAATCGTAATATCGAGTTCCTGGCCAATTTCGCCAAGGTCAGGCCGCACCATGCCGAGCGCGAGCGATTTGCCCACTCGCCAGCCGTAACCACCATTCGTCGCGCGACCGATCATTTGACTTTTATGCAGGATCGGCTCGGAGCCGCGCACGTCGGAGCCGTCGTCAGTTACGCCGTGGACTTCCAACGTCACAAACCGATTGGCGAAGCCTTTTTGCTGCCAAGCAACAAGCGCATCACGTCCCAAGAACGGCCCCTTCTTGAGATTGACGAACCGGTCGAGCCCCGATTCAAGCGCTGCGTACTCGATCGATAATTCGCGCCCGATCAAGCGGTATGACTTTTCGATCGACATCGCGATCATCGCCTTGATGCCGTAGGGTTTGATGCCGAAGGGTTTGCCCGCGTCCATCAGCTTATCGAAAATGTAGTTTTGCATTTCGATCGGATGATGAAGTTCGAAGCCCAGTTCACCAACGTAGTTTACGCGCAGCGCCTTCGCGTGTGCCGCCCCAACCGAAATGTGCTGCCCCGACAGCCAAGGGAATGCTTTGTTCGAGAGATCCGTATCGGTAAGCGTCTGCAACACATCTCGTGAGCGCGGACCGGCTAGCACCAACACACCGAGCTGCGACGTGATCTTTTGCAGATCGACCGATCCGTCGCGGGGGCGCGCCTTCTGTAGATAGTCCCAGTCGTGGCGTTCGAGTGCGCCGGGACCGACGAGATAGAACTGTTCGGTGCCTTCACGGAATACCGTAAACTCACCCCGTACCCCCCCGCTCTTCGACAGCATGTGGCACAGACCAACGCGGCCGATTTTCGTTGGCAGCTTATTAGCGACGAGACCGTCGAGCCAGGCTTCGGCACTAGGTCCGCTGATCTCATACTTGGCGAACGGCGTCATATCCTGCATGCCGACGGCGTCCGACACATGACGGCATTCATCGCCGACGAACTTGAAATAGTTCGAGCGACGGAAGCTCCACCTTTCGCGCGGTGGTTTGCCATCAGCAGGCGTTGCTGGGTGGTTGTGGTTGAGAAGGACGTCAGGATAGGCCTTTTCCGCGTCGCTTAACTGATAGCCAGCGCGCGCAAACCAACCTGGACGCTCCCAACCATAAACCGACCCAAACACAGCACCGAGTGCTGCCATCCGGTCATAGCACGGCGCCTGTTTCAGGGGACGTGCCGCGACGCGCTCTTCATCCGGGTAGTGCATGGTGAAGACGTTGGCGTAGGCCTCTTCATTTTTCTGACGCAGGTACCCACGGGCCGCATACGGGCCATAGCGGCGCGGATCGACGCCCAACATGTCGATTGTGCTTTCACCATCAACGATCCAATTCGCAAGCTGCCAACCTGCCCCGCCTGCTGCGGTAATGCCGAACGAGTGACCTTCGTTCAGCCAGACGTTAGGCAGATCCCACGCCGGTCCGATAATTGGCGAGCCGTCGGGCGTATAACAGATCGCGCCATTGTAGACTTTCTTAATGCCCACTTCGCCGAACGCTGGCACGCGCGTAATCGCCGTTTCGATGTGCGGCGCAATGCGCTCTAAGTCCTCCTGGAACAATTCATATTCGCTTTGATCACTGGGGCCTTCGACGTAGCAACAGGGGGCGCCTGGCTCATAGGGCCCCAGGATCAAACCACCGTTTTCTTCGCGCATATACCAGGAGCTGTCGCTCTCTCTCAGCACGCCCATTTCGGGTAAGCCCAGCTTCTGGCGCGCGACGATCGCCGGGTGCGGCTCAGTGACGATGTACTGGTGCTCGACCGGTATCACAGGTACGTCGAGGCCGAGCATGCGCCCGGTTTGACGTGCGAAGTTTCCAGTGGCCGAGATGATGTGCTCGCAAGTAATGGTGCCCTTATCTGTCGCAACAACCCACTCACCGGAGCGCGCCCGCGTGATGCCGGTGACTGTTGTGTTGCGATAGATCTCGGCGCCTTTTGCGCGCGCACCTTTTGCCAAGGCCTGGGTCAAATCTGCAGGTTGTACGTAGCCGTCATCGGGGTGCTGGATCGCGCCGAGGATGCCCTCAACATTCGCCAACGGCCAGATCTCCTTGACCTGGGTCGGCGTGAGGGCATTGACCGTGACGCCCAGCGTTTCAGCAATCCCTTTGTAGTAGCGGAATTCGTCCATCCGGTCGGCGGTGCGGGCAAGCCGGATGTTCGAGACCTGCTTCAAACCCACAGGCTGCCCGGTTTCCGCTTCGAGCGACTTGTAGAGGGCGACCGAGTACTTGTGGATCTGGCCGACCGAGTAGGACAGGTTAAACAGAGGTAACAATCCAGCGGCATGCCATGTCGAGCCAGATGTCAGCTCCCGGCGCTCAACAAGTACGCAGTCGCTCCAGCCTTTTTTTGCCAAGTGATAAAGGGTCGAGACGCCGACCACGCCGCCACCGATAACGACCGCGCGCGCATGGCTTTTCATGGATACAAAACCCTCAATGCATCGATGGCAGGAGGATCACAAGGGTTTGATTGGATGTCTAGCGGAGAGGCGACGCGCGCTACCGCCTCAGCGACCAACGTTTGCTGGGCTACTTCCCTCCACTACGCCCCAACGCATCCAAATTGCAGAACCGCACATGCTACGCATTCGCGTCGAATTAAAAAAATGTTCGGAAAATGCTTCGAGTTCGTGAACGGACATTAAACCAATCGAAACGAAATCACTGCTTAAATGCACAAACGAGCAAACTTGAGCCACGTTTCGGTTCCGTGTGAGTAGAATGGCAGCGAACCTTTTACTGTTTGATGATCTGGGCAAGATCTGGGATGGCGGATCACCCCAATTGCGCGCCTCATTTGGCGCGCCGCAATCGCACGTTGAGTTCTCTACCTACGTCGTCAAGAACATGGGCTTCGTCGCGGTTAACCTGTACGGCCGTTCCTGTGAAATCAGACTCCGTCCGCGCCTTGTCACGCCGCACTCGTTTGCGTCCCTTCGACAATGGCTGCAGGGCCGCGATTTCGAGCGTGTCGTTACAGCCCACTTCGACACGGACTGGGTTTATGGCCTGCACGCCAACCTACGGGTTGCCGTCGATAAGCTTGATAAAGTGCTCTCGAAAGCAAACGCGCCACGGCCTGGCGATTTCTTGATGCGGCAGCTACCAAAGGACGAACTGCCGCGCACTACGACGATGCATCGGGCTCTCCATTCGCTGATCGAAAACTGGCCGATGCTTTCGCAATCGGTGCATCGCGATGGCCTGTCAAACATCATCAAGCAGTCCTTACAAGGACGCTATCACATGATGCACGAGGCGCCGGGCAGTCAGCAGCTGACATTCGGAGAGATCGGCACCGGTTTCGTCAGCTATTCTGAGGAATGGCGGATGCAGTCCATCGGCAAGTCAATCATCGAGCACGAAGACTCAAGCTATGGCAAATGGGTCGCCAGTCACTGCCATGCAGCCGTGACTGCCGCCCAACCCATGATTTGCGATGTTGATGCGATCATGACGACACCTCGGCTCGGACGCGCCCGCTTGCGCTACAAGCGATTGTTTTTACCATCGCAGGGCATGGGCGGCGGAACTTGGCTGCTAACCAGCTCGATTCTCGATCCGACGATCGACTTGCGCGTCGATCTCCTCGATAAAACGGGCTAAGTCATCGAGCATCTCAGCCGTTTGCATGGTCAACAGGCCGAAACGCTGGTTGCCAAAGCGGGTGTTCAAAAGTGTCACGTCCCAGTCGATCTCGGAGTAGCCGACCCGGGCGGCCACGCCTTTATGAATGAGCGTTTCCGCCATCATCGTTGTCGTCATGTCCGTATACCAGCGGGCGAACGCACAGGCGCGCGAAATACGCGGCAGAATGCCGGTCAGGAAGCGCGCCCGGTAGCGCGGATCAAACCAGACGCCACCGGAAAAGACCACGCGACCTTGGATATTTTGCGCCGTGGCAGCGGTAACCACGACTTGTTCGTTGGGTAAACTCTGGCGGTCGGGCGCTGCATAGAACAGGCGCAAAGATTGCGCTTCCTCGGCGAAGTTTGTGCCAGTCCAGGAAAACAGCCGCGCTGCCTGTGTCGCCACTACATCGCCCGCCCGATCACGACCCAGCAGAACAAACGAATTATCCAGCTTGATGCCGCCAAATGCTGGATCAAAAATCGAAATCAGCGGCCGCCAAGTGTCGGCGTTGCGCTTGTTGACGGCCACGAGTTCATCGAGCGTTGCAAAACTCAGCAGGATCCCGCGCGCGCGCAATGCTGCGTCTGCCTTCAGAAAAAACCGGCCGAGCAAATCTGCCGGGCCGTAATCCAGCGTGATGCCATCAAGCAGTGATCTGCCCGCAAGCGAATCCTGTCCCAACGACTTCGAAACGGTGACACGATTGCTTTTATCATCCTCAGAACGCGCAGCTTCGCCACCCGTCCGGTCCCACTGCCGCGCTGCAACGTTCATCTAACCCTCGCCCAAGCACCCGTAGGTTGACGGGCCCACACTCGATCAGCGCGGTGTGGTTGACAAGCATTATCCTTTATAAAATCTTAAATGTTGTCACTTTGCGAGATATGTCCGATGGATCTCAAGCCCGTCGGAACGCTTGGTTGCAACAGCAAGCGAAGCGGGGGCATCTACAGTATGGCGTGCGAGGCCGGGAGCGAGTGCCACATCGGGCTCGCTCTTCCCCTTGTCGGCATCATCGAGGAACTGAGCAACAGCCGAGATGGAGGGCAAGTCGGCAGCTTTTCCGTCCTTTTCGGCAATCGCTTCGGTCGCTGCCGCCTCCAGCAGCTTCGGCCACATTTTCCCGAACAGGCCCGATGACGGGTAGACTTCAGCACTGGCAATCCGTCCGTTGATGGCAAACACGACACCAACAATTTCAGGGTCGGTGCCTAGCGCTCCATGCAGCGCCTTGATGTAGTCTGCGCGGGCAGCCGCCAGCGTTTCGTTTTCGAGCGATAGCTGTAAGCTTGACGCAGAGAGCCCCGACGCAACCTTTGCTTTCAGATTGGACGACAACTTCTCCTGGATTTTTCCGACATTGGCCCACACTTCTCCCTGCCGACCGCCGGCCTCCGATTGTCCAAGCCCGCGCATCTGCGTCCGTGAAGGTTGCCCCCCAGCTACACCGGACGAAGGCGCTTGACCTGGATCCACACGTGGTTTGGCTGGCGCCAGCATTGCGAGTTTTGCCTCGCGCGACGGCACCGACTTATCGGCACTGCGGAACTGCTTCACGTCCTCCTTGCCCCGCGCCGACCACCGGCCTTGCTCGACACAGAAGGCGCCGATCGGCATCCGCCCGGAATTTGCAGCCAGCAGCAGACTGACCGTCAACACGCGATCCTGCTGTCCGCCTTTGACAATATCACCAGCCTGGATGAACACATCCTCTTGGCCCTTATTTTCGACCTGAAGTTGATTGACATTGCCGGTCTCATCGATCGTGACTGTGCCCTTGGCCAGTGCTTCAGCCAAAGTCAGGGGCACAGGACCTGGAACAGACGTACCCCGCAGGAAAAACACCGCCAGATTGGTGTGATTGATCGGCTCCGTGACGCGCGCATTGGGGGCAGCCACAGCGGGCGACGTTAGACTGAGCCCGAACGGGGCTGCACCGACCATAGCGCTGAGAACGAGAGTGGACCACGACGTGAAACCTGACATCGGCGCTACTCCTTGTGCAAAACAGTTATTGCAATGGAGCAATGGTCTAAGCCCGGTTTGGGGCTGAACAGCGGGGGCGGCGCGGCAATTCGGTGGCGCCAGCGTATCGGCTTGTTTTTTGAGCACCCAGGATGCCAAGCTGCAACAGCTCACACAAATGCGATCAGCCTGCGACGAGAAAACATCTCAAATCTGCCCCGAACATGCTAGCTGGAATCGCTAATCTGGACCCTCGAAGCGAGGATTTCGACAACACATGACGCTGATGGACCATCCGGCCGCGCCGGACCAACACGACGCAATTGCCGTTTCTGAGCCGCCGACCCAATCGCGGGGGGCCGAGCTCAAGGCAGCGGCACGCAAGCTTGCGGCGCATTGCGCGGCTTACCGCGGCGCTTCTATTTCAGATGCAGTGTGGCAAGTCTCGACGACTGCCGCGGCGTTCGTTGCGCTGGTCACGGTGATGCTGCACACCATCGAGTTTTCCTATGTATTGACACTTTTACTCTGCCTGCCGGCAGCAGGCCTGCTGATCCGCTTTTTCATCATTCAACATGACTGCGGTCATGGCTCATTCCTGCCGAGCCGCGCTGCAAACGACATTTTGGGTCGTCTGGTCAGCGTACTCACCTTGACCCCCTATGGACTTTGGCGGCGCGAGCACAACGTCCATCACGCCGGCTCTGGTAACCTAGATCGGCGAGGCATTGGCGACATCACCACGTTGACAGTCGCCGAGTACACAGCCCTTCCGTGGGGTGGTCGCATCGGTTATCGGATTTATCGCAATCCCGCCTTCCTTTTCGGAATCGGCCTCCCCCTCTACTTCCTCGTTCTGCAGCGCCTGCCGTGGTTCCATCCGCACCCTGCCCGTCAAACTTGGGGCAGCGTCATGCGTCTGAATGCTGGTCTGTTGGCATTTTATGCGCCGCTGATGTGGTTCTTTGGATGGGCAAATATCCTGATGCTTGCTGTTCCAATTCTTATCCTTTCATCAGCTATCGGTGGCTGGTTATTCTTTATCCAGCACCAGTTCGAAGACACCCACTGGGAGGCTGCAGGTGATTGGGACTTCCAAGTTGCAGCCATCCACGGCAGTTCTTATTACGTGCTGCCACCGGTTCTACAGTGGTTCACTGGCAACATCGGACTGCATCACATCCATCATTTGTGCAGCATGATCCCTAACTACAAATTGCAGGCTTGCCTTGATGCAAGCCCCGAGCTGCAGGCGATGAACCGTCTGACACTATGGCAGAGCCTGATGTGTGCCCGGCTTGCACTGTGGGATGATGCAAATCGGCGTCTAATCGGCTTCCGCGAGTACCGCGCGATGCACGCATAAGCGCTACGGTGCTCTTGGTCGTTTGAGAAAGCAAAGGGCCCGATCTAAGGATCGGGCCCTTTCAGTTTTAAGCTCACTCGATGTATAGCGGGGCTTACTCCAACGACGCTTTCTTCTTGCCAGCTGGTGCTTTCTTCAAGCTTGGAGCATCGGGCGTCGGATCGAGCGGCCCGCGGCGTGGGCCTGCGCCAGCGGTGCCATCGTAGAGTTCTGCTAAGCCGCGCGGCCCGATGTAGGGGACGAAACCTAGTTCCTTAATGCGGGTCACGGCATCGCTGATCAATTCCGGCTTTGTCAAATACTCTATCACGAAGATCGCCTTGCCAGCTTTCTTGGCACCAGAAAGCAACTTGCTCGTGTGGGCAATATCGCCTGCCGGATTGATCTTTTCGGTATGACTAATGCCGTACACCAGATCTTCCTTGGCAATACCGTCGATTGCCTTCACGTAGTTGGGATACTCCAGCAACTCTTCAGCGTTCTGCGCAAGAATGAGAGATTCGGGCTTCTTCGACCGAATGTAATTCGCGAGCTTAATGATGAAATCGGTCATCTGCACGCGCTTTTCAGCGGTGTCACCGTAGTAGTAGTAGGCATCAACGCGATCAATATAGAAGCCGTCGAAGCCCGAATTGATTACCTGATCGGCAAATGACTTCGGGTTACCCATGATAATGGTCTGCCACGTCGGGTCCCAATACTTAACAAGGAAGTTACCGCCCCACTGCTTGTTTTCCTTACCGACCCACGACGGCTTGACCCGGTTCCATTCCGGCTTCCAGTAGTAGCGATAGTTCTCCGCTTCACCGACGCTGAAGTAAGCGATAACCAATCGCTTGGAGCCATCCGGCTTGACCTTCATCCGCTCGACCTCTTCGCGGGTCAGCGGAATTTCCTTATCCTGTGGGAACTGTTCGCTATCGATGACGACAAGATCATACGGCGACGCGGCAATCTTAGCCTGCTCTTCAGGGCCCAGATTTTTCAACTGAAAGGCCCAGGACTTGGCCTTGAGGAGCCCGTTCGGACGCTCCTGTGCCATTGCACTCGGGGCGGTCAGTGCCCAAATTGCAGCGGTCGCTGCAAATCCAACAGCAAGTTTACGCATTGCACGCATAAGAACGTTCACTCCTGTGTCCATCGGACGGTTCTGCCTACTGTGCAATAGCTGGGCCATTCGAGGCAACAGCATGACCGCATGCACGGATTGCGATTGCTCGTTTACCATGCTTTGCCCTTTTCGCAGTTGGCTTTGGTGTATTCGGACGTGCCGATGTCCTTTGCAAGGTCAATCGGTGCGGTTGGATCGGTACCATCCAGCGCGCGCGGTTGGACTGTTCCAATAAGACTGCGGTTTTTCAGCTCTGCAGCGGCAGCTTTTATTGCATCCGCCGTCTGCAGATACTCGACGGCCAGCACCGGCTTCCATTGCCACAGGAGTAGATTTAGCCGCTCTTGCGACTCGACGATTTCGTGACGTGGATTTCGCGTCCCCGTCCCCTTCGTCCCGTAGAGCAAATCCTCTCGGCCCAGGCCGTCAATAACGTCAAGATAGGCCGGGACACTCAGCAGGTCGTCGGCATTCTGCGGAATAATAAGAAAGCCCGGCTTCAACTTTTTGGCTGTCGCCGATAGGTCAGAGACGAACTTGATCATCTGATCGCGAACATCTGGATTGCCGGGGTATTGATCGTAGATATCAACACGGTCGAGATAGACACCATCGAACCCAGCATCGATGATCTTCTTGAGATAGGCGTTGCGCCCGCGCCAAACGATATCCTTCCAGCCGTCGTGCCAAAACTGCACTTTGAACGCGTCGGGCCAGGCGCAATTTTCGGGCCCGAGCCACTCGGGCGGGTCGTTTTTCCAGTCGTCCTTGAAGTAGAACCGAAAGCGCTCTGCTTCGCCAACCGACATGTACGCCAACGCGATCCGCTTTTTACCATCGGGCTTGATCTTCAACCGCGCCACTTCGGCGGCCGACAGGGGCACCTTGCCGCCCATCGTGGCGTAATCCGTGACAAGCACATCGGTGTTGATTTTGACAAGTTCGTCAACCACGACCTTGTCGAGCTGATAGTGCCAACTACGCGCCGCCATCAGTGGTCGCTCGCCCGTCTGGTATGCCAGCCAATGGCCGGGCACCTCGCGCCAAGTCCAGGCATACGTAAGGGCAGCGAAGACAGCGGCACCAATCATGGCATTGCGCTTTTGGCCAATGCTCAACCGCGACCATGCATCCCAAATACCACGTAGCAGTGCCGCAATACCTTTGATTGCGGCTTCGATGAACGGCTTGATGAGGACCCAGGCCGCCAACAGAATGATCCAGACGCCTTCAGCAACCTCACGTGCTTTGTCCCACCAGCCTGCCATTCTTTAGTCCTCCAGCACAGATCCAACCAAGCTCTTGTTGATCTCATCGCCCATACCTAATGTCGGTCACGGCAAAGCGCTACTGTCAGCCGTCCAACTGATTACCAAGACTGCGAGCCCTAAGATGAACGCCCCCATTCACCCGATCCTCAATCCTGCGGATAAGTCGCACACCGACGGCGACTACTACGATGCGGAAGTAGGGCTCGCCCATCGCAATCATGGGATTCTACTGGAGGCATTGCGCAACGATGTGACGCCGGCTGGCTTGCACTATCTGCTGACCCACTTTGATGTGCCATTTGTGCCCGAGCCGGAGCGCTGGGCGTTGTCCATTGGCGGTCTGGTGGAAAAATCGATCAAACTCAGTCTCGCCGAGATCAAGGCGATGCCGCAGGTGACCCGCCGGGTGACGCTCGAGTGCGCGGGCAATGGGCGGAGCTTGCAATCGCCGCGATGGCCTAGCCAGCCCTGGCACAACGAGGCGGTCGGCACATCAGACTGGACCGGGACACCCTTAAAGCCGATCTTGGAACGGGCTGGCCTGAACGCCAACGCCCACGACATCGTTTTCACTGGATCAGATCGCGGATTCGATGCCGGTGTCGAACACAACTATGGCCGCAGTTTAAGCCCAGCGCTCGCGATGGCAGAGGATGTGCTTCTTGTCACAGCAATGAACGGTCAGCCGTTACTGCCACAGCACGGCGCGCCGCTGCGCCTGATCGTACCGGGCTGGTACGGCATGGCGAGCGTCAAATGGTTGAACCGGATCGAGGTCATCGATCACGCGTACCAGGGCTATCAGCAAGTCGGGACATATGTATTCAAACAGGCGAAGGGCGATACCGGTACGCCGGTCACCACCATGCGCGTGAAGTCATTGCTGGTGCCGCCGGGGATGCCCGACTGGTATACGCGTCGTCGGTTGGTTGATGCAGGTGACGTCGCACTGTTTGGTCGCGCCTGGACCGGCGCTGGCGTGCCCATCACGCGGGTTGAGGTGGGCGTCAATGGTGCGTATGCGGATGCGATCCTCGACCAACCCACCGGCAAATATGCGTGGCGCGGTTGGCGCTATGCGTGGCACGCGGCGCCGGGCGAGCACGAACTGTCATGTCGTGCGACCAATGCCAACGGCGATATTCAACCGCTCGACGCCCGTTTCGACCGCGGTGGTTTTGGCAACAATGCGGTCCACCGTGTACCGGTGACAGTGAGGTCGCGCGCTACAACCGCCGCCCCATGACAACTTTAGCGAGACCCTCAGGCGTCGGCGTCGTCGCGAGGTAGCCGAGCCCAACCACGATCAGCGCGACTGCAAACCAGAACAGCGCACGCTCGCGTCGGAATGCAATCCACGCCAGTAGGATCGCTGGCACCGCCATGATCAGGCAACCGAGAAGGGTTGGAATGTAAGGCTCCACTTGGCGTCTCCGTTTTCGGATCGAAATCACCAACACTCAAGGCTTCGGCTGGGCCGCCATTTCGGCCTGGAGCGCCGTTAACCGTTCTGCCCCAATGGTTCGATGCGCCAGCCAGTCAGGGAACGCCGTGAAGGTCAACGCGAACAAGACAATCGCCAGCGCACCAAAACATGTGTTTGCCGTCTTTCCCGACCAAGTACCCTGTTTGACCAGGAAAAATGAGATCGGCACTAGGACGCACAGGGGTGCCACCAGCAGCCACAGCCCAACCACACGCGACG
>JANOYV010000016.1:0-17580 GCA_031429105.1 Hyphomicrobiaceae bacterium | reverse complement strand
TGGAAGGCGATGAATTTCGACTTCGGCTCCTCCTATCAGATGAAGCAGCCGGTGACGACGATCATTGCGGATCGGGCGCCAGCGACGCTTGAACTTGCATTTGCAGCAGCCCTGTTCGCGATCATGCTTGGCATCCCGATGGGGGTTTATACCGGTATCCATCGCAATTCGGCGATCTCGAAGATGTTCCTCACGATTTCCCTGATCGGCATCTCTCTACCAACGTTTCTGATCGGCATATTGCTGATTTACCTGTTCGCGGTAAAGCTTGGCTGGCTTCCATCCTATGGGCGCGGCGAGACAATCAAAGTTGGCTTTTGGAAGACCGGACTGCTGACCTGGTCGGGATTGAAAGCATTGATCCTACCGGCGATCACGCTCGGGCTGTTTCAGATGACACTCATCACGCGACTGGTGCGTTCCGAGATGCTGGAGGTGCTGCGCACCGACTACATCAAGTTTGCCCGCGCTCGAGGTTTGAGCGATCGCGCCGTGTACTTCGGCCATGCCTTGAAGAATACACTGGTGCCCGTCGTGACGATTATCGGCTTGCAGGTTGGCGCCATCATCGCATTTGCAAACATTACCGAGACGGTGTTCCAGTGGCCGGGCATGGGACTGTTGTTCATCAAAGCCGTGCAGACCGCCGACATTCCGATCATGTCGGCGTATCTGATGCTGGTCGCCTTCATGTTCGTTGCGATCAACTTCATCGTTGATTTGCTCTATGTCGCGATTGATCCTCGGATCAGGCTCGGCGGCAGTGCGGCAGGATAAAGCGAGCCCATGACAGACACGGCCAGTGCCATTCCAAAGACTGCCAAGCCCAGCCCTAAGGGGTGGATGGCACGCGCGCTCGATAGCGATCTGACGGCGAGCTTCGTTCGCTCGAAGATTGTCGTTCTAGCAGGCATTATTCTAGTGACGATGATGCTGGCAGCGTTCTTGGCGCCGGTTATTGCGCCGTCGAACCCCTATGACCTCAGCGGCGTCAACCTGCTCGACGCGAACACACCACCGGTTTGGGCAAAGGGCGGCGAGCGCAAGTTCTTGTTAGGCTCGGACAATCAGGGCCGCGATATCCTCTCGACGATGCTGTATGGCACCAGGTCGTCGATCATGATCGGCGTGCTGTCCGTGACGCTCGCAATGTTGATCGGCGTCTCTTTGGGACTGGTGGCTGGTTATTTCGGTGGTCGCATCGATTCACTGATTATGCGCGTCGCCGATGTACAACTTACATTCCCAGCCATTCTGACGGCATTGCTGGTGGATGGCGTGGCCAGTGTGATCTTCAAGAACCAGGCAACAGGGGCGACCAAGTTTTGGATCCTCGTCGTGTCGATTGGACTGTCGTACTGGGTCCAGTACGCGCGCACCGTGCGCGGCGTAACCCTGGTTGAGCGCAATAAGGAATATGTGCAGGCTGCCCGGCTGATTGGCCTCAGTCGCACGGCCATCATGTTCAAGCATGTGCTGCCCAATGTGTTGTCGCCGGTCCTGGTGATCGCAACGATCAACTTGGCGCTTGCGATCATTACCGAGGCGACCTTGTCGTTCTTGGGCGTCGGGCTGCCGCCGACGGAGCCATCGCTTGGCACGATGATCGGCACCGGCAACGAATTCCTGTTGTCCGGCGACTACTGGATGGTGCTGTTCCCTGGGCTCGCACTCGCCCTACTCGTCCTCAGCGTCAATCTGCTGGGCGATTGGCTGCGCGATGCCCTCAATCCGAAGTTGCGCTGATGACAAGTATTGGGCCGGTCCTTTCCGTTCGTAATCTGCGGGTCGAATTCCCTAACCGACACGGCACCCTTGTGGCGGTCGATAACGTGTCGTTTGATATTGGTCCCGGTGAAGTGCTGGGCGTGGTCGGCGAATCCGGTGCAGGCAAATCGATGACCGGCACCGCCGTGATCGGCCTATTGGAACCGCCGGGACGGATTGCCGGCGGACAGGTGCTGCTCAAGGGGCAGCGCATCGACAACTTACCCTACGAAGAAATGCGAAAGATCCGTGGCAAGCGAATCGGCATGGTGTTTCAGGATCCGCTGACCAGTCTCAATCCGCTTTATCGCGTCGGCGAGCAGATCATCGAGACGATCCGCACGCATTTGCCGATGAGCGAAAGCCAAGCGAGGCAACGGGCAATCGAACTATTGGGCGAAGTTGGCATTCAAGGCGCGAGTGATCGGATCGACAGCTACCCGCATCAGTTCTCCGGTGGCATGCGGCAGCGCGTGGTGCGGGCGCTCGCCCTTGCAGCCGAACCCGAGATGATCGTCGCTGATGAGCCGACGACGGCGCTCGACGTGTCGATCCAGGCCCAAATCATCGCGCTGTTGAAACGGTTGTGCCGGGATCGCGGCACCGCCGTTATGCTGATCACGCATGACATGGGCGTGATTGCCGAAACAGCCGACCGGGTCGCTGTCATGTATGCTGGCCGTATCGCCGAGATCGGCCCGGTGCGGGACGTTATTCAGCGCCCCAATCACCCCTACACGCAGGGGCTGATGGGGTCGATCCCGACGCTTGAAGGCAACGATGCCCGCCTCATGCAGATTCCAGGTTCGATGCCCCGGTTGACAGCGATACCGAAGGGCTGCGCCTTCAACCCGCGCTGCACCAAGGTGATGGCGCGCTGCCGCGAGGAACGCCCTGACACGATTGCCGTTGGCCGTTCACAGGTCGCCTGCTGGTTAGCAGCCGTTGCCCCAGTGGGAGCAAAGGTATGATTTGCGGACCAGACGCACCTATAGCTAGTTCGTGTGTCACCCCCCACCCTTGCCCTCCCCCTCAAGGGGGGAGGGTAAGAAAAGAGCTAGGGTGGTGTGTCGTTACGGTCGCCCGAAAATGGGTGAAAATCTCTCGTCTAACTTCCCTCCCTCCCCCCTTGAGGGGGAGGGGCGGGGTGGGGGGAAGTGGTCAACGGGATGAGTTCACTATCCAATACTCATCGCCTAAATTTGGATGTCCATGACCCAGTCCTCGACCACAAAACCACTCGTTGAAGTGAAAGACCTGTCGCGGGTTTTCGATGTCTCGAAGCCGTGGCTCAATCGGATGATCGAGCGCGAGGGACGGCTGCTGCTGAAGGCTGTGCAGAACGTCGATCTGCACATCGGTAAGCGTGAAACGTTCGCACTCGTGGGTGAGTCAGGCTCCGGCAAATCGACCGTTGCGAAGATGGTGGTGGGGCTATTGCCACCGACGTCGGGCAGCGTCACGATCGATGGTCACGATATGTGGTCGGGCACCAGCGACGCCGATATGACGGCGCTGCGGCGGCGCATCCAGATGATCTTCCAGGACCCATACGCGAGCCTCAACCCGCGTTGGCGAGTCGGCGCCATCATTGCCGATCCGCTGAATGCATTCGGCTTGACGAAGGATGCCACTGAGACCGAAGCCAAGGTTGCGGATCTGCTGCGGCTTGTCGGGCTCGATCCAGCCGACATGCACAAGTATCCGCACGAATTCTCCGGCGGCCAACGCCAACGCATCTGTATCGCGCGGGCGCTCTCGTCAAATCCGGAGTTCCTCGTCTGCGATGAACCGACCTCCGCGCTCGATGTTTCGGTGCAGGCGCAAATTTTGAATTTGATGCGCGATCTCCAAGACCAGTTGGGGCTCACGTATTTGTTCATCAGCCATAACCTTGCCGTCGTGCGGCACATGGCGACACGCATTGGCGTCATGTATCTCGGGCGTCTTGTTGAAACAGCGCCATCGGCAGAGTTATTCAAGAACCCGCGTCACCCTTATACGCGGATGCTACTCGACGCCGTGCCAGACCTGAAAATGAGCGGTCGGCCGCGCAAGATGATTGAAGGTGAAATCCCCAATCCGATCAGTCCACCACCAGGCTGCGCCTTTCATCCGCGCTGTCCGTTGGTTCACGACCGCTGCCGCGTCGAGGTGCCGAAGGCGGTCGCGCGGGGCGATCAGACGGTCGCCTGTCACGCGGTCGAATCAGCCATGGCATGACCCCGGCACGTGTTGCGCCTCCGATAGTCAAATCGTTGGCTGTTTAAGGTCACCAACTATGGCTGCCTTGCCGACCTTGGGATTTCAAGTGGTCGCGAGGACCTGACGCTAAATACTAAGCAGGCGGCAACCAAGCGACGGAGTCAGAACAGTCATGTGACAGCGCATCGACAATAAATGCGCGTTTACCGCAGGTTTGCCGATGGGCGGTTTGATTTTGGATCGATGGCGGGGGCGGGGGGCTTGGTTGGTTTTTCGCGCGCGCTGCCTTTGGATGCGATCGGGGTCTGCGACACGCCAAGCTTTGCGACCGTGCGGTCCCAATAGGGCTCGGTGCCATAGGTCTCGGCCAGGAAGTCGATGAAGGCGTTGACCTTTGCCGGCATGAAATCGCGCGACGGATACACTGCATAAATCGCCATGTGCGAGGTCGCTCGCCATTCGGGCATGATGATCTCTAGTGCGCCCGATTGTACGTCGGGGCCGACATCCCATAACGGGCGCAACCCAATGCCGTGGCCGCCAACTAAAAGCTCGCGCACGAATTCGGCTGAGTTCGACCGCAAGTTGCCTTTGACCCGCAATTGCTGGTTGCCGCCTGGACCATCGAGATGCCAGAGGTCCTGGGCCCCGGCTGAAATGCAGTTATGAAATTCGAGATCGGCCAAGCCTTTCGGGCGACCGACGCGATCAAGGTAGGTGGGACTTGCACAGATCACCCGATGATCCGGAGCGAGCTTTCGGGCAACGAGCGAGCTATCTTGTAACTCACCGATGCGGATGGCGACGTCGAAGCCCTCGCGGATGATGTCAACGAAGCTGTCGGTCAGGTGAAAATCAATCTCGATGTCGGGATACTTCGCGAGGAACGTCGCCATATGCGGGGCAATATGCAGGCGGCTGAACGAGGTCGGCGCGGTAATCTTCAGCTGCCCGCGCGGCTTGGTGTTGCGGCGGCTGACGAAATCCTCGGCTTCTTCAACGAGGCTCAGAATGTCGACCACGCGTTTGAAATACCCTTCGCCTGTTTCCGTGAGGGTGAGTTGGCGCGTCGTCCGCTGGAATAGCCGCGCGCCCAATCGCTCTTCGAGCAGACTGACCCGTTTCGAGATGACGGCTGGCGATAGCCCCATCTCGCGGCCAGCTGCCGACATGTTGCCAGTGCGTGCGACGCGGGCGAAAATATCTAGGTCACTGATGGCGGTCACGGACGTATCCTTCTGGGAGGAACGAGAGCGATGGTGCAAGACTTTCTCCTGCTTGTTGATTATGCTCTGCCGCGACTAAAGTGTGTCGTCCATATCGCACAAATGAATGACAGTTTTCCAGTGATGTTGAAGATCATGGTTTTTTAGGGCCGATGAGCCGCAACCACTGGATTTGCGCTGCCTGTGCCGACCAGACGCGGATCGATCACTGTTCAGTGGATTGCTTAACGGGGCCAGGATCGCGCATATAGTGACCAAATTCGATTGGAATGAAGATCTGCGGGAGAAAACGCGTGTCAGCCATTGCATTGCCCACTCCTGATGCGGCGATTGTTGGCCGTCGGGAGCAAATTGTCCGGCAATTGTCAGCACTTATCGGCGCTGACTCGGTGATCGGTGACGAGGACGGCCGTCGGGCCTTTGAAACCGATGGATTGACCGCCTATCGCCGGATGCCGCTCGCCGTGGTGCTGCCCAAGACCACTGAGGATGTGGCACGCGTCCTGCGCTTTTGCCGGGATGGCGGCATCAAGGTTGTCGCGCGCGGCGCCGGAACGTCCTTGTGCGGTGGCGCGTTGCCGGCCGAGGATGCGATCGTCGTTGGCGTCAGCCGAATGAACAAGGTGATCGAGATCGATCTCCAAAGCCGCACTGCACGGGTACAATCGGGCATTACGAACCTGGCGATTTCGGCAGCGGTCAGTCCTCAGGGGTTTTTCTACGCGCCAGACCCTTCGAGCCAGCTCGCCTGCACGCTGGCTGGCAACCTCGCCATGAACTCGGGCGGCGCGCACTGCCTCAAGTACGGCGTTACAACCAATAACGTCCTTGGCCTGAAGATGGTGATGATGGACGGCGAGATCGTCGACGTTGGCGGCGGCTATCTTGATGCCGCGGGCTACGACGTGCTGGGGCTATGCATCGGGTCGGAGGGACAATTCGGCATTGTCACCGAAGCGACTGTGCGGATTTTGCGCGCCGCCGAAGGTGCCCGCCCGATGATGCTCGGCTTCGCGTCGAGTGAGGCAGCCGGTGCCTGCGTGTCGGCGATCATCGCCAGTGGAATTATTCCGGTCGCCATCGAATATATGGATAAGCTCGCAATCCACGTTTGTGAATCGTTCGCCCACGCCGGTTATCCCATGGACGTCGAGGCGTTGCTGATTATCGAGGTCGAAGGCTCGGAGGCCGAAATTGGCGAACTGCTGGGGCGCATTGTCAAGATTGCCGAAGCCTTCAGCCCCCAAACCATGCGGGTCAGCGAAAGCGCGGAAGAAAGCGCCAAGATTTGGAAGGGCCGCAAGTCAGCGTTCGGCGCGCTCGGACGCATTTCCGAATACTACTGCATGGATGGGACGATCCCGCTTGGTCAGTTGCCGCTCGTGTTGCGCCGGATCACCGAGATCTGTACGCGCGAAGGCTTGAAGGTGGCCAACATCTTCCACGCTGGCGACGGCAACTTGCACCCGCTGATCCTCTACAACGCGAACGACCCTGCCGAAGGGTTGCGCGCGGAAGCAGCTGGCGCCGATATCTTGAGGCTGTGCGTCGAAGTGGGCGGGTGTCTCACCGGCGAGCACGGGGTTGGCATCGAAAAACGGGATCTCATGCGCGTGCAGTTCACGGAGGCCGATCTTGGGCTGCAGATGCGGATCAAAACCGTGTTCGATCCCGATTGGCTGCTCAATCCGGCCAAGGTGTTCCCGCTCGATGGGCGCATGCCACTGACCAAGCCATCAAGCCTTGCTGCCTGACCCAAACAACTGAGCCAGTCGAGCGAGACCAAAGACCTTGCAACAGATACAGCGGCCAGCCGCAGCCTCAGAATTTAGCGATCTGCTTCGTGAAGCGACGGCGCGTAAGATAGCGGTTGAAATTATTGGTTCAGGCACGAAGCGCGGCGTCGGTCACGCGATCGAAGACGCCATCCCCGTCAGTACGTCGGCACTCAACGGCATAACGCTCTATGAACCGACGGAGCTCGTCATGTCGGTCAAGGTCGGCACGCCCGTTAGTGTGGTCGAGGCAGAGCTTGCCAAGAATGGTCAGATGCTGGCGTTCGAGCCGATCGACCTTGGTCCGGCGCTTGGTCATGCTCCCAACAGCGGCACCATGGGGGCCGTGTTTGCGACCAACCTGTCGGGCGCACGTCGGATCATGGCAGGTTCTGCGCGAGACCATAATCTTGGCGTGGCAGCCGTCACCGGTAATGGCGAGATGATCAAGTCCGGTGGGCGCGTGATGAAGAACGTCACCGGCATCGATGTTGCCCGCGGGCTGATGGGCAGCTGGGGCACGCTTGCGGTGTTAACGGATGTGACGTTCAAAGTGCTGCCCCGGCCACAGGCGTCGACGACGTTGGCGTTCGCTGGCTTGCCTGATGAGATCGCAATCGAGGCGCTGTGCCAGGCGCTGGGCTCGCCCTTCGAAGTCACGGGAACGGTCCACCTGCAGGCCGGTCTTGCGCGCCGGTTGTGGCATGCAGGCTTACGGTCCGCTGGGCGCGCCATAACGGCGGTGCGGCTTGAAAACTTCGAGAGTTTCATCGGCTATCGCTCGGGGAAATTGAAGGAAGTGCTGCAGCACTTCGGCGACATTCAAGTGCTCGACAATGACAGTTCGGTCGCTTTTTGGGATGAAATGCGCCAACTGTCGGTCCTGCAGAATTCTTCCGCCACGCTCTGGCGGATTTCGACCACACCGAAACTTGGTCCCAAGGTCGTCAACGACTTGCGTCGCTACATGTCGGTAGATGCGTTGTATGATTGGTCTGGCGGGCTGATCTGGGTGGAGGCGCCGCCGTCCGCCGACGCTGGCTCATCCGACATCCGCCGGATCATGGCTGTCCACGGCGGGCACGCAACGCTGATCCGGGCTGATGCGCCGGTCAGGGCCGCCGTCGAAGTTTTTCAACCGCTTGATCCGGGTATTGCCCGCATCACTTCGAAACTAAAAGCAACGTTTGATCCCGCCGGCATCTTGAACCCTGGTCGCATGTACGCAGGCCTCTAGAGATACAAATAATGCAGACGAACTTTACCGCCGAACAGTTGCTTGATCCGCGTCTGGCCGAGGCCGACCAGATCTTGAAGCGGTGCGTACACTGTGGCCTGTGCACGGCGACCTGCTCAACCTATGTGCTGCTCGGCGACGAGCGTGATAGCCCGCGTGGTCGCATCTATCTAATGAAGGACATGTTCGAGCGCGACCGGAAGGCGAGCCCCCAGGTCCAGCACCACGTCGACCGGTGCCTGTCGTGCCTGTCATGCATGACGACATGTCCTGGCGGTGTCGACTACATGCACTTGGTCGATCTTGCCCGTGTTCACATCGAGGAGACCGGGCGGCGCACGCTCAAGGACCGCTTGATGCGACGCTTACTCGCGGCGGTGGTGCCCTACCCCAATCGTTTTCGCAAAGCGGTGGCCCTCGCCCCGCTCGGCCGTCCCTTCACCAAGGTGATGCGCCGTGTTGGCTTAGCAGAGCTGGCAGCCTTGGTTGAATTGGCGCCAACCGGGATCAGCCGCACGCAAACTTACGATGGACCAGGGACGGCTGCGACCCAGGACAAGCGACGCGCCAAAGTCTTGATGCTTGCCGGTTGCGCACAACAGGTCCTTCGGCCCGATATCAACGACGCGACGATCCGGATGCTCGCCCGCCGCGGCGTCGAAGTGGAGGTCGCAGCGGGTGCTGGCTGTTGCGGTGCGCTCGTGCATCACATGGGCAAAGAGAAGGAAGCCCATACCTTCGTCAAAGCCAACATCGATGCGTGGTCGAAGATTATCGAACGCGAGCCGGTCGATGCCATCATCATCAACGCATCGGGCTGTGGCACCACCGTCAAGGACTACGGGCACATGATGGCCCGGGTCGAGGGCTATGCCGAGCGTGCCGCCAAAATTTCCGCACTGACCAAAGACGTGTCGGAGTTCCTGTCGACCTATGACATCGGCCCGCCGAAGCGTTGGTCGTCGATCCGCGTTGCTTACCATTCAGCGTGCTCCATGCAGCACGGGCAACGCATTACGGACGAACCGAAGATGCTGCTCAAGAAGGCAGGTTTCACGGTGCTCGATGTGCCCGAAAGCCATATCTGCTGCGGCTCGGCTGGTGTCTATAACATCTTGCAGCCACAGCTTGCGGGCGAGTTGCGGGCGCGCAAGGTCGCAAATATCGAGAGCGTAAAGGCGGATATCATTGCTGCCGGCAACATAGGCTGCATCACGCAAATTGGCCTTGGGACGCAGACGCCGATTGTCCACACCATCGAGCTGCTTGACTGGGCGCATGGCGGCCCGGTGCCGCGCGGACTCGAAAGCTTCAAGGGCTTCGTCACCGATGTCCCCCAACCCACCCGCGAAGTTGCCGAGTACATCCGTGGGTGAGTTAGCTGGCCGACACCATGAGCCTTCCTGAAATCTCAACCCTTGATCGGTCAGATGAGGCGCGCATTCGCGCCCTGATCGACGGCAAGGCGAAGCCTGTTGGGTCGCTCGGGCGGCTTGAGGAATTAGCAATTCAAATTGCGCTGATCCGAGGCGATGCTCTTCGCCCCATGGCCGAGGCGCGGTTGATCATCTTTGCCGGTGACCATGGTCTCACGGCTGAAGGCATTACGGCCTATCCCTCCGCTGTATCGGGCCTGATCGCGCAATTGGTGCTCGAAGGCCGGGCCGGTGCCAACATGATGGCGCGCCAAGCGGGTGCGCAGATCGTGCTCGTCGATGCCGGTTTATTGCGACCGCTCTCACCCCACTCGATGCTGATCGAGAACCGCATCGCTAGCGGCACGCGCAACAGCCGCCGCGAACCGGCGATGACGCCGACACAGTTCGATGACGCTTTGAGCGTCGGCATCACGATCACCGATGATCAGATCCAGGCTGGTGCCGATATCCTGGCGCTGGGCGAAATCGGTATCGGCAATTCGAGTGCGGCAGCGCTGGTCGCCCACGCGGTCACCGGCCTTCCGTTGCACGTTCTGGTCGGGCCTGGAGCCGGTGCACCTGCAGGTGGCATTGATCACAAGCGCGCGGTCCTCGATGCGACCTTCGCACGCGCGCCCATTCGTGATCCAGCGACAGCGTTGGCCGAGTACGCAGGCTTCGAAATGGTCATGATGGTCGGCGCAATGCTGCAAGGCGCTGCCCGCCGTCGCATCGTAATTGTCGATGGCTTCATTGCGACCGCTTGTGCAGCTGCCGCCGTGGCGATGCAGCCAAATCTGCAGGATTATCTGATCTTCGCCCATCGCTCCACCGAACCGGGCCATCAGGCAATCCTCGATCACCTGCACGCCAAGCCGCTACTGGATCTCGGGCTGCGGCTCGGCGAGGGCACGGGTGCGGCACTCGCTATTCCGCTGGTGCGTGCGGCAGCGGCGATCCTGACCGGTATGGCAAATCTTGCCGATGTGCTGTCAGCCAGCGGAGTTCAGCCCGCATGATCGCCCGCGAATTCACGCTGTTTCTGGTGGCCGTGCAATTCCTCACCCGCATTCCAGTGCCGAGCTTTGCCTCGTTCGGCGATGACTGGCTCGACCGCTCGACCAAGTATTTTCCGCTGGTCGGCGGATTGGTGGGTGCGATCTCGGCGCTCGTCCTGTGGGGTGCATCCTCGGTCTGGCCGCCGATGTTAGCTGCGCTGTTGGCCGTGCTGGCCGGCATCATCGCCACCGGTTGCTTCCACGAGGATGGCCTTGCTGACACCGCCGATGGCCTGGGTGGCGGGCTCACACGCGAGCGTCGCCTGGAGATCATGAAAGACAGCCGCATCGGTACCTACGGTGCGGTCGCGCTGATCGGCGTACTGGCACTTAAAGTGTCAGCGGTCGCAGCCTTGGACATTGCGTCAGCGATTGGCGCGTTGATCGCGGCACACGCAGCGGCGCGGCTAGCTGCAGTGGTTGCTATTTCAAGCCTGCCTTATGCGGGCGACGTGGACGCCGCCAAGGTCAAGCCGCTGTCCACCAGCGTCACGCAGCGGGAATTGCTTTTTGCCGCCGCATTCGGATTGGCACCGACGTTCCTGGTGGACCCGGCCTGCTTTGTCATCGGGTTGGCCGGGGGCGCGATCCCCGCGGTTTTATTGGCGTATCAATCGAAGCGTCTGATCGGCGGCTATACCGGCGATGTGCTCGGCGCCATCGAACAAGTGTTCGAAATCGGGTTCCTGCTGGCCGTCGTCGCAGCTGGGCAGCATATTCACTAGTCGTTGCATCTGACTCTGCGGAGCAGCGACGGATGCAACAAAAAGTGATGCCTTCATTCGCGGTCAACCGAGTGCTACCTGTCCGTCCAAGACTCGTTAAGGAGACCACCATGAGCACAGCTGAAAAAATCAACGCCCAGATCGCCCGCGAACTCGGCGTGCAATTGGCTCAGGTGACGGCGACTGTTGAAATGCTGGCCGAAGGCTCGACGGTGCCGTTCATCGCGCGCTATCGCAAGGAGAAGACTGGCGGGCTTGACGATACGCAATTGCGTAATCTCGATGAGCGTTTGGGCTACCTGCGCGAGTTGGAGGATCGCCGTGCCACAGTTTTGAAATCAATCGACGAACAGGGCAAGCTTACTGACGATCTGGCGCGTGCCATCAATGGGGCCCAAACCAAGGTTGATCTGGAAGATCTCTACGCGCCGCACAAACCGAAGCGGCGGACTAAGGCGCAGATCGCGCGTGAAGCTGGCCTGGAGCCGCTCACTGATGCGCTGATTGCCAATCCGGCTCTCGTACCGGACGAGGAGGCCGCCAAGTTCGTGAATGCCGAAAAGGGCGTTGCAGATGTAAAGGCCGCCCTCGATGGCGCGCGGCACATTCTGATCGAACGCATCGGCGAGAAACCAGAACTTGTTGGCTCGCTGCGCGACTGGCTGTGGGATACCGGCCTCATCGCGTCGAAAGTCTTGAAGGGCAAGGAGAGCGAAGGTGCCAAGTTCTCCGACTATTTTGAGTTCTCGCAAAAGGTGAAGGAGGTGCCCTCGCACCGTGCGCTCGCGATGTTCCGGGGCCGCAACGAAGGCTTTCTCGATCTCGAATTAGATGTGCCTAAGGTCGAGAAGCAACAGCACCCGGCGGACGGTAAAATTATGCGCGCGTTCAATCTCGTCGATCGCGGACGCCCCGCCGACAAGTGGCTGTCCGATACCGCGCGCCTCGCCTGGAAAGCAAAGTTGCACGTATCTTTGTCGGTCGATCTGATGTCGCGCCTCAAAGAACGCGCCGATACCGAGGCTGTGTCGATTTTTTCTAAGAACCTCAAGGATCTGATGCTGGCAGCGCCCGCCGGTCCGCGCGCGACCATGGGGCTCGATCCGGGTTTCCGGTCTGGTGTCAAGATCGCCGTCGTCGATGCCACCGGCAAGTTCGTCGATCACGCGACGATCTACCCGCATGAGCCCAAGCGCGACTGGCAGGGCTCAATGGCGACCATCGCCATGCTGTGCATGAAGCACAAGGTCGAACTGCTCTCGATCGGTAACGGCACCGCCAGCCGCGAGACCGATAAACTTGCGACCGAAGTGATCGCCAAGATGCCACAACTGAAACTCACCAAAGTGATGGTGAGCGAAGCTGGCGCGTCGGTCTATTCAGCGTCGGAATTTGCCGCCAAGGAATTCCCCGATCTCGATGTGTCGATCCGCGGGGCGGTGTCGATTGCGCGACGCTTGCAAGACCCGTTGGCGGAACTCGTCAAAATCGAACCGAAGGCGATTGGCGTTGGACAATATCAGCACGATGTCGATCAAGTTGGCCTCGCCCGCTCGCTCGACGCAGCTGTGGAAGACTGCGTGAACTCGGTTGGTGTCGATGTGAATACGGCGTCGGCGCCGTTGTTGTCGCGCGTGGCCGGGTTGAATGCGACGCTTGGTGCCAACATCGTTGCGCATCGCGACGAGAACGGGCCGTTCAAGACGCGCGCTTCGATCAAGAAGGTTGCACGGCTTGGACCAAAGACATTCGAGCAGGCGGCGGGGTTTCTGCGCATCATGAACGGGTCGAACCCGCTCGACGGGTCAGCCGTGCATCCAGAAGCCTATCCGCTGGTCGAAAAGATTTCGGAAGCAACCAAGCGTCCGCTGAAGGCGATGATCGGTGATCGCGCGTTCTTGAAGTCTCTTGCTCCCAAGCAATTTGCCGATGCGACGTTCGGCGTGCCAACCATCACCGACATTCTAGCCGAGCTTGAAAAGCCTGGTCGCGATCCACGGCCTGAATTCAAGACGGCGACGTTCCAGGACGGCGTCGAAAAAATCTCCGATTTGCGCATCGGGATGCAGCTGGAAGGTGTGGTGACCAACGTGGCTGCATTCGGTGCGTTCGTCGATGTCGGTGTGCACCAAGACGGCCTCGTGCATATCTCGGAGTTGTCCGATACGTTCGTCAAAGACCCCCGCGACGTTGTGAAGGCCGGTGACGTGGTGAAGGTGCGCGTCAAGGAGATCGACGTTGATCGTAAACGCATTGCGTTGACGATGAAGTCGGGCGCGATACAGGCGGGTGCTGCCTCGCAACGCGTTCCGCAATCGCAAGGCGGTCATCGCCCCGGTGCTCCGATCCCGAAAAAGCCGGAGCCAGCCGGTGAAAGCGCGTTCGCCGCCGCCCTCAAGCGGGCCCAGCAAGGAAAAGCGTAAGTGGCACAAATACCACGCGCTGCCGCGAGGGTGGCTGATGGTGCTGGGTTGGGGCTGCCCTGAGCCGCCGAATAAGCTAGGCACTTCGGATGATAGATTTTTTAAGCATGATCACTCGTCGCAAGCGCGCACTTGCAGCGGTTTTGGCAGGGCTCGGAGTGCTTGTCTCATTAGCGCCGTCGGCGATGGCTCAATCGCCCTACATTTACGAGGCTAAGTTCGGCATCCTGGCGCACGACGTTCCTGATCTGTGGAGCGGCTTTCGTCTTGAAAACGGCATGGATATCAATGGCGAACTGATCCTGGCGCCATCGCTGCCGTTCCTCGGCGGTGCAATTCGCCCGGCGATTGGTGGCAGCGTCAACACGGAAGGGCATACCAGTAAGGGCTACGTGGACGCCCGTTGGCAGATCGACACGCCGTCTGGCTTCTACTTCGGCGTGGGGCTTGGCATCGCCGTGCACGACGGCCACTTGAAGCCGGACGCACTCGACCGCAAAGCGCTAGGCTCACGCGGCCTGTTCCACATCCCGGTCGAGATCGGCTATCGATTTGACGCCCGCAACAGCATCTCGGTCTATTTCGAGCACATGTCGAACGCCAATACGAGCCGCTACAACGAGGCCCTCGATAGTCTCGGCGTGCGCTACGGCTATCGCTTCTGAGCGCTTTCGATGCGGGCGGTACGAACAGCCTCCAAGTTCTTTGTCGGCGGCATTGTGATATATCTGCTCGCAGCTTTGGGTCTCGGGCTACTCCCGCGCCATTCTGAATTTCGCCAGCCCGCGCAAGGCGTTACGATCTATCTCCACTCCAGCGGTGTGCATGCCGATCTCGTGCTGCCGGTATCAGCTGCTAGCGTCGATTGGCGCGTGACTTTTCCGCCGTCGCATTTCGCAGGTGATGTGCTGATGGCGGATCACATCAGCTTCGGCTGGGGTGATCGCGGGTTCTATATCGATGCTAATACATGGTCGAACCTGACGCCGGGCATTGTGTTTGCGGCGCTGACCGGTCGAGGCCAAACGGCACTTCACGTTGGGTATGCGAGCCGCAGCAAAGTGCAGGTCAACGGATTGGCCGTGGTCATTTCTGAAGCGCAGTATCGGCTCCTTGTGGCGTATATCCGTGCGTCTCTCGCTAAAGCCGGTGACGGTGGCGCCAAACTCATTCCTGCGTCCGGCTATTGGGATTCGGATGCGTTCTACGAGGCAGTCGGCACCTATGGTGCCTTTACAACCTGTAACGATTGGGTCCGACGTGCGCTTGATCATGCAGGCATCCGAACCGCGCAGTGGTCGCCGTTCGATCTGGCGCTCTTTTACCAGGCGCGGCGGGTTACGCGTGCAAAGATCTAATCGACAATTCAAACCGCTATGTGTATAATATCGGAAATCTATACACATAGGAGTGCGTCATGCGCACCAACATCGATATCGACGACAAATTGATGAAAGCGGCCATGAAAGCCAGCGGCAAGAAGACCAAGAAAGAGACGGTCGAGGAGGCGTTGCGCGAGTTGGTTCGCTACAGGCAGCAACTCAGCATCCTGGATCTTGCCGGCAAAGTGACCTGGGAAGGTGATCTCGACGAAATGCGCACCAACAAGGCGCGCAATCGCGAGTGACATTTTGTGGCAAAGGTTCTCGTTGATAGCTCTGTTTGGATCGATCTGACGAGAGGCAAAAGTTCTCCTCACGTTAAATGCTTGCGGGATTTGATTGTCGACAAGCGCGTGCTGCTCGGGGATCTGGTCTTACTCGAGGTGCTGCAAGGGTTTCGATCCGACCGGGAGTTCGAGCGGGTGCGGGATAGTTTGCTTGCTTTCGAGAGCCGGTCACTGGGGGGCAGCGAAACAGCGTTGCTGGCAGCCGAACATTACCGGTCGTTGCGCGCCAAAGGCATTACCGTCCGCAAGTCCATCGACATGTTAATCGGCACCTATTGCATCAAGAACAACATCGCACTTCTCCACAATGACCGCGACTTCGACCCGCTGGAGCAGCATCTGGGCCTCAAGGTCCATCGCGGCTAACGCTTCCCCGTAACGCTCGCCTCCGCTATAAGCGCGCCAACACGCATGAATTCGCCGAAAAGGCAGCACTTTCAATGACCGATGCACCGAAAGATCAGCGCCCGAAGGCGCGTTTGCCGCGCGGGTTCCGCGATTACAGCGGCGCCGAAGTGGCTGGCCAACGCGAGATGCTGGACAAGCTGCGCGTTGTCTTCGAGCGCTATGGCTATGATGCGCTTGAGACGCCGACATTCGAGTATACCGATGCGCTAGGCAAGTTCCTGCCCGATACGGATCGCCCGAACGCTGGCGTGTTCTCGGTTCAGGACGACGACGAGCAATGGATGAGCCTGCGCTACGATATGACAGCGCCCCTCGCGCGTCACGTGGCCGAGAACTTTGACAAGCTGCCGAAGCCCTATCGCCGCTATGCGATGGGTCCGGTTTGGCGCAATGAGAAGCCGGGTCCGGGCCGCTATCGTCAGTTCATGCAGTGCGACGCCGATACCGTTGGCACCGATAACGTCGCCGCCGATGCGGAAGCCTGCATGCTGATGGCCGATGCCATGGAAGCGCTAGGCATCCCGCGCGGCAGCTATGTGATCAAGGTGAGCAATCGCAAAGTGCTGGACGGCCTCTTGGATCAAATTGGCCTTGGAGCACCCGAGGCCTTCTCCAAGCGCCTGACGGTCATGCGAGCAATCGATAAATTTGATCGTCTTGGTATCGAAGGCGTGACGCAATTGCTCGGAGCCGGGCGGCGAGACGACAGCGGTGACTTCACGAAAGGAGCTGAGCTCGACGCTGATCAAATCAAGCAGTTCTCATTATTCTTTGTGAACATGTTTGTGCGGCCGCTGAAGGACATTTCGAGTGACGCTAACGAGCAGCAGAGGTTGGGATCTCGAATTGTTTCTGCTGGGAACATGGCGGCCAAATACGATAACCCCACGATTTTGAAGCAATTGGAGCATGATTTTGGCGTTAGCGAAGCAGCGAGCGCAGGGATCTCAGAGCTAACGACAATCAGCCAGCTGGTCAAGGCTGCGGGGTACGAAGAGGACAGGATCATCGTCGACCTTTCAGTAGTCCGCGGCCTCGACTATTACACCGGTCCCGTGTTCGAAGCCGAACTGACCTTCGAAGTCACCGGTGACGACGGCAAGCCGGTGCGCTTCGGCTCGGTCGGGGGCGGCGGGCGTTACGACGATCTTGTCGCCCGCTTTACCGGTCAGAAAGTCCCCGCGACCGGCTTCTCCATCGGCGTGTCGCGATTGCAGGCGGCACTCGCGCATCTCAACAAGGCCGATGCGAAACCAGTGCTCGGCCCGGTCGTCGTGCTGGTCATGGATAAGGACAGGCTGGCGGACTATCAAAAGCTGACGAACTTGCTTCGAAACCCGACGGATGGTGGTCCGCCAATCCGCGCCGAGATGTATCTCGGCACCGCCGGCATGAAGCCGCAAATGAAATACGCCGACAAGCGAGGGAGCCCGTGCGTCATTATCCAGGGCAGCCAGGAGCGCGACATTCCGACAGGTCCAACGGTCCAGATCAAGGACTTGATCGAAGGCGCAAAACGCTCGACTGAGATCAAGGATTCGAAGGAGTGGCGCGAAGGCCGACCGGCCCAAATCTCGGTGCCGGAAGGCGACATGGTATCCACGGTGCGCGCCATCCTCGCCCGGCATCAGGGTTGAGGCCGTAATGTCGTTATGTCACCCCGACGCCG
>JANOYV010000015.1:0-54485 GCA_031429105.1 Hyphomicrobiaceae bacterium | reverse complement strand
CGCGCGACCAGCTTCTTGGCTTTGTCGCATTCGACGGTTCTCGCCAACAGCCCTTGCAACAGCGCGAACGTCTGGAGGGGCTGGCGGAGATCGTGGCTTGCGGCTGCGAGAAAGCGAGACTACGCGATCGTAGCCCGTTCAGCCTCCTGTTTAGCTGCTTCCAGTGCTGTCCGCACACGCTTGCGCTCGCTCACATCGGTGAAGGTGATAACGACGCCCTCAACTCCCTTGCCATCGGTTAGGTAGGGCACTATCCGGCGAGTGAACCAGACGCCGCCCTGCGTTTCAATTTCACGGTCGGTCGGTGCGAGTGTGGCCATTACGGCTTGCGCATCTTGCGTCAGCGCACGATCAGCCGACAAAGAGTTGAGGTCGGCGAGCGGCCGGCCGATATCGCTTGCAATGACGTTGAAGAGCGCTTTGGTCGCCGGCGTGAAAAAGCGGATGTTGAGATTCTTGTCCAGAAACAGCGTCGCGACATCGGTGCTGTAGAGCACGTTCTGCAGATCATTCGCGGTCGTGCGTTGACGCTCGAGCGTTTCCTGGAGTTGGCTGTTGAGCGCGCTCAGTTCCTCATTTAGGGATTGCAATTCTTCTTTCGACGTCAGCAGCTCCTCATTTGTGGACTGGAATTCCTCATTTATGGACAACGCCTCCTCGTTGATGGCGCGCTGTTCCTCGCTCGAATACTCAAGATTGCGAATGGCGCCCTGAAGCTCTACTCGTGTGGCCGCAAGGTCCTGCTCCAACTCGGTGATGCGCGGAGCACTACCGGGAACAGCGATATGATTCGCCTTCGCCGCCACCACGTGCTCGTCGGGAAAACAGATCAAAAATAGCTGCTCACCCTCGCTGACAACTGGCCGGACGTCGATGTTGAAAAACACAGCGCTACCATCGCGGTCAATTTGACCGCCAGCAAGTATGACGCGCGCATTGCTCTGGATGGATTGCTGGATCGCCGATCGGAGCTTGATCCGCGTGTCGTCATGCGCCATGGCCATCAGATCATGGGTCGGATGTCCCGGTGCAACGCGCAGATGGCGGTCGGTCGGTCCAAGTGAATAGAGACACTCAAACCGGGGATTTATAAGAACGGCGGCAGGCGCATAGGCTTCCAGAACTCGGCGCCGGCAGAATTCGGCGAGTGCGGCCTGCCGCGAGAGACCGTGACCTTGCCCCTGACGCGCCGGCAGCCGCAGGGTATCGCCGGCACCGATCGAAAACCCGATCTCACCAGGTCGCGCACGTCCGAGATGCCGGTAAATTCGTTCTGGTTCCGATACGACTTCAAAGCGGCCATCGCTGTTGCCGATTGTTTCAGCACTGCCGAGCAACAGAATACCGCCTTCACGCAGCGCGAAATGAAACAGTGCGATGACTTTCGACTGTGCCTGAGAACCAAGATAGATGAGAAGATTGCGGCATGACACGAGGTCAAGCCGCGAGAATGGCGGATCGGCCAGGACATCCTGGACCGTGAAGGTAACAAGGGCGCGCAGATCATGCGTGACACGGTAGCCACGATCCTCCCTGGTAAAAAAGCGCGCAAGCCGTTCCGGTGATACGTCCGCCGCGATCGCGTGCGGATAGTTGCCTTCTCGCGCACTTGCTACTGCATCCGGGTCGACATCGGACGCGAACACCTGCAGTTTCAGATTGCGCTTTGCCGCCGTGATGACCTCACGGAAAATCATGGCCAGGGAGTAAGCTTCCTCGCCGGTACTGCAACCGGAAATCCAGATGCGGAGGGGTTGATCCGCGATTCGGCTGCGAACCAAATTCGGCACGATCGTCTTGCCCAGAAGATCGAATACGGCGGCATCGCGAAAGAAACTGATGACATTGATGAGCAGGTCTTTGGCAAGCAATTCAAGCTCGCCTGCGTCACCGCGCAGTAGATCGAGATAGCGATGACCGTCGCTGGTTTCTATGCCCCCGAGGGCCATGCGGCGTTCGATCCGTCGCCGCAGCGTGCCTTGCTTGTAGAGCCTGAAATCATGCTTTGTATTGGCGCGCAAGAGGTCGACAATCCCGGGCAGCCAGTCGGACGACGTTATCGCTTGCGCGGGCGTTTTATGTGGGTTCGGTAGATCGACACCTTTGTCGTGAGCGATCAATACGCCAGGAATTTCCGCCACCGGAAGCACTACGTCGACCAAACCCGTCGAAATCGCACTCTTTGGCATGCCATCGAAGCCGGCGTCTTCCGGACGCTGCGCGATGACCAGCCCACCATTGTCCTTGATGGTCGACAGTCCTAGGCTGCCGTCGGCGCCCGTCCCCGACAGGATTACGCAGACAGCGCGACGGCCGCATTGCTCAGCGAGCGAGTGAAGTAGGAAATCGAATGGCAACCGTGCGCCGTGGCGTGCCTCCGGGGCCGAAAGATGCAAGGCCCCATTGATGATCGAAAGGTACGTTCCGGGCGGAATAACATAAAGGTGTGCGCGCTCGATCGGCATGGCTTCTGTGGCTTGCCGCACCACCATACCGGTATGGCCGGCCAGCAGATTGACCATCATGCTGTCGTGCGTTGGATCGAGGTGCTGAACGAGAATAAACGCCATGCCATTGTCTGACGGTAGGGCGGAGAGGAACTTCCTACAGGCATCCAAGCCGCCTGCCGACGCGCCGATTCCGACAACAGTAAAATTCAGCGGTGCGGCAGGAGGGCCACGTGCAGAACCCCGCGCCGAGGGCCCCGTCTTCGCGGCACGCAATCGGGTGGTTCCTGTACTCGGCGGACGACGTTCCGGCATTGTCCTTGTTCTCAGATCTACGCAAACCAGACGGCACTGAACCGGTACTATAGCACGCTTTTGCCCCACCAGACCGTCATAAGACCGGTGGAGCCTCTGAACAGAGAACCGCCGCAGCCAGCGGGAGTTTTCGGGGTACGGTGTAAAGCAGTGTCGCCGATACTTTTACGGATCGATCCGCCCACCCCCGAAGGTCGTTCACGCGATACGGCGTACGACGCCGATCAGCACGAGAAGCGCCACCGCGCCGATGAGCAACAAGACCAGTAACGCTTCAACTTGAATGACTATTTTCGTTGGTTAATCTGAACAACGCCTTGCGGCGCAATGGCCCAGCGGGTCACGCTTCTGCTCCTTGTTCTTCGTCGAAGATGAAGCGGTGATCAGCGTCGCATCCACGATCGTTCCGCCGCGCAGCAACTCGCCTTTCGCCGCCAGATGCTCGGCGACGCCTTCAAAAATCGCCTTCGTCAGGTCGTAACGTTCGAGGAGATGGCGGAAGTCGAGGATCGTCGTCTCGTCGGGGATCGCGTTGCGGCGAGCTCGAGCCGCGAAGTCGAGCGACGCAAAGCTTAGCTGCTCCGCCATCGGCTGCCCCCTCGAATTAATGGCAGCAGTGTGCCATGTTCGGAGGGTTGTTCAGAGGTTCATTAGCTGCCCCGCTGTCGTTGCTCGGCCAAGTGCAAGCGGATCAAACCTTCTTCATCAGATCTTTCTTGCATTTCGCGCGGAACGCCTTGCGTGGCTTGCCGTGAAGACCTTTTGCAGTCGCTTGCTTGGAACATTCAAGAGACTCTGCTGTTCGTGGCGCCGCTGCTTTTGTCGTTTTCGGTGACGTCTTAGGGATCATCTTACCGGCCACTGGCGGACTGACCGTCGGTGGAGGCGTCGTAGTCTGAGCAAACAATGCGCTCGCAGAAAGCGCAGTCACAACGATGCCGACCAGGAGTAAACTTCGCATTTTAGTTCCTTTCCGTGGAATTTTCTGATTGTGCAGTTACCAGTTAAATCTCGCACCCAAGAGCTGAACGCGAGCCGTATCTTCTATAGGGTGTGTTCGATTGGCACGTGCATTTAAGTTGCCGTCTCCTGGGAATCGGTAGCGTCGTCGGCCGCGTCCGTGTCGTCATCAGCATCGGCGCTCGCGTCGTCAGTCACGTCCTTATCGCGCGCATCCGACTGCACGTCCTCTGCGGCATCTTGTTGGCCCAGCGTCTCATGGTTTCCTCTGGCTTGCTCGGTATTGACGGGATTCGCATGAGCGTTTGCACCGAGCATGTCGCGGATTGCACCGGCCGCGAGCATCCCTCCCGCGACACCAGCAGCCGTTGTCATGGCTGAACGCATGAAGCCGCCCTGAGCAGCCGAAGTTATTGGTGGGGATTGTGTAGTGTTGTCCGACCAGGGAGAGGGACCCGACCCTTTCGGAGCAGGATCGGTAGAGCCACGCCCCCCAAACAAACCACCTAGAAAACTACCCGAACCAGAGTGGGTCTGTTGACGTTGTTCGTCCAGCTTACGCATGCGCTCCTCCACTTCTTGGAGGCGATTGTTCGCGAATTCGATTGCCTGCTCTTGGATCAAGGTCGTTTGCACAAGCATGTACGTTGCATCGGGATGGGCACGCACAGATTTGTTGATGAGTGCTTCGGCTTCTCCATCCTTCTCGAGCGTACCGAACCCGCGAAGGCGTTCGAATAAACTGCTAATCAATTGCCGGTCTGGTGTCATAAGGTTTTCTCGAATTATCCAACTCTGGGGTAACGAGCACGCACGCAGGCGCGGTCAAAGCGCGACACCTGCAAGCTTACCTCGATGAGTTCACATTCCGCTGGAACCGGCGCAAAACGAATGGCGTCGGCCGCATCTCGGCGCGTACGATCGCGATGCTCGTCTCACATCCAATGCGCACCATGCGCGCAATCGTCGATGGGGCGCGACCCGACCCGCTCTTTGTGCCGGTCAAATAACGGCTGCCGGACAGAAGGGGTAGGCATGCAAAGGCATTGTTGCATTCTCAGACTGACGAAAAATCGACAATCGTCGAATTCGTTGTCCTGCTGTAGCGTATAGAACTCCGTGAAAGTGATGCGAACCGCTACAGGCGAGGAAGAACACGAGAATACTGCCGACTGCGAGGGTAACGGTGCCCAGTCGTTCGGGTGCACGAGGCGAGAAAGCACGGGCAGATTACTTTCGCTCGAGAAACGCGCAAAAATCGCTGACAAAGCCGCCACTAAGAGGTGGTCTAAATAGATGTCCTTCTTCTCCGCGCCGCAGAAGTCCCTTGAGATCCGGAATGCACTCTATCAAAGTGCTGTTCGCGAGCCGACAGAACACTACTTTCATGGTGTTTTCAGACGCTATTCCAGTGAGGTCACGCGCTGTCCGGTTGGTAATCGCTTATGCGACACCTCAAAAGAAGGCCACCAGGCCATTGAACCTATTATATTTTTAGTGGTCGACTGGTGAACGTAGAATTTAGTTTTCCATCTGGAGCAGCTACTGGGGCGGCCAAGTGCGCAAGGTGCCCTCGACGGGGCGGAACTTTATGCGTTGCAGCAAGTATGAGCTGAGCTGCCGTCAACACCTAATGTGCCGCCGCTTGGAGCGGTCACATCAAGTTCGCGCCAAACGCTGAAAGGCGTGTTCCGTCGTGTGCAACCTTTACTCGATCACCAAATCACACGAGGCAGTGCACAACCTGTTCCGGGTCGGTCACAACCGCGCAACGCCGTTCGAGCCGATGCCTGCGATCTTTCCAGGCTGGTCAGCACCGATCGTGCGCCGGGCAAATGATGGTGAGCGCGAGCTCGCACTAATGTCACGGGGGTTTGTGTTGCCGCAAAAACGGCAAGGCCAAGAGCCGTATCACCAATACGCGCGACTACAAAATGGCTAGCTGGTTCTGGAAGTCATCGTTTGAGAAGCGCCTCTGCGTCGTTCCAGCCACGTCATTTTGCGAGCCACATGCTGGCCGCAAGCCTGCAACGTTGCACTGGTTTGCGGTGAAAGGGAACGAGCTGCGCCAGCTGTTCGCATTTGCCGGTATCTGGCAGCGCTGGAAGGGGCCGATCAAGAAGGACGGGCCGAACGTCGACATCAACACTTACAGCTGGATGACGACGGAATTGAACTCCGCGACGTCTAGCATCAATCACGAGCGGTCGCCGCTGCTATTGATGACTGACGAAGAACGCGACACATGGCTGGACGGCACGCAGGCCGACGCCGCAGCTTTGGTGCGACCGATCTCAGTTGTTGCGCAACGGATCGTGCATGAGGGGTTCGAGAAGAAGGACGTGGGTTCCAAAAAATAACGAGCGGGGCTGGCGGTCTACCAGTCCCGATCGTTGGCAACGAGGATCACTTGCGATGATCGCGAATATTGCCCGAAGGAACGCACGTGGACGAGCTTGCTGGGCAGCGCTTCGGGTGACTTCCACCCCAGTTCCACGTTTGCGTCGGCGCCGGGCGCACAGGATCAGCGCCTCTGTGGTCGCGGACGATCGGCTTATTCGTGCTGAGTGTCGTGCTCTTACCAGCGAAGGCTCCGAGGTTGCCTGCGTAGGCAGGAACACTGGTAAGCAAGAAGGCGGCGACTGGGACGGAAACGACAAGCTTGGCGATTGCTTTGATGGTCATGGCGGGCTCCTGCTGGTTGATATCGAAGGGCCCGTTGCCCTCCTGCCAAGTCAGTCGCAGCGCGACGGATTAAGGTTCATCATCCCGCAGGTTTAAGTGAAAAAAGTTGGAGGCATCATGACACCTGTCACGTTGGGCAACTTGATCCGTGATGGCAAGCTGATCTGGGCTTACTGCAATCGCTGCTATCGCTGATCATCCCCCGCCGTCGGGGAAGAGGGCGTCTGCGCAGACGCTCGCTCGGCAGCAACGATCGCAGCCATGGCGGCTGCCCCCGTCAGAACGGCGCGGCGGTTGATTGTCATGAGCGGTGGCTCCGTCCGATTGGTTGCAGAGGCAGCTTAGTAGCCGGTTATTCAACAAGACGGACGAACGGGCGAAATTATTCCAAGGTGAACTAGTGAATTTTCAATAGATAGGCGGTAATTGCTTCAGGCTGTACAGAGAAGAACAAGGCCCAATCCCGCTGTAGCGACAAAACTCGGTTACGTGGATCGCCGCGCTGTCACGCTACGCCAGGCGCTCCTCAACAGCGTATATCGTGCAGCGTGACGATACACGTCGGCGGTTTCTCCTCCCGGCAGTGGGAAATTGACCCAGGCGGCACGTTGAAACTGATGGGGGGGGCGGCCCCACTCAGCTGATTCGTTCTTCAACCATCAACCTATGGCACACTCGATGCCGGGCGCGGGCGTCGTTCAACCCATCAGATTCAAAGTGCCTTCGACAGCATTCTCTGGCCTTAGTCATAAGGTGTCGACCCAAATTGGCAAGGTGAAGGCTCGGATCTCAATGATATGCATCACGCCGCAAAAGCAACAGCCGTTGGGTGTCAGCGTTGCAATAGCCTGATTGGTTGTCATCATCATCGACTCGACAGGCCCAGAGTTTCATCACATGCTAATCAGTAGTGCTGACTTACAATTCGGATCAAGAAGCTCATGCATAATCCCACTGTTTCTTGTCGACCTAATCTGCGATCGTTCAACCTCGAATGAGCTTAATTGCGCTTGCATCGCACTCTTGCCATAAACATAAGTTTACCAATCAAAACGTAGGTATTGCTCTCCGTGGACATATGGCGACTACACTTGAAAATCTGAAGCCGCTTCTCTGGGAGCCAAAGAATCTGATCCGTACCATTGAAGCTGCGGGAGTTACTCTGTGGTCCTGGAACGTGGATTCGGACGCCCTGGCCATGGATGATGGTGCCTATGATTTGTGGGGCATACCGCGCAGTACAGATGTCAATTTTGAAGACCTATCTGCCCACATACATCCTGCCGACCGAGATCGTGTAAGGGCCGCTTTCAACGCGACACGTTCGATCGTCGGGCCTTACGAAATTGACTTCCGCATTATGATTGGCGACGAACGAAAGGCCTACCTCGGAGCCATCATTGACCGTGTAGAGGTCGACGAAGATCAGATCCGGATCAAAGGACGAAAGGACCTGCTTGAGCGAGCAGTAGCAGCCGTGAGTTCTTCCACGGTACCGGTTCGCAGTTCTGTTCGCAATTGGCGCGCCCGAAAGGATTCGAACCTCTGGCCCCCAGATTCGTAGGCATAGACTAGTGCAATAAAATCAATGGTTATTCTGACTCTCGGGCCGGTTTCGCCGGGATGACTGCTCAATCGGTTAGCAGGAGAGTCAGAATGGAAGGCAACTGCTGCGCCTTGCCGGGTGCGGCGGCAGAGAGCAGAATCTAAGTGAACAAGTGCGTCGAACTCGCGCTGATGGATCAACGGCAGGTGCTGCTGCTGTCACCCACCGTAACCGCTCCGACATATTTGCTGGCCACATTGCGAAAGGTGTTGCCTAAAATCGAGTGAATAGATCTGATGTTCTGTACGGTGACGACAACAAAAAGCCCGCCGATCCATTGCGGCTCGGCGGGCAGCGAAATGCAGTTAAAGGACGATTATTTGCCCTTTAAGAGCTGGCCGCGAATTTCGCCATCCTTATTGGTAGCCGTGTGGACATTGACATACCACTTGCCTGCCGCGAGATCTGCCGCCTGGGCGTCAGTTAAGGTCGCTGAACCATCCATCGGGCTTTTTGCGGATGAGATCGGCAGGGCCACGCCCGCGTTCTTTCCCAGTTCGGCAGGTCCATGGAAATGGGCCGCGGTTGCCTCACCGGATAGTCCTGTGTAGCTGCCCTTCCATGTAAGTTTCTTAGTCGCTGTGTCGAATATTGCCGCCAAGGTGCCTGTCGCCTTGCTCGTCGTAGCGGGTACCTCGCTGCCCCCTTTCAGTTCCGCCTTATAGTCAATCATTTCTGCAAAAGCAGGAGATGAGAGAATCAACGCTGTAGCGACAGCGAATCCTGAGATACCAGCGCGTTTGCTGTTCGTCGTCATGGCGTTTCTCCGTTGATGCATGCCAAACTATATGTGGCCATCCCGTCAATTCCGTCAGATGGCGTTTATGGCATTCTGTTTTTGGTGCGAGAACCCGACCCGTTGGGTGCGCGATCTCTATGTTGACCAATACTGCCGCAAAGATGAACTTCGACTGAACGACCACCTTGCTACACACCCGGCGGCAGGTGCCGGTGGGGTGCAGCACGGCTCCAATCACCGGGCACGACTTGCGACGGTGCTCGATCTCGCACATAAAGCAGCCCACCCATTATGATGGCCACAGCGGCGAGGGCAAAAACTGTGATGGCTCGATCCAAGGGATGGGTCACGACGAAAGCTCCTCCAAGAGGTAAGCAAAACGCGGTGCCGTAAATTTAGTTCCCAAGCTGAAGGCTCTTGTTGGAGGAGGCCTCGTTTCCATGTTCGGACGCGGACTTGGTCGACGGAGAAATCGGGCCGCAGACGCGGGCTAAGTTTTCAGTTTGATAAACGTTCATGCGTCATTCATCTCGCAGGTTACCATAGTCGCTTCAATGTTTGAAATTGCTGCCTAGCCAATAGAGGAATTCATCGTTGGATGTCCTCTGGCCTTGCAGGGTGCCGCCAAAATGCACTTTTTTTTATCGCGTTTCTCTGGACAGCGATGACGCAATAACGCCTGTAGGTGCCATGAACAGCAATCGACAACACCCAGCAAGATATCTTCTAATCGTGCTGGCGATCTGGATAATCGGCGCGGCGACCGCACTGGCGCAACCCAGCGAGCGGCGCATCGCCTTGGTTATAGGCAACGGTAGCTATCCAGCTGCGCCTGTGCCGACTGCAGCGAACGACGCGGGCTTGATAGCGCAGACACTACAGGCAGCGGGTTTCGATGTGGTCGGCGCGCGCGATCTGGATGCCGATTCACTGCGTCACACATTTCGTGATTTTCTGGAGAAGGCCGCGTCGGCAGGGCCAGAGACGGTTGCGCTGGTCTACGTCGCTGGGCGGGCTTTGCAGTACGAGGGTGAGAATTTCATCGTCCCCGTGGATGCCAGGATCGAGACTGAGGCCGACGTTTCCGTGCAGGCGGTTCGCCTGTCAGATTACATCCGCCCGCTTATTGCACTGCAGTTGAAGGCGCGTATTGTTATCATCGACGGCGCTCGAGAAAATCCGTTCGCCCGATCCGGGCGGCCGTTGGCTAGCGGCCTTGCGATGGTAGACGCCGAGCCGGGCACATTGATTGCCTTCAATGCGGCCCCGGGTACGGTCGCCCCTGAGCGCGCGGGGCCTTACGGTGCCTATGCGCAAGCGCTGGCCGAGATGATCCGCCAGGGCGGCCTGTCCCCCACTGAATTATTCGACCGCGTCCGGCAGCGCGTCAACGAGGTCACCGGTGGCGCTTTCATCCCCTGGGATGTGTCGCGGCTAGACACGCCGTTCGTGTTCTTCCAATTGGCCGACGATGCTCCTCCGCCGACCGTCACGCGCAGCGATGTAAAGGTGCGGCGCGCAAAGGCAATCCGCGACTTCGACGCTGGCGACGCCTATCACGAGGCACTCGATCGCGACACCCTCGACGGGTACACCGAATTTGTTGACGCATACCCGCGTGAACCAGTGGCGAAGCGTGTGCGCGTAATCATTGCGGCGCGGCGAGAGGCAATCGTCTGGCGACGCACATTCGTGGTGGATACTGCAGACGCCTATTGGTCCTACCTTAACCGCTATCCGAAAGGGCCGCATGCCTGGGACGCGCGCCGCCGGTTGCGCCATTTAGCGGTTGAGCAGGAGGCGCCTCCATCGACTTTCATCGCAATTGAATACGACGTGCCGCCGCCACCGCCCGAAGAAATAGTGTACGTCGAGCGTCCGGTCCTCTACTTCAGCGATCCATTCTTCGAACTTGCGCCGCCGCCACCGCCGCGAATTATTTTCCTAGCGCCCGCGCCACTGGATTTTATCCTGCTGCCACCACCGCCGCCGGTTGTCGAGGCGTACATCCTGCCCGTGCCATTCTTCGTACCAGTAGCGCGCTGGTGCGACCCGCCGCGTTACATTGCGCCGCCGCCGTCGAATATAGTTTACAACAACATCCACAATGCCGTGGTGGTCAATCAGACGATCATCAATGCAACCAACGTGACCAACACCACGGTGAACCTCGTCAATCCTGGAATTCCCGGTCCATCAATACCCTTAGTGCCGGTTCCGGGAGCTTCTCAGACCAGAAATGGAACGGCGGCGCCCGGTGCAGTGCCGCCACAGACCGAGGGTAATGGGAAGGCGATAACGGCTGGCGTCGGTGTCGGCCTCGCGGCTGCAGCTTTAGCCGTCGCGCTGCCTCCGACGGTCGCCAAGCGGCAAGGATTGGTCCCCCAGGGCGGTGCCACGAGCCCATCGCCAACCGCTCTCGGGCAACCATTGCTCGCGCCAGACGGCAAGGCACTGCCACAACCGACAGTGAGACCGCTGACGCCCAGATTGCCGGCACAGGCAACGACGCCACCGGCCGGGTCGGCGCTCGTCGCGGTACCTCAAGGCAAAACCCTGCCGGCAGGGTCGCCACAGTTGACAACTGTGGCGCCGTCGTCGGTGCCTGGACTGGTTCCCCCGGGTAGCGCTAAGAGCCCATCTCCGACTATACTCGGCCAACCATTGCTCGCGCCAAATAGCAAGGCGCTGCCACAGCCGCCAGTGAGACCCCTAGCCCCAAGATCGCCAGCACTGGCAACGACACCACCGGTCGGGTCGGCGCCAGTCGCGATACCTCAAGGCAAGTCCATGCCGGCAAGTTCATCACAGGCGACAACTGCCGTGCCAGGTTCGGCCGCGGCGGGCTTGGCGGCGCCCTCAGTTGCTGGATCAACAGCAAGGTCGTCCCCTGGACAAGCGACGTCTTCCGGATTATCGGCGCCGCCAACCAAATCAGCGCCAAACGTAGCGCCTACCAAAAAGCAGCCTGGCACGGCGGGACCGGGCACAGTCACCGATCAGAGTTCGAGGGCCGCGACAAGTCAGGGCGGGAATACGAAAGCGAAGACCGACCCCGCGAGCAAATCAAATGCTACGCAATTACCTGCAGGTGTTCCCGGCCGAACGGGGACTTCCGCTAGGCAGGGGCAGCAACCCACCGCTCAAGATTCACAGCGGCGGACACAGCAGACACAGGCCCAAGCAGTTCAGCAGCGCCAGCAGCAGGCAGCCCAGGAGGCCCAGCGCCGGGCACAGCAACAGCAGGCGCAAGCAGCCCAACAGCGCCAACAGCAAGGAGCACAAGAGGCACAGCGCCGAGCACAGCAACAGCAGGCGCAAGCAGCCCAGCAGCGTCAGCAGCAAGGAGCACAAGAGGCACAGCGCCGGGCACAGCAACAGCAGGCCGCGCCAAAGTGCGGCGTGCCTGGCACTCCCCCGTGCCGACCAAACTGATTGGTATCGTACTAGGAGCTCTTCCAAACGATGGCCGGCGGGCTGCGCCGGCATTCAACAACGCTTGTTAGTCTGAACGACGGTGATGCGCTGCCGAAGAGGAGGCTTGACCGGTGTATGCTGTCTAAGGTTGAGCGGCCATACGTTTACGATACTGATAGCGTGGATTGCGATGGAGCGCCGACGTCTGCAAACTCTGCGCAGTCACCGTCACGACGCCATAACGCGACGCGAATGACCCTGCAGACGGACTCGGTCGGTAGCTACTGGACAGCATTTCGTCTGCTGGCCACTCGGTTAGCTGAATAACTTCGTCCTCTGACGTGTGGGAAGTTTTGGCGAAGCTGCCGTGTGGCAATCGATGCGTTCCCGACGCTCATCACCGGCCTCGCTGCTACCAGTTCCCCTGCAGTGTTATACCGACCTCGCCGTTTCCGTTCTGCACGACGGTTTTGGAATTGCGGCGGCCGAACTGGAACAGGCCATAGGAGTTGGAGTTGCCGGTCTGCGTTACGGAGCCCGAATTGTCCCGTCCGCGTTGAAACACCACGGCGTTGTTGCCACGCCCGTGCTGCGCGATCGCGGCACCGTTGTTCGTGCCCCGCTGGTTGGTCTTCGCCCGGTTCCGCAAATCACGGAAGAAGCTATAAAAGCCTAAGCCGTCGCGGATCACTTCGGCGCTCTCGCTGCGCGGTCGCAACGTGATGCTAACGCCATCGGCCTGGGCAGACGAGAGAGCTGCGGTCATCGCAACGATGGCAACGAGCGGGATGACGATAAGGCGTTTTAACATGACACGACCCTTTTCAACCTGGTGAATTTGACGATTTCAGTGTTTACGAGACTAGCTGCCTCTGGCTGAACCGCATCCGAATGGTGTCTGCAATCGGCATTCACCTTGAAGCGTCTGCGATGCCTGTCGTGCAAAGAGCCCGGCAAGTTGCGCCGGGCTCTTTCAATAGTCTCGTGTCTTGGCGTGTCGTCAGAGCGAACCGCTGACTCGCTGGCTGCATTCCGTCGTTCGCCCGTCGGCCGTGACAAAGAGCCGAGCCGTGTAGGTGCCGCTGCCACCAAGGTTGACGGTGCTAACGATCTCCGAGCCGCCCGTGACTGAGAAGTCGCCGGACTGGTCGATGTTTGAGCTATTGCTGCCGGACGAGACGACGCGCAGCCGATAGCTCCCCGATGTGGCGTCTGGAGCGCTGACGACGGCCTTGAGCCCAACGAGGCTGCCAGAGCGTGACACCTGGATGTCGCACGATAAACCGCCCGGTGCCGCTGTGGCCGGAGCTGCTGTTTGGAACAACGCACCAATCGCGCTGGCGGTCGCGAATGCGGCCATGACGACGCCATGGCGCGAGACGTAAAAGATCGACATAGCTGCTACTCCTTTGGTTAAACCGGGAGAAGACACTGCTTCTCCCAGATGCTTAGCGCGGTACGGAAACTCAGTCCTGCACGATAACCGACACATTGCCGGCCCCAATCTGTGTCGTCGTCGCGCGGTTATTGCGCCCGGCCTGAATCACGCCGACAGCATTGCCGCTACCATCCTGGGAGGTGACTACGGTGTGGCCGCTGCCGAATTGAGCTACGCCCGCGATGTTGCCGCGACCATTCTGGTAACTTGAAGCGGAGTTTCTGCTGCCACTCTGGCCGACGACGGTACGATTATGGTCGCCGTACTGGCGGCTGTGGACCGAGTTGCGCGAGCCGGTCTGATCGACAGTGAGCCGATTGCGGTACCCGCGTTGGCTGCCAGCGGCGCCATTGGCCCAACCGTTCTGCTGGATCGAAACATAGCCATCGGCATGCGCCGGAAGGGCGGTGGTGATCATGGTGGCACCGAGGGAGAGTGCCAGGGCGGCGAGGGATAGGCTGAGACGGGTCGACATGGTGACGCTCCTAAGTGGTTAAGTTGAAGCTCAACAGCTTCGACTTGAACATGGACGACAGCGGTTGAACCGCGTCTGAAGCGCTTGTTCACCTGCAGTATATGTATCCAAGGCTTCCGAAGGCCGAACGATGCGTCGGATGTGGCGTCGGATGGCGGTCGTGACTACCATGGCCATGCCGCCGATGTTGCGCTGCACGATGGCCCGCGTACCGCTTCGGGACGATTAGGCAAAGTGGCTCGACAAGGAGGCTGCATACGAAGGCGAGATTGTTCCACGCATGGAGCGTGCACTGATCTATGCGGATGGCAGCTCCAGTGGGCTGCTCGCCACGCGGCTCGCCGGAATGTTCGGCGCCAATCAACAGGTGATGATGACCGTTATGGACCGGCCCCTCATGCGCGACGGCGATAGAGCGGCAGTCTCGGTGCGCGACCACGTCGCCGAGGCGTGGCTCGACACTTTCGCGCGCGCCCCACACGAGAAAGACCCGGCAACATCAGCGCCGCGCCTGTCGATCGAAGAGTTGCTACGCGCTATGCTGATCGAGGCCGAAGACACTCTGGAGAAGGAGCCAGCGAAGGGCTACAGCATTGTTTTCGTCGGTATCGACCAGCCGCTTTCTTCCTCAAGCGAGTGCTTCGACGATCAACTCCAGCGCCTGGTCGCAACGTTTAATGGACCGTTTGCAATTTTGTTCAACCGTGAACGAGCGGCGGCCAGGCGCACGTCCGAGCTCCGCGTGCTGATCCTGCTGCTCGCCACGTAAACGTATCTTGATTGTGGTGTTATAGCGCTAGCGGCCGCTCAGATGAAATCGACATCGGGCGTGCCACGGAACCAATGGCTGGCCGTTGGCGCCCGATAAACTCGACTTATGGCGGCGGATGAGCAATAACGTGCACGCTTGTGGCGGATTGCTTCAACGATGGTGCGGACCATGGCCTTGAAAGCACTGTTGGTACCAGTTCACGACGACGGTCTGGCACAGGCGGCACTCGTGACGACTTGTGCCTTTGCCAAGCGCTACGCATGTTACGTCGAGGGGCTTACGCTCGATTTTACCCGACCGCAGGCTTTGACGGTCGATATGCTTGGCGGCGCGTGGATGCCTCCCAACCACGATCATCAACAGCGGGAGATGGCCGCCAGCCGAAAGATATTCGTAGATTTTATGGAGATGGCCGGCATTGCAAAGGCTGCAGGCTCCGTAGACGGTCCTTCCTACCATTGGCATGATCCGGAAGTCGACGAGATTGGCGGTATAGCCGGCTACGGGCGTGCGTTTGATTTAACGGTCTACAACCGTGCATCCGCGTCGGCGTTGAGTGCGAGCGGAGCCCATCTTGAAGCTTCGCTGTTCGAGAGCGGTAGACCGATTCTGCTCGCCCCACCACGACAACCGTCAACCATCGGCGAGCATGTTGTGATCGCTTGGAACTGCAGCACGGAATCGGCGCGAACTGTGGCCTTTGCCATGCCTCTGCTCGAGCAGGCCAAACAAATCACCATACTGACGATCGAAGGAGGGGTGGTGCCTGGCCCCAACGCCCGCGAGCTTGCGCGCCTCCTTCAAGTGAATGGGATCACGGCCAAGCTGCATGACGCACGGCCGCGCGGCCGCACAACGGGGGCCGCCATTCTTGAGGAGGCAGCCGCAGTTGGATGCGATCTGCTGATCAAAGGCGCCTACACACAAAGCCGGCTTCGCCAAATGATTTTTGGCGGCGCCACCAGTCATATCCTGGTCAGCGCAGAAATCCCCGTCTTTATGGCCAACTAATCTATACACCCCAGCGGCGTCGTACGTGCCGATCTTCGACAGAGAACACCCCTTGCCGAAGCTGGACATGTTATTCACGTTTGCGTGATGGATCGCTATCGTGAATTGTGCGAGCGCATCTAGTAGCTTAACCACCAAAAAATGCCTTAAACTTTGTCACGTGCGCAGTGAACAGGGCCAACTCTGCTAGGTGATAACTGAGCTGCACTTTCTGGACCAAACTGCTCCGATGTATTAGGAGGGGTGAGCCATGAAATCGCACTATGTCGAAGGAAATGAAGAAGCCATATCACCGCACGACACTGCCGATGACCATTGCTGGCGTGATCATCGTGTAGGTCGCGATCACCTCATCGGAGAACTTGAGGTGTTGCTGTTGATGCTTTTCGTGCTTATTTTACTCAGCGCAAACTGGGCCACTTACGATACGCCAAACGGCGCCAGCCTTGTCGCGGCTCAGCGACCCGTTCCTGAGTTAGTGCGGGCTTCAGTGACACCTTGAGACTGAGCCTGATCCCAGCCCGTTTCAAATTTGGGTTTGCGTGGCCGATGGGCTTGGCGTGCGCGGACTCGACGACGTCATCTTTCGCGAAAAGCACGCATAATCTGATCGTGCAAGGGCTTGACGAGATGAGATAAAACCTTGCGTTCACCAGTTTGGACGAACGCCTCGACCGGCAATCCCGGGATCAGCCTGACGTCGCCGAGACGGGCAATCTAATCCTCCGAATGGTGTAGTAGCTCGGGCCGCTTTGCCCATTTCGCTGCTCCGTCGTTATTTCCGCCGAGATCCGGCTGACGGCGCCAGTGATTTCAGGTGTGGTTCTTTGGCTGAAAGCTGAGAAACGCAGGACGGCTCTACTGTGAGCGGTCTCATGCTAAAGACATTGAATGGATCACGACCAATTAGATCTGCTCATCGCGAGGGCTGAGCTACTTCCTTTCGCCAACGAGTGAACGCTGGCGACGCTACTTGTTGATGAACTGTCGACAACCTTGGCCGAGCAATGGGTCAGTTTGGCTCGCCAGAACGATAGATTGTTCTTGCTCGCCTTCGTCGTTGCCCTCTCGCTTCGTATCCTGCCAGCATTGTTTGCAGTTGGAGGTTGGAGTATCGGCAATCCTAGCCAAATCGGCATTGGTGATCTCGCCGACGGCAAGGTTGGCGTGAATGGCGAGCTCATCGACACCAGTACGAGAGCCGATTCGTTTCATTTGTCCGTTGTGCACATAACGGTGGGGCGAGCACGGGGCCAAAGACGGCAGTGGGCAGACTACACATAGCAGCGGCGCAACGGCTTCGCTGCGCGATCGAACGTGCGAGAAAAGCGGCGCCGCCAAACTGACCATGATCCACCCTGTCGAGGAGTTTATTAGCGTCGCCGAGCCGAGTTTCCACCTTCGTGATGCCAGTTTTAAGTGGAGTTAGGCATTTACGCGGCCGTAGCCGTAGGCGGGCACTCGGCGGTGCGAGCTTCCTGGGCTTGCCGGTGTAAGGTCGTCGGCGAGCTTCACACACAGCGATTTCCTTGCCTAACCTGCCGTCAGCCAAAGAAAACGCTGCCGAACTGTGACATGGATGCACGTCCCCTGCCGCTTATGACAACATGAGGTGGACTAGGCCGCGAACAGACGTGGCACATCCCGGGTGCAGGAGTGCAGTGACACGAGCACCGGGGGCGACCCAGTGATGCTCTCTGAGCTGAGTGGCGCTTCAGTGAAGATCCGCTATGCTTCGTTCTCACCGTGCGCGTCGCCGATGGTGGACCGGATGCTTTTTCTAACAACGCTGACTTTCTCGAATAAAGTGGATGTCCGTACATAAGAACTGGCAGTCGTTGCTTATTGCGGTTCTCGGTGCCTCCTGTTTTCGCAACCTTAACGCATTGGAGGTTGAAAATGGTCGGGTTAGGATCTGAGAAATTTGAGAGGGATCATGGGCAATACGTCGCAAAACCTGTTCGAACGTGGCATGAAGGTGCTGGTCGAAGGCGTGTCGTCGGCCTCCCGCGGACCGGCGACCTTCGGCGGCGCACCCCGCTACATGAGCCACGGCAAGGGGTCGCGGCTCTATGATGTGGATGGCCGCGAATATATCGACTGGATGATGGCGTTCGGCGCTCTGCCGCTCGGACATGCTCATCCGGCAGTCGTTGAAACGGTCACCCGGGAAATTGCGCGCGGCAGCCACTTCGCCACGGCGCTGGAGGTCGAGGTCGAGGTCGCAGAGATCCTGGTCGGCCTGCTGCCGCATGTCGACAAGGTGCGCTTTGCCAACACCGGCACCGAGGCCTGCATGGCGGCTTTCCGCCTGGCGCGGGGCCATAGCGGGCGGCGCAAAATAATCAAGTTCGAGGGCCACTATCACGGCTGGGCGGACAACGTTCTGCTGAATACCAACCCGATGCCGGTGGCAGCGTTGGGCCATCCGAACGATCCGATCCGGATCTGCGACAGCTCCGGCATTCCGCCAGAAGCGCAGGCCGATACCATCGTCGTGTGCTGGAACGACGTTGCGGCATTGGAACGGGCCATGGCTGTCCATGGCCGGGATGCGGCCTGCGTGGTCACCGAAGGCGTGATGTCGAACATGGGGGTGATCCCGCCGCGCCCCGGCTACCTGCTGCGGATGCAGGAGTTGTGTTGCGAGTACGGTGCCCTGTTCTATCTCGACGAGACGGTGACGGGATTTCGCGTGGCCGCCGGCGGCTGTGCCGAACTTTATGGCCTGACGCCGGATCTCGTCACCTACGGCAAAGCGCTGGGCGGCGGCTTGCCGATGGCGATGATCGGCGGGCGGGCCGAGATCATGGCCGGGCTCGAATGGGGCAAGGTGCTGCATTACGGCACGCATAATGCCGGGCGCTTGGCGCTGCATGTGACAAAGGTCATGCTTCAGACGATGCTTGCGGATGATCAGGCGGGCTTCCGAAAGATCAAGGATCTGGGACAGAAGATGGCGACCGAAATGCAGCGGGTGGCCCGGCAGTCCAATCGCCACGATATCGTCGTGCAGAGCGTAAATTCGATGTTCCAGATTTTCTTCACCGATCTGGATGCGGTCACGGACTATCGCGATTTCTGTGGACATGTCGACCGCACGAAGTTCCGCGATTTCGCGCTGCGGCTCATGGACAAGGGCGTTTACATGAACCCTTCTGCCACCCTGCATTCGCTGTCCTCGATCGTCCATACCGAAGCCGACATCGCAGCAACCGGTGCGGCGATCGCGCAGGTGCTGGAGGAAATGCCGTGAGGATCGGTATCCTGGGCGTCGGATCGCTCGCCGAATATCTGGTCCGCGGTGCCCGCGGGTTTGAGGGGGGTGAGCGGGTCGAGTTTCTGCTATCACCCCGGTCCGCCACGCGGGCGGCGAAGCTTGCCGCGACCCAGGGTTGTGTGGTGGCCGCCAGCAATCAGGCGGTGGTCGATCGTTGCGAGATGGTGCTGATCTGCCTGCCGGCTGCAGGGGGTTTGGAAATTCTGGCCGATCTGCGTTTCACACCTGCGCATTTGGTCTGCTCGGCGATGGCAGCCGCGCGGATCGCCCCCTTGCGCGCGGCCGTCGCGCCGGCCGCAGCGTTCTGCGCGATGATGCCCGGCTATGCGAACGCTTTTTCAGCGGGACCGTCGTTGCTCTTCCCGGACAATGGGCCCTGGGCGGAGTTTCTTGGCAAACTTGGGCCGGTCCATCCGTTCGCAGACGCGACAACCTTTGAAACGGCGGCCGTTTTTGGGGCGATGTCGGGAGCGTCGGTGTTCCTCATGCGCCACTTGATCGACTGGTACACGAAACACGGACTGTCCCCCGACTTGGCGCGGCGCCTCGTCGCCGAAACCCTGCGAGGCAACGCCGAAGTCCTGCTGCAATCCGACGAGCCCTTGGACCTGATCGCCCGCGGTGTCACGACGCCTGGCGGAATCACCGAGATGCTGGTGGCACATTTAGAGCAAACCGGTGCTTTGACCGCATGGCATGAGGCTATGGACATGGTGCTGGCCCGAATGTCGCCCGACTGAATTTAGAAGAGGGTCCCGGCAGCCGACAGTGACCATTGACTAACCAACCATAGCGGTTCGCTCACATCCAGCTGGCCCGCCCGCGATTGTCCTGTTTGGACTCTATTTGTTGCGGTGTAGCGTCGCTATCGCGGTTCGAATTTGGCTGACGCTTAATCGAGTGGCCAAATATCCGCCGTCGCCGCGAGCCCCGAAATTTGAACGCTCCAGCGGATGGTCCATGCAGGTAATTCATAGCTCCCCCGCATTGCCGCAGTTACTTCTTTGTATCATTGTTTCGCTGATACCCTGGCAACACCCTGGCAAGGCAGTGAACCGTTGAACCTCCTCATCACTGATGCGACCTTAGTCACCTGCGACGCCGAGCGCCGCTCGATCGAGCGGGGTGCGATTGCAATCGAAGGCGACCGGATCGCGGCGATCGGCGAGACCGACGCTCTTCTTCAGGCCTACCCTCACAGTGAACGAATGAACGGGCGGGGCTTAGTCGTACTCCCGGGCTTCATCAACGCCCATACTCACACCGTCCTTACCGCGTTGCGCGGAACGGTCGAGGACTGGGATGGCGACATCATCTATCGCTACATGTCGCCAATTTCCTACACGATGACTGATCATGAGCGCCAGGTGATGGCGACGTTGGGGTGCCTCGAGGCGATCCGTAGCGGCACGACCACCCTCGTCGACCCGTTCCGCCATGTCACATCTTATGCCGGGGCAATGGCCGACACCGGGCTTAGGCTATGGCTGTCGGAGAGTTGCGCCGACATTGATACGCGCAAGATTCGCTTCGGCGATTATTCAACCGACGAAGCGTTCGGACGCACATTCATTGAGCGCGCCGAGGAGCTTGTTGGGTCATGGCACGGTGCGCGTAACGGCCGTGTCAGCTGTCAGATCGCCGCTCATGCGACTGACAATTGTTCGCCGCGCATGCTGGCAACGCTCCTGGAAATGGCGCAAAAGCACGGACTGACCCGCACTTGCCATTTGGCGCAAAGTCCAGGTGAAGTCGCGGCGGTGAAGGCTGCATATGGGCTCACGCCCGCTCAGTACCTCGATCGCGAGGGCTGGCTGGGACCGACGTTGACCAGTGCGCACTGGACCTTCTGCACACCTGCGGACGTTGATCTTTTGGCCGAACGAAAGGCGCGACTGGTCCACACGCCCGCCAGTTTCAGTCGCCGTGGTCTCCACAAAGCGTTAATCGGGCGCATCCGCGATGCCGACGTCGAGATCTCGATTGGCACCGACAATATGAGTGAAGACATGTTCCACGCCTTGTCCATCGGATCGATCGTGCATCGTACGGGGCGCGGACGCGGCAGCGAAGGCGGCATCTCGCCTGCGCCTCAGGAAATGCTCGACATGGTGACGCGCAATGGCGCCGCAAGCGTTGGCGCTGCGGGAGAGATCGGGCAGCTCAGCCCCGGTATCAAAGCTGATCTCACCATTCTCGATTTGAATACGCCAGCGCTCCGGCCGATCATCCGCCTTGTCTCGAATATCGTGCACTACGGCCATCCCGGCACAGTCCATTCTGTTATCGTCGATGGCGCGTTTGTGATGCGGGACCGGGTCGTCACAAGCATCGACGAACAGGCGCTGTTGGCCGAAGCGCAGGACGTCACCGAGCGGGTGTGGAAGCGAATGATAGAGGCCAATCCCGATATCCGGCCCGGTCAAGGTGAAATTGCCTGGCTCGACACATGACGGTTGCAGGCACGATGGATCAACATTGCGAAAGCGGAAGCGGCATGTCCTTAACCAGTGTTCCAAAGGTCGGCCACCAGACTTTCCTGTGGTCCGAACTCGCAACCGATCTCAATGCCCTCGCGGCGGACATTGCATTCCTCGGCGTACCCTGGGGCGACGCCTATACCTATCCCGAGATCGTCAACGACCAGACCAACATGCCGGCCGCAATGCGCCGCGCAAGCGACCGCATCGTCAGATCAATCGAGCGCTATGACTTCGACCTTGGCGGTCCACTTTACGATAATCGGCCGATCCGCACCGTGGACTGCGGCGATATCATCGCTGATACGCTGGACCCGAAGGCGCACTATCGCCGCACGGAAGCTGCGGTCCGCAAGATTTTGCAAGTCGGCGCACTACCGATTGTCTTGGGCGGCGACCATGGCGTGCCGATTCCTGTTCTGCGTGCCTTTGACGATCAGGGGCCGATCACGCTGGTGCAGATCGACCAGCATCTCGATTGGCGCAAGGAGGTGAACGGTGTCACCGAAGGCTATTCGAGCCCCATTCGCCGGGCATCGGAGATGGCGCACGTCGGGGATATCTTCCAGATCGGTTTGCGCGCCACCGGCAGTGCCCGGGTAGAAGAGGTCGAAGCCGCGCTCGCATATGGCGCACAACTCGTCACTGCCTACGAACTCCACGAGAACGGGCCGCAATCTGTGCTCGACCGCATACCCGACGGCGGGCGCTACTACATCACGATTGACCTCGACGGCATGGACCCTTCGATCGCGCCGGCCGTTGCTGGCCCGTGCCCCGGCGGGGTCACGTTTCCCCAAGCGCGTGCTCTGATTCGTGGGCTGGTCGCAAAGGGGCGCGTTGTCGGCATGGATGTCGTTGAAATAACGCCGCGCGCCGATGTCAACCAGATCACCTGCATCACCGCCGGACGGCTGATCGTGAACTTGATCGGTGCGGCGGTCCGCGCCGATTATTTCGGCGCGAAAGCATGAAAAGCCCAGCAATGTTGCATGATCAGATCCGAACGGCAGTACTAGCCGAACGCGAGCGAGCGGAAAGGCTATTCCGTCAGTTGGCTGAGTGCAGTCAGGCTAGTCCTGGCATCACGCGCGACACCTATGGCGCTGGCGAAAATTCTGCCCATAACCTGTTGCGCGAATACGCTGCCACGGACGGGCTAGAAGTCACGACCGACGCTGCACAGAACACCTATGTGACATGGCCGGGCGTAAACCGGCAGGCACCTCGCATTTTCATCGGCTCGCACCTCGACAGCGTCCCCAATGGTGGCAATTTTGATGGCGCAGCTGGCGTTATCGCAGGCCTGATCGCGATCGCTGCACTGCGCGCCTTAGGCGTCAAGCCTGCATGCGATATCGTAACGATGGGCGTGCGTGCCGAAGAGAGCGTCTGGTTCCAGGTGTCCTACATCGGCAGCCGCTCTGCGCTCGGCACTTTGCCGGAGACTGCGCTCGACGCGCGTCGCGTTGATACGAACCGCACTTTAGCCGAGCATATGAGCGCTGCTGGTGCCGAGCCCGAGCGTCTCCGGCGCAAGGAGCGCGCACTAGATCCACTCAGCATCCGCGCCTTTCTAGAAGTTCATATCGAGCAAGCGCCAGCGCTAGTTGAACAGGGCTTTCCTGTCGCAATATGCAGCGGCATTCCGGGGAATTTTCGGTACCCGCAGTCGCGCGTTATTGGGCGTCACGGTCACGTCGGTACGCCGCTGAAATATCGCTCCGATGCCGCGATGGCCGGAGCCGATCTCGCTATGCGGATGGATGCGATCTGGCGCGAGCATGAGGCTTTAGGCATTCCGACGGCGATGACCTTTGGCCGGTTCCACACCGACAGTTCTGTTCATGGCCTGACGATTGTGCCCGGGGCCTTCGAATTCAGTCTCGATGTCCGCGCCTATGACGCCGCTGTTTTGCGCGCCCTCGAAAAGCGGTTTCTGGCAGCCGTCGGCGAAGTGGAGGGATTGCGCAACGTCCGATTCAAACTTGGCCGACGCGCCGCTGCCGCAGTCGGTCTGGTCGATCCGGCGATCGCAGACGATCTGGCCGCACTCGCAACCGAGCACAACGTCCCTGCCTTCCGACTGGGCAGCCCTGCCTCGCATGATGCCGCCGCCTTCGCCGAAGCTGGCGTGCCAATGGGTATGATTTTTATCCGCAACGAAAACGGGAGCCACAACCCGTACGAAAAAATGGAAATCGATGATTTCCTGGTGGCGTGTACCATTCTTGCGAGTTGGGTCTCGAATAATGTGTAATGATAACGACAGGTTCAACGGCAGGGCTTGAGATGCAGCGCAAAGATATCCGTCCATCCACCCTGCCGGGGCTCGACGGCATATTGAGCGCCGGTGCCGTACGGTCGGGTGAGCGCGTGTTCCTGTCCGGCGCCAGCGCGCTGGCTTCGGGCGCTGGACGAGCCGATGGCGATGCAGCGAAACAGACTCATGCCGCGCTCGACGACCTTGCGCGGGCGCTCGCATCGGTTGGCGGCACGTTGGCTCACATCACCAAGCTGACGACCGCGATCGTGGATCGCGATTACCGACCGAAAGTTTACCGCGCGATCGCCGAGCGGCTACCGAATGTTCACCCGGTCAGCACCGGGCTGGTGGTCGCTGGTTTGCCGCAGCCGGATCTCATCGTGCAGATCGATGCTGAAGCCTCGATCCCGACACAGCCCGTTAGGCTTACGCGGCCGTATGCCTTCGAAAACTGGCATGGACAGGGATTTCCCTGGCAGGGCGCGATGGTTCTGGCAACCGACGCGGAGTTTTTCGTGCGTGGCCAGACCGGCGCTCGGCTTGATCATTCGGGTACGGTCGCGAAAAGCCGTTCGATCACAGCGGCAGGGCAACAGGCCGATGTGGCCCTTGCCAATCTGTGCACTTTGCTTAACGAGGCCGGTGCCTCGGTCGACGATATCTGTAAGATGACCGTCTACATTTCTGATCGCGCCTATCGCCAGTCGGTGTACCCGATGATCGGCAAACATCTGGCCGGGGTCCGTCCAGTTTCCACTGGCATCGTGACAAACGCCTTCGCCCGCGAGGACATCCAATTTGAGATCGACGTCACGGTCATCTGTAAAGTTGGCGGCGTACCGCATAAGCGGTTGCGTCCCTACCATTCGAGTGTCGCGCGCTATGGCTCCGAAAAGCAGCCGCTCAATATCGATCTGTGCATGGCTGTGGTCGCTGGCGATCGCGTCATTTTACGCGGCCAGACCGGCATGGGACTCGACGAAAAATTCTATGGCGTGGGCGATGCCAAGGCGCAGGCTGAACAAGCGATGGACAATGTCGCTATCCTGCTTGGAGAGGCCGGTGCATCCCTCAGCGATATCGTCAAACTGACGATCTACGTGACGGACCGAGCCTATCTGGCGGAAGTCAACGCCGCCATCCTCGCGCGGTTGGGCAGTACCGTGCCTGCCGTGACGAGCGTGATTATCAAGGGGCTCGCAAGTCCTCAACTGCTGATGGAGGTCGATGTCGTGGCAATCAAGGCTGGTGCAAGATGACCTTTTCCATCGCTGGGCGATGCGAGCGAACTGGAATGTTCGGCGTCGTTGTAACGACTTCGTCGATCGCCGTTGGCTCGCGCTGTGCATTTGCGAAAGCCGGTGTCGGCGCAGCCCTCACACAGCATCGCACCGATCCACGCCTCGGCCCGGTCGCGCTCAACCTGCTGGAGAGCGGGTTCAATGCTCAGCAGGCCATGGATGCGGTTGTTGCAGCGACCCCGCACCGGCACTGGCGGCAACTCGCGATCATCGATGGTGTGGGCCGCACGTCCTCGTATAGTGGTGCAAATGTGAAGGTCGAGCGCGACGAGGTGCACGGTAAAAACTGTGTCGCGCTTGGCAACATCGTGCGTTCGGTCGAGGTGCCGCGCGCCATGGCCCGCGCATTTGAGGCCGATCCAGCTTCCCCCTTGGCCAGCCGTTTGCTGGCGGCATTGCAGGCAGGTGAGCGTGCCGGTAGCGAGTTCGTTCCACTCGTCTCGGCGTCGCTGCTCGTCGTTCACGAGGAAAGTTTCCCCTACGTCGATCTTCGCGTTGACCGCGATCGCGACCCTGTCGCACGACTAACCAGCCTTTGGGCCGAATACGCACCATTGGCCGATAGTTATGTTGAGAGAGCCATTCGTCCGGAAGAGGTTGTTCTTCCGCCGACGCGCTAACGTATCAACCTTAAGGAGACATTCATGGCGAAGTTCATTTTTGGTGCGAGCATCGCGGCCGCGCTCTCGATTGCGAGTTGGTCCGGCCCTGTCACGGCGCAAGGGACGCTACGCGTTGCACTGGGCACGACACTGACCCAACTCGATCCAGCGCTCACAACGATCGGCGACGAGTACGTCTATGTCCATCTGTTGTTCAACGGCCTTTCCAAGATCAATCCCGACATGACCGTTTCGCCCGATTTGGCTGAAAGCTGGACCGCGTCGGAGGACCTCAAAACCTGGACCTTCAAGCTCCGCAGTGGTGTAAAGTTCCACCATGGCAAGACGCTCGACGCAGACGATGTGATTGCCACGATCCAGCGCATCCTCGATCCAAAAACGGGTTCGCGCGCGCGCACAAATCTCAGCATGGTGGAAAGCGTTGATGCCGTCGATCCGCTGACGGTTCGCTTCAAACTCAGCGTTTCCTATGCTGGCTTTGCCGACATCTTCGCCGACAGGCAGACCCGAATAGTGCCGAAAGACCGGATTGACGAATTGTCAAAAACGCCTGTTGGCACGGGTCCGTTCGTTTTCAAATCCTGGTCGCCCGGCGACCGGCTCGAACTAACCAAAAACCCCGACTATTTCAACAAAGGCCTCCCGAAGCTTGATGCGGTGACGCTTCGCATCATTCCGGAATCCGCGGCGCGGCTGGCGGCATTGGAATCCGGCGCGATCGATATCTTATGGAGCATGCCCTATGAATCGGTCGACAAGGTCAAGGCGAACCCGAACCTGCGGGCCGATAGTGTCGCAACGCCGACGTGGGATGGTGTCATTCTCAATAATGCCATCCCCCCCTTCAACGACGTGCGCGTCAGAAAAGCGTTGGCGCTGACTGTCGACAAGGCTGCGATTGTCGAACTTGCACTGTTCGGGCAGGGCGATCCAACCTTCAGCCCCATTCCGCCCAGCCATCCGTATTTTAACAAGAAGCTGAAGTTCAACCCGCCAAATATCGAACAGGCTAAAAAACTGTTGGCCGAGGCTGGTTATCCAAACGGCTTTGACGTCGCCATGCAGGTGCCGCAGGAACGCGAGCAGCGGGTGCGCGTCGGTGTCGCCGTGCGCGACATGGCGAAGGCTGCGGGAATTCGCATCGAAGTTCAGCGCGTGCCCTTCGCGTCTTACACAGCGAACGTTGCCGGCAAGGCACCGATGTACGTCGATGGCTACTTTGCAAGGCCAACGGTCGATACGGCAGTCTATCCATTCTACCACTCCGGTGGCAGCTGGAATAACCAGCTGTGGCTCTACAAGGAAAAGCGTGTCGATGAACTTCTCGATGCAGCACGCAAAACCAACGACGACAAACTCCGGGCGGAGCTCTTCGGCACATTCCAGGAACTCGTCGAGGAGACGGTGCCGAGCATCATCGCCTATTCGGCAGCGCACGTGAACGGTGTCAGCAAAAAAGTCGAAGGCTTCAGATCGACTCCGATGCAGTGGCTTGAATTAGCCCCCGTGTCGATTAAGCCGTAACCGGGAAGCCGCATCGATGACAGCATTTATCGTCAGACGATTGGCCTTCGTGGTTCTCGTTTTGACGGCTGTCTCGATGCTCGTCTTTACAATCACCTCGCTGCTGCCGGCCAATGTCGCCTACTTGATCCTTGGTTCGTTCGCGCCCCCTGAGCAGGTCAAGGCACTCGAACTCAAATTAGGATTAACCGATCCGATCTGGCAGCAGTACATACGCTGGGCAACTGGGTTTCTGTCCGGCGACCTCGGTGAGTCTCCCCTCTTGAAACGGCCGATCGCACCCATGCTCTGGGAAGCGGTCAGCCGTTCATTGATGCTAACTGGCTTTTCCTTCGTCCTGATTGCGTTGATCGGGATCGGGCTCGGGTTGCTTGCTGCACTCCGGCACGGCCGTACGCTCGATCACGGTATTTCGGTCGCGACCTATCTCGGGATCGCCGTGCCCGAGTTTTTCTGGTCCATCATCGTCATCATCGTTTTTGCCTCGTGGCTCGGGTGGCTTCCAGCGTCAGGGTATGAGCCGATGTCAGAGGGCGTCTGGGTCTGGTTCAAGCATCTCATCGCACCGACCATGACGCTGGTGTTCGGTCATCTCGCGCACGTCTCCCGCCTCACGCGTTCGAGCATGATCGAGGTGATGCAGAGCCCTTACGTCAACGCGGCACGCGCCAAAGGGCTGCCGGAGCGCGTTGTCGTAATGCGCCATGCTCTGCGCAACGCGCTGCTCCCGACGATTACGGTGCTGGCGCTTGATTTTGGCCGACTGATGGGCGGGATCGTCGTGGTCGAGACTGTTTTTGCCTATCCCGGACTTGGCCGTCTGGTCGTGTTCTCAATCCAGAATAGAGACCTGCCGACGCTTCAGGCGGCCATTCTGGTCGTGGCGGCAATTTATGCGTTCGCCAACCTGATCGCCGACCTGCTGTACGCGTGGCTCAACCCCAAGATTAGGTTTGGCGTCCATGTCAACTGAAAGCGGGATGTCGGCTGAAGTCGGCTCGGTCGCACTGAGGCGGCCAATGCCGCTGCAACTCAAGGCGGGTCTGCTAATCACTGCACTTATTATTGGCCTGAGCGTGCTTGCACCGTGGATCGCGCCGCACCCGTGGGACACGATCTCGATGCGGACACGCTTCCTGCCGCCCAACTCGATTTACTGGCTCGGGACCGACGAATACGGCCGCGACGTGCTGAGCCGCCTGCTGATGGGCGGACGACTGTCGCTGATGATGGGTGTCAGCGCGACGCTGGTCAGCCTTGTGATCGGCGTGCCGATGGGGCTTGCTGCCGGTTATTTTGGCGGCTGGATCGAAGAGGGGCTGATGCGCCTCGCCGATGTCATGATGGCCATTCCGCCGATCATGCTCGGCCTTCTCGTGCTGGCGGTCACCCCGCCTGCACTTTGGAAAACGGCGGTTGCGGTCGGTTTCGTTTATATACCCCCGATTGCGCGCCTCACGCGCTCCGTCACACTGACGCTTGCAGGTGAGGACTTTGTTCAAGCAGCGAGGGCGCGCGCCGAGAGCCCGACCTACATCCTCTTCCGGGAAATTCTCCCGAATGCTTGGCCGCCGTTGATTGTCGAGGCGAGCCTACGTGTGACATACGCGATCCTGCTCGGCTCGGCGCTGAGTTTCCTTGGACTAGGTGCACAACCGCCAAGTTCAGACTGGGGACTGATGATCGCCGAGGCGCGGTCGTTTCTGGATCGGGCGCCGTGGCTCGCGCTCGCGCCAGGATTTGCAATGTGCGCATTGGTCATCGGCATCAATCTGATCGGCGATGGCGCGCGTGAACGGCTCGATCCGCGGCTCAAGGCGCGGGTTGGGAAATCGGTATGATCAGCGTTGAAGACCTAACAGTTCGCTATCGAACGCCTGACGGAGACATTGAGGCGTTGTCTTCGATATCATTTGATGTCGCGCGCGGCTCCACGCTGGCACTTGTCGGCGAGTCCGGTTCCGGCAAGAGCACGATTGCGCTTGCGGCGATGGGCATTTTACCCAGTGAAGCCAGCATCGCGTCCGGGCGCATCATGTTCGCTGGCAAAGATCTGATGGCGCTATCCGCGGGGCAACGCCGGGATATTCGCGGCTCTCGCATGGGACTCGTATTCCAGGACCCCTTTTCTGTGCTCAATCCGTCGTTGCGCATTGGCGAACAAGTGGGCGAGGGTCTAGTCCACAAACGCGGGTACACACCAAAGCAGGCATTAGTGCGGGCGGTGGAACTCCTCGATGAGGTCGGCATCCGACAGCCAGGTGTTGTGGCGCAGGCCTACCCCCACCAGCTCTCAGGCGGCATGCGCCAGCGCGCACTAATCGCTGGCGCACTGGCTACAGAACCAGAACTTCTGATCCTTGATGAACCGACGACGGCGCTTGATGTGACCATCGAGGCGCAAATTCTAGAGCTGCTCGAGCGCCTTCGCGTCCAGCGAAACCTGACGATGATTTTCATCAGCCATAACCTTGGTGTCGTGCGCCGGATCTCTGATCAGGTGGCGGTCCTCTATGCCGGGCAGATCGTCGAACGCGGGCCCACCGAAGCGCTGCTCCGCAACCCAGTGCATCCCTATTCCAAGGGACTTCTGGCGGCAATTCCGCGGATTGGAGAGCGGAAGACCCGGCTGGCTTCAATCCCCGGACGTTTGCCGGATCTGCGTCGTCCGCCTGTGGGGTGCCGCTTCTCCAGCCGGTGCCCCTTCGTGATAGCTGAATGCAGCGCGCCGCAGCAGCTGCACGAGATTAGCCTGCGGACTGTGCGCTGCGGTCGCGCCGCAGCGGTCGAGGCCGAACCGTGGACAAGCGTCGTGGATGGTCCCGTTTCATCCATTGGGCCCAAAAGCCGTGCATCCGAGACAATCGTCGCGGTCGATCAACTGACGAAGTCCTTTACGATCGGGCACACGCCGTTGGCTTTCGACGGTTGGCGGCCCCGACGAACACCCATTCGCATTTCGCCGGTCAAGGGTGTTTCCCTATCGATTACGGCCGGGGAAGCGCTCGGTCTAGTGGGCGAGTCTGGATCGGGAAAAACCACCCTCGGGCGGACCATTCTGAGGCTGATCGACCCGCAGTCGGGGTCGATTCACTTTGCAGGCGACGATGTCTCCCGGCTGCCGCAGCGCCAATTGGAACCGATGCGACGCGCAGCGCAGATCGTCTTTCAAAACCCAGATTCGTCGCTCAATCCGCGCAAGACCGTTGGCGAATTGCTCAGTCGACCCTTGGTTCGCTTTCGAATTGCTGCCGCTGCCGATGTCCCCGCCCGTGTGAAGGCGTTGCTCGATCTCGTTCGTCTGCCGGCGCACTATACCAATCGCTACGCCCATCAAATGAGCGGTGGCGAAAAGCAGCGCATCGGCATCGCGCTGGCGCTCGCCACAGAGCCGCGCTTCATTGTTTGCGACGAGCCGGTTTCGGCACTCGATGTCTCGGTGCAGGCAGCGATCATCAATTTGCTCGCCGATCTGAGGGATCGACTTGGCGTTGCCTATCTCTTTATTTCCCACGATATTTCGGTTGTCGCCCACCTCTGCGACCGGATCGCCGTCATGCGCCAGGGCGAATTGGTTGAAATTGGCCCTGTCGATGAGATCATTTTGCGCCCACAGCACGGCTATACGCGCAGTCTAGTTGCAGCCGTGCCACGGATAGATGGTGCGCCCAGTATTGCAGCCATTGGGAGTCAGTGATCTGCGATGAGTGAGTATCTGTGGCCCAAGGGCAAGAGCGCCGCCGTAATGATCTCCATTGATGTCGATGCGGATACGCCGTTGCTTTGGCGTGCGCGTGGGGACACAGAGATACGCTTCATCGCCGAGCTTGAGCAACGTCAGCATGGCCTGAGACATGGCCTGAAAGCGTTGCAACAGGTGCTAGCGGTGCACCAAACGTCGGCCACTTTCTTCGTACCAGCGCTCGTCGCCGAACGCACACCCACTCTATTACCGTCACTGATCACGGCGGGGCATGAAGTGGCGCTTCACGGCTATGCGCATGAAACAGTGCGGGAAATTTCTGATGATGAATTCACCGTGGCGCTGGAACGCTCGCTGAATATTTTCGAAAGCCAGACCGGCAAGCTGCCGCGCGGATTTCGCGCGCCCGGTTGGGAAATCACCCGCCACATGCTCGCTGAGCTCGAGCGGTTTCATCTCTATGATAGCTCGCTCGCGGGCCTCGATTGGCCCTATACGTGCGCCGGTATCACCGAAGTACCGATTTCTTGGGCGCGGGAGGATACCGCGAGGTTCAAGCTGACCGGGCTCGCCGATCGTTGGCCGCCGACGGGCCCGGATCAAGTCCTTGCCGAATGGGTTTTCGATTATGAGGCCACAATCGAACGCGGCGGACTGTTCGTTTTGACCTTGCACGATTGGATCGCCGGACGACCTGCACAGTTACGCGTGCTCGACGCTCTTCTCGAACGTATTCATGCCGATGACGCAACCTGGGTTACCACCGGACAAGAGATCGCTGATCATCACAGTGGGCAACTTAACCTGAGAGGTTAGCGGGCGTGCTATTTAGTTGCCGCAGCAGACGTCTGTGAATTCCAGCGCTTAGAACATTACGTTGGTCGGGAACATCAGACGGCTGCATTCGCCCGCTCGAGCGCGGTTCGCAGCCGATCCAGTTCCACGCCGTCAAGCGGTTGGATCGGCGGGCGGACGGTGGCATCGTCGAGACGCCCGAGCAGCTTCAAGCAAGCCTTAAGGCGGGCATTCGCACGGTTACCCGGCGACTGGCGATAGATCGCCACTGACAGTGGATAGATCAACTCGTGAAGCATCCGCGCCGTAGTCCAATCTCGAGCCATGGCCGACTCATGCAGTGCGACGATCAGTTCGGGTATGATGGCGCCCAGACTGACCTGTGCACCAACGCTGCCGATCATGTAGCTCGTCAAAAGGTGTTCATCGCCAGAGCCGAGCACGGCGATATCGGGGCGGCGCTGCGTCACGAAACGCCAGTTCTGTTCGTACGTCGCGACCTCCCAACTGCCCTCCTTGATGGCTTTGACGCGGGGGCTCGCGATCAGGTGCTCCACCACCGGGAGTTGATACGCCATGCGTCCGGCTCCGACCGGTGCCTGATAGAGCACGAGTGGCAAAGTGCTGGCGTTGAGCACGTGATCGTGGTGTGCTGCGACCATCGCGAGATCGTGGTGCATGGCCCAGCTGTTGGGCGGGAACACGAGCAGCGCATTAGCTCCCGCCGCCTCAGCATCAGCAGCCAATCGCGCTGCCTGGAGGCTTGACTCGGCATTGATGCCAGCCGTCAGCCAGCAGTGTTTTGGAACTGCACTACGGATGACTTCGATCACCCGGCGCAGCTCGTCTCGGGTGAGAAAGAAATTCTCGCCCGCGTGACCGTTAACCAGGAGCCCCCGGATACCTGGCACGCGGGACACGCTGGCGACGTGTGCCGCTAACGCTGCCTCATCAAGGGAAAAGTCGGATCGCATCGGCGCGACAGTGGCGGCGTGGATGCCGTGAAATGGATTGGTGTCGCTCATGTTACTGCGCCCATCGACGTTGAAGTGCCAACCACCGTACCACAGAGCAGCCGGTCAATTGAAAATAGCGGCATTTCCGGTGCCCGCCCGAGGATGCGATCAGCCAGCAGTTTGGCGATGTAAGGACCGCTGGTATAGCCCGAATGTACGCTGCCGCACACGTAGGCATTCTCGAATCCGGGGATCGGGCCAGCAGCTGGCAGCGCATCGGCGGTTTCTGCCTCGAAACCGGTCCAGGAGCGAGCGAGTCGAGCGCCCCGGAGCGCGGGGATTGCATGGCAGGCCAGACGGATGTTGCCGACCACGCTTTCCGGCACAATCTCGTTTGTGCCGGCTTCGCGTTCGCCCTTGCCTTGCCATCCCCCACCAATGACCACGGTGCCATGCGCGTACTGTTTCAACGACAGCAGACCGGAGGCGACGCCGACCTGGGTACGCATGACCGGCTGGGTGCGCTCTGTCACGGAAAGCTGGTTGATCAGGACCTTGATCGGCAGCGTCACGCCGAGCCACGCCAGCATCGGCTCGATCCATACGCCGCCAGCAATGACGAGGCGCGCGCCAGTGATTGATCCCCCTGTGGTGTCGACTTGATACCCACCGTTGCACCGCGCGATGCCGCGAGCAGCCGTTCGTTCGAGCAGGACAACTCCGGCCTCGACGAGCGCGCGGCGATAAGCAAGACCGGTCAGGTAGGCGTTGGCATAGCCATCGACCTTGCACCAGCCAGCGATCCGCACGTCGCCTGACAAGCCGGGTTCGATGACTTTGGCCTGTTGCCCGGACACGATGCTGATGGGCGCGCCAGCTTCCCGACGCTTCGCTGCTCGGAAGGTCAGCAGTTCCTCCTCGCCTTCGGTGAACGCGAGTGAGAGGCCATCGCAGACGACGATACCAACGTCGTGGCCGAGCCACGTCGGCGCTGCGGCCCACATGGCGTGTGCCTTCAACGCATAAGGAATCAGAGCGACGCGCGTCATTTGCATGGTGAGCGTGCCGGCATTGACCCCAGATGCGCCGCGGCAGATCTGGTCGCGTTCGATGACGCAGACGCGCATGCCGCCGCGCGCCGCCAGCAGCGCGACCGTCGCCCCGTGGATGCCGCCGCCAATGACGATGAGGTCGTAGGGCGTGGTCATAGCGGCGCCGGCTTCGGGATCGGAAGATCGCCATAGGTGAACGTGCCGATGAGATCCTCGAGTGGGATCGGCCTAAGGGGTGGACGCCCGGTCCAATATCCGACCGCCGCGCGCGGCACACCAAGCGCCTGCGCCAGCAACTCGCCAGCAACGTCGCCGCACATGCGGCCTTGACACGGCCCCATGCCGCAGCGCGTGAAGTGCTTCAGCTGGTTCACGTCCAACGCGCCGTCACGCGCGGCAGCGTCGATGCCGGCGCGGGTGATGTCCTCGCAGCGGCAGACGACGGTCGAGGGCCCGATCGCTGCCACCTGCCGGGTGCGCAGCGCCATCATGTCACCAACGGCGTTGGTGAATGGCTGATAGGACGCAAGCTGCGTGCGCATCGCCGCAGTCGATTTTTCGTAAGCACCCTGACCCAATCGACCAGCATCCCGCGCGGCCGCCAATCCAGCCAACGTTCCCAGCAGCGCGGCCGGTTCCGCCCCGCGAATGCCAGCGCCGTCCCCGGCCGCGAACAGGCCCATGACACTGGTGCGGCCGACGTCGTCGACCGCGGGAATCCAGCCTCCACGGTCCGACTCGTAAACCATTTTGGCGCCCAGAAGTCGGGGTATCTCCGCGCCCGGCACCAGTCCGTGACCAACCACCAGCATGTCGGCATCGAGCAGATGTGAGGACGAACCCGTGGGTGCCCCCCATCGATCTACGGGACCGATTGCAATCGTCTCGATGCATTCGCTGCCTTGCGCCTCGGTAATGGAATGCCGGAAGTAAATGGGGATTCGAGCGCGCGCGATATCGAGCACCCAACCCGCGCCCCGCATCAGCAGTCGCGGTCGCCGCGCCATGCGGGGCAACGCCCGCAGCCAATCGCTCGGGCCGTCGAGATTGACGATGGCCGCCACCTGCCCACCGGCCGCCACGATCTTGGCGGTCACCGCGATTAGCAGAGGACCACAGCCCGCGACCACCACCCGGCGACCTGGAATCATACCTTGCGATTTGAGCAAAATGGTTGCCGCCGCCAGCCCGATCACACCGGGCAGCGTCCAACCGGGAAATGGCACGACCCGTTCGTGTGCCCCTGTCGCTGCAATCAACCGTGGCGCCTCATAATCTTCGACGCCAGCTGGCCCGACAGCACTGACCGTGTACCCGCTAGCAACCGACCAGACCATACGCCCTGGCTTCCAATCGACGTTCGATTGGCCCAGTGCGTGGCGCAAGTCCTCGCCGGTATGGAAATCGGCATCGCGCTTAGACGGCGGTACGTCGAGACCGTTCGCCGGTGCACGATAGACCTGACCGCCGACAGCCATTGCGTCGTCGATCAGCGCCACCGACAGGCCGTGCCGGGCGGCTGTGAGCGCAGCACTGCTGCCAGCTGGCCCGGCACCGATGACGATGAGATCTTGCGATGCCGTCATCCCGTCACGCGATCATGGGAAGCGAGCGTGACGACGAGGCCATCGCGCACTGTGGTCAGGCAGGCTTGCCTGAGTTGGCTGTCGATGCGCACAAGGCACTCCTGACAGACCCCCATCAAGCAGAAGGCACCGCGCGACGTTCCTGCAGTGGGACTGGACCGCAACCGGTAGATGCCGACCGCCAGCAATGACGCTGCCAGCATCTCGCCTGTTTGCGCCTTCACAATTTGACCATCGACGGAAATGGTAACGGGCGCGCCGCGCTCGAACCCCGCTATCCGCACCGCCCCAACTTTGGGCATCTGCCGCATTTCTCCGCTAATGATCGCCTTTACAGCCGCTCGCAGATTATACACACTCGCGACCTTCGGCAACAAACGGGATGGCGTCCAGAGTGGCGGCACCTGCGGGCAAGGGAGTAACCAAATGCTTGCGCGAACGAGATCTTGGCTGGCGATTGCACTGGGTGCAATGTTTGCTCTTGGCAGCGGCAACGCCGAAGCACGAACGCTTGACGAGATCATAAAATCCGGCTCGATCAAGGTAGGTGTAAATCCGACGTTGGTGCCACTCGGCAAGTTCGACGAAAAGAATGAGATTGCCGGTTTCGACGTCGACTACGCCACCGAGATCGCGAAGATGCTCGGCGTGAAGCTCGAAGTGGTGCAGGTCGGCTCGCCCGATCGCATTCCCTTCGTCCAGTCCGGTAAGATCGACTTTGTGATGGGTGCGATGACCCGCAATCCAGAGCGGGCGAAGGTGATCGACTTCACTTTGCCCGTGCACACTGAAGTGTTCGGCATCCTCACCACCGAGGCCAAACCGTTCAAGGACTGGAAAGAGCTGAACACTGAATCCGTGACGCTGGTGCAGGTACGAGGCACCACGCCGATCAAGTTCATCACCGACAATTTGCCAAAGGCCAAGATCACGCAGCTCGACAACTATCCCGACGTGATACGAGCCCTCGCGCAAGGGCGCGGCGATGCTATGCTCGATGTCGTCGACTTTGTCGGCGAGCACATGAATAAGCACAAGGACGTGAAGTGGAAGGTGCTGGCCGAGAAGCCGGTCGATGTCTACTTTTGCGGACTGGGGATTGCCAAAACTTCAACCGGCCTCAAGGACTGGCTCAATGTCGCGATCTTCGAACTCGCGCGGCGCGGCAAGACCGATGAGATGTGGCTGAAGTGGTTCGGCATCCCAATGCTCTACCCGACCGGCGTCGGCCCCGCGTTCTAGCCTGGACTGGCGCAAGCTTCGCGCCTGCTGCAATCTCATGCAGTGTCCGTCCCATGTGGCGGACACTGCCCGCTGATCGAGTGCGATGTCGTCAATCCTGCAATACGGCCAGATCTGGCCCTATCTTCCTAGTCTCGCCGCCGGTGCCTGGCTCAGCCTGCAGATCGCGTTTCTCGCGTTCTGTGGTGGACTGTTGATCGGCACCGCCGGAGCTGCCGCCTTGTCGTTCGGCGGCCCTGTCCTGCGGCGCATCGTGCGCAGCTACGTGACGTTCTTCACAAACACACCGCAACTCGTGCAGATCTATTTCCTTTATTTTGCCCTACCTGATGCCGGCATTCTTCTGTCTTCATATGCGGCCGTGCTCATCGGCATGACGCTAAATGCGGGCGCCTACCTCACCGACATCCAGCGGGCGGGCTTCGAGAGTGTCCGCGCAAACGAGATGGAGGCCGCCGAAGTGCTTGGCTTCTCGCGCCTCCAACAGATCCAATTCGTAATCCTGCCGCACGTCGCGCGCGTCCTGTTTCCATCGCTGTCGAACCAGTACATCCTCATGACGCTTGGCACGTCGATGGCCGCCGTCTTTGGCGTGGAGGAACTAACCGGGCGGGCGTTCAACATCAATTCACAGACGTTCCGGTCGATCGAGGTGTTCACTGTCACCGCAGGATTTTACATCGCCATCACGCTGGTCGCATCGGTCATTCTGGGGCTGATCGGGCGATTCGCGTTCCGTGCCCGCATGAGGATCATCTGACATGTGGGACCGCGTCTTTTCCGAATTGCCAGCCTTTTTTGGCTACTACAATATGCTGTTCCTGACCAAGGCGGCGTTAGCCACGATCTGTCTATCGGCGATTGGTTCAGTGACGGGACTGATCTCGGGCTTCGGCCTCGCGCTCGTGCGGCTGACACGCGCGCGTTGGCTCGCGCCCGCGCGCTGGCTTGCACTTTTGTTGACAGAATTATTCCGCCGCGTGCCGTTTCTTGTAACGCTGATGCTGGTCTTCTTCATTTCGCAGCTGTCGGGCCTTGATCTGCCGTTGTTCGTGGTTGCGCTGATTGCCGTGTTCCTGATCGCCTCGGCCTATCTCGCTGAGATCATCCGATCGGGTCTGGAAAGCGTCCACAAGAACCAATGGGATGCAGCGACGGCGATGAATTTTTCGCTTTTCGAGACCGTGCGCTATGTGATCGTGCCGCAGGCTTGGCGCGTGATACTTCCGCCTGCGTTCGGCTTCTTCGTGCTGTTCATAAAGGACACGGCACTCGCCTCGCAGATTGGCGTCATCGAATTGACCTTCGCCGGTAAGGTGCTCAACAATAAGGGCTTCCCAGCGGCTCTCGTTTTCGGCACGCTGTTGTTGATCTACTTTCTGATCTCCTATCCATTGACCCGCTTCGGCACCCACCTGGAGGCACGACTTGCCAAGACTCGACATCGTTGACCTGAAGGCGGCCTACGGCGCGACGCCGGTGCTCGACGGTATCACGTTGCACGTTGGGAGCGGCGAGATTCTCGGCTTGATTGGGCCATCCGGCTCCGGCAAGAGCACGATCCTGCGCGTGCTCGTCGGGCTGTTGAAACCAGCGTCTGGCGTTGTCAGGCTCGACGGTGCCACCATCGATTACGCCAGCGCTCGGGACGTGCGCCAGATGCGCGACCGCTTCGCGATCGTGTTCCAGCAGTATAACTTGTTTCAGAACATGACCGTGCTGGACAACACCACCATCGCGCCAATTAGGATCAAGAAGCGCTTGCGCGCCGACGTCGAGGAGGAGGCACGCCGGCTGCTGTCGATGGTCGGGCTCGGCGACAAGCTCGCAGCCTACCCGGATGAATTGTCCGGCGGCCAGCAGCAGCGTGTCGCCATTGCCCGCGCTCTCGCGCTGAAGCCTGAGATCTTGTTGCTTGACGAGATTACTGCGGCACTCGATCCGGAGTTAGTGTCCGAAGTCCTCGACGCGATCCGCGTGCTCGCCCGCGACGGCATGACGATGCTGATCGTCAGCCACGAGATGGGGTTCATCCGCGAAGTCGCATCGAAGGTCGCGTTCATGGCTGGCGGCAAGGTTGTCGAGATCGGTACACCAAAACAGATATTCGATGCGCCGCAAGAAGTGCGAACGCGCGAGTTCGTTTCCAAGATCCTGCGGCACTGAGGGACAATCCATGCACGGCGGCGGCACGCTTTCTGGTTTTGAACTCCTGCACGGCGCCGTGGACGGTCACGTCCACGCCTGCCCACATCTCAACGGCCGCAGCGTCACCGTGTTCGACGCGGTCCGCAACGCGGCGCGCGCTGGAATGCGAGCGATCGGGCTGATGGATAACTTCGCCAACTCGTCGGGCTATGCGGCGCTGGCGATGCGCGAGCTCGCACCGCTTGGCATCGAGGTATTCGGTGGCATGATCATGGAGCCGCCTGCTGGCGGCGTGTCGGCCAAAGCTGTCAAGATTGCGCTAGGCCTGGGTTATGGTCCGCCATTCGGCGCTGGCCACGGCGCCCGCTTCATCTCGCTGCCGACCCACCACACCCGCAATGTCGCGCGTCAGGAAGCGCGCTCGCCGGTCTACATCGAATCCTGTCTGGAGATACCGGCGCGCGGCGACCTACCGGGTGACTTACCGGAAATCCTCGACCATATCGCCGCCCACGACGTCGTTCTCAATACTGGACACATAACCGGCCCAGAAGCCATCAGGCTGACCGAATTGGCCAAGGCGCGCGGCGTTACGCGCATCCTCGCGCCATCGTCCTACTACTCGGCCGATGAAGTGCGGGAGCTGGCACGGCTTGGCGCGATGACGGAACATTCGTTCTTTTTCGCGAGCCACGCCACACAGGCAGGCCTCACCCACGTCGATGCCGAGAAGCATTCCGTGCCCTCAGTGACGGCGCCGCAGATGGCGGATCTGATCCGTGCGGCGGGGCCAGCGAACTGCATCTTGTCGAGCGACTGCGGGGTCTACCTGCTGCCCCCGCCACACGAGGGACTGCGCGAGTTCTTGATGCTCCTGGAAAGTTGCGGGGTGGCGCGCAGCGATCTAAAGCTGATGGTCAACGATAATCCGGGGCGACTGTTCAAGATTGCCGGCGCATGAGCGAGCGCGCCGCTACCGCTGGTGAGGTTCAGACAGTGCTCGGCCCGATCAGCCCGGCATCGCTCGGCCTCGTGCTACCGCATGAGCACATCCTGTGTGATGTGACGCCGCCCGAGCTCAAGGCAGCCAACTTGTCCGAGGTCGACATCACCCTGCAGAACGCCCATGACGTGCGATACCATTGGGTCAAGCACTATGGCAACCACATCCTTGACGATTGGCGGCTGGCTGCGGACGAGCTTGCCCTTTTCCGCGACGCTGGCGGTGGCACCATCGTTGAGTTGACCATCGCTGGCATCGCACCCGACCCCGTCGGCTTGAAGCGGGCGGCCGAGGCTAGCGGGGTCAACGTTGTGGCCGGTGTCGGCTTTTACATCGAAGCGTTCGCGCGCGATCACATCGCCAACCGCGACGTGGAGGCGCTTGCCGAAGTCATGATCCGAGGCGTGCAGGAGGGCATCGATGGAACGCAGGTGCGTGCCGGCATCATCGGCGAAATCGGCGTGAGCGATCCCTGGACCGACCTGGAACAGCGGGTGATGCGGGCAGCCGTCATCGCACAACAGGCAACCGGTGCCTCGATCAATGTACACCCGGGCCGCGATCCAGGCTCACCCCTTGCCGTCGCGCGGTTCGTACGTGCGGCGGGCGGCGACGTCACGCGGCTGGTGATCAGTCATCTCGACCGAACCTTCTTCGAGCACGATCAGGCGGTCCACTTGATGGACGAAGGATGCATCGCGGAATGGGACTTCTTCGGTATTGAATCGTCCTACTACCCGTTCTCGAACATCGACCTGCCGAATGACGGCCAGCGCCTGAGCGTCATTAAGCGGCTGGTGGAGCGGGGCTATGGCGACCGCATCCTGATGTCGCAAGATATCTGCACAAAGACACGGCTTGTACGTTTTGGTGGCCATGGCTACGCCCACCTGCCGCACGCAGTCGTCCCGATGATGCGCCGCAAGGGCTTTAGCGACGGCGAGATCCGCCAGATCACCGAGGCAACACCACGCCTGATTTTGACGAAGGTTGTGGAGCGCTGAGCCTAACGGCAGATCCCACTATACCCTGGCGTAAAAGGGTACATTTGCCGATTTGGCTCAAGCGATGGAAGTTACGATGGGCTTCGGGAAGCGAGTGCTGTCTTCTTTAGCAGCCTTTAACGTTGCCAAGATGCCGCAGAATGGCGTGAACGCACTGCCTCTGGACATGCCCACCAACGAACTCGATGTCGTCACTTTGCGCCGGCTGGAAGTAGCCATCGAGGCATACGCGGGCTGCGCCGTCATCTTCTCCCACGATAGCTAGTTCCTCGACTTCATCGCCACGCATATCCAGGCTGTCGAGGGCGGCAGCCCGATGGATTGGTTCGAGGGCAGCTTCTCGGATTAACTGGAGGACAATAAGCGGCGGCTGGGCGCGGACAGCGTGGAGCCGAGGCGATTAAAGTATCGGCAGTTTACACGGTGAAGTTAACGCAGCGCAGCGCCACCGGCGGCAAACAGCAGCAAAACGTCCTCTTGAAGGTCGCCATCCCGGATTTCACCTCTCCCCGTATTTCGCTAGTGGCTGTGCCCCGACGGCTCGGTCAGGGTGAAAGGGAGCACGATTTTCTGGTCACCGGCGAGCATCTGGAGCTCGGCATCAAATTCGTGCGGTTCCGCTGGTGCAACGGCACTTTCAAAAACCAGCGCTTGTGCGTTCGTCGGCATCATCTCCAATGTTTCGACGGTATCGACGGCACGCTTGATTGCGACCGTCGCTTGCAGACCATCGGCGCGATGATGGAGTGTCAGCCGCATCCGCTCGCCTTTCGCCGTATCGACAATCGCCAGTAGACCGCTGGCAATCGGACTGATCACCTTGAAGGGCTCCGGGGCGTGGTGATGTCCACCCACTTGTGAAGCCTCGTGTGTAGCCTCCAATGGATCGTCGCCATGACATCGAATATTGACGACTGAAAGTGTCGGAATGTGTGACTTCATCTCGCGGCGCAGGGCCTTACCAATCGTATCGGCTTCGGCGACCGGCAAAGCACCATCGACGAGAACTGCGACATCCGCGTGCAGTTTGTGGCCGAGCCAACGCGCTTTTACGTCGAGCACTTTTTTTATGCCTGCGACATGCTCAGCCGCATGCCGGATCTCAGTGATGATCGCCGGGTCGACGCCATCCAGCATGCGGGTCAGTACCGATTTCGCCGACTGCCAGACGATGCCGAAAATGGCAATGGTGATCAGAAGGCCGATGATGGGATCGGCAAGCGGGAAACCGAGCCAGACAAAAAAAGCGCCCAAAACGACCGCCAGGCTCGTCAAGCCGTCGGTTCGCGCGTGGTAGCCGTCGGCGATGAGCGCAGCACTGTTGATCTCGCGGCCTACCCGGATGCGGAAAACAGCCACAACTTCATTACCGATAAAGCCGATGACTCCGGCGAACGCGACCCAGCCGAGCGCTGTTATAGGTTGCGGATGCAGGATGCGGTTAATCGATTCGTAGCCGGCGACGAGTGCGCTGAACAAGATGATGAGAACGATCGCAATCCCGGCTAAGTCTTCAACCCGCCCGTAACCGTAAGTGAAGGTCGCCGTCGGCTTGCGCTGCGCTAGCTTGAAGGCGATCCACAGGGGAATGGCTGTGGTCGCGTCCGCAACATTGTGGATGGTGTCGGCGAGCAGGGCGACGCTGCCCGTGGCCAGCACCACGACGATCTGAACGGCCGAAGTCGCCGCGAGAATGACGAACGACCATTTGATCGCCCAGATGCCGCGCTCGGTCGTGGCAATGGTCGGGTCGATGACGCCGTGGGTGTGACCGTGGCCGCCGTCCTCACCATGGTGGTGGCCGTGGCCAACTGGGCTCGCCTCAGGTCCAAATCCGAACCAGTCGCGAAGTCGCTCGATCATCGTCATGTCTTTCATAGGTACTTGCTCAAGGCTTTGAACTCGGCGAGAGCCGCGCGGGTCGCCTTTGCGTCACCCTTGATCGTGTCGTCGAGGCAATGATCGATGTGATCGTGGATCAACTCCCGTTTGGCATTGGCAATGGCGTTCTCGACCGCGTGCAGCTGCTGCGCTAATTCTAGGCACGGCTTGCCCGACTCGATCATGCCGATGAGGGAACGCAGATGTCCTTCGGCGCGCTTCAGGCGTTTGATAATGTCGGGGTGACTGTGATGCTGCATGCCTTTACCTATCCTGGTGGGTAGGATAAGGCAAGGCGCAGATGATGGATTGGCTGATCACCTACTTGGCTTCACTGCAGGGCGGAATACTGCGCACGCTTGCCGCTGAACTGCGCGCCGGCGGCATCGGCGCCATAGCGCTTGCCTCCGGGCTCGGTGCCTTGCACGCATTGACGCCGGGTCACGGCAAAGCGGCGCTCGCAGCGTATTTCATCGGCAAGGAAGCACATCTCGGCAAAGGTGTGCGGATTGCGCTCAGCGCCGCACTCTTGCATGTGCTGTCCGGCTTCGCCGCCTTCCTGGTTCTGCGATTTGTCATCGGGCAAGCGCCCTCGATTTCGGGGCGGGGGTCGCCAGCGTTCACCGCCTTCGGCTATGGACTCGTCATCGTTGCCGGCGTGATCATGTTGTACCAGAGCGTGCGCCCCGCGCACGCCCACCATGATGGCGAGCACGCGCTGACAGCTGGCATCGGCTTGCTGCCATGCCCGTTGACGATTTCAGTACTTGGCTTTGCGTGGGTTCAATCTAGCGCGGCCATGGTTGGACTCGTGCTGGTATCACTGGCACTAGGCATCGCGTTGACTATCGGCATCGTCGCACTACTGGCGATCGTAGCGCGCCGCTTTCTCGGCGCGGCAGTCTCGACATGGCTGCCCGGTCTTGAACGTTGGGCGCGGGTGCTGCAGGGCTTTGCTGGCGGGCTAATCGTGATAATCGCCGCAGCTACGCTTTTGTTGCTGCGATCTTGAAACGCCCGTGACGTGGATGCGTGACGCAAACCAGCAGCATGAGTTGCCAGGTCGAACCGTAATCGTGCTCGCCCGCTCGATCATTGAAGCATTATTGGCTCCCGGTCGCGGCGATCCTGCGGCTGGTGCGGACGGGGCGGAGCCGGGCTCGTCATCATGCGCGTTCCAGAATGTGAGCTGCTGGCCCTCGTGCGCCGCATCGAACGTGTCGTCGATATCGAAGATGGCGCGATGAGACGGGCGCACGCGCGTGGTCAGCTGATCGACGAGGGCGACCGCCAGGCGCGCCGCATCGGTTCTCGATGGTGCGTTCTCGAACCGGCTGATGGTTGATTGCGAGGCGAGCGGCGCACCCGCCTCGGGCGCCCGCCCGACCGCCATCTTCCAGGCCGGGTCGTCGCGCAGACGATCGTGACCGATGCCGTCCTCATAGCCGCAGCAGATGCCAAGACGCGCGCGTCGATAATCTTACCGAGATGGTGGCGAACGCGCAGGCGATCACGCCGGTAGGGCAACGCCGAAGCGAGCCGGGCGATGATGCCGATCTTCTGCTCGGAGGCACGCAATGCCAGCATGCCGCCGTCGAAATCCACTGTGATCTTCTTTAGGGCCACGGATGGCAAGGCAAAGGGAAGCGGTGTAGCTTCGATCATGGCTGTGGCGCTCCGTTGCGACGCAGGCTGCGGTTTCATCGATGCGGACACGGCGCAGGCTTGCGAGATCCATGCGCGCCACGGCTTCCCGCAAATAGTGAAGACGACACCTTAGAGCCGCGTGTCGTGCTCGCCGACGAGGCGCGCCGCAGCGGCGACCGGCATGTGTGCCACCAACTTCATGGCGAGCGCTTCGAACAACAGCGAGAAATCGGAGCCTTTGCGCGCCCACGGTTACGAGGCACCGTTAACGGGCGTGCCCGCGCTTCTAACAGAATGGCGGCGATGTTATCCGGCTTTACGGCTCTGCGTTCAACAATCTCGCAAGACGCGTTGATTTACTTTGCTTCGATACAGTCTGACCCGCGAATTGTAAGTCGCCAGCGGGCCGCCTGAGACCTGGTGAAGTGCGGTGCTGATCGCAAGTTACGCGTCTGTGGAATGTAACCATGTCGTCGGGGTGCACGCCGACCTTGCTTCGGTAGAACACGACTTGGCGGAGTTTGAACCGGCGATGATCCGCAATCGGTCTCAGAGACTTCTGGACGCTGCCTTCCCCTCGTCCAGCAGCTGCCCGGCCGACACCTTCAGCGCCCTGGCGATCTTGTCGAGGATCACCACGGTCGGGTTCCGCACGCCGCGCTCGATGCCGCTGATGTAGGTCCGGTGCAAGCCGCAATGATCGGCAAAGCTCTCCTGTGAGAAGCCTTGCTCCTCCCTCAGCTTCTTCAAATTGAGACCCACTCGGCGCCGAACGTCCATGCTCAGAGGGAACGGCGCCTGCGATTATCAATCTACAGACGATGAGTCTCATTTTGCTGGACTTCCTACGCTTTGCAAGCGAATGGACGAACTCCGTTGTGATGCCAATGAGTCTCAACTATGCGACCAATCTACCCTGCCCAGATCCGATACATCAAGCTCGGTGCCGGTGGCACATTCGCTCGAGCCAGTCTCGAACGCGGCGAACTCCAGCTCGGATATCAAGGTGTGCCGCACGAATTGAGTGCAGCCGGCAATTGGGACGGGATCCTGGCGCACTTTCAGGCAACGCGGCGCTCGATTGGAAAAGCCCGAGATTCGATGCGCGAAGTCAAAGACTTCTACACGCTCGGCAGCGACTGCCTTTGGATCACCTTTGCTGATGGGCTTCTGTGGTGGACCTTTGCCGATACCGAGGTCACGATGCTGGAGCACACTGAGGGACCTGTCGCCTCGCGCCACCGCAAAGCCATCGATGGATGGCGCAACACAAACATCCGTGGCGAGATACTGCGCGCGTCCGACTTGACCACGCGGCTGACGCAGGTGGCGAACTACCGCGGCACAATCTGCGCCGTGCGGGCCGGCGACTATTTGCTGCGCCGTATCAATGGCGAGGAAGAGCCGGTCCTGCAGGCGGCTACTGCCGCTCGCAACGCCATGATTGCGTCGGCCAGGGCGATGATCGCCGAGCTGCACTGGGCGGATTTCGAGGTCATGGTCGATCTCATCTTCGCGCGCGGTGGTTGGCAACGCGTGTCGGTCCTTGGTGGCACCATGGCCGACATCGATCTTCTGATCGAGCAGCCGACGCTCGGTGAGACCGCCTCGGTACAAGTCAAATCGCGCGCAAGCCAGGGCACGCTGGAGACTCACATGGCGTATTTCGAGACGAGCGGACTGCCGCGCACCTTCTTTGTTTGTCACTCGCCCGACGGCCAACTCTCAACCAACGAGGCGTCAGGCGTTCATTTATGGACCGGTGATCATCTCGCCGGTATCGCCGTGAAATCAGGATTGTTCGAGTGGCTGATGGACCGCGTCGGGTAATCGTCGCCCTGGTGTCGACCCGCGCATCACACGAATCACTTAAGCTCGTCGACCATGAACCTCGAAGTGCTAACCGTTGTTGAACTCTTGCAGCGCTACGGCGCCGTCATGGACGAACTGCGTCGGCGCGACATCGTGCGCAGCGCCAACAGTCCCATTAGCGATCTTGCCGAGGTGCTCTGCTGCCGTGCTTTCGATTGGACGCGGGCGGGCAACTCGGCCGCGGGCCATGATGCGGTCGATGGATCGGGCCGGCGTTATCAGATCAAGGCGCGGCGGATCGGCACCAGCCGCGGCGGATCGGCACCAGCCGCGGAACGCGGCAGTTGAGCGCGATCCGCAATCTCGACCAGGACCCATTCGATGTTCTCGCCGGCATCCTGTTCGATCGAGATTTCACGGTTCATCGCGCTGCGTTGGTTCCGATCGCAGTCGTGAAGCAGCGATCGACGTGGTCGAAGCATACCAACAGTCGGATTTTTTATCTCGTCGATGATGTCTGGACCGAGCCGGGCGTTGTCGATGTCTCGGCCGAACTTCAAGCGGCTGCCGTCGAACTTTGACTTCGGCCACGCTTCGTTTTCGGCCACGTCACCCGCTTAGTCGAACTCTTCGACCTCTGGCGGCTCGTCCTTTGGCGCGTATAGCTCAATCCACTCCTCCTTCGTGAGCGGCCCGGGCACGACCAAGAACCCGATACCTTCCGGCGGCGGCTCCGCGTTCCGATTGTACTTGGCTTCGAAGTCCTGCAGCGTCTTGATGGCGCGGCGATCCCCTTTGAAGGCCTTTTCGCGCAGCACCATGAACACCAATTCGAGCGTCGTGATCTGCTTAGGTTGTGTCGAGTTCGCGATGCGAGTTTCGCGATTTTCGAGCAGAACATTGCGGACGGCCTTTTTGCGCCCAGTGGCGCCCCTTGGCCGCCCGGCGGGGTGGCCTGACTGACCCGGCTTGAACCGGGTCGCAATCGGCGGATTGCGACGATCGGCAGGCGTCTCGCCTCGAGCCCGAGGATCGGCGCCGCCATCATGGCCTTCAGCGGGCTTATCGAGTTTGTCTGTCATAGTGCCTCAGGATGATCTCGACGATGCGGCCCATCGTTGTGTCAGGAGCGAAGATCTCGCGCTGATCTGCCTCGCATAGGCAACTGGGAACGATAAAGACGCCGCAGTAGCGGGCTTCACGTGCTGGCGGCGCCACGAGCTCGAATTCGATGGCGCGATCAATCAACGCCTTAATACTTGCCGAGTCCCGGCCGTCGATCGCTTTGACGACCTGGGCGCGGAGCGTCGCTTCGAAGACTGAAATATGCCGCGCCCTCGCCCCTTGCATCAGCTTGACTGGCGCGAGAAGCACCTTGGCGATGTCGATCTGGTCCTTTCGGCCGCGCCGCTTCTTGCGCCGGCGACGCCGCACTTTGCGTTCCGGCACATCGGTGGGCCCGCTAGGATCGGCCGCAGTCGCGACATTGCTGGCGGCTGCGGCGCGGTCGCTGGCTTCGTGCTTCTCAGTTGCATCGTCGGTCATGCCGCGGCCTCCGGCTCTTCGGCCGATGCCTCGGTCGGGGCTGGTGCATCAGACGCAGCGGCTTCGCTGGCGCGAAGCTCGGCGACCTCGGCGAACGTTTCGCCGGTGACGGCGTGCACGGCGTCAAGGCGGGCGAGCCTGGCCAGTCGGCGAACGATCACATCGCAATAGTGCGGGTCGAGTTCGATGCCAAACCCGCGCCTGCCGGTCCGCTCGGCAGCGACAAGGGTGGTGCCTGAACCGGCAAACGCGTCGAGGATGATGCCATTGCGCTTCGAGCAATCGAGGATCGCATCGGCAACCAGCGCCACGGGCTTGACCGTGGGGTGCATGGCGAGATCGGCGTCACGGTTCGCGCCGAAGCTGTTTATGCCGGCATAGGACCAGACGTTGGTCCGATAGCGGCCATGCTTGCCAAGCTCGACGTTGTTGATATGCGGCGCGGTGCCCGACTTGAACACGAAAACGAACTCGTGCTGCGATCGGTATAGGCTACCCATGCCGCCGTTGCTCTTCGACCAGACGCAGATGTTCTTGAGTTCGCCATAGGCTGTCTTGGCGCCGGCCAGAACTTCGCTGACGTGTCGCCAGTCCATGCAGACAAAGTGAATGGCGCCGTCGGCGGCGTGCTGGGCCAGATTTTCGAAGATCTGCGAGAGGAAGCCGGTGAACTCTACTTCGCTCATCTCGCCAGAGGCCATGGCAAACTCGCGATGCTTGACCTTGCCGAGGCCGCCGACGTGGCCGTCGATCTTTACGTTGTAGGGCGGGTCGGTGAACACCATCTGCGCCGTCGCGTCATCGAGGAGCTGGGCATAGGTCGCAGCATCGGTCGCGTCGCCACAGATCAGCCGGTGGCGGCCGATGTTCCAGATGTCGCCGACCCGCGTGACGGCGGGTCCGGCTTCGACGGCTGGGACTTTGTCTGCCGGATCGTCCTTGCCGGCGTCTTGACCCTCGCCGAGCAGGACATCGATCTCGGCCATCTCGAAGCCGGTGATCGAGATGTCGAAGCCGGTATCGACGAGCACCAGATGCTGGAGCTCGATTGCCAGAATCTCACGATCCCATCCGGCCTTCTCGGCCAGTCGATTGTCGGCCAGGATGTAGGCACGTTTCTGGTCCTCGCTCAGGTGATCGAGCCGGACTACAGGTACATTGTCCAGGCCAAGCTGCTTTGCGGCTTCGACCCTCCCGTGGCCAGCGATGATGGTTCCGTTGCTGTCGATAATAACCGGGCTGTTGAAGCCGAACGTTCGGATGCTGGCAGCGATCTGGGCGATCTGCTTCGGGCTGTGCGTTCGGGCATTGCGGCTGTAGGGCTTGAGATCACTGGGCGCCATCTGCTCGATGACAATATGTCTTGGCATGGGTCGAACCTCCTGTTGAAGACCGACCGAATACATAATGATATAAGACGTCGCTGGCAGTCATCTTATCCAAGCAAGAATTCAATGACTTTCTCCACGCTCAGCCCGTTGACGATTCTCGCTTACGACGTTTAGGCCGTTGCTGGCTGACAAGGTTGGCGATCGAAGCGTTCGTCATATTGCGGTACTTCGGCAGCCATTTACGTACATAGTGGCAGGCCAGCTCACGCGCCAACGGAATGGCAGATGGCTTCGCGTTGCGAGAGTGCTTCTTCTGAAGGTGATATAGAAAAGAGCGAAGGCGCCTGCCGATGGCAAGGCCGCGCTCGTAGTGAGAAATGAACATTATATCTTGGATGTTGTCCCATGCGGATCGTGTAATTTTCGGTCCGGGTCTTCTTTTGCGATTGCCGCGCAATTCTCGAACCAGAATGTCACGCAACTCCGTGGGCAGAGGCCAACTGGCAAAGTGATCGATGAGTTGTGCAAGGTCCACCTTCGTCACCGGATCGGCAACGGGGCGGTTCTGGTGCTCGCATCGCACGCGCCGCATAAGTGGTCCGATCCCGCCCTTGCCCCAGACGGCGAACGCGCCTTCCGATTCAGGGTGCCCGGGCGCAACCGCCGGTTGCTTCAGGGGTTCAGCACTTTTTGGTTTAAACCCGTTGGATTTCGTCATACACCACTTCCTGCAAAGCGCGCCGTCGCCCTAACGCGTGGTCACGGTGTCGCTTCATCCGTTAAGCACGCAGCGTGCCAACGGTCGCCGACTGGCGTTTAGCCGCCTGTTCACGCGCATCGACGCCCCTGATCGGCGCGGAGGCGACCCTGATCGCCTTTTAGGCTTCCCTGTTATTTTTTGCAGGCAAAACAGCGGAAAAGCCCATGTTCACGGCTCTTTAGAGCGATACAGAGGCTTGTTAAGCGCCGAAAAACGCGAAATTTCCCTGTAAATCGGGTGTCACGGCGCAGAGACGGGTTCGCAGATGACTGCTTCCACCGCCAGAAATTCATTTCGATCATTCATGAAAACGTGTATCTGGGGCGATATCGAACTTCGTCCGCATGTCTGTGGGTTAGTGCCGGGCCCCTATTCAATCAGGACTTGTCAATCAAGGACTTGGAGACCGCCTCGGTGCCGGTTCCATGGCGCTGCACCGGCAAAAGCGACGACCGGTTTTCGCGTGGTTAAGCTGTCGGCTGGAATGCTCGAAGCGACGCTGATACTTCATTGGGAAAGTCACCCCGCCATTGCAGGCAATCATTGATTGATCAAGATTTGTGTCACTAATTTCGGGTCACGCTCGACCTCACCGAAGTGCCTAACGCTCAGTTTTGAACGTGTCCAATTCGCTACTGTCGACCTCGCTTGCCGCGTCTGCACCAAAAGCTCGATAGCGTTCGCCCGACCTTGTCAGATGGGCGCGCATCGATTCACGGGCAGCATCAGGATCGCTCCGCATGATGGCCGTGCAAATTGATTGATGCTCAGAATAAATCTGTTCGAGATAACTTGCCTGATCTTCGCTGGTTCGGTTTTGAGCACGAATGCTTTGGCGAGGAATTATGAACAGTCCGAGAAATTCGAGAAGCCCGGTGAACTGGGGGTTCGTGGTCGAGACTGCGATCGCTCTGTGAAATGCGAAGTCTTCTATCACTGCGCTTTCGCCGCGCCGAACCGCCCGCCCAAAGCTTTTCAGAGCACTATCGATCTCACGAACAGCTTTCCCAGGTGCCCGCAGACTCGCAAGTGCTGCAGCCTCGACTTCGATCGCCAAACGCAGCTCCAGGATTTGGAGTACATGATCATAAGTGCCTAAACCAACAGGGTCGATCAGAAAACCCCGTCGTTGTGTGTCGCTCGATACAAAGGCACCCGACCCCTGGCGCGTAATGACCAAGCCGTCTGCTTTCAACGCCGCCACTGCCTCGCGAACAACAGTGCGCGAAACGCCCATCGCAACACCCATGCTCTGCTCAGTGGGCAGACGCTCACCTGGCAGCAGTCGTCCAGTTGCGATCTCGGAGCGAAGTCGCTCGACCAGTTCCTGGGTGAGGCTTTGAACAGGGCGCAGTGGGGTGAGAATGGCAGAGTTGCCATTGCAGCGTCGCGGTGCTAGGGATTTCTGGTGTCGGGTCATCGTACAAATTTAAATAACACGGCAGGACGGTAACTGCAATTGGCGGTAATCGCGAGCAGGCCAAGCGCTTGTCTGATAAGAACGCATAGACGAAGACCTTAGATACGCCGACGGTTACAATGCTAGTCAAACCCTTCAAAGAAAGGGCAACCGGTTGAGGAGACAAACCAAGATGAATCCTATCAAACGACGCGAATTCCTGAAGCTCGGCGCCGCGGGTGCGGCGGCGACAAGCCTCGGGCTGACACCAGCAGCAGCGCAAGCAAAGCTGGTGCTCAAGGCTTCCGATGTGCATCCGACGGGTTATCCGACGGTCGCAGCCGTCGAAGCCATGGGTAAGAAGCTCGAAGCCGCCACCAATGGCCGTATCTCGATCACCATGTTCCCGTCGATGCAACTCGGCGGCGAGAAGGAAATGATCGAGCAGGCGCAGGTCGGTGCCCTTCAACTGGCGCGTGTCTCTGTAGGCGCACTCGGCCCCGTCGTCGACGACCTCAACGTCTTCAATATGCCGTTCGTTTTCCGCGACGGTACGCACATGGAGAAAGTGATCGACGGCGAGATCGGCGAGGAACTCCTCGGCAAGATCACTTCGAACGAAAAGACGGGCCTGATTGGATTGTGCTGGATGAATGCCGGCACCCGGAACGTCTATAATAGCAAAAAGGCGATCAAGAGCCTCGACGATCTCAAAGGCCTCAAGATCCGCATGATGGGCAATCCGCTGTTCGTCGACACCATGAACGCGCTCGGCGGCAATGGCATCGCGATGGGCTTCGATCAGGTCTACAACGCCATGCAAACCGGCGTCGTCGACGGTGCCGAAAACAACTTCCCAAGCTTCATCGCGCAGAACCATTTCCAGGTTGCGAAATTTATTTCGCAGACCGAGCACCTGATTATTCCAGAAATCTTGGTCTTCTCGAAGAAGACCTGGAACACCTTGTCCAAGGAAGATCAGGCACTCGTTGCCAAGGTCGGCCGCGAAGCCCAAAAAGAGCAGCGCGCGCTCTGGTACAAGGCCGAGGAAGAGTCGCTGGCCAAGATGAAGGCTGCCGGCATCGAGATCATCAAGTTCGCCGACAAGAAGGCGTTCCAAGATGCGGTCAAACCGGTCTGGGATAAATACGGCGCGAAGTACGCCGCCCTAACGAAGCGTATCCAGGATGTGAAGTAAGTTGGTTTAATTCCAAGTTGACACGGCCGAGGCTGCTCAGGGCCTCGCCGTGTCTCTTTCTAATTAATTGTTCAAGTTACCGCGGGGGCGAGATGTCCGACAATGTGGCCGCTGGTGTGTTCCGGCGCGCGATGGACCTGATGTATTGGACCGGTGCCATCATCGCCTGTATCGCCCTGGTCGTCGTTGCGGCGGTTATACCGTGGGCAGTCTACACGCGCTATGTCATGAACAGCGCTTCGTCCTGGCCGGAACCGATGGCCGTGCTGCTTACCGTCGGCATGACGTTCATCGGCGCCGCCAATTGCTACCGGCAGCGCATCCACATGAACATGACAGTCGGCACTGATCTGCTGCCGCCAAGGCTACGGTCGGTCGCAGCCCTCATCAGTGAACTGCTGATGGGCGCCATGGGCATCTTCATGACCGTCTATGGGATGAAGCTGGTCAACGCGACATGGGGCAATTCTGTCGATGAGTTTCCAGCGCTGTCGGTCGGCGTCACCTACCTCCCGATCGCGGTTGGCGGGGTGATGATGTTTCTATACGTCGTTGAACGATTGACCATTGGGCCACCACCCCAGGACGGCAGTGACGCTCACATCACCATCGAATAACGCCAGCCACTAGAGAAGTAGCCCGTCATGGATATCCTGGTTCTCCTGCTCAGCATGTGCGCGTTCTTCGCGGTCGGTATGCCGATTGCCTATGCGCTTGCATTGGCAGCACTCGTCGGCGCCTGGTGGATCGATGTGCCAATCGAAGCAGTTATGCAGCAGTTGTCGAGCGGCGTCGGCAAAGTATCGATGCTGACCATTCCGTTCTTCGTACTTGCCGGCGCCATCATGGCCGAAGGCGGCATGGCACTGCGCCTGGTGAACCTAGCGGCCGTGATAGTCGGCTACACGCGGATTCGTGGCGGCCTGTCGCAGGTCAATATCCTCGCGACCACAATAATGAGTGGCATTTCCGGTTCGTCGGTGGCCGATACATCGGCCGTCGGGTCGGTGATGATCCCGCAGATGGCCGACAAGGGCTATCCGCGTGTGTTCGCAACCAACGTCACCATCAGCGCTTCGGTGCAGGCGATCCTCGTGCCGCCAAGCCACAATACGGTGATCTACTCGCTCGCCACCGGCGGTACTGTTTCGATCGCCAGCCTTTTTCTCGCAGGTATCATTCCGGGGCTGCTACTCGGCTTCTCGATTTCGATGCTGTGCTTGTTTTATGCCTACCGCGACAAGCATCCCAAAGGCGATATCGTACCAGTGCGCAACGCCATTCGCATCATGGGCGAGGCGTCATGGGGCATCGTCACTCTCGTAATCGTACTCGGCGGCATCCTGACCGGTGTGTTCACTCCGATCGAGGCTGGGGCGGTCGCCTGCGTGTGGGCATTCTTCGTTACTATGTTTATCTACCGCGATTACAAATGGGCGGATTTGCCCAAGCTCGCCTATCGCACGCTGCAGACGGTGGCGATGGTGCTGACCCTGGTCGCCACTGCTTCGTGCTTCGGTTACGTGGCGGCTTTGATGCAGATGCCGCTGAAGATGACCGATTTCTTCGTGTCGATATCGAGTAACAAATACGTGCTGCTGATGTGGCTCAACATCATGCTGCTCGTCCTTGGCACAGCGCTTGATCTGGCACCGCTACTGCTGATCTGCACCCCGATCCTGTTGCCCGTGGTCAAACAGTTCGGCATCGATCCCGTGCACTTCGGAATCGTGATGCTGCTCAATCTCGGCATTGGCCTGTTGACGCCACCAGTCGGCACCACGCTGTTCGTCGGATGTGCCATTGGCAAAGTCTCGGTTGATGACGTGATGCGAGAGATTTGGCCATTCTACTACGTAATGGTCACCGTTCTGATGCTGGTGACATACATCCCAGCGATATCGCTCTGGCTACCGCGGACGCTGGGGTATTAGCGGGCATTTTGACTGGCGGCACGGAGGCAGTCACGCGCGTGTTGATCGAAACACTCGACAAGGCCTCTGGTGACCGTTGGGTCACGGTCGGCGTATCACCCAATATCGTCGATGCGAGTTTCGAGGCGCTGCTCGACAGTATCAACTACA
>JANOYV010000014.1:0-64187 GCA_031429105.1 Hyphomicrobiaceae bacterium | reverse complement strand
CGGCCGGAACAGGGCAGCAAGTCTCTGTTCCGTAATTGCTTATCTGGCTGGCCGCGCATCACCGGTCCTGGAAATGCCGCAATCGGGCGCTGTTCTACAAGTCGCCACTTCCGGCCAGTATCAATTCCCGTGACCCTGTTTGACGATGGTCTATCACTCCGAGTGTCCGAACCCACAGCTGCCGGCAAGCCGGTCGCGTCGCATTGGCATCGGATTTCGCTTCGGCATCGGATTTCGCTTCGGCATCGGACTTCGTATTGCATCGATCGCGCTCGCTGCTTCGCTGGCAATTTCGTTGGGCAGCCAAGCCCAAACAGTTGAAGTTCCAACAGCCAAAGCCGCCGCAAAACGCGTCAAGGCGGCACCCGCTGGCGATACCCAACAGGCCGCGTCTGCGCCAACCAAGCGTGACCCCGCTGCCGCTCAAGCCGCCATCGAAACCGGTGGCAAACTGTTGGAATCTGGCAAGACGGATCAAGCGGTCGCAACGCTTTCATCCGCGATTTCAGGCGGCAATCTGCCGCCCGGCGTAATGGCCAAAGCGCTTTATCTACGCGGCTCGGCCTATCGCAAACAGAACAAACCCGCGCTCGCCATTTCCGATCTCACCAGCGCGCTGTGGCTCAAGGGCGGGCTCAGTGACGCTGATCGTGCCGATGCCACCCAGCAGCGCACCGCCGCCTACAGTGAAGCCGGTCTCGGCGAGCAGGGCCAAGCAAGTTCGAGCGCCGCGACTGGGGCTGCGTCGCGCAAGCGCACGGACGGCGCGGTCGCGACCTTGGCACCAGACAATGGCTCCAGTGGCGGCGGCACCGTTGGCCTGTTTCCCAACCTGTTCGGTGGTAGCTCAACGCCCGCAGTCGCCACGCCTCCCGCTGAGGCGTCATCGCCCAAACCAGCCCGTGCGGTGCCGCGCACACCGCCGTCAACCGACGGCTTAGCCCAGCCCTCGCCAGCAGCGCCGCCAGCAACAGCAGCTGCCGCGCGCATTGCCGCCGTCAGCGCGGCCCCAGCAATCAAGCCTGCGGCGGCAACGGCCAGTGCCAGTGGTCAGTTTCAGTCGCGCGTCGCCTTGGTCCGCTCAAAGCCGGAAGCCGACGCTGTCATTGCCAAACTCAAGTCCCAGCACGCCGCGGCGCTTGGCGACAAAGCGGCGTCCGTCGGCGAGACGGCCTTTGGCAATATGGGTTCATTCTTCCAGGTCCGGGTTGGCCCCTACGCAACGGCTGCCGAGGCGGCGGCGCTCTGCGGACGCCTCAAAGGCAGCGGGCTTGATTGTGTGGCCATCAACAATTGACGGAAACGGTGCGTCACTGCGCAGTCGAGCAAGTCCACGGCCCGACGGGATGCACTTTTCGCAACTGCGTGATAAGGTTCGCGCCAGTAGAACACAGGACAATCCGGACACCGCGGCGCGAAGAAGCGTCTGGTGTCCAGGCCGGTGTCTCTCTGTGAGATCTCAGCGGGCAGGCACGTGATGCAGGATAAAGGACGGCCGGGCCACCAGGCCGGCGACCACGACAGGTCGGACCTGTCGGAGACGCTCGCCAAGCTGGCCGAGCCAGATGCCAACCCGCCGATGCGCGTTGGCGCGCGCCTGCGCAACTATTTCTTGACCGGCCTTGTCGTTGTCGGCCCGGTAACGATCACCCTCTATCTGGCCTGGTATGTCATCAATCTCTTCGATACGTGGGTGAAGCCCTACATCCCCGCCGTCTACAACCCGGACACCTATCTGCCGTTCAACTTACCTGGCTTTGGCATCCTGTTTGCGATCATCGCCCTGATCATGATCGGCGCTTTAGCCGCCAACCTGATCGGCCGCTCTGTGATCAGCTCCGGCGAAATGATGCTCGGGCGCATGCCCGTCGTGCGCAACCTTTATCGCGGCACCAAGCAGATCTTTGAGAGCGTGTTACAGGCCTCCTCGCAAAGCCAATCGTTTCAGAAAGTCGGGCTGATTGAATTCCCGTCGAAGGGCATCTGGGCCATTGTTTTCGTGACCGGTCCGGCCGCTGACGAAATTACAGCGGCACGGCCGGCGGATGATCTGGTGAGCGTCTTCATGCCGACCCACCTGTTGCCACCTTCGGGCTTCGTCGTGTTCGTGCCACGCGCGACCATCGTGCTGGTCGATCTGACGGTGGAAGACGCCGCCAAAATCATTATCTCCGCAGGCATGGTGAACCCCGGAGCGCAAAAGCGCCTGGCGCAACTGGCGGCGGCTGCCAAGCGCGTTTGAGGGGTGCGTCTGCGACATCGCTGCCTCGAGTGCTTCCGGGAAAAGCATGCCCTCGGACTTGATCCGGGGGTGTGCAGCGGATTTCTCGGAAGGTCACGACCAAACAAAGAGCTAGCGTCGCTGCACATAAGCCTTGCACACCCCTTTTGGCGAACGGCTCTCCACCCTTCGGCTACTCAGAGGCTCGCTTCTGGTGCCACCCTGTCCCGTTGATTGGGTTGCGAAGACTGCGCAGGAGCCAACATACTTTCCGCTTGTTGTCGCTGTCGGGCTCGTTTGGCTCGGCGCTGTTTCTGGTATTTCTGGTGCGTCGGGGATCACTGTCTGAGCGGGTTGCGCACTGTATGAGCAGGGCGCATTGAAACTGGCTCGATATCGGCTTTCGACCACATCAATCGGGTTGCTGCGCGGTTCGGGCTGAACGCACGCGGTCCGTAGCCGCTGACGCGTGGAATGCCGCGTGACACGCTGCAGAGCGGGAGGCCGAGACAATGACTTCGACGCCCGCTCAGGCGCCGCATCCAGTTATACGGGCCGCCAAGACCACCTCTGGACAGGCCGGCCGAAAGGCTACGGCACCAACCATCCGAGCCCGTCGGTCTGGTGCTGGGGCGATCGACAGCGAAGCCATCCGGATTGAACTGGCAGCGGCGACAATTGCAGTATCCGATGACGAGCCTGTCGTGGAAGTCATCGTATCTGCCGGTGGGCGGGAACTTGACCGCTTGCCCTCGGCTCCATTCCGGATTGCCGAAGGCCTGATGCTGGACGAAGCGCTGCGCGGCCCGGTTGAGGCGCAGACGGGCCACCGGATCGGATATCTGCAACAGCTGATCACGTTTGTCGGCGCCGAACGCAGCGCGACGGCTGTCGGCACTGTCATGATGATCGGTTATCTTGCGCTCGTCCATGACCGGCGGGGACGGAGCAGTTCGCGCAAGCGTGTCCGTGCGACGCGCTGGCAGGGCTGTTACCAGCATCTGCCATGGGAAGATTGGCGCACCGGCCGTCCTATGATTCTTGAAGAGGCGATCTTGCCACGGCTTGGTGCGTGGGCACGCAGCGGTCAGCCAGGGCTCAGCAGGGCGGCGCTGACACGTTTACAAGGCGAGCGCAGTGCCCGGGTCCGCTTGGCGTTTGCCGGTCCGGGCGGTGCCTGGGACGAAGACAAGGTGCTGGTCCGGTTTGACCTGCTCGCTGAGGCTGGCCTGATTGCCGAGGACGCTCCGCCCCGCAGCGGCTCCAAACGCCGTCCTGCAGCTGACCACGCCGAGCCTGACATCAGCGTCGGCCGCTCGCTCCACCCAGGCCACCGCCGCATACTTGCGGCCGGGATCGGCCGCCTGCGCGCTGACCTGAAAACGCGCCCGGTGGTGTTTGAACTGATGGACGAGGCTTTCAGCCTTTACGAATTGCAGCAGACGGTAGAGGCCATCCTCGGCCCCAACCTGCACAAGCAGAACTTCAGGCGCTTGATCGAGACGACCGGCCTCGTCGAACCTACCGGCCAGATGAAATCGCACACCGGTGGACGGCCAGCGAAACTCTACCGCTTCCGCCGCGACGTGCTGCTGGAACGGCCGGCACCGGGACTGAAAATCCGCACTTGAGGTGCTCTTGTCCTCCCTTGGTTCAAATCGGGCCCTACCGACGTCCTGGCCACCGCGCGCCGCGTCGCATTGACACCACCACCGCCCTGACGGCCTTTTACGTCAGCGCTCTGGTTCATTGCGCGGGAGTTTCAAGCCGCATGCTACGCACAATTCGGATGGTTGCCTGGACGCTGATCGCGCTGCTCGGCGGGCTGGTGGTTCTGGCCGTCTCAGGTGTGCGGCTGCCCGGCCTGCCGCAGGGTCAATTGCCGCTCACGGCCGCTATCGGCGGGCCGTTCTCGTTGCCTGCTACAACCGGCAGCACCGTTTCAAGCGACGGTCTGAAGGGCAAACCGTTCGCCATTTTCTTCGGCTTTACCTATTGCCCGGACGTCTGCCCGACGACGCTGCTGGATCTTTCGAACACCATCAAGCAGCTCGGCCCGGACGCCGACAAGATGCGCTACGTCTTCATTTCCGTTGATCCGGCGCGCGACACGATTGATCAGCTGAAACTTTATTTATCGTCTTTTGATCCGCACATCATTGCTGCCACCGGGACAGAAGCCCAGATCGCCGACATCACCCGCGCCTACCGGGCCGTGTATGAAAAAGTGCCGACGAAAGACAGCTATACGATCAATCATACCGCCACCACGTACCTGATGGACGCCAACGGCCGGTTCCACGGCACGCTCGCCTACCAGGAAAACGCCGACGTGGTGTTGAAAAAGCTGAAGCGCCTGATCGCGGGCGGCTGATCAGCCGGCAGCGCCGTCTCGCCGCTGCCTTCAATTCTTTGCACATCAGCTCGACGTCACGCCGACGGCTGAACCCTTGCGCCCGCACGCGCGCGCCGCAGTCGCTGCGCCTGCATTGCCAAACGCTGCGTCTCAGGTTAAGAAAGGCTTAATGCTGCTAGCAGCTAGCAAATTTTTGCTAGCAAATTGTTTTCGCGTCAAAGGTTGTGCCATGAAAGTATGGAGTCTCCTCAGCCAGAAGGGCGGTAGTGGCAAGACCACGCTCGCCATCTATCTCGGCGTCACGGCGCACCTGAACGGCGATGTCGTTTCGTTGATCGATCTCGATCCACAGCGCTCCGCCGAACAATGGTCGGAACTGCGCGAGACGCGGACCCGGAAGGACGAGCCGACGGTTGTGCATGGCACCACCAACAATCTGGAAAAGATGCTGGCGACGGCGCGGCAAACGCAGACAGAGCTGGTGATCATCGACACGCCACCCGCGGTCGACCGGAGTATGACGTATGCGGCCGCGGCAGCCGATCTGGTGATCGTGCCGACGCGCAGCGATATCTTCGATGAGTTGTCCTTGCGCGAGACATTGGAATACCTGAAGCGCATCGGCGCGCTGCCCAAGACGGTCGTGATCCTGAACGCGCCCGGCAAGGACGCATCGGCGCGCGCTGACATTTCCAAGATGGTCACGAAGACCTATGGCGCACGCATGCTCGCGACCGTCATCGAGGATCAGCAGGAACTGGCGGCAGCCCTGCGCACCGGCCAAGGCCTGGTCGAGGTGTCTCCCAAACGCGCAGCCGCAAAAACCATCCAGAAGGTTTATGCGGAGTTATGCGCGATCCAGCTCAAAGTGGCACGCGAGATGAGGAAATCGGCATGAGCGGTCGATCGAGAACGGCGCGTAAAGGTCCGCCAGCCATCAAGCCCGCAGATCGCAAGGCTGCACTGCAGGCGCATTCTGGCGTGGAACGCAAGCGGGCCGCGCTACCGGTTCAGACTGACTATCCAATTGGGAAGAACCGCAAGCTCCAGAAGGGCATCTCGATCTACATGCATCCGCTCGCAAAAGACGTCCTCGACGCCATCGCCGACGAGCATGGCAAGAAAATCCAGGACCTGGGGCTGGAAGCGCTGAACCTGTTGTTCAAGCATTACGGCAAGAAGCCGATTGCATAGGGCCTCAAATCTGCATCGCGTGAGTGGAGTTGACCATGGCTTTAAAACCTCAGCCGGACGACCTTGAGACCAACGCAGTGCGGCCGAGTGCCAAATCCCGGCGCGAGGCACTCCGCGAAGCGGCGCGGGGACGCGAACATTTCGCACCGCCCACTCTGATCGCCGAAGAAGCTTCGGTTTTCATCTCGTATTCGCGCCGGGATCAGGCGGCTGTCGAAGGTCTCGTTGAGTGGCTGCGCTTGCTGGGCGTGACCGTTGTCTGGGATCGTGATTTCTTGTCGGGTACCATCGACCACCTCATCAAGCGTGCCATCGACGACGCACACTGTGTCATCGTCATCTGGTCGGACCACGCGTGTCACTCAGATTGGGTCTGCGGTGAAGCGCGGCGGGCGTTGGTGGCGGCGAAGTTGGTGGCCACCCATATCGATGGCTTCAGCATCGACGACCTGAGCTTGGAGTTCAGCGGCCAGAATTCCGTGCCGATTTCGGATCTTGAGCGGATCGCCGGCTCTCTCGCCAAGCATGGCGTCGCGGTACGACGCTGAGGGGACGAGCAGGCGCACCCATTGCCGGTGCGCCGCCGCAGTCACCCTGGCCGCTTAGCCCTTCGGCGCCACCAGCCCGACAGGCTTGCCAACGACGGTGACAAACAGATCGTCGACGATCAGCAATCGTTTAGCGACGCGTTTGATATCGTCGAGGGTGACGGCGTCCACTTCGGCGTTGCGGCGATCAACGTAGTCGATGCCCAACTCTTCGCCGAGGAAGTAAAGCAGCTGATTGGCGATCTTGGCGTTCGTATCAAACCGCAGGGCGAACGAGCCGGTCAGATTGCTTTTGGCACCTTCCAACTCCTTCGCCGTGACACCCTCGTCAGCCATCCGTTTGAGTTCCGCACGGATGATGTCCAGCGACTGCGCCATCTGCTCGTTCTTGGTGGCGACACCGCCGGCGAAGATGGCGGCTGCGTCATAGGGCTGGATGGAGCTGGAGATCGAATAGGCAAGCCCGCGCTTCTCGCGCACTTCTTCCATCAGGCGCGAAGCAAACCCACCGCCACCCAGGATCTGGTTCAACACGAACGCCGGAATGAAATCCGGGTCCTTACGATCGATCCCATTCACGCCGAAAGATGCGACCGACTGCGGCACGTCCATCTCGATCACTTTTTGCACGCCACCGGTTGGTGGTGCGATCTTGGGTACCGCCACGAGGTCGGCCTTGGCTGGCAACTCGCCGAACACGCGATCAAGAATAGCGCCAAGCGTCTTGGCATCGACATCGCCGACCGCCACGACCTTCAAATTATTGCGCGCAAAGTTGCGCTTCCGGTACGCCTCAAGATCGGCGCCAGTGATGCTGGCAACGCTCTCAGTCGTCCCGTTGGATGACCGGCCATAGGGATGGTTCGGGAACATCAGGCTTGCGAATTCCTTGGCCGCCACCTGATCCGGGCTCTTGGCCGCAAACGCGAGGCTCGCTTGTAATTGCGCCTTCACACGCTCCACGGCATCCGCATCGAAGCGGGGCTTGGTGAGGGCTAACCGCAGCAGGTCCACCGCCTTGTCACGGTTGACCGTCAACGTCTCTAGACTGACATAAAGGCTATCGCGGCTATCTTCGAAGCCCATCCGCATGGCGATTTCTTCCATCGCCTCTTGGAATTGCTGCGCGTTGAGATCGCCAGCGCCTTCATCCATCATTGCGGTGAGGAAATTCGCCAGTCCCTCTTTTTTCGCTGGGTCCTGGGCATTGCCGCCGTCGAACGAAAAGCGCAGCGCGAACAGCGGCACACTGTGTTCTTCGACCAGCCAGGCTTCAATGCCGCCGGGGCTCTTGACGGACTGGATTTTCATGGCTTGAGCCTCGGGCGCAACGAATGCGATCAGTGACACCGCGAATGCGGCAAGGACGGCGGACAAACTGCGACGCAACGTAACCATTGTGACAATCTCCTATGCGTCGATCACGTGCGGCCAGGAACAGGCGCCTTAGCCTCGGCGACGGGGATCAAACGACCCGTCACCGAGCGGCGGATATCGAGATGCTTTTCCGCGGCCTTTTTCACATCGTCCAATGTGACCTTGGAAATCATCGACGGCCACGCATCGATCTCGGCAATGGTGCGGCCAACAACGAGACCCCAGCCATAGCGGCGGGCAAGCGTCGCCTGATTATCGCTCTCGTAAATGTACTCGGCCATGTAGCCGGTTTTGGCACGAGCAAGCTCAGCTTCCGTGACGCCCTTTTCCTTGACCTCGGAAATAACAGCGTCGATCGCTGCTTCCACGGTTTCGAGCGTTTGACCTTCGGCTGGAACGCCGTAGACGCCGATCTTGCCGGAATCGAGCCCGGACCCGGCGTAGTACCCGCCAGCGCTCGACGCGACCTTCTGTTCCGAAACAAGCTTCTGATAGATCCGGCTGGTTGCACCGGAGCCGACGATCTTCATCAACAGATCAAGCGCTTCAGCTTCGCCCGGCTTCGCCGTGACGTAGCTCGGTGCGTAGTAGGCGCGCGACAGTGTCGGCTTGCCAGCCCGCGCATCCTTGTAATCGACCCGGCGTGGCGCACGATGTTCAGGCTCGGTCGGGCGCTTGCGCGCTTTGATCGCTGGGTTCGCCGGAATGCTGCCGAATGCTGTTTCCGCAAGCTTCTTTACCTCATCAACCGTCACGTCGCCGGAGACGACGAGGATCGCGTTGTTCGGCGCGTAATGCAGCTTGTAGAACGACAGCGCATCCTCGGGGCTCAGCTTCGCCATCTCGTGCTCCCAGCCGATCACCGGGATCTTGTAGGGGTGCGACTGGTAAAGCGCTGCCGACATCTGCTCGTCGAGGATTGCGGCCGGGCTATTTTCGATGCGCGAGCGGCGCTCCTCGAGGATCACATCGCGCTCGGTCAGCACTTCTTTTTCGGCGAGCTTGAGGTTGACCATGCGGTCTGCCTCCATCTTCATGACGGTCGGCAGACGGTCCTTGGCGACGCGCTGGAAATACGCCGTCGCATCGTGCCCGGTGAAGGCATTGTCCTGACCGCCGAGGCGCGACACGATCTTGGAGAATTCGCCAGCCGCGATCTTGTCCGTCGCCTTGAACATCAAGTGCTCGAGGAAGTGCGCGATGCCAGATACGCCACGCGGCTCATCGGCAGCACCGACGCGATACCAGACCATGTGGGTGACGACGGGCGCCCGATTGTCCGGGATCACGACGCCACGCATGCCATTCGACAGCGTGAATTCACCAACGCGGGAGGCCGGTTGCGCAGATAGCGTATCTTGGACGGAAGCGAGCATGAGGAGGGGTGCCACCAGGAGGGTTGAAACATTCAGCCGGGAAACGCGAGCAAACATGGGTCAAATCCTAGCTACGTCGGCGCATCAAGTGCAATCCAATGGCTGTCATACCAGTGGATGTCAGAATTACGGTCACAAGGCGTCTCACCTGCTGCCCGCTATGTTGAGCTACAGAGTTAAAGTGTCAAATTACGTTGGGGTAATCTACCACGGCGACGGTGACCGTGGATAACTTCAGCGCGGCAAGCCTTTGACCGGCGCATTCGTGCCCGTGGTGTTCATGGTCACAGGGCTCTCTACGTTGACCTGATCAAAGATCGATTTGTCGCACCGACCGAGTGGACCATTAACCGGGCTCAGATCCTTCATGATCCGCGCCTTCTGCATTGCACGCTCGCAATAGTCGCGATGCTTGGCTTCGGCCTGCGTTGCATTCGCAACGCGCTTTTGCTCCGGATCGACCGGCATGGTCTCACCTTGCTGGGCGGCAAGCGCACCCGAACCCGGCTCCGGCAGGCGCTCGAGGTTCGGCGGCAGCACAAGGCCCTGACGTTCCGGCACCTTCGCGTTGTTTGACCCACCCGACTTAGAGCCGACGCCGAGATAATCGAAGACCGCGCCGTTCAACTCAACGTCACCAGCCGAGCATCCACCGACCGCTGCCGCCAAGCCTAAGGCACTGGCTGCGATCAGGCTCCGTAAGCGGTTCGAATCGATCATCGGCGACATTCTCCGGTGGGATGCAAGGCGGATAGACCCGCTTTACGGCGTCTTTGCGACTCAGGAACCCCAGATCGAGTCGTACAACAGCCCGGCAACGCCCGCAACAATAGCCACATCGGCAATATTAAAGATGTACCAGTAGAAGCCAAAGGCATGGAGCGAAAAGAAATCTGCAACGCCGCCCAACACTAGCCGATCGATGGCGTTACCGATCGCCCCGCCGATGACGAGGCCGAGGCTCCAAGCGATAAGGCGCGTTGTCGGTCCGCGCACCAGCCAGACATAAAGTCCGACCGACGCCACAATTGCGAACGAAAACAACGCCCAAGGGCCGATCCATCCCGGCATCAGGCCGTAGCTGATCCCGACATTTTTGGCGTAAACTAGGTCGAGGAACGGCGCAACTGTCACACGGCCCCTGTCCTGTATCCGATAGATCCCAAGCATCCACCACTTGTGCGCCTGATCAATGGCGCAGGTGGCGAGTGCCACGGTGAGGCCCAACTGCGACCACCGGCCCCACAGCCAGGAATTGGCGTGCTGATCAATCACGCGAGCATCCCGTCAATTTCGTGCATGGCGGCGGCGTCTCTGCCAGAGAGCTCGGGGTAGGCCGGATCAGCGCCAACGTCGGTTGTGATGCGCCAGGAGCGGGCGCACTTTTTGCCTTCTGCCCGGCCAGGCATGACGCGCACGCCGGAGATATCGGCGACGATGAAGGCGTCGACGGGTGCGGGGGCGTCCGTCACGGTGATGCCCGACGTGATGCAAATTTCGGCCAGATCGACAGTTGCCAACAGTGCCCGCAGGTCAGGGTCGGCGACATGGACCACGGGTGAGGCTTCCAGAGATGAGCCGATGCGTTTGGCTGCACGTTCGATTTCGAGCGCACCTGTCACGCCCGAGCGAACGCGGCGGATCAGGTCCCACTTGGCCGACAGCGCATCATTGCGCCATGCAGCAGGGACCATCGGGAACTGTTCGAGATGGACCGAGCGCTGACCGTCATCGCCGTAGCGCGCCAGCCACGCCTCTTCAGCCGTGAACACCAGGATTGGCGCCAGCCATACCGTCACACAACGGAATATCTGCTCGACGGTTTCGAGTGCTGCCTTGCGCTTCGCACTCGATGGCGCTTCGCAGTACAGCGCGTCCTTGCGGATATCGAAATAAAACGCCGACAGCTCGGTATTCATGAACTGCGATAGGACGGCCACGACGCGTTTGTAGTCATATGTTCCATATGCTTCGCGGATGACAGCATCGAGCTCGGCGAGCCGATGCAGCAATAATTGCTCTAATTCTGGAAGTGTATTCGAAGTCACCTCCCCAAAACTGTCATTCCGGGGCTTGTCCCCGGGACCCATCGAGCGACCAGTTCCTGCTGCGCCATGGGTCCCGGCAACGCGTGCCGGGATGACACCTGAGGTGTTGAAAGCGAATCCTCCATTCGGTGTGTAATGCGAAAGGGTCCCAAGCATCCAACGCAGCGTGTTCCGCATTTTGCGGTACGCGTCCGACATGCCCTTCATGATCTCGGGGCCGATGCGCAGATCGTCGGAGTAGTCGGACGCGGCCACCCACAGGCGCAGGATATCGGCGCCCGACGTCTTGATCACGTCCTGGGGCGCGGTGACGTTGCCGACCGACTTCGACATTTTCTGCCCCTTCTCGTCGAGGCAGAAGCCGTGCGTCAGTACAACATCGAAGGGTGCACGACCGCGCGTTCCAGCACTTTCGATCAGCGAAGAATGGAACCAGCCGCGATGCTGGTCCGAGCCTTCGAGGTACATCACCGTATCGCGGCCGCCATCGACCTTGCGATGGATGCCCGCGAGGCCGGGGAAGTGCACCGGGTCTTCAAGCACGTATGTATGGGTCGAGCCTGAGTCGAACCAGACGTCGAGGACGTCATTGATTTTCTCATAGTCGGCGGGGTTGTAGTCCGGCGCTAAAAAGCGTGCGCCGTCTGCATCCTTGAACCAAGCGTCGGCGCCTTCTTTGGTCAACGCGTCGTAGATGCGCGCGTTGACCTGTGGGTCGACCAGCACATCATGCGTGCCCTTTTTCACAAACACGGTGATCGGTACGCCCCAGGCGCGCTGACGCGAGATCACCCAATCGGGCTTCGCTTCGATCATGCCGCGGATGCGGTTTTCACCAGACGCTGGCACCCATTCAGTTTCGCGGATGGATTTGAGGGCGAGTTCGCGGAGCGTGCGCGCGCTATTATCCCCTCTCCCCGTTTTGACGGGGAGAGGGTTAGGGTGAGGGGCGGCGGCAGGCACGGACGAATGCGCAAGCGTCCGCCCCTCACCCTCGGCTTGGCCTGCGGCCATGCCTCTGCCCTCTCCCCGTAAGGACGGGGAGAGGGGGAGAGCAGCGATCACCTTGTCCATATAGATGAACCACTGCGGCGTGTTGCGGAAGATCACCGGCTTTTTCGAGCGCCACGAGTGCGGGTACTGATGCTTAAGCCGCGCCCGCGCGATGATCATGCCAGCTTCGGAGAGCGCCTTGATCACGGCATCGTTGGCATCGCCTTTGTCGCCGTTGGCTTTGAGCACGCGGCGGCCCTCGAAGCCCGGTGCGTCCTTGGTGTAGAGGCTGTCGGCATCGACGGTGTAGGGGATACGCGTGTCGATACCGCGCGCGTTCAACAGCTGCGTCGTGGCTGCCGCCGTCCAGATATCAAAGTCCTCGCGGCCATGACCGGGTGCGGTGTGCACAAAGCCGGTGCCCGCGTCATCGGTGACGTGATCACCGTCGAGCAGGGGGACGTCGAAGGTGTAGCCGAGAGGGGCGAGGGGGTGAGCCGCGACCAACGCTCTCAATACCGCTGCTGAAACATTGCGCTTTCTTTCGTAGGCTTGAACCTTCGCAACTTTCATCACTTCAGCAGCAAGCTTGTCAGCAACAATGTAAATGTCTCCGACCTTCGCCCAATTGTTTTCGGGTGTGCTTGTGACTTCGTATTCGCTGTACTCGATCCCCGTCCGGAACGAGATCGCGCGATTGCCTGGCAACGTCCAGGGAGTTGTCGTCCAGATGATGATGTTCGCGTGCAGATCCGATAAGCGCTTCGCTTCGTCGATTTCGTGCGCCTCGTAAAGTTTCTGAGCGCCCTTAACGTCAGTGAGCGCCACAGGAAACTTCACCCAAACCATATCGCTCTGATAATCCTGGTATTCGATCTCGGCTTCCGCCAAGGCGGTTTTCTCAACCACCGACCACATCACCGGCTTCGAACCGCGATAGAGCTGACCGCTCTCGGCGAACTTCATCAGCTCGCGCGCGATCTTCGCTTCGGCTGGATAGGTCATCGTCAGGTACGGATTGGCCCAGTCGCCCTCGATGCCGAGGCGCTTGAACTCTTCGCGCTGCACATCGACCCAATGGGAGGCAAAATCCCGGCACTCGCGACGAAACGCCTGCATCGCCACGGGATCAGCGAAGTTCGGTTTCGGCTTGCCCTTCTTGATGTATTCTTCTTCGATCTTCCATTCGATCGGCAGGCCGTGGCAGTCCCAGCCGGGCACGTAGTTCGAGTCATAGCCCGCCATCTGCTGCGTGCGGGTGACGAGGTCCTTAAGGATCTTGTTGAGCGCATGCCCGATATGGATGTTGCCGTTGGCGTAGGGCGGGCCATCATGCAACACGAACTTCGCCCGGCCCTTGGAGGCCTCGCGCAACTTCGCGTAGAGGTCGAGCTTCGCCCACCGCTCGATGAGTTTCGGCTCCATCTGCGGCAAGCCCGCCCGCATCGGGAACGCGGTCTCGGGCAGGTTGAGCGTCCGGCCCCAGTCACGGGCTTCGGTGGCGGGCGTTGGCGATGTCATCGCGGCATTCCTTCAAATCAATTGAAGCCCTGCCAATACCCGCTGTCCCGCCACTTGTCATCCTCGGGGGCAATGTCCGCCCCGGCGCTGCTTATTTCCACTTCATCTCCCAGAAGCGTGGCAATTCGTCGGCATAGGCCTTGAACTCAAGATCTTTCGACGACGCGTAATAGGTCGTGAGCGCATAGAGTGGCACCGTGTAGGCTCGCTCGGCGATCAGCGCCAAGGCCTGCTTGTAGGTCGCTTTTCGCACCGCCACATCGACCGTGGTGTCGCCCTTTTCCAACAGCGCGATGATCTCGGGGTCTTTCACCACGTCGTCATCGATGCCCTTGAAGTACACCGACACCGAGGCTGAAACGTCGTTCAGGCTGAACGAGCCCCAGGTCTGATGCGTCATTGGCGCTTTGTTGGCGCGGTTTTGTTCACGCATGGCGGCGTACTGCATGAATTTCAGGTTCGCCTTGATGCCGACGGCGCGCAGGTAGTTGACCATGGCCTCGGTCTGGTTGCGCTCGCGGTAGGCGAACAAATCGATCTCGAAGCCATCTTTGAAGCCAGCTTCCGCCAGTAGAGCCTTGGCTTTCGCCGGATCGTAGTTAAACTTCTTGGCGCCTTCATCCGTGCAGCCGAACTGCGAGGGAAAGCAAATCGTCGAAATCGGAATCACACCTTCACCCACCAACCGCTTTGCCATCGTATCGCGGTCGATGGCGTGGTTGATGGCTTGGCGCACGCGAATGTCGCGCAGTGCGGCAAGCGGCGTTTCAGGCGTCGTGTTCATGTGCAGGAAGACGATGCGCATGGTGCCACCGGCGGTGATCGCGAGCGTTGGCACCGCCTTCATCTGCTCGGCCTGCTCGACCGCGATGTTCATGATCAGATCAAGACCGCCTGCAAGCATTTCGGCGATTTGCGTCTGCCGGTCCGGAATCATGCGGACTTCGACCTTTTCGATCGTGGCTTTACCCTTTGGCGATCCAGCCCAGTAGTCGGCATTGCGTTCGAGCTTGATCACCTTGCCGATGACGTTCTCCGCAACCTTGTAGGGGCCGGACCCAATCGGCTTCTCGTTCATGCCCTTGGGGCCAACCTTGGCGTGATACTCGTTCGGGTACATCGCAATCGGCCCAGTCAGGTACTCAATTGCGGCTGGGAACGGTCGCTTGGTCTTCAGCCGAACCTTGAATTTATCGACTTTTTCAGCACCAGCGATCCAGTTGACATTCTGTTGGGCGGTCACCTTGTTGTTGGCGTCGGCAATGTAGTTGAACGTGTAGACCACATCATCGGCGTCGAACTCCTCGCCGTTGTGGAATTTGACACCCTCACGCAGCGTCAATTCAAGCGTTTTGTCGTCGATCCAGGTCCAGGCGGTGGCGAGCTGCGGCTTGTATTCATTGGTCGTTGGGTCGCGATAGATCAGCGTATCCCACACGGTCTGGCTCATGATGACGCCAAGTCGCACGTTGTTGAAATACGGATCGATGTTTTCGAGCACCTGATCGTAGGCAAAGCGCGCGGTGTTGTCTTTCTTGGCCGCTACCGCCGGGCTGGCGAATGCTCCCGTTGTCAGTGCAGCAAGCGCTGCCAAGCGCGCGCAATTCCAGAACTTCGACATCACTTTACCCCTTCGACCGACGGTTATCCGCTCTGGGCATGAACACAGCACGACAGAGGTCGGGTGCGTCAAGCGTTTTGCTGCGACGACGGTCATGGCTTAGAGTCACAAGGTGAATTTGGACATCAGACGGATTTTCAAAAAACGGGACATGCCACTATGCGCTCACTGCTTGCACTGGCACTTGTCATCACAGCCCAGCACGTCGCCACACCGGCAACTGCGCAAACATATTCGTGGAAAGTGGACGCTGCCCGTGAAACGCTTGAAAGCCGGTTCGCGCCACCGGCTGGCTTCGTCCGCGAGCCCGCCGCCGCCGGATCATTCGGCACATGGTTGCGCGGCCTGCCGCTGAAGCCCGATGGCGCACCCGTTTTACTGTTCAGCGGGGCAACCAAACCGCGCCAGGACGTGCATGCAGCCGTAATCGATATCGACACCGGCACCCGCGACTTACAACAATGCGCAGATGCCATCATGCGACTGCGTGCTGAATGGCTGTATGGCTCGCGCCGATCAAACGACATCGCGTTCAACTACACGAGCGGCGCACGTGTTGATTTCGCCCGCTGGTCGAAAGGCGGCCGCCCGTCCGCCGATGGCCGAACGTGGTCTAATGGCGCCAAACCCGATGACAGCTACGCGTCCTTCAAGCGTTACATGATCCAAGTCTTTGCCTATGCCGGCACGCACTCGCTGGAGCGTGAGTTGAAAGCGGTTGCGCCTGGATCGCCGCCCGAAATCGGCGACGTGTTCATCAGGGGTGGCTTTCCAGGCCACGCGGTTCTAGTCGCCGACGTCGCGCGCCACCCACCAACTGGCGAAACGCGTTTCCTGCTGATCCAGAGCTTCATGCCAGCGCAAGACATGCACATTCTGAAACACCCTGACAATGCCAGTGGCTCACCTTGGTACACGCCAACCGCCGATGGCTCCCTGCAAACGCCGGAATGGCCGTTTCCAGCCGGCAGTCATAAGCGCTGGCCTTAGAGCCAATTCGCGTCCGCGAATGGCACGCAATGTGCTTCGAACGGTCGGTTGACCTGCCGGAGAGTACGCCATGCTGTTTGATCGCCGCCGTCTTGTCGCTGCCGGGCTTGGTCTTGGGCTGGCGGCGGCTGGTGTCAACGCCAAACCCAAGTCCACTGCAGCCGTTGCTGCGGCATCAATCACAACCGATCTGATCCCCGATAGCGATCTCGACCAGACCGATGCCCTGCAGCGCCTTATCGATGAGGCCGCCAACCGCCGCGCACCACTTCTGCTTCCACCCGGCCGCTTCCTGGTTCGCACCCTCATCTTGCGTCCTGGTACGACGCTGATCGGAGCCAATGGCGCGACGGTGCTGACGCACAACGGCGGCGCATTATTGCTCGCCGATCAGGCTGACAACCTGCGCCTGGAAGGACTGACCATCGACGGCACGCTGACGCCTCTGGATGCAACGCGTGGCACGGGGCTACTGACCGTTCGTCGCTCATCCGGCATCGTATTGCGCGACCTCACACTTCGTGACAGCCTGATCAACGGCATCGTGCTTGAGCAGTGCGGCGGCAAGCTCTCCGACTGCGCGATTTCGAACGTCGGTCAAGCGGCAATTTTCAGCACCGACGCGAGCGGTCTGGAGATCACGCAGAATACAATTGCGAACGCCGCCAACAACGGCATTCTCGTGTGGCGCTCGAAGCAAGCCGAAGACGGCACGATTGTCTCTGGTAATCGCATCGAAAAAATCGCAGCAGCCGCCGGTGGCACGGGACAAAACGGCAACGGCATCAACGTCTTTCGGGCAGGTAACGTGCTCGTCACCGGCAACCGCATTGCCGACTGCGCGTACACGGCCATTCGCGGCAATGCAGCGTCGAACATTCAGATGGTCGCCAACAATTGCCAGCGGCTCGGCGAAGTCGCACTTTACGCTGAATTCGGTTTCGAAGGTGCGCTAATCGCCAACAACATTGTCGATACCGCGGCAACTGGCGTGTCGGTGACCAACTTCAACGAAGGCGGTAGGTTAGCTGTCGTGCAAGGCAACCTGATCCGCAATCTGTTTCGACGCGAGCAGGAGCCCGAGGACAAGCGCGGCGATGGCATCGCCGTTGAAGCCGACGCCGTCATCACCGGCAACACCATCGAGAATGCAGCCGCCTGCGGCATCATGATCGGCTGGGGCAAATACATGCGCGATGTGACGGCGACCTCAAACCTCGTCCGCAACGCCCGTGTCGGCATTGGCGTCACGGGTGACTCAAATGCAGGCGCGGTGATGATCGCCGCCAACATGATCTCGGGATCGAAGGATAGTGCCATCCGTGCCCTCAAGCGCGGTGTGCCGTATGGTCCGGATCTCGGACTTACACGTACCGAAAGCAGCCGCGTCCTGATCGAACGCAACATGGCGATTTAAGCCGCGAGCTTGTCCAGCCCGCGCGCCAAATCTCCGCTCACCCGCGTTTCGCCGACTTCCGTGCCGCGCCAGTTTTTCGTAACCGGTGCATCGCCAAGCCCTTTGGTCTCTGGGATCAACTGGTTGAGCAGCGCCATGATGACGGCTTCCGCGGCGCGCTTCGCGCCGTCGTCGATCTTCACCGAAAAGCCCAATCCCAGATGCGGGATCGCGCCGCAGTAGACCCCTTCGGCTCCAGTTTTCATGAACACGCGACCGGGCACCTTGGTCATCACGACGGTGTCGAGCCGCCCTGGCCCAGCCACCATTTCAGGCGCCGCCCACACCGCCTTGGTGATGCGCTCCGATGCTGCCTTATGCGTTTTCCCTGGCCCTTCCGCGGTGATGAACGCCGCATAGGCCCGCGCGAGGCTTGCCGTCGGAATTGCCCAGTTCGGCGCCGAACAGCCATCGATGCCGCGCACGTCAACACCCAACGCCTCTCCCGTGAACGCACTTAGTACCGCATGAATGCGCTTCTGCACCGGATGATCTGGCAACCAATAGCCGGCCGGATCTTCCTTGTGATGGACTGCACAGGCACACATGCCGGAGTGTTTACCCGAACAGTTGTTGTGTAGCGCCGTTGGCTTTTCACCAGACGCTGCGAGCGCGCGGGCGGCCGCCTCCTGCATCGGCTCGTGCGCGCCACAGCCCAATGCCGTATAATCGAGCTTCGCGCGCGCCAACATCGAAGCTGCCAGCTTCGCATGCGCTTGCGTACCGCTGTGCGAGGCGCATGAGATCGCAATCTCCCGGTCGCCGAATTCGAACCGGTCGGCTGCCCCGCTCTCGATCAGCGGTAAGCACTGGAACGCCTTGACTGCCGAGCGTGGAAAAACTGGCCGTTTGACATCGCCGATGCTGACGAGAAGTTCACCGTTCGCGCGCGCAACAGCAAACGCGCCTGTATGTACGCTTTCGACCAGCGGGCCGCGAGTCAGTTCGATCAGGACGGGGTTCGGCATGGTTCGTCTCTCTCAATGGGTATCTGTTCCGAAGTTTGGACCAAGTTTACAGCATATCGCGAAAGGAGTGCGCTGCGCACCACATTGCAGTTCTTTGCATTGCTGGCCCCGCACCCGAAAATCGGATAGGCACGCGGCAATGAACCCTATAGATCCTGGAATCATGTCCGAAACAACAACGATATCACCGGCTCTCACGCCGCTCGCTCGCGAAATTGGCCGCCGCCGCACATTCGCGATCATCTCGCATCCTGACGCTGGTAAAACCACGCTCACGGAGAAGCTGCTGCTGTTTGGCGGCGCGATCCAGCTTGCCGGCCAAGTGAAAGCAAAACGCGCCGACCGCAACACGCGCTCCGACTGGATGGCGATCGAACGGGCACGCGGCATCTCGGTCGTGACATCGGTGATGACGTTCGAATACCGCGACACCGTGTTCAACCTGCTCGATACGCCCGGCCACGAAGACTTCTCCGACCACACCTATCGCACACTCACCGCAGTTGACGCCGCCGTCATGGTGATCGACGCCGCCAAAGGCATCGAGGCCCGCACCCGCAAGCTGTTCGAGATCTGCCGCCTGCGCGACATCCCGATCATTACCTTCATCAACAAAATGGACCGCGAAATCCGCGAGCCACTCGATCTGATGGACGAGATCGAAAAGGTGCTGGCACTCGACACCGCCCCGATGGTCTGGCCAATCGGGCGCGGCCGCGATTTTCGTGGCACCTACGACCTTAACGCGCCGCGCATCCGCCAAATCGACAAAGACGCCGACGGCACGCCGGTCTCTGGTCCGAACGATCCAATCATCGCAGCGCTGATGGAGGATGATGTTGCCGAGCGCTGGCGCGAGGAAGTCACCCTTGTGCAGGACGCCTGCGGCAAGTTCGATCTGAAGGCCTTCCGCGAAGGCACGCTGACGCCGGTGTTCTTCGGCAGCGCGCTGCGCAACTTCGGAGTGCGCGATTTGCTCGATGCGCTCGTCGCTCACGCGCCGCCGCCACTGTCGCATCAAGCCTCGACACGCGTGGTCGAAGCGACCGAGCCGAAGATGACCGGCGTGGTGTTCAAGATCCAGGCAAACATGGACCCGAACCACCGCGACCGGATCGCCTTCATGCGCGTGTGCTCAGGCAAACTAACGCGCGGCATGAAGGCGAAACTCATGCGCACGGGTAAGATCATGGCGCTGCAGTCACCACAGTTCTTCTTCGCCCAGGATCGTTCGATTGCCGATGAAGCCTACGCCGGCGACGTCGTGGGGCTGCCCAACCACGGCACGCTGCGCATTGGCGACACGCTGACCGAGGGTGAGGATCTCGTCTTCTCAGGCATCCCGAGTTTTGCTCCCGAAATCCTGCGTCGCGTTCGTCTCGACGATGCGATCAAAGCCAAGAAGCTACGCACCGCGCTACAGGAAATGGCGGAAGAGGGCGTGGTGCAGCTGTTCTCGCCGGTCGATGGCAGTCAACCGATCATCGGCGTGATCGGCGCGTTGCAGCTCGACGTGTTGGCCGATCGGCTCGCCAACGAATACGGCCTGCCAATCGGGTTCGAAACGATTTCATTCGAGACCGTGCGATGGGTGGCAGCCGACGACGGGAAGCAGCTCGATGCGTTCGCTGCCAAAAATCGCACGCAGATGGCCCTCGACCTCGATGGCGACCTCGTATTTTTCGCCTCATCGAGCTTCATGCTCAATTGGACCCAAGAACGGTCGCCGGAGATCAGGTTCACGGACATCAAGACAAATTTGAAGGGGTAGGGGCGTGGGGAAGCCGGTCGCAACACTGCATTCCTCCCCGCCACTGATCGCAGGTGACGACCAGCCGAACTTGCGCTTTACTGCTCTCAAGCAAAAGCAAAGCGATCAGCACGAGAGGAAGACGCCATGGCCGCCGCGACCACAGCTACTCCCAAACAAACATTCACAGTCAGTCATCTGGGCGATGCGTCCTTTGCCGAGGGCCTGCGCACGTATGCCAAGTACCGCGATCTTGGCATTGCTGACGCGACCCAGGGGCTTGCCGTCGCGCAGGTGATCAAATTCGTGCCACCGTGTACTGACGAAGTGCGCCAGAAGCACTTCCACAACGTACAGTTCCAGATGGTCTACGTGCTCAAAGGTTGGATTAAAACCGAAATGGAGGGCCACGGCGCTCACACCATGAAAGCTGGTAGCTGCTGGATCCAACCGCCCGGCATCCATCACATGGTGCTCGACTACTCCGACGACTGCGAAGTGCTCGAGCTAGTAATGCCAGCTGAATTCGAAACCGTGACGCTGCCAAAGACTTGATGGCTCACTACGCCAGCGCAACGAGGGCGATCGGTTCTGCCACGCCTGCCACACGGGCTGCAGAAATCGCGCGAAACTTAGGCGTACTGACATAGCCCTGCGCCTCGGCCTGTGCAAAGGTCGTGGCCGAAGTCAGTGCGCGCGTGCCTTCCGTTTTGTTGTGTTTTTCGAGCTTGGCGGCTAGGTTCACGGCATCGCCAATGACCGTAAGTTCCAGCCGATCACTATGCCCCAACGTGGCAAAAACGACCGAACCTCCCGCTGCCGCACCATTGACATCGAGCGAAATCCCAGCCGCCTCCATTTCCAAATCCTGCCCCCATCGGACAGCCTCGTCCATGATCGCATCGAGCGCCCGCAGCGCATCGGCGGCCGCTGTTTTCGATGCCTTCACCGCACCGAAGGTGACCATAACTCCATCACCCAAGAACTTATCGATCACCCCGTTATGAGCACCCACAAGCGGGACCAGACGGGCGTGAAAGCTCGTCAAAATATCAACCACTTGGCGTGGCGGCATGGTGGCTGCTAACCGGGTAAATCCGCGAATATCAAGCATTACGATGGCCGCGTCGCGCTCGACGGCGGCTCCTGCCTCCACTAGTTCATCCGAGCCTGAAATCACATCTGCGACGCCATCTGACAAGAAGCGCCGAATTTCGCGCCCCGCCGCCTCCTCGCGCGTTGCGAGCACCAACATGGCCTGTGCCCGTTTGACCGCGACGGCCAGCAGCGCCGTGACCAGCAGCACGGTGATGATCTTGTCGAATTCCGCACCGACCAAAATGCGATTGCCGTTGAGATATGCACCAAAATTTCGGGTAATGGCGCCGGGGCCATCGGTTTGGACCGCCGTCCACACCATCAACGACCAGCCGACTGCCACCGTCACGCCGGTGAACACCACATAGCGATAGTCGAACCGCAAGCCCCTCAGCGCAATGAACACGAATACGTAAACGAAGGTTGGCACCTTCAGTGAAAACGCCGCCGGCTGCCCATACTCGATGTGGAACGACCAGATCAGCGTCATCAATAGCGCAATATCGATCAGGATGGATGCAACCAGCAGCCACCATGGCATGTGTCCACGATAGGCAACTGCCAACCGCAAGACCGTGAACACCGCATAGGCTGCAAGTGCGATCGGCACTGGCTCGAACATGGTCATGCCGGAATCAGTCGGACGGGGCGAAATGAAAAACAGGGCAGTTAGCGTGAGGACAAGCGCCAATTGGCACCAGCCGATCAGCCGCTCGCTCTCTTCCTCGCGGGCGCGAACTAGGAGCTGTATCCGTTCCGCCAATGGCTCGGCCTTCAGTCCCCCGGTAACGAAGTTGGCAATGGCGCTCGTGATCGACAATTCATCATCTCCAAGGCGGGCCTGAGTGCGTCACTAACGGACGCGCCGTGCTTTAAGTCCAATCAACTCATCCTCACACAAGCGTGCGCGCCGATCAGGTGCGGACCTTCTGTTTCGCGTACTGCAATACGATATCTGCGGCAGCTTCGCTCGGTGTCCCGTAAGGCAAGCGCATGCGGCCAGGAATTCCAGTTAGACAGCGAACTTGTTCGCGGCGCACAGCCGTATCACTGAGCAGGGGCGCGAGGGCACCCGCAAGCTCAGCGCCGTTGCACGCCTCCTGCATGAACTCTGGGAAGGCGTTTTCGCCAGCGACCAGGTTTGCAAGTACGATCGAGGGCACGTTGACCAGGAACTTCAGCGGTGCCGCAATCGGATCGACCTTGTAGCCAACCACCATCGGCAATCGAGCGAGGCCCAGCTCCAGCGTCACGGTGCCCGATGCGGCAAGTGCCGCACGCGCCAACTTGAAGGCACGGAACTTATCCTCTTCACCATCGAGGATCGTCGGCACAATTGCCCAGGCCTGCGTGGCTGAAACGATTGTCTCCCGCACATGCGCCATTGCAGGAATAACGACGCGCGGGCTAAGTCCCATAGACTGCAGGAGCGCAACGCAATCGCCAAACGGCTTGAGCAGTCGACCGACCTCGGACACGCGACTGCCCGGCAGTACGACAAGCAACGGTTCGTTCGCACGCAAGCCCAGACGATCGGCAAGCGGGGCTGGATCAAGCGCCTCGATCCACGCCAATCGCTCAATCATCGGGTGACCGGTGTAGGTGCAGGGTGGGCCACCCAAACGCTTGTGCACCTCAGGCTCGAACGGCAGTAGCGCCATCACGTGGTCGACGTAATTGCGCATGCGTCGGGCGCGCCCCGGTCGCCAGGCCCAGACGCTTGGCGAAACAAAATCGATGATCGGCACGTTGGGCAAGCGTTTGCGAATGCGTTTGGCAATCGGATGGGTGAACTCCGGCGCATCAATGATGACGACGACATCGGGCTTGAACGCCACTGCGGCCGCAACCGTCTTATAGACACGTCCGACGATGCGCGGCAGACGTGGGATGATCGATAATGGACCCATGACCGCAACGTCGGACATCGGATAGAGCGAGGCTAGTCCTTCGCGTGCCATATCGACTGCGCCGACACCGGCAAACGTGATTTGACCGGGCAACTGCGCATTCAGCGCTTCCATCAGCTTACCGCCAAGCGCATCGCCAGAGTGCTCACCGGCAACAAGAAACAGTCGCAACGGACGGGCCGCCTGCGTGGCCGTCATGGCGTCCCCCGAAGACTGCTGCCATGTACTTCGGTGACCGAAAGTCCTAACGGCTCAGCCATCTGACCGAAGTGATCCGCAATATCGGTCGCGATGCCTGATGGCAGTACCAATCCGGCAAGGCCAGCATTGGCGGCGGCAGTCACAACCGCAACGACGCTCGACGCGGTAAGCCCCGTTCCCGATAACGCCAAGACGCCGCGTCGTTTGGAGCCAGCCTTAGCACCCCACTGACGCAACATATTCACCCGCGCGAACATGGCTTCAAGGCCCTCGCCGGTCTCGATGGCAATCACATGATTGCGGACGACCACGACTCCAGCGGTCGAAACGAACGATGCTAACGCCGCCACAACGCCACAGGCGCGCATTGTATCTTGCCGCAGCGGTGCTTTCGGTGTCAGCCGGTTGATGAGTTTGAAGGTGACTGCTGGACGAACGGTTACGTGTCCAGGCTGCGCTACAGCGCCGGCAACGAACAACCCGCATCGGTCAGCAGCCTCGATGACGCCCGCACGCTCGGCAATCAACACGCGACCAGCTTCGACGACAATGCCAACCAAGCCAATCTCGGCGGCCAGTTCCACCGTGCGCGGACCAATCACCGGCATGTCAACGCGTAACTCCTGGTCGGGCTTCGGTCGTTTAATCAGGATCGCGCCATGTGCTTGGCTCTCGGCGTCAAGGCGGGCCAGCATTCGATCCGTGCCCTCCGCTGCCTCGATCGCCAGCACGCGACCGCCCTTGATCACAACAGCTTGGCCGACGTCGGCGAAGCCCAAGGCATCGACGAGGGCGAAACCGTGATCGGCGTCCGCCGTGCAGGCTGGATTGGCAGCCGTCTGCCCGATTGCACCTATGTCCATTAGTAACTCAGGCGCCACATCCGCCACGCCGCGCACGGTGAATCCCTGCGCTTCAAAGAAGCGGACCACGTTACGCAACACGTGATCATCGCCGCCGCCGAACAACCGGACGATGGTTGGTATGGCGCGGATCAACCCCAGGTCCGGCCGCACCTTGCGCAAGTCCGGCCGGGTCACGCTGCCAACAATGATGAGGTCGCGACACTCGGCGGACTTGAGGCTCGCGCTCATGCGACCAATGCCGCCCCAGTTGACCCAGGTGTGCGGGAACTTTTCAATGCCGGGGCCAGCCTCCCCCTTGATTGCAACGATGTGGACTGCGCGACCTTGGGCAACTGCACTTGCTGCGATCTGCTCAGGCAAAGCGCCCCCCCCAGCCAAGATGCCAAGGGGCCCGGGCGGCACCGCAGCCTCAGTTGTCATGTCCATCGCGCGGCGTACAGATCGACCGCTTGCCGCCAACGCGAATGAACGCGACGATCTCTTGGACGATCGGATGGTCCTTGAACTCGGTTGCAACATCCTCGACGCGCTCAAGCAGTGTGCCTTCGTTGGCAAACATCAAGCGGTAGGCGCGTCGCAGACTATGGATATCAGCGCGGGCAAAGCCGCGGCGTTGCAGGCCAATGATGTTGAGCCCGGACAGGTAGGCGCGATTGCCGATCGCCATCCCGTAGGGAATAATATCGTTTTCGAGGCCGGACATGCCGCCAACGAACGCATGCGCGCCGACGCGAGCAAACTGGATGACGGCGGCACCTCCACCGATGATCGCATAATCGCCGACATCGCAATGGCCAGCCAGCATGACGTTGTTCGAGAAGATGACGTTGTTGCCAACCCGGCAGTCATGCCCAACGTGGCTGTTGGCGAGAAACGCGCAACCGTCGCCGACCGTCGTCACCGAGCCGCCACCGGCAGTGCCCGGGTTCATGGTCACGCCTTCGCGAATCATGCACTTGGCGCCAATCGTCAGCGAACATGGCTCGCCATTGTATTTGAGATCCTGCGGCTGATGGCCGATCGAGGCGAACGGGAAAATCCTGGTACCCGGCCCAATCGTCGTTTGGCCGGCCAATGCGACATGGCTCAAGAGTTCGCAGCCATCGCCAAGCGTGACGTTAGCGCCGACCGTACAGAACGGCCCAATCTTTACATCGGCACCCAATTTGGCGCCGTCTTCTATGACCGAGCTCGGATGAATCCGACGGTCAGCTGCTCGTACCTGTTTGGGCATCCTGGTCCACGATCATGGCGCTGATCTCAGCTTCCGCGACGACCGCGCCGTTGACCTTGGCTTCTCCAAAGAAGCGCCAGGCACGGCCGCGGCTGCGGATCTTCTTCACATGATAGTGCAGTTGGTCGCCCGGCAATACAGGTTTGCGAAACTTTGCGTTGTCGATCCCCATGAAATAAACAATCTGAGGTTTATAGGTTTCGCCGAGGCTGTGCACGCATAGGGCACCTGCCGTCTGCGCCAAGCCCTCGATGATGAGGACGCCCGGCATCACGGGAAAGCCTGGAAAATGGCCCTGGAAGAACGGCTCGTTGATCGTCACGTTCTTGATGCCGACCGCCGTTACATCGCGATCCATGTCGAACATGCGATCAACCATCAGGAACGGGTACCGATGCGGCAACAGCTTCATCAGCCGATTGATATCAGCGGTACCAAGTTTCGGGCCGGGGCCAGCGTCGTTCATCGTGTCGCTCATGCTCTATCCATCATACCAACCTCAACCATCGGACTTGGAACCGGCTGCCGCTTTGCCTGAAACCAGGCGCTTAAGGGCAAGTTCCTGTTTGGCCCATTCCCGCAACGTCACTGTCGGCGTGCCGACCATGCGAGCGCCAGCCGCAACATCGTCTTTGGCGTGACTAGCACCTGCAATATGTGCGCCAACGCCCACCTTGATATGACCAGCAACGCCAGCCTGACCGCCCATCACCACGAAATCAGCTAATTCGGCGGAACCGGCAATCCCACATTGACCAACAATCACACAGTGTCGTCCAATGACCACATTGTGCCCGATCTGTACCAGATTATCAATTTTCGTGCCTTCGCCAATCACGGTATCCTTAAGCGCACCCCGATCGACGGCGGAATTAGCACCAATTTCAACGTCGTCCTGTATGACGACACGGCCAATTTGCGGTACTTTCAGGTGCCCCCGCGCACTCATGGCGAAGCCAAAACCATCCTGACCGATGCGCACACCCGCATGCAGGATCACCCGGTCACCGATTAGAGCGTGCGTGACCGTAGCATTCGGGCCGATGAAGCAATCCCGACCGATAGCGCAGCGATAGCCAACGACCGCACCGGCTGCGACAATGGTGCCGCGCCCGATCATTGCTTGCGGGCCAACAATCGCACCAGGCTCGATGATGACTCCCTCTTCAAGCATGGCCGATGGATCAACCGCAAGCTTCGCCGTTGGGCCACAGACCAGCGGACGCATCGCCTGCGGGTAGAACAGGGCCAATGCCAAGGCGAAGCCGCGATACGGATTTTTAGTAACGAGCGCCGTAGTGCCAGCGCCGAGCCGTTCCGCGAATGCTGGTTGAACGAGGCAAGCACCGGCGCGCGTTCCGGCGAGTTGAGGTAGGTACTTCTTATTGTCGAGAAAACTTAGGTGCGAAGCGCCCGCATCACTTAGCGGACGCACATCATCCAGCACGCGTTCGGAATCGGCTCCCGCGAGCAGTTCCGCTTCGACGGCCTTCGCCACGACTGCAAGCGCAAACGGCCCCGCCCGATCGTAGAACCCTGGATGCTCCATTGGCGCTGCCTGCATTCTGGTTGAAATCTCACAGCCCATTAATCAGATCAGCGCTGTGGTCCGCAAACGAAAAGGGGCAAGCCCTAGGCTCACCCCTTGTCACAGTGAAGATATCGCCTCAAGCGCCGATCAGAACTTGGTCGAAGCGCCGAAACGGATCAACTGGGTTTTGTCGAAGTCATCCTTCGTCAAAGCGTAAGCGTAATCGAGACGCAGCGGCCCAAGTGGCGAGTTCCACAGGATGCTGGCACCAACCGACGAGCGGATAATGTCGCTGTCTTGGAGGCAGACGCCGTTCAACCGATTACGTGCCGCCGGAGCAAGTGCGCACTGATTGTTGAACTTGTTCGCCAATGCACCGGCACCAAACACGGAGCCTGCATCTGCGAAAACAGCGCCGGAAATGCCAAGTTCGTCAGGAATAAACGGCAGCGGGAACCGAATTTCAGCCGTCGATGCCCAGAAGGTTTTACCGCCAAGCGCGTCGCTGGTTACAGTATCGCGCGGACCAACACCTGATTTATCGAAGCCGCGGATCGTCTCGCCACCCTTGTAGTACAGATCCAGCAAGCGGACATCTTGCCCACCCCATCCTTCGATCTGACCACCGATGACACGACCTACGAAGGTGATTTTTTCGGTAATCGGGTAGTAACCGCGACCCTCAGCCTGGAGGCGAACATACTGCACGTCACCACCGACACCGGCAAAGTCAGCGCCCACTTGCAGGAACAGACCACGGTTCGGGTTCTTGGGATGGTTACGCGTATCGTAAGTGAGCGCAGAACCAATGGCAGAGGTTAGGAACCCGCCCTTGGCTTCGGCAACGGCGCGTGATGCAGTTGTCGTATCGATCTCGTATATGTCATCGTAAGATAACGTGTAGTTCGTGTTGAGCCACATGTTCTCCGAGATTGGGAACCCAAGGCGCAAACTGCCGCCCTGCTTTCGGCTCTTGTAAGACGACGTCGAGAGCGCGTTCACATCCTTATAAAATATGTCGAAACCAGCAGACAGGTTACGATCAAGGAAACGTGGCTCTGTAAAGCTCAAGTCGATCTGGAACCGATCAAGCGAACCCGACAGTTTCAGACGCAGGAACTGCCCGTTACCTAGCAAGTTGCGCTCGGTGATGCTGACATCGCCGATCACGCCTTCATTCGTCGAGTAGCCGGCGCCGAATGACAATTCGCCTGTTGGCTGTTCAACCAACTCCACATCGAGTGTAACGCGATCTGGTGCACCACCTGCGCGGCGCTTTACATCAACGGTCTTGAAGAAGCCAAGCCCTTGCAAACGCTTTTTAGCGGCTTCAACCATCAGCGGATTGAACGCATCGCCTTCAACCAAGCGGAATTCGCGGCGGATCACGTGGTCCTTAGTCCGCAAGTTACCAATGATGTTGATCCGCTCGATGTAGACCCGCTGGCCCTCGTCGATCGTATAGGTGAGACTGATCGTTCGCGTCGCCTCGTTGCGATCGGCGCGTGGGCGGACCCGGGCAAAAGGATAGCCCTGCTCGGAGACCTGCAACGTCAGCTTTTCAACTGACTTGTCAATATAGCTGGCGTTGTAGATTTGCCCTTGCGTGGTCAGCACATCGCCACGGAACCGCTCTGGCTGGATCGATGGCAGCGCGCTTTCAATCTTCACGTCGCCAAACGAGTAGAGTTCGCCCTCTTCGATGGTGTACGTGACGAAGAAGCCCGAGCCGCCGCGATCAAGTTCAGCGTTACCGGTGATGACCCGCACATCGGCATAGCCATTTTTCAGGTAATACTGACGCAGCAACTCCTTATCCAGATTTGAACGATCTGGATCGTAGACGTTCGTTCCCTTGAGGAAGTCGAACCAGCCCGATTGGGTGGTGGAGATAATGTCGCGCAGTTGCGAGTCTGAAAACGCGCGATTGCCGACGAATGTGATTTTTTGGACCTTGGTTGCCGCACCCTCGTTGATCTCGAACACGAGATTGACGCGGTTCTGATCGAGTTCGATCAATTTCGGCTCAACCGAGGCAGCAAAGCGACCTTGACGACGATAAACGTCGAGGATGCGTTGCACGTCGGCCAGTGCGCGGGCCCGAGTGTAAACCGAACGAGCCTTGAGCTGGACTTCAGTAGTGAGTGTTGCCGTGTCGACTTCGCTGTTGCCCTCGAATGCGACGACGCTGATCACCGGATTCTCGACCACGGTGATCACGACGCCGCTGGCATCACGATCAATGCGAACATCGGCAAACAGGCCAGTCTGAAACAGGGCTTTCAGCGAGCGATCGACTTTGCCCGCTTCGTAGGCATCGCCGACGGAGAATTGCAAATATGAACGGACCGTTTCCGGCTCCACGCGGCGGTTTCCGATCACGCGGATGTCGCGGATCGCGCCTTGCGCAACAGCGCTAGAAGACACAAAGGATGTGCCGACGGCCTGATCAATCGCACCAAATGCTGGGATCGCCGCTGCGAGCAGAGCAACCACGCGCAGCATATGCACGGCTAGTGACTTGTAATGAGGCATACCTGCGTCTGCCCTTCAATTATTACCGAATTCCCCCAAAGCTACGTTGATTCCTGTCGGCACCAGAAACCCTCGTTTAGCCAGGAGTGCAATATTCCCGAAGTGCCTGCCCCATCACAGACTCAACTGAACGCACTCCAATCGCTGTCGCAGGTTTAACGATTCAGCAACCTCATTGGAAGTGGCAAGAATGCTTCACGACCACTGATTCTCCGGGCTTCACAGCAGAAAATAGGTTTTTATTTCAACTCATTCCCGGCAGCCAGCCGAGCAGAATGAAGCGGTCGTTCCAGAACGCGAAGAGCATAAGCGCCATGATCAAGCCAAAGCCCACTCGGAAGGCCATTTCCTGGGTAGCTTCGCTCAGCGGTTTGCCCCGCAGCGCTTCGATTCCGTAGAAAGCGAGATGGCCGCCATCAAGGATCGGAACCGGGAACAGGTTAATCAGTCCAACGCTGACTGAAATAAAGGCCATGAAGTAAACCAATTGATCGAGGCCAAGCTTAGCAATCTTATTCGACGCATCGGCAATTCTGGCGGGACCTCCAAGTTGATCGGCACTCTGCCGCCCCTTGATGACGTTGCCTAGATAAGCAAACGTCGAGCGGATGATCCCATAACTCTTCTGCGTACCCAAGATAACCGCATCGATGGGGCCGTAAACCTTGTGGACAATGTCCTGCTTGGTTTGCGATTGCTTGATGCCAAGACGACCAACCTTGGCTTTACCACCAATACCATCATCAACTTCGGCCAACTCCGGTGTGGCCTTGATCTCCACCTCAGCGCTCTGACGCTTGACGATGAAGTTCATCCCCGAGCCGACGTTATCGGTGACGAGCTGTTGCAACTGCTGAAACGAGTCAAGCGAGCGGCCGTTGATCGAAACGATGGTGTCGCCGGGCTTGAAGCCTGCCCGTTCCGCCACCCCACCCGGAACCAAGTCGTCAATGCGCGCCGAGGTTGTGTAAGTGCCAACTGTCATCAAGAAGATTGCAAAAATTGCGATGGCAAGCAGGAAGTTGGCAATTGGGCCAGCGGCCACAACGGCCGCTTTCTGCCAAAGTGGTTTGGCATGAAATGAAACTGCACGCTCTTCGGGAGTCATTTTCTCGATGCGCTCACGCATTGGCATGCTGGCGCCATTCTCGTCGTCCATGAATTTAACGTAACCGCCGAGCGGGATCCAGGCAAAGCGCCAGCGCGTGCCATGCTTATCGTCGAAGCCATAGATTTCGCGACCAAAGCCGAGCGAAAATGCTGAAACTTTCACGCCGCACCAACGGGCGACGAGAAAATGACCCATTTCGTGCACGAAGACGACTATGGATAGAACAAACAGGAAGGCTGCGGCGCCAAATAGGAAGCCTCCGAGATTTCCAGGCAAACTATTGATAAAGCTCATTTGTTTCCTTGTTCCCGGCGTTCGCGTGCCGACGCCGCAGTCCAATTGAAAATGTCATTGACGTTGTGCAATCACATCTCGTGCCAACGTGCGGGCCATGGCGTCGATTTCGATAACTTCGTCAATTGACGCTACGTCGCCACACATATTTCGGCGCTCCATCTCGTCCAGACAATGGGCAACGGTACTCGCAATCTCAAGAAATGCGATTTGCCGCTCCAGGAACGCTTCAACGGCCACTTCATTGGCCGCATTCAGTACTGCGGTTGCAACGCCCCCCCGTACCAAAGCTGATTCGGCGATGGCTAGCGCTGGAAACCTAACCCGATCCGGTGCCTCGAACGTTAACGTTGCAAGTTTGGCAAGATCGAGACGGGCTGTAGGTGCTGTCATGCGGTCGGGCCAGGCCAGCGCCACGGCGATCGGCGTGCGCATATCGGGACAGCCCAATTGCGCCATCACCGAGCCATCGCGATATTCAACGAGGGCATGAATAATCGATTGCGGATGGACCAGCACTGCCAGTTGATCAGCTGCAACGCCGAATAGATGGAACGCCTCGATCAGCTCAAGACCTTTGTTCATCATCGTTGCTGAATCGATCGTGATCTTGCGACCCATGGACCAATTCGGGTGTTTCAGAGCCTGCTCGGGTGTAACACCTTCAATTTGATTGAGATCCCAAGTGCGAAACGGGCCACCTGACGCTGTCAGCACAATGCGCTCGACCGTTTCAGGCTTCGCGTTACCCAGCGCCTGAAACACCGCCGAATGCTCACTATCGACGGGTAAAAGCTCAGCGCCCGTGCGCTTGACGGCCGCCATGAACAGACTGCCGGCCGTGACCAAACATTCCTTGTTGGCCAGCGCCACGCGACGACCTTGCGCAACCGCTGCCAACGCTGGTTTCAGGCCAGCGGCACCCATCATCGCTGCAACAACACAATCGGCTGGGGCACCACCGGCAGCTACAAGCGCATCGGTGCCGGCTGCTGCTTCGATGTCCCTGCCCGAAAGCCGATCCTTCAATTGACCGTACAGGCTTTCGTCTCCGATAACCGCGATCTGCGCCCGCGTGGCAATGGCAGCAGCGGCGAGCTTATCGACGTTGGTTTGCGCGGTCAGTGCCACCACCTCAAACGCATCGGGCGTGCGCGCAAGTAAATCCAAGGTCGACGTGCCAATCGACCCAGTTGCACCCAATACGGAGACACGTTGAACTGCCATCAGTACCCCAGCAGAAGCGCGCGCGAGGGTTCATGAATATTGACCGCAAGCCCAATCAACAGCGCCAGCACGGCGGCCGCAACCACACCGTCCATGCGGTCCATCAGGCCACCGTGGCCCGGCAACAGGCTGCTCGCATCTTTAACGCCAAAACTCCGTTTCAACGAAGATTCGGCTAGATCGCCGCCTTGCGCAATCAGTCCCAGCGCCAAGCCAATCAGTGCGAGTCGGACGACCGACGCACTGCCGATCGTATAGGCAAAGGCCGCGCCCACAAGTGCGGCACCCGTAATGCCGCCAATCAAGCCCGACCACGTCTTGTTTGGCGAAACGCTTGGCCACAGCTTCGCACCGCCGACACCACGTCCTGTAAAATATGCCAGGGTATCGGTGGCAATGACCGCCAAGACGACGAAGAGGACGGCGCGGAATCCGTAGGGCTCAACCCCCGATCGCAAAACGATCAAAGCAACGGCTGGAAGGCCGACGTACATAACGCCAACCGCCGATAGTCTTGCCTTTTCGCCAAAGCGCAACGCGCCGACAATGAACGTACCGGCAATCAGTGCTATGAGCGCCAGCGCTGCGTAACCGAGAGCCGCCAGTATCACTGCCGCCGTGACCAGAATACCATGAACCACAAGCACAGCGTCGATGCCAGCACCGCGCACCACGTTGCCCCATTCCCAGCTCATCACCAGCGCCACTATCAGTATGAGAGCCGTGAACGGCAAAGCGCCGGCATACAAAAGACCCAACGCCACCCCTGCCATCACCAGTGCCGACGCGATCCGCGGCCCCAGATCGGTCATTGACGAGCGAGAGCGGTGAGGCGCACCTGGGGTCTCAGGTTGCATTGATCATCCACTTCATGCGGTGGATCGCTTGGTCAGTCCGCCAAAGCGTCGATCACGGGCGTGATAGATACCGATCGCTTCTTCCAGGAGTTGGCGCCCGAAATCCGGCCAAAAACTCTCGACGAAGACAAATTCGGTATAGGCCGCCTGCCATAACAAGAAGTTGGAGAGCCGCAACTCGCCACTGGTCCGGATCAGCAGTTCCGGATCGGGAATGCCGCGTGTTTCGAGGCACGCAGCCAAGCTCTCCTCTGTAATGTCGGCTGGCAACAATTCGCCGGACGCAACCTTGAAGGCCAAACGCTTGGCGGCACTTGTGATTTCGGCACGTGCGCCGTAGTTGAAGGCGACCACGAGCGTCAGGGCAGTGTTGTTGGCGGTGAGACGCTCCGCCTCTTCGATCATGCCCAGCATTTCGGGTTCAAGATTACCACGCTCGCCAATCACACGAATAGCGACGCCGTTACGGTGCAGTTCGGCCAGATCACGCCGGATAAATCGCTTGATCAGCCCCATCAAATCATCGATCTCGTCGGCTGGACGCGACCAATTTTCCGATGAAAACGAGTAGATCGTCAGATAATCGATGCCAAGCTCAATGGCAGCCCGGACCGTGCGGCGCACCGCATCCACCCCTTTAGTATGGCCGAGTGTCCGTGGCAGGCCGCGCGCCTTGGCCCAACGCCCATTGCCATCCATAATGATTGCGACATGACGCGGCACTGATTGCGCAGCCTTAACGACCACATCCGGGCGCTGCCAGGGAGCATCGAGCGGCTGAGCGGGCTGTGTCTCGGTATCGGCCAAGGAGGCTGTACTTTCTGAGGTTAGGGTGGCAGACGCGCCAACGACCGTGCGGCTCACGGCCTAGACCTTGTTGATTTCAGTTTCCTTGGCAGCCAGCGTCGTGTCGATTTCCTTGATCATCCGATCTGTCAACTCTTGGACCTTGTCGGAGTTCTTGCGCGATTCATCCTCACTGATCACTGCATCCTTCTGCAACTTCTTCAGGAGGTCCATACCGTCGCGCCGCACGTTGCGAACGGCAACCTTGCCATGCTCTTCGGCATATTTACGCGCGAGCTTGACAAGTTCACCGCGCCGTTCCGCCGTCAGCGAAGGCACCGGCAAGCGAATGATTGTCCCATCGGTTTGCGGGTTCAATCCGAGGTTTGCCTCGCGAATTGCTTTTTCAACGGCAGGCAACGTCGACTTATCCCAAACCTGCACGGTGATCATCCGCGCTTCTGGCGTCGAAACGGTCGCCACCTGGTTGATCGGCATGCGCTGACCATAGACGTTGACCATCACGGGATCGAGCAAGTTGGCGCTCGCGCGACCGGTGCGCAGGCCCTGCAGCTCGCGCTTCAAGGCATCAAGCCCCGTTCGCATACGCTTCTCAAGTTCATTGACGTCGAATTTTGCCGGTACAGCCATCTGATGTCTCTTTCCCGCCGATTCCGACTGCCTCTAGCACGAGGCATCAAAAGCTGCGAACGCTCAACGTCGATCAAATCCCCGTCCGATCTCAAGCCTTATCAGATACGACGGTTGCTCGCGCTTCGCCGCGCAGGACTTTGAGCAGATTCCCCGACTCTTCAATCGAAAACACAATTACCGGAAGATGATTGTCGCGGGCAAGCGCGATCGCCGCACCGTCCATCACCTTTAGATCACGCGCCAGCACATCGGCATAGGTGAGGGTATCGTAGCGAACCGCTTTCGGGTCTTTTTTCGGGTCAGCCGAGTAAACGCCGTCAACCTGCGTGGCTTTGGCAACCGCATCGCAACCCATTTCGATGGCGCGCAAAGCAGCCGTCGTATCGGTGGTGAAGAATGGATTTCCGGTGCCTGCAGCAAATATCACGACACGGCCCTGGTCGAGGTGATGCAAAGCCTTGGCGCGGACGTAACTCTCGCACACCGTCGGCATTGGAATTGCCGACAAAACCCGCGCCTTAGTGCCATGTTGTTCGAGTGCGTTCTGGAACGCCAGCGCATTCATGACAGTTGCCAGCATCCCCATGTAATCGGCAGTTGCACGGTCCATGCCGGCCGCAGCACCGGCCATGCCGCGAAAAATATTGCCGCCGCCAACCACCACGCTGATCACGCATCCGGCACGATTAGCTTCCGACACATCCTTGGCAAGGCGTTGAGCAACACTCATGTCAAAGCCGAAACTGCCTTTGCCCATCAGCGCTTCGCCGGAGAGCTTGAGGAGTAGCCGCTTATACTTCAAGGGTGCAGCGCTGCTCATGTCGTCTCCCGCCATCGTGCCTGAGTTGCAGCGGTCAATAGCAAAGCGCTCACTGATCCGCTAGGTCAGCCGTCGAGCACCACAACAATGGTCAACAAGGAGTTTGATCGACCAGTCCCAATGACAGTCGTTTTGGGTTTCGAATTTTCACTTATTTAGGTTATATATCATATGTCTATGTGATATCGCCAGAGCTTGTCACCATTTGCGACCAGCCGGCCGAAAATGCGAACCTCGGCGTGTCGTTGATCGACACAACCGGCCAACCAATCGCGGGCACCATGCCGTCCGTCGCGTTCCATGCGACGTGAACTTCGGCGGACAATGACTGGCAGCACAGCCCAACTGCACTGGTGATCCGCTTGAGACTGTCGGCTGCGTGCATCGAGACATGGCCGTTTCGCGGTGCGGCGTACCACCAGTCACCACGATCAAGCACCGGCTGTTTCAGCAGGGTCGAAAAGATGATGAGGCCGTGCGGCCTGCACAGCGATTTCAAATCCATAAACAAGCCCCGCTGATCTGGTACGTGTTCGACCAGTTCAAACGCCGTCACCACATCGGCTTGGCCAAGCGCCACCCGCGAACTGCCGTAGAATGGATCAATCGATCGGGCGTTGAAGCCGTTTTGGGTGAGACATTCGGCCAAGAGGCCCTGTCCACCGCCGTAGTCAATCAACTCACACGGCGCCAGAATTGCGCCGAGCCATGCGGCAAGCTTTCTTGGGCGCTCGCAAAGGAACGGCTGATCGCACAGATGATATTCGTCGTTGTAAATATCCTTGCGATAGGTTGCGGTCGCCCACGCCTGCATTGCTGGAAAATAGCCGAAGCCACATTGGACGCACTCGTGCAGATCGAGCCGACCGACGTCGGTCGCGAACAATCGGCGGCCGGCGAAATAGTCGCCGCACGACACATTGAACTCTTTTTGCAAAACGGTTCTGGCGGCCCCACCGCAAATTTGACACGTCATGACTAGGCCACTCCAAGCTCGATTATCGGTCCTACTATACGATGGGTCGATCTGATTGCGGTGGCGACCAAGTGTATCACCGGATGCCGACAGTGGCGGATCGGTTCAAACGATCATCGTGAGGTGGCCGGATCGCGCCGCAGCTTTTGCTGCCTCAATGACCTTAAGCGTGTTCAAGCCCTCCCGACCAGAAACCAATGGCTTCTCCTCTCCACCGATCACCCGACAGAAGTGCTGGATTTGCAGCCGCAGAGGATCGATATCCACTGTATATAGCCGTTCGGCGCGTAGCGGCTCGAGCCAGCTCGGTCGATTGTCGTTGGTCCACACTTCCAGTTTGGGCACCGTGAGCGACCCAAGGGTGCCACCGATGTGGTAGCAGGTCTGATCGGTTTGTGGGTAAGCCTTGTTCTCGCCGGTGGTCTGTTCCCAGCTCCAGGGGCCAACAATCGTATCGCTGATATTCACTGTGCCCAGCGCGCCGCTGGCAAACTTCAGCAACAGCACCGAGGTTTCCTCGACGACGTGACTACGAATGGCATTCGACTCCATTGCTTGAACAGCAACAACGTCACCGCACAAATAGCGCAGCAAATCGATATCGTGGATCAGGTTGGTGAGAACCGGCCCTGCGCCTTTTTCTCGGCGCCATGGGATCTCGAAGTAATCATCGGGCTTGGTTAGCCAAAAGAAACCATGCACGCTGACGATACGCCCCAGCTTGCCGGCATCGATGATCGTCTTCGCCTTTTGGATTATCGGGTTGTGTCGACGGTGGTGCCCGATCAAAAGTGCCACACCAGACGTTTCAGCTGCTGCAACCAGGACTTCGGCTGAGGCGACATCGTCGGCGATTGGCTTTTCCAACAGGATCGGAATGCCAGCTGCAATGGCTTCAAGCCCGTTCGCCACGTGCAACTGCTTCGGCGTTGCAGCAATAATGCCATCGGGCTTTTGCGCAACCAATAGCGAGCGAAAGTCTGGGAACCAAGCGACGCCTTTGGCTGCCGCGATCTCTTGTCCGGCTGCCGAGGGATCAACGATCGCGGTCAGTTCCGCCTCGGGCACGTGCAGCACATGGTCGATGTGCCGTTGCCCGATCAGGCCGGCACCGAGCACCGCCAGCTTAGTTCGCGTTTTCATCCTGACCCTTTGTCCCCCAAAATCACTTCTTTTCGTCGATCAGTCGCGCGATCCGGGACAAAGCGAGCTGATAGCTCTGCGTGCCAAAGCCCGCCATCACAGCGTCAGAGCGCAACGAAACATAGGAGTGATGGCGGAACGCCTCTCGCTTATGAACTTGTGAAATATGGACCTCGATCACCGGCGCCTCGAACGTGTTCAGCGCGTCGAGCAGCGCCACCGACGTGTGCGTGAAGGCCGCCGGGTTGATTACGATACCGCCCGCTGTTTCGCGCGCTTCGTGAACCCAATCGATGAGTTCGTATTCCCGATTGCTCTGGTGGAACCGCAGCTCTAGTTTCAGCTCCTTGGCAAGCGTTCGACAATCCCGCTCGACATCGGCAAGCGTTTCGTGGCCATAAATGTGCGGTTGCCGCTTGCCCAACAGATTGAGGTTGGGGCCGTTCAGGACATAGACGAGGCGGCTCATAGCGATCGCTCCACGATGAAAATTTCAGGCGCTTTCGATACACCTGTCTTGCCAAACCTTTTTCCGTCGTCATGCTGACTTCTGCAAGCGCTGATCGTAACGTCGGGGTGCAATGTTGCGTTCTATCTCCCAGACCTTACATATCCAACAAACCGCCCAGGAGCCTGAATGTTGAGCGCAGCCGACCACGCCAAAGCAGCTGACCGCCTGATGACGGCTGCCGCCGAGTGCCGCCAGGCCGAACAATTGTCCAAGACCTGGCCGACGATCAATTTCGATGACGCCTACGCGATTCAGAATTTGATGATCGAACGGCGGGTTGCTGGCGGCCGCAAAATCGTTGGTCACAAGATCGGCCTGACGTCGAAGGCGATGCAGCGGTCCTCTGGCATCGATGAGCCGGATTACGGCGTTTTGCTAGATGACATGGTGTTTGCCGATGGCGCCAAGATCAAGGCAGCGTCCTTCTGCGTCCCCCGTGTCGAGGTCGAGCTTTGCTTCGTCCTTTCGAAGCCGCTGAAGGGGCCAGGCGTTGGCCTGATCGACGTATTGCGCGCGACTGAATATGTCGTGCCGTCACTAAAGTTGATCGACGCACGCCTGCAAGACCCGCGCAAGATTTATGACACGATTTCCGACAACGGGGCAGCCGCTGGCATCGTGCTTGGCGGACGCCCTGTTGGTCCAAACGAGGTCGATCTGCGATGGGTTGGTTGCGCGCTCTACAAGAATGGTGAAATCGAAGAGACCGGGCTCGCCAGCGGTGTCATGGGGCACCCGGCAATGGGGATTGCGTGGCTCGCCAACAAGGTCGGGCCACACGGCGTCACGCTGGAGCCAGGCCACATGATGTTATCCGGCTCGTTCACGCGGCCAATATGGGTGGCCGCTGGCGATACCATTCAGGCAGACTTTGGCGCGCTCGGCAACATCGCCGTGCAGTTCGTTTAACGCCCATCCGCTTACACACTTTGGGTAGCGCTTCGGAAAAAACCTTCCGAAGGCGCGCCACTTGGCCTATGAGCGCTGAAACAGTCGCCAAGGTCCCATACACATATGATTCGTCTCGATAGCATCAGCAAGCAAAACGGCCACCAGATCCTCTTCATTGAAGCATCCGCTGCACTCAACCGAGGCGAGAAGGTCGGCCTTGTCGGCCCCAATGGCGCGGGCAAAACGACGCTGTTTCGGTTGATCACCGGGCGTGAGCAACCGGACGAAGGCCAGGTCGCCAGTGATCGCGGCATCACCATCGGCTACTTCAGCCAGGATGTCGGTGATATGCGGGGCCGCAGCGCGGTTGCCGAAACAATGGATGGTGCCGGACCGGTGAGTGCGGTCGCAGCAGAGCTTGCCGAGCTTGAAGCCGCCATGGCCGACCCGCGCAAATCGAACCAGATGGAAGATATCATAGAGCGCTATGGTGAGGTGCAGGGGCGATTTGAGGAACTCGGTGGCTACGCACTTGAAGGCCGCGCGCGCGAAGTCCTGGCCGGCCTGAGCTTTGCTCAGGAGATGATGGACGGCGATGTCGGCGCGCTATCGGGCGGCTGGAAAATGCGTGTGGCGTTGGCCCGCATTCTTCTGATGCGGCCCGACGTGATGCTGCTGGACGAGCCGAGCAACCATTTGGATCTCGAAAGCCTGATCTGGCTGGAGGCGTTCCTCAAGGGTTACGAAGGTGCGCTGATGATGACCTCGCACGACCGCGAGTTCATGAACCGCATCGTCACGAAGATTGTCGAAATCGATGGCGGCCAGCTCACGACCTACTCGGGCAATTATGAGTTCTACGAGAGCCAGCGCGCGCAAGCCGAAAAGCAACAGCAGGCCCAGTTCGACCGTCAGCAGGCGATGCTCGCGAAAGAGATCAAGTTTATCGAGCGGTTCAAGGCGCGCGCCTCGCATGCGGCGCAGGTGCAGAGCCGGGTGAAAAAACTCGACAAGATCGACCGGGTTGAACCACCCAAGCGTCGCCAGACAATCCTATTTGATTTCCCAACTGCGCCACGTTCGGGTGAGGATGTCGCAAGCCTCAAGAATGTTCACAAAGGTTATGGTAGCCGAAGCATCTACGAAGGGCTCGACTTCCAAGTGCGCCGCCGCGAGCGCTGGTGCGTGATGGGCGTCAACGGGGCTGGCAAGTCGACGCTATTGAAGCTGGTGGCGGGCTCGACGCCACCCGACGATGGCACCGTTGCGGTTGGTGCCAGCGTCAAGATGGGATATTTCGCGCAACACGCGATGGACCTGTTGGACGGCGAACACACGGTATTCCAATCGCTGGAATACAACTTTCCTCAGGCCGGACAAGGCGCGCTGCGGGCACTGGCCGGTTGCTTCGGGTTCTCGGGCGACGACGTCGAAAAGAAATGTCGCGTCCTGTCGGGGGGCGAGAAAGCTCGATTGGTCATGGCGCAGATGCTCTTTGATCCGCCGAATTTCCTGGTGCTCGATGAGCCCACGAACCATCTCGACTTGATGACCAAAGAAATGCTGATCAAAGCCCTTGCCAATTACGAGGGCGCGATGCTGTTCGTCAGCCATGATCGGCACTTCCTGGCGGCACTTTCTAACCGGGTCCTGGAACTAACGCCCGAGGGCGTCCACCAGTATGGCGGTGGCTATACCGAGTATGTGGAACGCACTGGCCAAGAAGCACCAGGGCTACATCCGTGAGCATGGCGCGTCGCGACTTAACCCATTGGCCCAAAGCCCCACCGACATCGATTGAACTGACTCATTTCTTGACCAGTAGCGCTGGCAGTTCTGCCAACGTCGTCACTTCATAGTCCGGTCGACCCGGCAGACGCTCGCGGCGTTGACCGTAGCGGTTGCACCAGACGACCCGCATTCCGAATGCAGATGCGGCATGTGCATCCCAGCCATTCGACGATTGGAACGCGATTTCGTTAGCTGGGATGCCGAGGCGGTCAACCGTCAGTTGATAGACTTTCGGATTCGGCTTGAACACGCCAACCTCTTCGACCGACAACACGTGATCCAGGAGCCCAGCCAGGTTCGAGCCAGCCACCGCATCTGCTAGCATCTCAGGCGACCCATTCGACAAAATTGCTGTGACGTAGCCTTGCCCTTTGAGCTGCCGCAGAACCTCGGGAACTTCAGGGAAGCATTTGAGTGTCCGATAAAGCCCCATGAGCCGAGCGCGCAACTTCGGATCTGCTAGACCGAGCGTTTCCAGGGCGAAGTCGAGCCCATCGCCTGTCACTTGCCAGAAATCTACGTGACGGCCATGCAAGCCGCGCCACCAAGAGTATTGGATCTGCTTGTCGCGCCACAACGTGGTGAGGGCCTGAGCCTTGTCGCCCAACACATCGTTGCAGACTGCTGCCGCCGAAGCAAAGTCGAACAAAGTGCCGTAGGCGTCAAAGACGCACGCGCGTACCGCGAGCTTTTCGGACTTTGGCATGGCGGTTATCAACTCCTCTTTCAATTCCCGCGTTCACGGCTGAATGGGATCGGCAGCGAACCGCCGACCCCAGCCGCTTTCACGCCGCGCTCGATGCGATGTGCTTGAACATCACCTTGCGTGCGTCGTCATCCATTTCGGCTTTGAAGGGAAATTTATCTTTCAGCGCTAATGCCTTTACTGCAGCTGGACGGGCATGGATCTCATCATGCAGGCGTTTCAGGTTTGGCAGTTTGGCCCAGGCCTCATCGCCAAGAATGAACGGGATCATGCGCGCCCACCCCCACACATCCATATCGACGATCGTGTAGGTATCACCGACCATGTAGCGATGCTTGGCCAGATGATCGTTGAGAATAGCGAAATGCCGGTTCGCCTCATATTGGTAGCGGTTATGGGCGTAGGGCAGCTTCTCCGGTGCAAAGTGCTTGAAGTGAACCGCCTGACCAGAAAATGGGCCGACACCGGTCGCAACGAACATCAGCCAAGACAGAAGTTCACCACGGTTGGCAGCTGGGCCTAAGAACTTGCCGGTCTTCTCGGCGAGATAGAGGAGGATTGCGTTACTATCAAAGACGATCGTCTCGCCGTCTATAATCACCGGCACTTTACCGTTCGGATTAATCTTCAAGAACTCAGGCTTGAATTGATCACCTTTGCGGGTATCGATCGGCATCGCCTCGTAGGGCAGACCGGCCTCTTCGAGAAATAGACCAACCTTCGATGGATTGGGCGAACCGTTGAAGTAGAATTTCAGCATTGTGTCACTCCTTTGGGTTGGGAAACGTTGCGTGAGGTCTTTGACTTGTTCAGGAGAGCAAGTGCGGGGCGGACCATGCCTTCGAGCAGCACGCGATCCGGGTTGGCACGGGCCGCCACCCGGAGCCCGATGAGTAGTCCGAGGAATAGGCGCGCGGTATCAGCGATTTCAACACTGATGGGAACATCATTAGCAGCCCTGCCGCGCGTTAGACACCGCACAAAGAAGCTTTCAATTTCGCCAAGGTAACCGACGACAACTTTGCGTAACGCTCGATCATGCGGCGCGACTTCGAGTGCCGAGTTGATGATCAAACACCCACAATAATCAGGATCAGACAATGATCGACTGATCACCTCCTGAAAGAACATCTGAATGGCCGCTTTTGGCGACTGGTGGCGTTCGAGCCGCTCAATCCGCTCTCGCATGTAGCGGCTAGCGTACCGCTCCAGCGATCGGATAAATAATGTGCGCTTGTCGCCGAACGCATTGTAGAGACTGGGCCCATTGATCCCCATTTGAGTTGCAAGATCCCGGACCGAAGTCCCGTCCAACCCGCGCCGCCAGAAGCACGCGATGGCCGCATCGAGAACTTCATCGTTATTGAATGCACGCGGGCGCGCCATGAACGGCTCCGACAAATTTCAATCGCGGGTACGAAGCGTCAACCACTAAGCCTGCAAGCGACGCTATTCTAGCGTATTGTATCGAGCGATACACAATTTGGTGATTGATTACCCAATCCCGTCACGACGCGCGTCAAGCTCGTGCTGGTCGTCAGGATTACATGGAACCAGAATTGGTTGTGGGCGTTTTCTTGCCAGGCGGATCGTTCGATCGGTCAGAGTTTTGAACGCAACATCAACCACCAAACTCGGAGTCATTTAGATGAATTGGGATCGCATCGAAGGCGAATGGAAACAATTTAAAGGCAAGGCCAAGGAACAATGGGGCAAGCTCACGGATGACGAGCTCGATGTAGTTGCGGGCAAACGAGACCAGCTCTCAGGCGCCATTCAGCAGCGGTACGGCGTCGCCAAGGATGAAGCCGAAAAGCAGCTGGATGCGTGGGCATCAAGGCACAACCTCTAGTTCATTGCGCGAGAAATTTAAGCTGCCTCACGGTCTCGTTTCAGCGAGACCGTGAGCAATCACGTGAGAACGAACCATGACATTGTCAACTATACTACTCATCTTGCTCGTTCTCGCACTTGTTGGCGCTTTGCCGACGTGGCCGCACAGCCGCAGCTGGGGATATGCGCCATCAGGTGCCGTTGGCACCATACTGATTGTGATCCTGGTTCTCGCAGTGATTGGTCGCATCTAGCAGATTTTCGCTATTCCAACGGCCACGACATTGAGACGGAAAATGCGCGGAGCACGGCAATGACCCAGCATAAACTTCACCAACGCTTTGGTGATCTGAAACTAATGAAGCTTGCGCTGTCCGAACCTGTTCGCAAAGCCGCAGTGACAGATCTCAATCGAGCACTTTCGGATTCGATTGTGCTGCGTGACCTTTATAAGAAGCATCACTGGCAAGTCTCTGGCCCGACCTTCCGCGAGCTGCACTTGTTGTTTGATGAACATCAGGAACAACAAGGAGAACTTATTGACCAGATCGCTGAGCGGGTCATGCAGCTCGGTGGTGTCAGCATCGCGATGGCTGCGGACGCTGCGGAAGAGAGCGAAATCCCGCGGCCGCCGCGTGACCGTGAGGCACCCGTGGCACAATTGGAGCGGCTCGTCAGCGCCCACGAGATCGTTTTGAGCTTTGCACGTCAAGCTGGACAGCGCGCCTCGGACCAACATGACGATGGCACGAACGACCTCCTTGTCAGCGGCTTGATCCGCCTAAACGAGAAACAAGCTTGGTTCGTATCGGAACATTTATCTCACATGAAAATTGGTTGAGGAGCAGATAGATCACCGGAGCGTGCGCAACATGACAAAGTTTAAGATCGGGTACGAGCTGCGCTACGATTTTCCGCAGCCGACACCGGTCATCTTGATGCTAAATGTGCACTTTACACGGGTCTCGGACCTTGTCCTCCCAGACCACATATTGGTTCGTCCAGCAGTTCCAATTTCTGGTTATCGTGATGCTTATGGCAATTGGTGTTGTCGGCTTGTCGCTCCGGCCGGCCGCACTGTAATTACCTGTGACGCCGTTATCGCGGATACTGGTCGTCCCGATCCAGTCGTTCTCGATGCCAAGCAAATTTCCGTTGAAAAACTGCCTGAAGATGCACTCGTTTTTTTACTGGCTAGTCGATTTTGCGACAGTGATCGATTGCTTGATTTAGCTTGGACGCTGTTTGGCGAACATAAACCTGGATGGTCACGCGTTCAGGCTATTTGTGATTTCGCGCACCAGCACATCACATTCGGCTACCAGCACGCGCGGGTAACTAGAACCGCTTCGGAAGCCTATGAAGAACGACTAGGCGTCTGCCGCGATTATGCGCATCTCGCCATCGCGTTTTGCCGAGCACTGAATATTCCAGCGCGCTATTGCACTGGTTACCTGAGCGATAGCGGCACGCCCAAGCCCTACCCACCTGGCGATTTCGCTGCCTGGTTCGAAGCCTATCTTGGGGGCCAATGGCACGTGTTTGATCCACGCAACAACGCGCCACGCATTGGGCGGGTTCTGATCGCTCGCGGGCGTGACGCAGCCGACGTTGCCATTGCCACAACGTTCGGACCGAACACGCTTCAAGGCTTCCGGGTCTGGACCGATGAGTTCGCCGACACCTCCAGCCCGTAAATCGCAAACGGCTGGGATCGACATGAGCAGACGCTGGCATTCGTTCCTCGTAAATTCGTCACCCTACGCACCGCCACCAACACCGTGAATGAGATCCGATATCAATGACCGATCTTTCTGCACTACCAAATCCTGTGCGCGGCTCGTCGGCCAAAGGTTTTTTGAGCCGCGCCGCTGGCTTTTGGAGTGGCTCACAGAAATCGACGGCGTGGTTTTGGACTTTGGGTGCGTTTGCACTTATTTTCGCAAATCTAGCGGTTAACGTCGGCATCAATCGATGGAATAAATCGTTCTTCGACGCGCTTGAGCGCAAGGATGGCAGCACGCTGTTCGAGAACGTGATTACCATCGTCATCCTGGTTGCGGTTGGCGCTGCATTTGCCGTTGCGATGGTTCGTTGTCGGATGACTTTGCAAGTCCGTTGGCGCCAATGGCTTACGGCTACGGTTTTGACCCGTTGGCTTTCCGAACAGCGCTACTATCGCTTGGCGGTCACAGACGAAACACAAATCAATCCGGAATATCGCATTGCCGACGACTTACGGATGGCCTCCGAACCAGTCGTTGAATTCGTCATCGGCTTTGTAAATGCAGTGATGGTCGCAGTTACGTTCGTTGGCATTCTGTTCTGGGTCGGCGGCTCGGTCACGATTAAGATTGGTGACCAATCGATCTGGATCCCAGGTTACATCGCCATTGCCGCAGTGTTGTATGCGGTTGCCACCTCGGCGCTGACCTATTTCATCGGCGCCCCGTTGGTCGAACGGGTCGCTGCCAAGAACGAGAGCGAAGCCCAGTTTCGCTACGAGTTGACACGCGTTAGAGAAAATTCTGAAAGTATCGCGCTGATCAAGGGCGCTGATGACGAGCGCGCCCGTTTAACAGAAACTTTTACTCAAATTGCAGAACGCTGGATCGACGTTATCCGTCAGCACTGCCAACTCACCTGGTTGCTCAACGGCAATGCATTTTTTGCCCCCATATTGCCGGTGCTGCTCGCTACGCCGAAATATCTGGCTGGTGAATTGACGCTGGGCTCAGTCATGCAGCTTGCTGCTGCGTTTACGGCGGTGTTGGCCGCGCTCAACTGGTTTGCCGATAATTTCATTCGACTTGCCGAGTGGTCGGCATCGGCAAAACGCGTCGACGAGCTCCATATCGCGATGGACGAAATGGATCAGGACACAGCGCGAGCGGCCTCAATCATCGTCGAGGCAACGAGTTCCGGCAATGTTCAACTCAGCAGTTTATCAATTGCCCATCGAGACGGTCGCGTCGTCATCGATGATGCCGATTTTACGGTGACGCCAGGGGAGCGCGTGCTATTAGGCGGTGAGTCGGGCACCGGCAAAAGCACACTGATTCGCGCAATAGCCGGACTTTGGCCGTGGGGCGAAGGCCGAATCATTCTACCTGCCAATGCCAAGATCGCGTTCGTACCGCAGCGACCGTATATTCCCTTGGGCACGTTGCATGACGCATTGGCCTATCCGCGTGAAAGTGCGTTGCTCACCAACGAGCAAGCCTTAGCCATTCTCAAAGACGTTGGTTTGTTCTATCTCGCGCCGAAGCTTGATCTTGAGGACGAGCGATGGGACCAGACCCTATCGGGTGGTGAACGCCAGCGCATCGCCTTCGCTCGGCTGCTCTTGGAAGCACCAGGCGTAATAATCATGGACGAAGCAACGGCCGCCCTCGATATCGACAGCGAGTTTCGACTGCTCACCTTGTTGTTCGATAGGCTGCCAAACGCAACCATCTTCTCCGTCGGTCATCGACCTGGCCTACAGGAGCTGCACAGCCGGATGCTGACGCTGCAGCGCCGCTCAACCGGTGGGCGCATCTTCCAAACGAAGACACAAGATCGAGATGGCTGGCGCAAACTGAAGGGCGTGGCCGCTCGTGTGTTGAAGCTAAAAGTACCGACTGATGAACCGACCGGCACTGATAGTCGTCGAAATGAGGCCTCCGATGCTCAGCTTGGTACGGATGGAGCCACATCTGATCGATCACGCAGTGCCTTGAGCGCGCCTGCGATCGCCTCGATCAGTTCTGCCTCGTCCGCGGTCTGACCGGCGGGCGGTGCCATGCCCTCATCGGTCGCCCGCAAGCGATCTTGCAGTGTCAACTCCCAACGCTCGAGTGCCGCAATTTTTTGACCTCGAGTGAGACCCTCTTGCGCGACAAGTTCGTCTGGATGAGCAAATACTGTGTCCGGTTCTAGACGGGCCTTATCCGTATTCAGATTCATGATCGTGCTCATACCAAACCTCGGAGTTGTTGAATGTCGACCGGGCGTTAACGATGTCGCTTTTATTTACGGGTAAGAACTCAACACGTTGGCATTGAAAGGGTTCCCACGGTGGCAGCAGGGAACGATCAACGCCAACAGGCGTTAATCTGCAGACGAGGACGCAATCGCCAAAGGGCAATCGCCAAAGGATAGCTCCCGGCTGCAGAGGATTTAACTCCGGACGAGGTCGATGCGACTAGCTGATCTTTCGGTCACACGAAGTCGACCTGCGTCCGAGTTTTCGGGCGTGAGCGCATTGTTGACAGGCGTGACGATTGTCGCGTCGCTGTATTTCGCTCGGGAAATTTTGATCCCTTTTGCGCTCGCCGTACTGATCAGCTTCGTACTTGCCCCGTTGGCAGTAATGTTGCGTCGTACCGGTCTGCCTAGAAGTGCCAGTGTGCTAGTCGTAGTGGTGGCAAGCTTTGGCTTGATCCTGGGTATGGGAGCGTTCGGCGCATCCCAGGTCGCGCAGCTAGCCGAAAAATTACCCGATTACCAATCCAACCTGCGGGCCAAGATCCGGACAATAAAGGGTGCCGCCACCACTAGCGGGACAGTGTCACAGGCGACCAAGGTAATCGAAGATCTTGGCCAAGAAATTTCAACACCGGGATCAGGACCGAAAGTGGCATCCCCGACAAGCGCAGCGCCCATTCCAGTCGAAATCCGTGTACCGAGCAACAATCCACTGAAAGTTGCCATCGAACTCCTGCAACCGATTCTTGGCCCCCTGGCCGGCACGGGGCTAGTTTTGATCTTTGTGATTTTTTTGATGCTCCAGCGAGAGGATCTTCGCGATCGCGTGATCCGACTTCTGGGCACGAAAACCTTGAATCGTACAACGGAAGCGATGGACGAGGCTGCAACCAGGCTCAGTCGCTATTTTCTGTTGCAGACCACTTTGAATGCCGTCTTTGGCGCCGTCGTGGGCGTGGGGCTGTGGCTGATCGGTGTGCCAAGTCCCTGGCTGTGGGGGATTTTCACAATGCTGCTGCGGTTCGTACCTTATATCGGTTCGATCATCGCCGCGATCCTGCCGGTTGCATTGGCCGCAGCTGTCGATCCCGGGTGGACCATGGTCGCCTGGACCGTTGCACTCTTTGCGATCGGTGAACCGCTCATGGGCCACGCCATTGAGCCACTCGTTTTAGGCCATCAAACCGGCCTGTCGCCTGTCGCGATCATTATCGCTGCAACGTTTTGGACATGGCTCTGGGGACCGATCGGCCTCGTGTTGGCGACACCCATCACGTTGTGCCTTGTGATCCTAGGTCAATACACCCAGCGCCTGGAATTTGTCAGTGTCTTGCTTGGCGACCAGTCGGTACTGACACCGTCGGAAAGTCTCTATCAACGCTTGATTGCCGGCGATCCGGCCGAGGCGATTGAGCTGGCCGAACAGCAACTGAAGACAACTCCACTGGTTGAATATTACGATCAAATCGTTTTGCCAGGCTTGGCTCTGGCTCAAAGCGACGCTCAACATGATGCGTTGTCGCCAGAGCGCCGCGTTATGCTCGTTGAAGGCGTGCAACATTTGATCGAAGGGTTGGCGGACCATGCGGACGAAGCAGGGACACCGCCCTCAGATCTTGAGCCGAGCACGATCCAGCCTCCCTCGGCCGAGCCATCAATCTTAAGCGTAGGCGGCCGCACGCATTTGGATCATGCCGCAGCAGCGCTGTTAGCCGACACATTCAACCGTGCTGGCGCACCGACCCGAACGAGCGAAACACACGGGCTAGCTGGCGTAGCTGAAATCTCATCGCAATTGGCTGCAATCCGCCTTGTCTGCGTTTCCTTCGTCGGCTCGTCAAAATCGGCGCAAGTAAAATTTGTCATTCGCCGCATTCGCCGCAATTGCCCTAACGCAAAAGTACTCGTGGGATTGTGGTGCGTACCCTCGACAGATCCGGAGCTGGCGCAGTTTAAAGATATCGTTGGGGCTGACTACTTTGCCACCTCGCTGAAGGAGGCGACAACGATTGCCTTGAAACTGGTAAGCGATGAAACTGCATTGCACAGTCAGTCACTTTTGGCGGTAAGAACGTGAAGCGCCAATCAAAAGCCCCGAGCTATTTGCGAACCGTAATGGTGATTCTGGCACTGATGTTGCCAGCGCTCTCACTCCTGCCCCTCGGCTCACTTTGGCTCTGGGAACGGGGTTATCTGTTGTACTGGATTGCGAGCGCTTTTGTGATCACCGTGTCGACGTTTCTAATCGAACTGTGGTTGGTATCGACGCCGCAAATGTCGGTTCCAGACCGGAAAAATTCAAAGCTGCAGAATGCCACAGGCGATCAAGGTATACCCGATAGGGAGGATGCTGCGTGGGCCGCGGTCGAAGCGTTGGCCGCTGCCACCATTCCCTCGAAATTCGTAACCCGCGATGCGTTTCTCGATCTCGGCATTCAGACGATCGAAGCCGTCGCCAAGTGTATGCATCCAACCGACAGCAATCCGCTCTGGCGATTCACGGTGCCCGAGGCACTGGCACTGGTCGAACGAGTGAGCCACGAATTGCGGCCGTTTGTCATCGACAATATCCCCTTAGGCGATCAGATGACCGTCGGTCAGGTGATGAAAGTTTACCGTTGGCGTTCGGCATTTGACGTTGCCGAAAAAGCGTACGATCTGTGGCGCATCGTCCGCTTGGTCAACCCTGTGACCGCGGTCGCCAGTGAGGCGCGGGAGCGTCTGACCAAGAACCTTTATTCCGGGGTTCGCGATCAGTTGGCGCACCGATTGATTGGCGGCTACGTGCGCGAAGTTGGGCGCGCTGCTATTGATCTTTACAGTGGCAGGCTTCGCGTTATTGACGTGGCGCCATTACCTGCTGCAACAACCGGCACTGCCGCTACAAGTGGCGAACCGCCCCGTCCCCCGTCTTGGACCTGGAAGAAGCTTTGGTCACAAACCAGGGGTGGAGTTGGAGCAACGGCACGCGGCGTGACGCGAACCGTGCGTCGCGACCCTAAAAAATAATACCTTGGTTGGATGCTTTCTCGTGCATCAACCAAGGCATGACAAAGGGCCAACGTGTGGATGGTCGATCAGCTTCTAATGCGCTTTGCAATACCGAAGCCTAACATAAAGGCCGTTGCAAGCACGCGGATTGGGCCGAAGTAATCCACGGCTTCGGCAACCTCGTCTTGAACCGCTGCTGCGGTTTGGGCTGATGGAGTGGTTGACGTCGTTGGCTTGCGCTCCGACCAGTCGAGAAGTTTCGGCATCATCAAACAGACTAAGCCAACTGCGAAACATGCGGCCGCAAGAATACCACCTGCCACCGGCGAACCGTACTGTGCCTCCAAAATCCAGAAGCCGACGAACAACCCGAAAATGGTGCCGGCGAGCATTAGAAAGACAGCGACCCCGCCCCATGAGGCTTTGCGCGCGACCCCCTCAACCGCGCCGTTTGTGGCGCGGTTGGCAGCATACAGAACCAGTTCGCCGATCATGGCATAACCCTCGTATGACTGGATTACCGACGAGCCAGAAGTGCCAGCAGGAAGCCAATACCTGCGGCAATTCCAGCGGCCTGAATTGGCTTGCTGCGGATTGAGGACGATAGTTTGTCTATTTGATCGTGCGCCATGGTTTGTGCCTGGCTAGCGACATCTACGAGCTGATCGCCAGCTTGCGCAATAGCAGAACTGGCTGCACTACCGAACGTTTCTGTTGTGCTTGGCTTCGCGCCAATTCGATCACTGGTGGTGTTCATCGCTTGTCTCCTTCAAAGTGAAATTTTTATAGCAGCGGCTTTTTATCGAGTAAGGATCAGGCCAATTAGAAACCCGACTCCGGCGGCGACCAATGCAGACTGAGTGGGATTTTTGCGGACCATAGCTTCTAATTCGCCGAGCTTCTCTTTGGCTGTCGCTTGGACATCTTCGGCCGTGGTGCCGACCTTTTCACTGGCCAAGTTGCGCACCGAGTCGGCAAGGTTAGCGATGTCATTCTTGAGCTTGCTGACGTCATCGCTGACGCGGGCGCTTGCACCAGCATTATTCGATGACTTTGGATCGTATGTTCCTTGGCTCGTATCCATCTGGCTCTCCATTGTGCAGCAGTTATTGATTACTCAAGTCGATAACGACGCATCTAGAATTTGGTTCCAGTCGAACAAATGAAGCATGGAACCGTTGCCTCCCAACGGCGTTCTCACAACGAGCGTTTGCAATCGGATTGACCGGATCGCCCGGTTTGCCGCCAAGGGAGTGGACAGATGCTAAGCCCTGTTGAAATGAAGAGCCGTGTGACAACCAATTCCGACCAGGACGCGCGGGCATCGCAGCTCGCAGCGCTGAGAACTGAGCTCGCCTCAATCGCGACCGAGTTTGGCCAAGTCGTTGAAGCGCGCTCGGGTCAGGCTAAAAAATTCGTTGTCGAAGAAGCGAGCGCCGGACTGAACGCAACGCGCAGCGTAATTCGTGCACAACCGATGGCGTCGCTGGGCGTAGCAATCGTCGTCGGCGCGGCACTGGCAGTTTTGATCGTCCCCAAGGGCTATTCGAGGAGGTCGGCGCGACCACGTGATTGGAGCCTAGATGCGACGCGGGCTGAGTTCAACGGCGCGATTGATCGTGCCAGGAATGCGATGCCTCATGTTAACACCGGTTCGCTGATGTCATCGTTCGAGCGGATGGTTGAGTCATTATCGAGCATCGATGCCAAGTCGGCACTGATGCCGACTTGGGAAAAAATTGCGCCGTGGCTGCAATCCTTGCGCGGACCTAGCAGCGGGAAATGAGACTTCGTACTGATATGGCAAACGCGTTTGAATCGACTGGGATCAAAGGATCTCAGTCGGTCACGTGTTGAGGTATGCAGCGAAGAGACCAGCGCCGGTCACGAAAGTCATCAGCACTGTCACGAGAATGAGAATAGCCACGCCTGTCAAGTCATTGCGTGCACTACCGTGCGCGCCGCGACGTGTGCGCGGGGTTGAACGGTCCTGATACATTTTACGCCACCCTGATTACGCTGGACTCGTCAAAATCGAATTGTCCGTCGGTAACGCACGGGGCAGTTTTTAGTTCCATCGGTGATCGCAAAGGCTCTGTGCGCTATTGCGATCGCACTTGCGTACTCTGTCCCATGACCGATACCGACGAGCCGTCGGGTCCATAATCGCTGGCGCCCTCAACGCCGAGTGCCTCTGTCAGCCGTTTGCGTGCGCGGTTGACACGGCTTTTGATGGTACCAACTGCGCAGCCTGAAATGGCAGCGGCTTCTTCGTATGAGAAGCCTTCTGCACCGACCAGGATAAGCGCTTCACGTTGGTCGTTGGGCAACGTAAGCAATGCCTTGCGAAAATCCTGAAAGTCCATGTGACCCAACTGTTCGGGATGGACCGACAGGCGTCCCGACAAGATACCGTCTGCATCTTCGACTTCGCGCCGACGCCGGCGAAACTCGGAAAAAAAGATGTTGCGCAATATGGTAAACAACCAGGCTTTCAGATTTGTGCCCTCGTTGAACGTCGCAAGCTTGGCCCAGGCCTTCACCAGCGTCTCCTGGACGAGGTCATCGGCACGCGTTGCGTTGCCACACAGCGACATGGCAAACGCCCTCAAATTCGGGATGGCGGCCATGAATTCGGCACGCAAACTCGCCGTGGGAGTGGGACGGGGAACGGTCACTGCTTCTTCTCCTGCCGTTCTAGGTCCTCCAGCAACTGCCGGAACTTATCAGGGACCGGCTGCTTGATCAGATCGGCATAGGTATCTTTGAGTTTTTGACCCAGATGAAGCTGGATCCCCTGGTCGACGGCCGCAGCACGCGCATCTCCGTTCGATGCGGGTGCAGCCTCCGACTTGTCTTCTTCAATGCCGCTATCGGCCAGTTCCGCATTCTCAACAATGGGTGTCATCGAAGTTGGCGCCTTTGGTCGATTGGCCATTAGTCACTTCCCCCACGGACTCCGTTTACTATTGTTTGCATTCCCCAAGCCCTCACTTGTTGGTTAACGACCGATCTTAAACGACTGCCCGGTCACGCGTTTTCGAGACCGACAAAAACGACCGACCATGGTATGAAACGTCCATGCTATTAGATCGTTCCGATGCGATGGAACTTTATCTTGGCCGTGGCGTTTTTGCATTTGGTGGGGACCGCGTGAACCCACATATTTGGCAACCTGAAGGGTAAATGCATGTCGATTGCCGCACAAATTACGCCACACCTCCCATACCTGCGCCGTTTTGGTCGCGCACTAACCGGCAGTCAAGAAAGCGGGGATGCGTATGTCGTGGCAGTCCTGGAGTCTTACATTGCAGCTCCGGAAAGCTTTTTGGCCCATGAAGAGCCCCGCGTGGCGCTCTACGGAACCTTTCTCAAAATTTGGAACTCTATTGATCTGAACTTAGGGGCATCGACCAAGCCGCCTGGGGACATCGCTCAGCATAGCCTAGACTCAATTACAGCACTGCCAAGACAGGCCTTTCTCCTGACAACGGTTGAAGGGTTCACACCTGCGCAAACAGCTCAAGTCATCGGCCAATCGCCAGATGTCGTCTCGGAATTGCTCCAACAAGCAGGTCGTGAGATTGCCAAACAGGTAGCAACTGACGTGCTCATCATTGAGGATGAGCCGCTGATTGCTATGGATCTAGAAAGCCTCGTCGAGGGGTTAGGTCATCGGGTTGTCGGACTTGCCCGGACTCATCAAGAAGCACTTGATGCCAGTAATGCACGCCGCCCGGGCCTCATTCTAGCCGACATCCAGTTGGCCGATGGCAGTTCCGGGCTGGATGCTGTGAACGAAATACTGCTGGGCTTTGATGTCCCGGTGATCTTTATCACAGCGTTTCCCGAACGCCTGCTGACAGGACAGCGCGCCGAACCGACGTTTCTGCTCACCAAGCCATTCGATACGAATATGGTGCGCGCAGTCATCAGTCAGGCGCTGTTTTTTGGCACGCGCGCAACAACGCCGCGTCGTCTCCAGGCGGCGTCATCGAGCGTTGCGTCCTAGAGAAACAAGGTAAGGTTTGTTGTGGGCGGCTGTCGTATCCGATGGCCGCGCCGCAACGAAGTCAGCGAGACAGGTTGCGGGCGCGTCCAGCTGCCACGTCACCCCTTCGGTCGGGAACTCAAGCCGGACGGTTGCACCAAGCGAGGTGGCGACCATTCTCTCAACCACGATATTTCCGAAGCCACGACGGATTGGCGGTTGCACCGCTGGCCCGCTGGCCTCGATCCAACTCATATGAAACTGGCGCTCTGGGGTGTCACATCCGTCGACTGACCATGAAAGTTTGAGACGGCCGCTTGGAACAGAAAGTGCACCATATTTGACGGCATTGTTTGCGAGTTCGTGGAACGCCAGCCCCAGGCTTTCGGCCGCAGCGGCAGTCAATGTGAGATCCGGACCGGTAATCTCGATCCGAGCATCCTCAACATCAGCAAACGAAGACAACTGAACCCGAACCAATTCACGCACGGAGACGCCCAGCCAATTCTGCTCGACGAGTAGCTTATGGGAGGTCGCGAGGGCCTGGAGCCGTTGCCCAAACCGAACACGGAATTCAGCAATCGTCGACGACGACTTGGCCGTCTGACCGGCCATCGCCTGAATAATGGCGAGTAAATTGTTGGAACGATGGGTAAGTTCACGCATAAGAAAACGCTGATGCGCCTCGGTATGTTTACTAGCTGTGACGTCAACAAACGCCGCAACTGCCCCGACATTTTCGCCCGCATCGTTGAAGATTGGCAGTGCATTGCCAGTTACGTCCATCAAAACTCCATCGTTGAATGCAATCCGCAATTCGGCATTAGTAACGGGCTGACCGGTAGCTGCAGCACGCGCGATTGGTAGTTCTGTGGGCTGGATCACGCGACCGTTGGACAGGACTTCGTAGTGTCGATGCGCATCTGCCGCAAACACTTCTTCACCGCTTGGCGTATCGGCGATACGCAGCATCGAACGCGCCGCGCGATTTGATATCGAGTATTTTCCTGACGCATCGGACGCCAGAAAAACAGCCACTGGGATTGCATTGAGCACAGCGACCAATTTGCGATGTTGCACACGCTCTCGCATTTGAATGTCTTGCAGTCGCGCCGCAAGTGCTTTTTGGTGGCTGATATCGCGGACCACCGCAATGTAGTAATCGGGTTCGCCAAATTGGGTTCGCTCCAGAGACACGGCGAGACCGATCCAAACGGCAGCTCCGTTCTTGCGGATATAGCGCTTGTCGACCATGAAATGCGCAACTGCACCAGACAACATTTTTCGTGTTTGCTCCAGTTCAACCGCCAGATCGTCAGGATGCGTGAGTTCCTGAAATTGCATACCCAAGAGTTCGGCTGCGTTGTACCCGACAAGGTCGCAAAAGTGCTGGTTCACGCGCAAGAGTTTGCCGTTGAGTCCGACGTTCGCCATGCCCACAGCGGCGTTTTCGAAAGTGCCTCGGAAGCGTGCCGCATTCTCTCGCGCCTGGCTGGCTCGCTCCTCTACGCGTCGATCAAGATCTCGGTTTGCTGCCGTCAAATCCTCGCTAACATTGAGGAGTGAGGCCGTTTCTCGATGACGCCTAACGGCACCGACTCCTCCAATGATCAAGGCAACGAGAAAGGAGCACAAGATTGCGGCAAGTCCAGTGTTCTGCGCGTCAGCTAGGTTGGATTGACGGCGTCCAAGTAGTTGCGACTGGCTGTTTTGAAATGCGGCGATCTGCAAGCGTAGTTCGTCCATCAGTTGTTTGCCGGTGTTACCCAGCATCAGGCTTACGGCTTCGGATTGGCGGTTGCTTCTTGCTAAATCGATTAAGTGCGCAAGTTCGTCGAGCTTGCGTCGCGTGAGGGTGCCAATAATTTCCAAGCGCTGCTGCTGCTCAATATCGTTACTGAACACTGAATGCAGCTTGCTTTCCAATTCGGCAATACTCGCAGTCGCGATCGTATATTGCTGAAAGAAGGTAGCGTCTCCTGACAGAAGAAAGCCGCGTTGCCCTGCCTCCGCGTCGAGCAATTGGCCGAGTAACTTGGCGGCTGCGACGTTGACGAGGAGGGTCTCGGATACCAAATTTTGAGTATCGCTGGTTACGCGGCTGAGAATGATCGTGCCAACCGCAGAAGCCATCAGCAAAGCCAAAGCGCAGCCAATCGCTACGCTCGTGATAATGCCGCGACGGTGCCCCCCGAATACTGAATTATGAAGCCGATTGAATTCCATTTCGGCCCGGCCGTCTAAGTAAGAGTTTCTAATGGATGCCCTTAGGAGCAAGCTGGCTATGGTCATGCAGTTGGGCCCAGAAGATACGTCGCTCAATGAAAATCGGTGGCGTCACTGGCAACCCGCCAATCATATCAAGATAGAAAAGCGGCCGTTACAGGGGGCTGCAACGGCCAACTTCACGACAAAAGTGCAGCCGTCAGCTTCACAGTGCGTCATCGATCTTTTTTGCAGTGGCGGCGGCTGCGTCCTTCACGGCGTCCTTGGTGGCGCCGACCGACTTCTGGATGTCGCCCTTGACCTCCTGAGCCTTACCTTCGGCCCGCAGTTTGTCGGACCCGACAACCTTGCCGACACCCTGCTTGATATTGCCAATTGCATTATTGGCAACACCTTTAATCTTGTCACTTGTGGAACCCATTTTATCACTCCTCGCTAATTTCAAGCAGGTCGCACTGACCGGAAAGGAAACGTGTCGGACGGCTTTTCGTTCCGGCCTGACTTGCTGATGACTATCGCTGCGGGAACCAAATCTCAGATTGCACGTTCTATTTCTGTCGAACGTCGACGCCTCGAGTTTTTCGAGCCAACAGGCCCAATAGGTTTCAACATGTCTTCGCGGACCACCCTGTCGCTATGCGCTGCAGTGGCTGCCATGCTGCTGGCAAGCTCAATTGCCATCGCCCAGACCACGCCAGCTCCGGCACCGACAATTCCAGCACCTGCGATTTCTGTGCCTGATGTGAAGACAGCGCCCGCTAAACCGATGGCATCGACGTCAACATCAGTCGCCGAAAAACCACCGCTGGTCGGCGCGAATAGTTTCACCCAGGCGCAAGTTACCGAACGATTGCAAACCGCCGGCTACACCGGTGCCACGGGTCTCAAGCAAGACGAAAAAGGTATTTGGCGCGGTACCGCCACCAAATCCGGAAAGTCAGTTGGCATCGCTTTCGATTTCAAGGGCAACCTCGTCGAAACACCATAAGCAGCCGCACGTTGAATTCGATTAACGCGAAGGGAACGCGACATGAAAACGGTTACGTATCTTTACGATGATTACCTGACTGCGCTGAAAGTCATGCGGGAGCTCGAAAGCTCAGGCGTCACACCACACAATATTGCTTTGGTCGGTAGCAATGCCGATGGGCGCTACAAGACAAACGGCACGACCGGTGCGGCAGAGACAAACATGGCCGCAAACGGTGCAGCCGTTGGCGGCGCTGTCGGCATCGGAGCGGGCGTACTCACGGCTCTTGGCGCACTCGCCATTCCGGGCTTGGGTCCTTTAGTCGCTGCGGGCGTTCTTGCCACCACAATCGTAACAACCACTGGCGGCGTGCTCGCTGGAAGTCTGATTGGCGGCTTAATCGACTACGGGATCAGCGAACCGGATGCCCAGGTCTACGCCGAGGGCGTTCGTCGCGGCGGCACGCTGATATCCACGCGGACTTCGGAAGTTCAGTCAACTGCCGTTGATGCCATCATGCGGCAACACGGTGGCGTACACGCGGATGAGCGGCGCAGAGCCTACACCGAGGGCGGATGGTCGACATTCGACAACGCAGCACCCTTCTATCCTCCGGACGAAATCGCCCGCGAGCGTGCGCGACTGCAAGCACAAAGCTAGAATTGAATTTGCCCTCAAATAGACCTTGCATCGAGGCGGGGGCCCATTCGTCCCCCCGCCAAAAAATGGAGAACTGAAATGAATGGCATCATTTATCTTGTTGGGCTGGTCGTTGTCGTCGTCGCTGTGCTGTCATTTTTTGGATTGCGATGACCGCCCGCCCGATTCAAACTTTACTCGCAACTTAAACCGTCGACGTCGCTGATGCGAAGTCCGGAAAAATTTATGCCAGTGCAGGAGTTTGGCTGTGCTGGCAGTCTGGCGCGAACGGGTCTCAGTGGTTTGTGCCCCGGAAACAGGGCATTTCTTCAATTTTCCCGCGCTTTTTCGGCGCGAACGTTCCGTTTTTCGCCGATTTTCCAGTGAGTTACCGTGGAAATTCCCGTGAGCGGTAACAGGGAATTTGTCAGTCGCTTTCAGGGAAGGCGTCGCCACTGATCAGCGACTTCACAAGTCGATATCAAGGATCCAATGCTGTCGGCGCGCCGCCAGGTTGTCGGCGGGGATCCCGACGCTAAGCTGCTCAATGCGCTGCTCTTTCGTGCGGCGACAGAGTGTGGTACGGATATCTACGGCACCCACCTTCCCGCCAGCGATCGCCTGATCGCGGTGCCCCGAACGAAGAACCTCAGAACGGAAGCTGCAACCCGAGAGGCCGCCCCCGCGGTCGCGACTGCTGTCGCGTGCGGTGGAGAGGCAGCTCAGTACATTTGAGGTGTCAACGTGAGTGAGTTGGAAGTCATCACACTGCCCGTAGCGAGCCTTCGGCCCTATCGCCGAAACGCCCGCACACATAGTCTCAAGCAGATCGCCCAGATTGCCGCCAGCATCCGGACGTTCGGCTTCAACAATCCCGTCCTCGTCGATAAGGACGGGATCATCATCGCCGGTCACGGTCGCGTTGCTGCGGCGAAATCTCTGGCGCTTGAAACAGTGCCCGTGATCCGCCTCGAGCACATGAGCGAGGCCGAGAAGCGGGCCTACATTCTGGCCGACAACAAGCTAGCTGAGAAAGCCGGGTGGGACGCGGAAATCCTTGCGATCGAGCTGCAAAACCTGCTCGATTTTGATCTCGACTTCGACCTCTCCATCACTGGCTTCGAATTGCCTGAGATCGACGTGCTGATCGGCAGCCTCGATAGCAAGCCGGCGAAACCTGATCCGGCTGACGCAGTTCCAGCCGTTGTAGGCCCAGCGGTTACGCGCCTGGGGGACACTTGGCAGATCGGGCCGCACCGGCTCATTTGTGGCGATGCACTTCAGCGGGAAACCTATGACCGGCTTTTGGACGGTGACCGGGCGCAGATGGTCTTCACCGACCCGCCCTACAATGTTCGGATCGATGGCCACGTCAGCGGTCTCGGCAAGGCGCAGCATCGCGAGTTCGCGATGGCGAGCGGCGAGATGAGCGTGTCCGAGTTCACGGCGTTCTTGAAGTCTGTCTTCAGCAATCTGGTCGAGGCCTCGGTTGACGGCGCCATGCATTTTGTTGCCATGGATTGGCGGCATATGGCCGAAGTACTGGAGGCTGGCCGCACCACTTACACCGAGCTCAAGAACCTGTGCGTTTGGTCGAAGACCAACGGCGGCATGGGCTCGCTTTATCGGTCTCAGCACGAACTATTTTTCGTGTTCAAGTCTGGTGCCGCGCCGCACATCAATAACGTCGAACTTGGCAAGCACGGTCGTTATCGCACGAACGTCTGGACCTATGCCGGCGCGAACACCTTCAGCGCGACCCGTGATGATGATCTTGCCATGCATCCGACGGTGAAGCCGGTCGCCTTGGCTGCTGACGCGATCCTTGATTGCTCGCGACGCAAAGGTATCGTCCTCGACGCGTTCGCTGGCTCAGGCACGACGCTCGTCGCCGCGCACAAGACTGGTCGGCTCGGCTACGGCGTCGAACTCGATCCGCTCTATTGCGACGTCATTCTGCGCCGGTTGGCCAAAGTAACGGGGTTCGAGCCAAAGAACCTCGTTACGGGTCGGTCGTTAACCGAAACCGAACGAGATGCTGCAGCGGACGCCATTGACGTCGCCGATCAGGAGGCGGTGTCATGAGCGATAATAGCAAAGACCCGAAGAAGAGTGTCTACGACGTTGGCTACGGCAAACCTCCGAAGGAGCACCAGTTCAAACCCAAGGTGCGATCGTTGAACGGCAACGTCGTAAAGAAGAAGGCCAAGGGTTGCAGAAGCGGCGCTGGGAAGACCGATAAAGTGAACCTTGCAGCCCTCCTGTCACAGCCGGTACGAGTCCGCAAACATGAACAGGTCCACAAGATGCACCCGTTCGAGGCTATGCTCCGAAAACAGGTCGAGCAGGCCGTCAAACAGCGCTCGCACTCTGCAACAAAAAATATCTTCGACTACGCCATAGCATATGACCTCGTCGCCACACCGCCCGCTGTTCGTAGCGGCGGAGTTTTTATCGTCCCGATGGCCACCGACGAAGATTTCGAGTTCTGGCTGAACTATCGAGATAAATCCGACGCCGAATTTAAAGCTATGCTGAGGAAGCCCCGATGAGCGACGACCATGACGGAACGGAAGGTGCCAAGACCTCGATCGCGACTGAAACCGAGGCGATCGGCTATGGTCGGCCGCCGAAGGGCCATCGCTTCAAGCGCGGCCGGTCAGGCAATCCTGGCGGTCGGCCCAAAAAGGCTTGCAGTCGCCGCCACATTGTTGAGCGGGTCCTTCTGGAAAAGCGCCGTGTCGATGTCGATGGGAGCGGTCGCCCTCGCGAATTGACGACGTTAGAACTTGTGTTTCTGACCCTTCGCCAAGGTGCTCTCGAAGGCAACCATCGCGCCTTCAAGGCGTACCAAACGATCGATGCCCGCTTTGGTGATCAGGAGCCAGCCAAAAAAGCAGGGCGTCTTCTGGTTGGTCATTGCGGATCTTGGGAGAACTGGGTACGTTTATTTAGCCCCAAGGAAGTTTCGCAGGTCGACGATACGGAGGAATAGAAGCAGCAGTGCACCTTCCAGCTGCGTCGGCATTACCTCGACACGCTGGCGGTGTGGGAGCAAAGCCCCCACTTATTAGCTCGCCGCAGGCGTCCATATGAGCGTGCCGAAAAACCACACCCCCTTCGCTAAAGCCCCGAACTGTCACCGCGTAGCGGTCGCGAATTTTTGACCGATTCCTGTTTCATGAAACACCCCCAATAGCCTGTCACCCATTACGGCCATCGGCCTCCAACCAGCTCGAACCTTCACCAAAGAAACAGGCCCGCGTGCGCGCACGGAGGGAAGGGTGACCGCGACGAACTGGCTCCGAAGAAACAGCCTTGCCCTCCGGCTGGCGGCTATGTGCAGATTTCACGACGTCGAATGACCTCATTGGTCATGACATAATCCTGCCCGCCACCGCAGGAACCTCGCGAAGACAGACGGTTCTCTAAGCGTTCAAGTTATCACCACACACCAAAGGTCGGATCCTGTTCAGTTCTGGCATGGGAACCCAAGCGATCCCCAGACGTTAAGTTGCGACTGGAAACCTGAAAAAGGAGCCCATCATGGCAACCGCAACTGCTCATCCGAACCACATGCTGATTTCGTCTGAGGATGTGGAGGGCACCAGTGTCTATGGTCCCGGCAGTATTAAGATCGGCGATGTGGACCATCTCCTGATCGACAAACCGACCGGCCGCATTGCTTATGCGGTAATTAGTTTCGGCGGTATTCTTGGACTAGGCCACAGCCACTATCCCGTTCCGTGGCCTGCATTGAAGTATGACACGAACCTCGAGGGCTACGTCACCGGCATCACGGAAAGCCAGCTCAAGGATGCTCCCGAGTTTAGCGATGACAGCTACAGTGACCGCAACGCTGAAACGCGCGTTTATCGCCACTATAACGCAGCCCCCTACTGGGGCCTGTAATGATCAAGGTTGGCCAGATTCTTCAATTGGCTACGATCATATCGGTCTGGGCCTGCGCTGCGGTGGTGGCGCAGGACACCAAACCGGCAGATCCCCCATCGCAGCGTGTACCGGAAACAACTCAGGACGAGTCCCTGAGCAAAAAACTCGACCGCACCGATGGCGTGATTGTGCCACCGAATGCAGATACTGATCCTGCCATCCGGGTTCCGCCGCCAAACGGGAACTTCGGTTCGATGCGGATCATTCCCCCACCAGCAATCACCAAAGACGGCGTGATTGTTCCACCGCAATAATCCTACAACGTGCCACGCAGCAAACATATTTTTAGACTTTTATTTGCCATTCAGTATAGCGAATAAATGCGCTCAGTATTCACGCAGGACATTTGCTTAGCCGTTTTAATCCGTGGCAGGTTTTCACCTATGAACCTGGCCAGCGTAGATGTTTCCATAACAGCGCACTTCCGCAATCCTGCGGATTGCATGAGCAAATCGCGCCACAAGCTGCTGATGTTGCAGGCATTGGCCCCTGCACTACTGAATAAAAACAAGGCACCCTGATCGCGTAATGCCTGGCCATTATCATTTGCACCTTCACGCTATCAGCAAACGCAGAGGCCATAGCATCCACGCCGCTGTCGCCTACCGCCACGGTGTAGCAGAACGGCACGTTGACGCCGGCGCGCGCGCAGCCAGACGTGCCATCGAAGTCTATCTCGACGCCGTGGCCCCTGACATCGACGCAGACCGCGAACTCGGCCGCCCCCTCGAATCCCTCGACGGTGATGCGGTTGCGATATGTGCGGTCTTTGAACTCTGCGATCTTGGCCTGCATAGCGGCTTCGGACTGGCTGCGGATTGCCGCCGAAAGCTCGGTCAAAACCTCCAGGTTGTACTCGTCCATGAACGCCAGAACTTCGCGGCCGCCGACATCGTTGCAGCTGACGTTCGCCATCAGCGGCGACGATGGCTGCACGAGAGAGGTATTGAAGCGGCTCAACACGTACTTTTTGCGGCGAGCGCTGGGTAAACTCGGAAATAGCATCTTTAGGCTCGTGGCAGGTCGTCGAAAACCTCGTTAATTTCCTCATTTGCATATTGATCGAGCATCGAGCGAGCATGTTCGAGAGTAGACACCGCAATAGATCCGTCAATGAATACGCGCTGGTCAACAAGTGCAAAGAGGTGGGTGCCTCGATAGGTTTCGAGAAACAGCGCTCCGCCAAGGTCAGCATCCGAAACATTAACTTCCGCTGGGATTGCGTACGCCGCGATATCTCACCTACGACTACCTCCAATTATTTTATCACCAAACTCATCGGTAGTGAACAGCACATTTGGCTTCGGAAAGCCGTTGAACCGACTTGTAACAGCTACACTATACGCCCCGACATTGTAGAAGATGAGCCTGTCCCCAGTTCCGATATCGTGCGGTAGGATGACATCGCGTGCTACTATGTCGGCGCTGTCGCCGGTCGGACCAGCGAGAGAGTAGATTTCTGGCCTGGACCATGCCCCCTGCTTTGCACTGATTACCTGGTATCGGGTCGAGCCCTGAATCGCGAGTGCTTCGAATAACGCGTTGTAGACACCGGCATCCAAAAACAACCAATTTGAACCACCTCGATTGACCCGAGCAATTACCGTCGAAACCAAAATGGCAGCGCCTCCCACAATAGCGCGCCCAGGCTCCAAGAGTATTTTGGGTTGATAAGGCAAACGGCGGTACTCAGAGAGTGTGGCGTTCGCGATTTCCTCAATGGAAATCACCCGCTCTGAATTCGCATAAGCACAAGGGAAGCCGCCGCCCAAATTTATCACCTCAACCTTGATCTCGTGAATTTGTAGCTGCGCTATCTGATGCGATAGGCACTTTAGAGCATTTGCCCAGGCGCAAGGATCGCTTGATTGTGAGCCTACGTGAAAACTGACGCCATATGGGCGAAGACCTAAGGAACCTCTGAACAAGCCTTCGAACATGGCACACTGGGATCATTGATTCGAGGAGCCCTGTGATGGACGATCAGCTGAGCTTTGCATCCCTCGACTATGCGGCGAAGAAGAAGCGTACGAAACGGGACGTGTTCCTGGGC
>JANOYV010000013.1:0-8525 GCA_031429105.1 Hyphomicrobiaceae bacterium | reverse complement strand
CGTCGAGCAGCACGTACATCGCCGCGAGGCAGAACATCGTGTTGACCAGCCAGAGCGCCGCGGCCACGGGGCTCTTGCGCGTGACGAATGCGATGGCTGAAACGACAGCGACGATGCCGAAGAAGTAGAAGTGGAAAACGTAGAAAAGGGGCAGCTCGTTGTAGGTCATCATTCCCCCTTGGGGTCCAGGGGGTCCCACAACTCGCTCACCGGATGCGTCTGCGCCATCAAACGCTCGAGATCGTAGACGAATCCTTCTCGGCTGTACTCCGCATTCTCGTAGTGGCGCCCGACGTGGATCGCCTCCTCGGGGCACACCTCCTGACAGTAACCGCAGAAGATGCAGCGAAACTCATCGATCTCGAACACGAGGGGATACCGGTTCCCCTGCTCGTCTTCGCCAGGTACGAGCTTGATGCAGTTCGCTGGACAGACGGTGGGACACAGGCCGCAGCCCACGCACTTCGCCTTGCCGTCCTCGGTCGTGAGCATGCGATGCGTGCCGCGCCACCGCTTGCTGATCGATTCCTTCTGCTCCGGATACTGCGTCGTGACCTTCTCCGGATTGAGCATGTGCTTGAGCGTGTGCGCCATGCCGGTGAGGGTGGCGCGTACGTAGCTCGTCTGCTCGGTTGGTCGCTCGACGACCTTGACGCCGATGGCCATCAGTCTCCGGTCTCGGGAAGAAGCGGGGTGCGTGGACGCGCACTGACGGCGCGCAGCCGCGCAATGTCGCGCTGATCGAGGCGTGACGACGCGGGACTGATGATCCGGCCCCGGTCGAGGATCATGAAGAGCACGATGACCGACACGACGTTGAGCATGGCGAGGCCAAGATGGAATGGCCACGATCCCTGCGCGAAGCCCAGGGACAGCAGCGTGACAATGAGGCTGGCGATCGCCACGATGTAGCCGAGGGCGAGGGGCAGCATGAACTTCCATCCCAACGACATGAGCTGGTCGTAGCGGAAGCGCGGCAGCGTCCACCGGATCCACATGAAGAGGAAGAGGAAGCACATCGTCTTCGTGGCGAACGCGCCCAGCGTGAGCAGCGTCTTGATCCCCGTGTGCGGCGCGAGATTGTCCCACAGTGTGAAGGGAATGTCCCACCCCCCGAAAAACAGGGTCGCCATCAACGCACTCGCCGTAATCATGTTGCAGTACTCGGCGATGAAGAACAGCGAGAACTTCATCGCGCTGTATTCGGTGTGATACCCGGTGACGAGCTCGGCTTCCGCTTCCGGCAGGTCGAACGGCAACCGGTTCGTCTCGGCGAATGCCGCGACCAGGAAGATGAAGAAGGCGACCGTCAGGTTGATGACGTTCCAGGTCTCGAACGCCTGCTGATTCACGATCCGGCTCAGCGACACGTTGCCGGCCAGCAGCAGCACCGGAATCGTCGCCATGCCCATCGCGATCTCGTAGGACACCATCTGGGCCGTGGAGCGCACACTGCCCAGCAGCGCATACTTGTTGTTCGATGACCAGCCCGCGATCGTGATGCCGTAGACGCCAAGCGACGAGATCGCGAGCACGTACAGCATGCCGACGTTGAGATCGGACATCACCCACTTACCCATCCAGCCTTCGTTGACCGGAATCACGGCCCAGGCGGCGAGCGCGAACATGGCCGTTGCCAACGGTGCCAACAGGAACACACCTTTGTCGGCACCGGCTGGGATCAGCGGCTCCTTCAATACGAACTTGATCAGATCGGCGAACGATTGAAATAAACCAAACGGGCCAACGACGTTCGGGCCTTTGCGCAATTGAACGGCTGCCCACACCTTGCGATCGAACAGCAACAGGAAGGCGACAATGACGAGCAGAACCGCCAACAGAAATGCGCTCAGCCCAGCGATCTTGAGCAGGGGCAGCAAGTAGTCCCAGAAGAATGTTTCGGCTGATTGCAGCATGTCAGGTCCCTACTCCGCCGCCTGTCGCGCACCGGAGGCATTTGCCTTCAGCGCCGAGAGTTCAGCCATGATGGCGGAGGCCCGCGAAATCGGGTTCGTCAGATAGAAATCAGTGATTGGCGACCGGAACGGCTCGACGCCCGCTTTGCCGCCGACGTTCGCCATGGCAGCGATGCCGTCGACGGGAGCCGCCGTCACCATGCCGATGCGCGCTAACACCGGTGCAGCCCGATACATGGCGGCCCGCAACGCCGACAACGTATCGTAGGGCAGCGTATGTCCGCAGACTTCGGAAAGGGCCCGCAAAATCGTCCAGTCTTCCTTGGCATCACCCGGCGGAAAGGCTGCCTTCGCGGTCATCTGCGCGCGCCCTTCCATGTTGACATATGTTCCGCTTTTTTCGGTGTAGGCCGCAGCCGGCAAAATCACGTCGGCCCGGTTGGCACCACGGTCGCCGTGCGTGCCCTGGTAGATCACGAACGGACCAGCTGGCACCGTCACTTCGTCAGCGCCGAGCAGGTACACGACGTCCATGTCGGACTTCAGCATGGCGCCAACATCGCGACCACCCGCTGATGGCACAAAGCCCAGATCGAGCCCTGCGACCCGCGATGCCGCCGTATGCAACACGCACAAGCCGTTCCAACCGTCCCGGACGACGCCGAGCGCGGCTGCTGCCTTGGCGACCAATGCCATGACGGCCGCGCCGTCTGCCCGCGCATACGCACCGGGGCCGACGATGATCATCGGGCGTTCTTTTTTCGCGGGCGCATGATCGACGAACTTCGCGAGCGCCTCTGGCCCGGCTCCGAGATACGTGTACGCGTAGCCGAGATCGGCTTGTTCACCGACAACGCCTAGCAACAGATTTCCCTGACGCCAGCGCTTGCGGATGCGGGCATTCAACACCGGCGCTTCTACGCGGGGGTTGGTTCCGATCAGCATGATCGCGTCGGCCTGTTCGATGCCTTCGATTGTGCTGTTGAACAGGTAGGACGCCCGACCTAACGCCGGATCAAGCTTGGCCCCGTCCTGGCGACAATCGATGTTTGCGACGCCCAACCGCGCCGTCAAATCCTTGAGCGCGAACATTTCCTCGGCGGCGGCCAGATCACCGGCAATGGCGCCGACTTTCGCCGGTGCCGCCGCTTTCAGCTTTTCCGCAATCAGCGCGAAAGCCTCAGGCCAGCTAGCCGGTTGCAGGCGACCGTTGCGGCGCACGTAAGGCTGATCGAGGCGCTGCGTGCGCAATCCATCGGCCACATGCCGGGTCTTGTCGGAAATCCATTCCTCGTTGACGGCATCGTTGTTGCGCGGCAGCACGCGCATCACTTCGCGGCCCCGGGTATCGACGCGAATGTTCGAGCCCACCGCATCCATTACATCGATCGATTCGGTCTTGGTCATCTCCCACGGCCGCGCGTTGTGCGCCCAGGGCCGGTGCGTCAACGCGCCGACCGGGCACAAATCGACGACGTTGGCGCTCAACTCCGACAACATACCCTTTTCGAGGTAGGTCGTGATTTCCATATCCTCGCCGCGGCCAATCGCGCCAAGCTCCTCGACGCCGCCGACCTCCGACATGAAGCGCACGCAGCGGGTGCACTGGATGCAACGTGTCATTGCCGTTTTGATCAGCGGACCGAGGTTCTTGTCCTCGACCGCGCGCTTGTTCTCGGCAAAGCGGGAGCCACCGACGCCAAACGCCATGGCCTGGTCCTGCAGGTCGCATTCGCCGCCCTGGTCGCAAATCGGGCAGTCGAGTGGATGGTTGAGGAGGAGGAACTCCATCACCCCTTCGCGCGCCTTTTTGACCATCGGCGTCAAGGTGCTGATGATCTTTGGCGTGCCGTCTTTGTTGGGCATCAGGTCGTTGACGCCCATGGCACACGACGCGACCGGCTTGGGCACGCCCTGCACCTCGATCAGGCACATGCGGCAGTTACCCGCGAGCGACAGGCGCTCGTGATAGCAAAAGCGGGGCACGTCAACGCCCGCCTGCTCGCACGCCTGGATCAGCGTAATTCCATCCTCGACCTCGATAGCACGTCCGTCGATGATCAATTGCTTCGGCATATTCGCCCGCCCGCTGGCCTTCTTGCGCAGTGCCAGCCGTGCATGAGACCTTGCGGAATCACTTGCAGCCCCCACCACCACTGTTCTTGTAGTGCCAGCCCCCGGCTTGGAACGCCAGGGGTTGCACTGCGGCATGACTTCTCACGCGCGAAGCCATAACGGGTCAAACGGTCGATGCCAAGCGTAAGTGTGCATTGCAGCAGTTGTGGGATGTTGAACGCAAGAAACAAAGCAAGAAGCAGCGCACCTAATACAATGATCCCGAAAAGGGATGATCTCGATAGCCCCCCGCGCTCCGATCAACTGCCGGTTACACCGGTTTCGATAACTTGGCAGGTTCAAACGTAATCCGCAGCTGCGTGCCGGTTGCTCTAGCAAAGCGCTTCAGGGTGCTACCGGACGGAATGGTTCGGCCACTTTCCATCCGTGCGATGGCTCTCTGCGACGTGTCCATTTTCTCCGCAAGCTCCTCCTGCGTCAGGCCAACACGCGACCGCGCGGCGATGAGCGCCGAGGCGAGGGCAAATTCCTCGGACAGTTACCAATTTGAACTTAGCTACTGTAATTTCAGACAATTCTTCATATCGGTAACTGTCCCCGTCCCACCCACGGTGCTCAACCGCGACATTGGCTTCGTCGCCAAGGGCCAGAGTGTCGAGATCAAGCTTGAAACGTTCCCTTTCACCAAGTACGGTTTGATTCCCGGGGTGGTGCAGGAGGTATGGCGCGATGCCATCCAGGATGACAAACAAGGCCTCGTTTACAAAACAGAGATCACGTTGCTGGCCTTCAAGATCTTGATCGGCGACACCTGGGTGCTACTGACGCCCGGCATGGCGACGCAGGCTGAGATCAAAACCGGCGACCGCCGCGTCATCGAATATTTCCTGTCGCCATTTCTGCGCTATCGGGCCGAGGCCCTACGCGAACGGTAGGTCACTTCGTGCTCCAACAATCAGACCTAGGATGTTCCCTAGGCGGGTGGACGCAGGTCTTCAACAACCGCACGTCAACATTCGCGCTTCGTCGGGTTTACATGCAGCGGTTGATGCGACACACCGTTAACTATGCTTTCGTGGCGTCTTGTGAGGCAACCAGTATGCTCAGTCGTTGGTCGAAGAAGACGGTCTCCGAAGATGCGCAGGCTCGGGGACAGTTACCGATTAGAACAGAAGCCCACGATCCGATGACGCTTTCCGGATCGGTAACTGTCCCCGTAGATGCACCTTTCGCTATTGCAGGGATGCTCTGAGGTATAGGCTGCGTCCCGGTTTGCTTGGTGGACGAAATGTCGTTTCGCGCAAAGTCATCGCCGCAATCAGGGTTTCCCTCCGGTTGCCACCTTGACCTGGCTAAAGAGCCTGAGAGGTGCATCGCATGAGACGGCGGGAGTTCATAGGACTGGCCGCCGGCGCCACGTTCGTCGCGCCTTGCATCGCCCGTGCCCAGCAGCCGGCGGTGCCGGTGGTTGGGTTCCTGCGCAGCGCGCCGCTCGCCGACGCAGCACACCTCGTGACCGCATTCCGCCAGGGCCTGAAGGAAACAGGCTATGTCGAGGGCCAGAACGTCGCGGTCGAATACCGCTCGGCGGAAAATCAGCACGACCGATTGCCGGCGCTGGTCGCCGAATTGATCCGCCGGCCGGTCGCCGTGATTGTCGGAAATATTCCTCCGGCGGTCGCGGCCAAGGCCACAACCACAACGGTGCCGATCGTGTTCGCAACCGGCAGCGACCCGGTCCAGGACGGCCTCGTCGCCAGCCTCAACCGGCCGGGCGGCAACATAACGGGCGTGACCTTTTTCTCCGCCCAGTTGGGAGCGAAGCGACTGGATCTCTTGCGCCAGCTCGTGCCCTCGGCGACGACGATTGCCGTGCTGGTGGGTCCGGAAAACTCCAGCACCATGGCGGAACGAAGCGACGTGCAGGCCGCCGCGCAAGCCGTCGGGCAACAACTCGTCATTGTCGATGTCGGCAGCGACCGCGACTTCGAGCGGGCCTTCGCAACGTTCGTCCAACGTGGGGCGCGAGCGCTGCTCGTCAGCGGTTCCGCGTTCATGTTCTCCAATCGGGAGCGGTTCGTCGCACTGGCGGTGCGCCATGGATTGCCGGCGAGCTATGAACAGCGCGAGTACGTCACGTCCGGTGGCCTGATGAGCTATGGGACAAGCATTACGGACGCCTATCGCCTGGTCGGCGTTTACGTCGGACGTATTCTCAAGGGTGAGAAGCCGGCTGACATGGCGGTCCAGCGGCCGACCAAGTTCGAGCTGGTGCTCAATCTCAAGACGGCGAAGGCGCTCGGTCTGACGATCACACCCTTGATGCTCGGCCAGGCCGACGAGGTGATCGAATGAGACGCAGGGAGTTCATCGGGCTCGTTGGCGGCGCTGCCGTCGCATGGCCGCTGCCCGCGCGCGCGCAACAGAAGCCGATGCCGGTGATCGGCTTCCTCAACAGCACCTCACAGGAGGGGTACTCGGCCAGGATCGCCGCGTTCCGCCAGGGCCTTGCCGACGCCGGCTTCGTCGAGGGCAAGAACGTCGCGATCGAGTTCCGCCACGTCGACGGCCAATACGATCGGCTTCCTGCCATGGCGGCCGATCTGGTTCGTATTCGGGTGGCGGTGATCGCGGCCACTGGCACGTCTGCGGCGATCGCCGCAAAGGCGGCGACCACGACAATCCCGATCATCTTCAGCACCAGCGGCAATCCGGTCAAGAGCGGTCTCGTTGCCAGCTTCGCCCGCCCGGGCGGCAACATCACGGGCACCACGCGACTGAACGTTGAAATCGCCGCGAAGCGGTTGCAGCTGCTCCATGAGTTGGTCCCGGCGGCGGCGATGATTGCCCTGCTCATCAATCCGGCTAATCCCGCTTTGGCCGAGCCTCTGTTAAGAGAGGCGGAGGCGGCGGCGCCCACGCTTGGGGTTAAACTCCATGTGCTGCGGGCAAGCAACGAGCGCGAGATCGACGAGGCCTTCTCAACCCTGTTGCCATTGCGGGCCGGCGCATTGATGATCGGACCGGATGCATTTTTCAACTCCCGGACCACGCAATTGGGCGCGTTGGTGCTTCGCCACAAGGTGCCGACTATCTACCAAGACCGCGAGTTTGTCGCCGCCGGAGGCCTGATGAGCTATGGCGGCAATCTTGACGATGGGTATCGGTTCGTCGGCACCTATGCCGGCCGTATTCTCAAGGGTGAGAAGCCGGCCGACCTACCGGTCCATCAGTCGACGAAACTCGAGCTGTTCATCAACCTCAAGACGGCGAAGGCGCTCGGTCTGACGATCACTCCCTTGATGCTCGCACAAGCCGACGAGGTCATCGAATAATACTGGAAGGCTTCATTGCTGCGCTGCAGCGATGTCGGCAACGGGTCTTGTCAAACCAACGGGGACAGTTACCGATTTGGCATAGCGCCCTGTAATAATTGAATTTTCGTCAGATCGGTAACTGTCCCCGCGGAACTTGAGCCACTTCCCCACAGCCGTCATCCCGGCGGAGGCCGGGACCCACGGCAACGAGCAAAACGCTTTATGTCTCAGCAAAAAATGAAAGCCGCCACGTCTGCTTCTCACCTTGGTCACCGAACCTATCGATACTTGTCGTAGGTCCCGGCCTTCGCCGGGATGACGGCACGGGGTGGGAGGGATCGCACCCACTTTGCACGAGATCTACGGGTCTACGGGCACATCTCCGAGGACAGTTGTCGATTTGGTGTAACCTATTGTAATCATTTAACTTGATGAGGATCAACGACAATCCCTTTCGCCCCCCCCCCAAACATGACTCCGCCCGCCAAGAGCCGGGGGGCCTGACGGGCGGAGTTGGCACCAACCACGGTTGAGATCGGTTCGAGGGTCGCCGTCTCAACCGTTGAAGGATTGGTGTATCTCGTTCGTGATAACCGCGCGATTAGCCAGGCAGCATCACCGTGCCGATGACGTGGATGACGCCGTTCGACTGCAGCACATTCGAAATCGAGATCTTCGACGAATTGCCCTTCACGTCCGACACCGACAGGCCGGTGCCGCTCTTGCGCACGGTCAAGTTACCGCCGTTGGCGGTTTTGAGCGTCGCCTTGCCGCCGCCCGCTTCGACCTTAGCCAGCAGATCGGCAGCGGTCAGACGACCCGGCACCACGTGATAGGTGAGCACACCGGCGAGCTTGCCCTTGTTCTCAGGCTTCAACAGCGTTGGCACGGTGCCCTTGGGCAACTTGTCGAACGCCGTGTTGACGGGCGCGAACACCGTGAACGGGCCGGCGCCGCTGAGCGTATCGACGAGACCGGCAGCCTTCACCGCAGCGACGAGCGTCGTGTGAACATTCGAGTTGACCGCGTTCTCGATGATGTTCTTGGTTGGCAGCATCGGCGCGCCACCGACGATCACGGCCTTCTGCGCGAAGCTCGGCGTCGGACTGACCAAGGCCACGACGAGACCCAGCGCAATCGCCGTTGCACTGATGCCGCGCGCGACCGTTGTCGAGATACTATGAACCATAACTAGCTCCTGTGTTGAACGCCTCCC
>JANOYV010000012.1:0-24546 GCA_031429105.1 Hyphomicrobiaceae bacterium | reverse complement strand
TGGCAGAGTTGCTTTTGGTTGCTGTTCGTCATCGTATCGATCTCGCTCGCCTGGATGCATCTGGCGATCCGGCAGATGGAGCGCGAGGCATCCGAAGCCGGTGTTCCAGCCAAGGCTCTTCCGCAACTGCCGGAGATGCAGTCGATCCACGGTCCGAAACAGGCAGGTGCGCTGGCAGGGCAGGGCGGCGCGATCAAGGATTGGCGGCCCGAGGATAAGACATTCTGGGACACTGGCGGTTCTGCGATCGCGCGCCGCAATCTGTGGATCTCGGTGCCGTGTCTGCTGCTCTCGTTTGCCGTCTGGATGGTCTGGTCCGTCGTCGTTGCTAAGCTGCCATCGGTTGGCTTTGCCTTCACGAACGAGCAGCTATTCTGGCTGGCTTCACTGCCAGGACTTTCGGGCGCGACACTGCGCATATTCTACAGCTTCATGCCGGCGATCTTTGGCGGACGACTGTGGACGACGCTTGCGACATGGTCGCTGCTGATCCCAGCAATCGGCATCGGGATGGCGGTGCAAAACCCTGACACGCCGTACTGGATCTTCCTCGCACTGTCGCTGCTATGCGGCTTTGGTGGCGGCAACTTCGCCTCGTCGATGGCCAATATCTCGTTCTACTTTCCAAAGTCCGAGAAGGGTAACGCCCTCGCGATTAACGCCGGGCTCGGCAATCTTGGCGTTAGTGTCGTGCAGTTCGTCGTGCCACTGGTGATCACCACGGGCGTTTTCGGATGGCTTGGTGGCGCACCGCAAACTGCAACCATCGCGAATGTTACGTCGACCCTCTGGCTTCAGAACGCTGGCTACGTATTCGTACCCTTTATCATCGCCAGTGCTTTTGCCGCTTGGTTCGGCATGAATGATATCGCGACGATGAAGGCCTCGTTCGCCGATCAGTCGGTCATCTTCAGCCGCACGCACAACTGGATCATGTGCTGGCTCTACACAGGCACATTCGGATCGTTCATCGGCCTTTCAGCAGCGTTCCCTCTACTTTCCAAAATACTTTTCCCGGAAGTAAATGCGCTGAAATACGCTTTCCTTGGGCCGTTGGTTGGCGCTCTTGCGAGAGCTGGCGCTGGCAAACTGTCAGATCGCATCGGCGGGGCACGGATCACCTTTTGGGTATTCATCGCGATGTCATTCGGCGTCATCGGCGTCCTCTATGCCATCGGCATGAAGGGCAGCGCCTCAGCGTTCCCTGTGTTCCTTGCAAGCTTCCTATTCCTGTTCACAGCGTCTGGCGTGGGCAATGCTTCGACCTTCCAAATGATCCCAGCGATCATGCGCCGCGAAGTGGCTCGACTTGAACCGCAGCTATCGCCGGTCGAACGCATCAAGCAGTCGGACAAAGAGTCCGCCGCGATCATCGGCTTTACGTCTGCGATTGCTGCTTATGGCGCCTTCTTCATCCCGAAGAGCTTCGGCACCTCCATCGCCATGACCGGCGGTGCCGAGGTCGCACTCTACGCCTTCCTCGCATTCTACGTCAGCTGCATCGCCATCACATGGTGGATTTACACCCGTCCGGGTGGCCTCCTGCATGACATCGAGCGCGGCATCACCGACCGATCAGGCAGCACTGCGATCAAGCCTGCTGAATAGCCAGCTCAACACGAATAACTCAGTCGTCGCAAAGGCATCTCATCATGAGTCATTTTCTTGATCGTCTCACCTTCTTTACAAAGGTCAACGAGCCCTTCTCTAATGGCCATGGCATCATGACCGGGGAAGATCGTCGGTGGGAAGACGGCTATCGCAAACGCTGGCAGCACGACAAGATTGTGCGCTCAACGCACGGTGCCAACTGCACTGGTTCATGCTCGTGGAAAATCTACGTCAAGGGAGGCATCGTCACTTGGGAGACGCAACAAACTGATTATCCCCGTACAAGACCAGATCTACCGAACCATGAGCCGCGCGGCTGTTCGCGCGGTGCGAGTTACAGCTGGTATCTCTACTCCGGTAACCGCGTAAAGTATCCGTTGGTACGCTCGCGCCTAGTCAAGTTGTGGCGTGAGGCGCGGGCGACCATGACGCCAGTTGCGGCTTGGAAGTCGATCGTTGAAGATCCTGACAAGCGCGCAAGCTATGTAAAGAAGCGCGGGCACGGCGGTTTCGTACGCGCGCCCTGGGACGAGGTCACCGAGATCATTGCGGCGGCCAACGCCTACACGGCGAAGGCCTATGGCCCAGACCGCATTTTCGGCTTCTCGCCGATCCCCGCCATGTCGATGGTAAGTTACGCGGCTGGCTCCCGCTATCTGTCGCTGATCGGTGGCGTTTGCATGTCGTTTTACGACTGGTATTGCGACTTGCCGCCAGCCTCGCCACAGACCTGGGGCGAGCAAACCGACGTTCCGGAATCGGCCGACTGGTACAATGCGGGCTTTATTATTTTGTGGGGCTCGAACGTTCCGCAAACCCGCACGCCCGACGCGCATTTCTACACGGAAGCGCGCTATCGCGGCATGAAGAGTGCAGTCATCTGCCCGGACTATTCCGAGGCTTCGAAGTTCGGCGACATCTGGCTATCGGTAAAGCAGGGCACGGATTCGGCACTCGCCATGGCGATGGGTCACGTCATCCTCAAGGAGTATCACGTCAACCGACAGGTCCCATATTTCCGCGACTATGTCCGCAAGTATACCGACATGCCCATGCTGGTCCGATTGGTAAAGCAGGGCGACCAGTTGGTGCCTGAGCGGTTCCTGCGTGCCTCCGATTTCGATAAATCACTGGGTGAATCAAACAATCCTGATTGGAAAACCGTCGCCTTCGACGAGACCTCCGGCAACGTCGTGGCACCGAAGGGCACGATCGGCTTCCGGTGGGGCGAAAGCGGTAAGTGGAACCTCGCGGAACAGGAGGCCGATGGCCAATCGACGACGCTGCGTCTTTCGCTTGCCTCGATCAAGGATGAGTTAGCTGAAGTTTCGTTTCCTTATTTCGGCAATATCGCGCACGAACACTTTGCATCAACAAAGCACGCGAGCGTCCTTAAGCGACGGGTACCGGTGAAGAAGCTCAAGCTCGCCGACGGCGAGACGTTGGTTGCCTCGGTCCATGACCTGTTCCTGGCCAACTACGGCGTCGATTGCGGCTATGGTGGCGACAACGTCGCCAAGTCGCTCGACGATGACGTACCCTACACGCCAGCATGGGCAGAGAAAATCACCGGCGTATCGCGCGATAAGATCATCCAAGTTGCACGTGAGTTTGCAACCAACGCGGAGAAGACCAACGGCCGGTCGATGATCATTATCGGCGCTGCAATGAACCACTGGTTCCACGCCGACATGAACTATCGCGGCGTAATCAACATGCTGGTGATGTGCGGTTGTGTCGGGCAGTCCGGCGGCGGTTGGGCGCACTATGTGGGGCAAGAAAAGCTACGCCCACAAGCAGGCTGGGCGCCCCTCGCATTTGCCCTCGACTGGGGACGCCCACCGCGCCAGCAAAACACCACGTCTGCCTTCTATGCCCACACCGACCAATGGCGCTATGAGACAATGAACGTCGGCGACCTCGTTTCACCAACGGCGCCTGCGGGTCCCTGGGATGGCGCGATCATCGATTATAATATTCGCGCCGAGCGTATGGGCTGGCTGCCATCAGCGCCGCAGCTGCAGACCAATCCATTGCAGGTCGCAAAAGATGCAGCAGCATCGGGTATGGAGCCGAAGGACTACGTCGCAAAGTCGCTCAAGGCTGGCACTCTAAAGCTTTCCTGCGAAGATCCAGACAACCCAAAGAACTGGCCGCGCAATATGTTCGTTTGGCGCTCGAACCTGCTCGGCTCCTCCGGCAAGGGACACGAGTATTTTCTGAAGCATCTGCTCGGCACCACGCACGGCGTTCTGGGTAAGGATCTGGGGATCGAAGGAAAGGCGAAATCAAAGGAGGCCGTCTGGCACGATGAGGCGCCAGAGGGCAAGCTCGACCTCCTCGTGACGCTAGACTTCCGCATGTCAACCACGTGTGTGTACTCCGACATCGTTCTGCCAACGGCGACTTGGTATGAGAAAAACGATCTCAACACGTCCGACATGCACCCCTTCATTCATCCATTGACGGGAGCCGTCGATCCCGGCTGGGAAGCGCGATCCGACTGGGACATCTACAAGGGCATCGCCAAGGCCTTTTCCAAGGTCGCACCCGAAGTTCTGGGAGTCGAAAAAGACATTGTCCTCAACCCGATAAAGCACGATTCAGCAAACGAAATTGCGCAACCATTTGAGCCGAAGGATTGGAAAAAGGGAGAATGCGAGCCCATTCCCGGCAAGACTATGCCGATCGTGACAGTCGTAGAGCGCGACTACCCCCACACCTACGAGCGGTTCACATCGCTCGGCCCCCTGATGGAAACCATCGGCAACGGAATAAAGGGAATGGCCTGGAAAACCGGCCATGAAGTCGAACACCTGAAGGCGCTCAACGGCGTTCACAACGATGGCGCCAACAAGGGCCTCGCGCGCATTGTCAGCGACATCGATGCAACCGAAGTCATCTTGATGATGGCGCCAGAGACCAACGGCGAAGTGGCGGTCAGAGCTTGGCAGGCACTCAGCAAGTTCACCGGCCGTGAGCACGCCCATCTCGCGCTGCCAAAACAGGATGAGAAGATCCGGTTCCGCGATGTAGTGGCTCAACCGCGCAAGATCATCTCGGCGCCGACCTGGTCCGGCCTCGAGAGTGAGAAGGTCTGCTACAATGCTGGCTACACCAATGTGCATGAACTGATCCCCTGGCGCACCCTCACCGGCCGCCAACAGCTCTATCAGGACCATTTGTGGATGCGGGCGTTCGGCGCGGGCCTGTGCGTCTACCGTCCACCGATCGATCTTCGTGCGATCAAGCCGGTGATCAACATGAAGTCGAATGGCGAAAAGCAGATCGTTCTCAACTTCATCACTCCGCATCAGAAATGGGGCATTCACTCCACCTACACGGACAACCTGTTGATGCTCACGCTCTCCCGTGGTGGCCCCTGCATCTGGATCAGCGAGCGGGATGCATCAAAAGCCGGTCTCGTCGACAACGATTGGGTGGAGGCCTTCAACAGCAACGGCGCGCTTGTCGCCCGTGCAGTTGTCTCGCAGCGCGTCAAGGAAGGCATGGTGATGATGTACCACGCCCAAGAGAAGATTGTGAACGTGCCTGGTTCGGAGATGACCGGCAATCGTGGCGGCATCCATAACTCAGTCACACGTATTGTTCTCAACCCGACCCACATGATCGGTGGCTACGCGCAGCTTGCGTATGACTTCAACTACTACGGCACGATCGGCACCAACCGTGACGAATTCGTCGTAGTGCGCAAGCTGAGCAAAGTCGATTGGCTTGAGCGTCCCTACAAAGACTTCGCACCCGCCACCATCAAAGCTGCCGAATAAAGGGATCGCACATGAAAATTCGCGCACAGATTGCCATGGTCCTTAATCTCGACAAGTGCATCGGCTGTCACACCTGCTCGGTCACCTGCAAGAACGTTTGGACCAATCGAGAAGGCATGGAATACGCCTGGTTCAACAACGTCGAGACCAAGCCCGGCATCGGCTATCCGAAGGATTGGGAGAACCAGAAAAAGTGGAAGGGCGGGTGGAAACGCAAAGCCAACGGCAAGATTGAACCTAGAATTGGCGGCAAGTGGCGCATCCTCGCCAACATCTTCGCCAACCCCGATTTGCCCGAGATCGATGATTACTACGAGCCCTTCACCTTCGACTACGAGCACTTGCAAAAGGCCCCTGAACTCGAAGCCTTTCCAACCGCACGACCGCGCTCGCTGATCACTGGCGAACGCATGGAAAAGATCGAGTGGGGCCCGAACTGGGAGGAAATCCTGGGCGGTGAATTTGCCAAGCGCTCAGCCGATGCAAACTTCGAGGGCATCCAAAAGGAGATGTACGGCCAGTTTGAAAACACGTTTATGATGTATCTGCCGCGCTTGTGCGAGCACTGCCTCAATCCGGCGTGCGCCGCAGTGTGTCCCTCTGGCGCGATCTACAAGCGCGAAGAAGATGGCATCGTACTGATCGATCAGGATAAGTGCCGGGGCTGGCGAATGTGCGTCTCCGGCTGTCCCTACAAAAAGATTTATTACAACTGGTCGAGCGGGAAGAGCGAAAAGTGCATTTTCTGCTATCCGCGCATCGAAGCTGGGCAACCGACCGTCTGCTCGGAGACTTGCGTTGGCCGCATCCGCTACCTCGGCGTCATTCTTTATGATGCCGACGGAATCGAGGCAGCGGCGAGCGTCGCCAGCGATAAGGATCTCTACGAAGAGCAGCTCAAGATTTTTCTCGATCCCAAGGATCCAGCTGTAATCGCACAGGCACGCGCCGACGGAATTCCGGAGGCCTGGCTCGAAGCCGCACGCCAGTCACCAATCTGGAAAATGGCGATGGAATGGAAGGTCGCGTTCCCGCTACATCCGGAATATCGCACGTTGCCAATGGTCTGGTACGTGCCCCCGCTTTCGCCGATCACAGCTGCAGCCGAAGCAGGAAAGATGGGAACCGACGGCGGTATGCCGGATGTCAAAAGCCTTCGCATCCCGCTTCGGTATCTAGCTAACCTACTGACCGCCGGAGACGAGGCACCAGTCGCACGTGGCCTTGAACGAATGCTTGCGATGCGGGCCTACATGCGCGCCAAGACGGTCGATGGCGTGATTGATGAAACGATCGCAAGAAAGGTCGGACTGACCGGTCGGCAGATCGAAGACATGTATCACACCATGGCAATCGCCAACTACGAGGACCGCTTCGTCATCCCAACCGCTCACCGCGAAGCGAGCGAAGATGCCTACGAAATGCGCGGGAGTTGCGGCTTCTCGTTTGGCGATGGCTGCGCGCCAGCCGAACAGGCCTCAAACCTATTCGGTGGCGTGAAACTCAAGAACGACAAGCCAAAGGTTGGGAGCTACTAATGAAAACCTTGAAAGTGCTATCCGCACTCCTGACCTACCCGACGACGGAGTTGATCAAATCTGGCATCGAGATGAAGGCGGTTCTGGCTCGCGAAGCGATACTGCCAAAGCGTCAGCGCGAGGAAATCGGCGACCTGATCGACGATCTTGCATCCCACGATATCTACGATGCCCAGGAGCGGTTCATTCTGCTTTTTGATCGCACGCGCTCACTTTCACTGCACCTGTTTGAGCACGTTCATGGTGAAAGCCGTGATCGTGGTCAGGCGATGGTCGATCTGATCAAGGTCTACGAGGACGGCGGCTTCACGCCAACCACTTCGGAATTGCCGGATTTTCTACCCTTGTTTCTTGAATACGCCTCGACGCGCCCACCGGTCGAGGCCATCGCGTTGATCGCCCAGCCCGGCCATGTGTTTGCAGCATTACGCGAGCGATTGGCAAAACGGGTATCGCCTTATGAGGTCGTGTTCTCAGCTCTTGTCGCGCTCTCAAAGGCCAAGCTGAACGAAGCCGCCCTCGCAGCCCTTCGTGCCGAACCCGACCCTGAACCCGACGATCTCGAAGCCCTCGACGCTGCCTGGGAAGAGGAAGAAGTCACCTTTGGCCCCGGGTCAGCCGCGGATGCCTGTGGCCGCGACGGATTGGCTGCGAGCCTTAGGCAAGCCCGAAGACCGGCGCCAGGCATGGAAACGCTACCCAGTACTGGACCCCGCACCATCATAACCCATTCCGGCAATCGAGCCCGCTAGGAGTCACTACCATGCGCGACCCCATCTTCCATATTCTCTTTGTCTGGTACCCGTATGTCTGCCTGTCGGCATTCATCTTCGGCAGCTTGATCCGATTTGATCGCGAGCAATACACCTGGCGCGCGAGCTCCAGCCAGTTGCTCCGCAAGAAGCAGCTGGCCTGGGGGTCAAACCTGTTTCACTTCGGTATTCTGTTCCTCGTGTTGGGCCATGCCGTCGGCTTACTGACCCCGCAGGGGATCTACACGCTCGTTATGACCGTGGAGCAAAAGCAGCGCATTGCGATTATTGCCGGTGGCATCGCAGGACTTGTCTGCTTCATCGGGCTGACTTTGCTGCTGCACCGCCGTTTGACCGATGCCCGCATCCGCCAAACGTCGACCTATATGGATCTGGCAGTGCTGATCATTCTGTGGGTTCAGCTGTCACTGGGCCTGATAACGCTGCCCTTCTCATTTGTGCATTCAGATGGTGCAGTCATGCTGACGCTCGCACATTGGGCGCAAGGCATTCTCACAGTCCAGCCGGTAGATGCGAAGACACTGCAAGGATTGGATTGGCCCTACCTCGCTCATCTCGTGCTTGGCATGACGATCTTCTTGATCTTCCCGTTCTCGCGCCTCGTGCATGTTTGGTCGGCACCCATTTGGTACATCGGGCGCAAGGGCTATCAGGTGGTCCGAACGCGACGGAGCATCGGGGTGAAATCGCAGGTACGACCAACGCAATATCCTGGGGAGTGACGGGCGATGGTAACAGTCAACCGCAGCATCCATCCAACCATGCCCACCCAACGGGTCGTTGTCGGTGTTGATGGGCTGGTGATTGATCGCGATGATATCGCACGCGAGATCCAGAACCATCCGGCAGCCACTCCTGCTGAGGCGTGGCACGCAGCGGCACGCGCGTTGGTTGTGCGACAGTTACTGCTCGCACAAGCGCGGCGCTTGAAACTCGAGCCCCAACCTGCCGACGACGGCCAAGGTCGACGCGAGACCGATGAAGAGGCTTTGGTTCGAGCGTTGATTGAACTCGAGGTTCAAACGCCAACGGCTGACGAGGCCTCCTGCCGTCGCTACTACGATTCGAACCGGCGCAGGTTTCGCTCAGCCGATCTATACGAAGCACGTCACATCCTCTTTGCCGCCGCCAAAGACGATGTCGTTGGTCGCCAGGAGGCCGTGCAACAGGCCAGCGCGGCTATTGCGCAACTCACAACCGATCCAACGCAATTCAGTGCGTTAGCTGATGCATTATCGGCTTGTCCCTCTTGTAAAACCGGCGGCAGCCTCGGCCAGATCGGTCCTGGACAAACAATTCTGGAGTTCGAAAAAGCGCTGAATGACATGATCGTCGGAGCCGTGCATCCGCAGCCCATTGAGACACGCTACGGCTTTCACGTTGTCGCCCTCGACCGACATATCGAGGGCCGCGCGTTGCCCTTTGAAATGGTGCACCAGCGCATCGCCGACTGGCTGACTGAAAAGGTTCAGCGCGTTGCCGTTCAACAATACATTTCAATCCTGGCCGGCCGCGCCAAGATCACCGGCGTCGAGCTTGCCAGCGCCCCCTCCCCCCTTTTGCAGTGAGGTTGAGCCATGCTGCTCGGAACGATCCTCAAACGACTGGAAGCCAGCGCAGGTGCCGGAGTGGCAATCGAAGCTCTGGGAGATATCGTATTACTCACCGAAGTTCGCGCCATGGCCGCCTTGCACGATGAAAGCCTGGGGCAATACGCGTCGGGTGCGACACGCCGCTTTGCAGCATTGGCATCCAACGAGGACTGGCTGTCGTTGGTCACCGCAATCGAACGAAGTGATGATCCCGCCCGCACCGCTCTCGAGAAAATGGTCAGATGGTCACTTGTGCAAGACGCAAAAATCAAAATTGACGTACTTGAAGCGGATCTCGGACGCGTTGTGGGCCACAGCTGCTCTTGCGGTGGAGATGGCTCGTGCCAGCCTCGCTCATGATAGAACCTGCTCCTCGAGGCGCAAATGGGTTGCCTACCGGACCGGGCAAGCCCATCATCGCGATCATCTACAGCGACAGTGAAGCCGCCGACGAGGCACTTCGCAGCATCGCGTTGCGACTTCTCGATAGTGGATGCCGGTTGGCTGGCCTCGTGCAGCACAACCGGCCCCGCCCAGGTCGCTCGCGCTGCGACATGATCCTCGAAGAATTGGCGAGCGGAGACCTAGTTCCAATCACTCAGGACCGAGGACCAGGAGCCAAGGGATGCGCTCTCGTCCTCGATCAACTACTTAAAGCCATGCAGATTGTTCGAGCGGCGCTGCCCACACGACCAGATCTTGTGATCGTCAACAAGTTCGGTAAGACCGAGGCTGAGGGTGGCGGCTTCCGTACTTTGATCGCGGAGGCAGTGGATCTCGCCATTCCCGTTCTTGTTGCCGTGCCATTTCGCAATCTCGATCAATGGCACGCGTTCGTCGGCCCATGCGCTTGGGAGATCGAACTGCAGACGTCGGACCGAACCGTTGAAATGATCCATGCAGTGGTGATGCGCGACAGGCCCATCAGCGTCGAGTCCTGCGACCGCTGCGATCCAGCCCTTACAAAACACAAGCGCGCAGCAGCTATGTGATTTAGATCAAGGCGGCGGCAGACAAATTGGTGCGGCATGGGCGCAGTGTAATCCACCCCAAATCTTCAATAGTGGGAGCGCTCCATGTCTATGAATCCAGCGATTGATGCATTTCTTGTGCGGCTGCGCCAATGGTGGCAAGCGCAGGACCAAGAGTTGGCGCGGCTGGACAGTTCCGAACTCAGTCGGATCGCGCAAGAATGTGGTATGTCAGCCGAGGATCTAACGGCCATTGCCTCGCGCGGACCGCAATCAGCTGACCTCCTCTATGACCGCATGGCCTTGCTTGGACTGTCCCGAGCCGATGTGGAGCGGGTCGCCCAGGGACTCATGAAGGACCTGCAAAGGACGTGTTCTGCTTGTGGTGAAAAGCAGGGTTGCAAAAGCGATCTTGCGAGCAGACCAGAAGACAAGGGCTGGAAGTCCTATTGCCCGAATGCCATCTCACTGGAGTCGCTGGTAAGACTAAAAGGTCACTTTCCAGCTTGATGCCTCGTGGCACCATCAGCGATATAAAAGAATGCGCACTATGAGGTTGCAATGAGTGAAGACACGCGGCGGGACGCTGCTTCGGAGCGGCGCGCGGCATTCACGGCCGAAGTAACAGCGCGGACCGGTATTGATGAAGCCATGATCCAGAGCCTCGTTCATAGCTTCTATGATCGGATACGGCTCGATCCGGACCTGGGGCCAGTCTTTGCCGAGCGGATCTCGGAGTGGGAGCCGCACCTTGAGCGCATGTGCGCGTTCTGGTCATCCGTGACATTGATGACCGGGCGCTATCACGGGCGACCGATGCAGAAGCATGCAGCGTTGCCGGTCGATGCCAGTCACTTCGACCAATGGCTGGCACTGTTTGTCAAAACGGCCAGAGAGGTTTGCCCGCCGGCTGCCGCCGACCTTTTCATCGAGAAAGCCCGGATGATCGCAGAGAGCCTTGAGTTAGGGGTAGCGACCCACCGCGGCGTCATGCTCGCCATGGGGGAACGGTTGCCCGCAATGAGTTAAACCCACACGGCTTCAAACCAAGCCCGGCTGCTTTGAGATGTCCCACAGTCGATGCACAGTCGACTATGTCGGTTCCGGATACTTCGGCTTTGGTGCCTGTTCCTGTGGCCGTGGCAACAGCGGTGGCGATGTCTGATCGTCTCTTAGTGACTGCAAGTAAGCGATGACATCGCCAATTTCATCGCGCGTCAGACTGATGTTCGGCATGGGCGCATGTGGCGCCATCAAGACACCTACAATGTGCATGCCGGTTTGCCCCGGCTTATTGGCAATTCCACGCAATGTCGGAATTCCAACGGGCACGGCGAGCCGCGACTGATCATCGGAAATATGACAGTTCGAGCAGAGCCTGTCAGTCAACAGCGCGCCCTTGGCGGATGATCCAGCGGCAATGTCCTGGCTGTGCGCTGAACTGGCCAAAGTAAGCGTTACGCAAACCAAGCAAGCGGGCATAGCCAAGATGTGATGAAGGCTAGATTGCTTTGCGCCATTCATATCATGAACCCTTGCACCTGCCGTTCTGGCATGAGGACATCGTTGCATGCACTGCGTAGTTGCAAATTGCGGTGTATCAAATGGACAGCCGCCCGGCACAGTTATGTCAGGTCATCAGCAACAACCGGACACGCAACTCTGGGAGACGATCTTATCCGACAGACTGTGGGTTAAAAGTTGGCGCATGCCATCGCTGTTTGAACGCTATGGCTCTTGGGTACTGCCATGCCTGAAGTGGCGTTAGGCGCGAACGTGGCGCGGGGGCAGACCATTGTCGAGTTGTACTGTGCACCCTGCCGCGCGACCGGCTCAACTGGTGAGAGTGCCTTAAAAGGTGCACCACAATTTCGACTGCTATCGCAAAAGTACCCGATCAAGACACTTGCAGAGGCATTCGCTGAAGGCATCGTTACCGGTCACCCCAACATGCCTGAGTTTCAGCTTCTCCCGCATGAAATCGATGGCATTCTAGCCTACCTGCAATCACTGCAAGTGCCGAGGGTGAAGTGACCCGGCATGCGGAAACGAGTCTCATATGATCACTTGATCGGTATGGCCGAACCCTTGGCTGTAATCCAGAACCGAGATCACCTTGGGGACGACGCGGAACAGCAGTAAGTCTCCCCGATCATTCGGCGCGTATTGTGCGACAAACGGGAACTTCTGGAAAAACAACGCCTCGACCATAGTGATTTGCGACGGTGCGGTGACCCGCTCGGCAACGCCACCTAACGAAAGACCGCGGATGTTGCTCCAGTCACTGTAGGCCGGCGTCACAGTCACCGAGACCTTGTTGTGCCGCGCGATATTGTGCGCTTTCTGCGACCGGGTCGAACAGCCAAAATAGATTTCGAGACCATCGTGCACGTAGCTCACGGTGGTTGCCTGCGGATACCGATCCTCGCGAATAGTGGCAATCGTCATGTCGTTTTGTCTCGATAAGATATCGAGGATCTTGGCCTTCACCTCTTGGTCCATGATAGGCCTCCTGTGGCGGGTGAACGTGAGGCCCAAACTTATACAAGCGATTGGTTCGCCTTCACTGATCCTGATCAATGAGACATCAGGGCAAGCCGGTTCATGTCGTTCAACATGCCGGGACGCGCCGCCAAGCAGGAACTCGCGAAACCGCGAACGCCCGTATGCACTCATCACCAAAAGATCCGAACCGAACGCGTCGGCTCAATTTCATGACTGACACTCCTGAATGCTGGACCGCGAACAACAACAACACCCTGCGTCGTCGCTCAGCATTGATTGGCATCAACCGTCACGACGCCGCGTCCTGCCAGGACTTGGAGCTGCATCGCAATGCGTGTCGAAGACGCCTCAAACTTTGCTGGTGATTAAGTTGCTGATACGTCGGAGTGAGTGAATTTCGCAAGTAGCGAAGACACATGCGGCTCTGCACGATGTGCGCGCGCGCTTTCACGAGGCGGTTGTCCGTTGGCAATGACACGGATCAATGCGCACCCCGGGGTCAATCGCGTGGCGATAAGACTGGATCACCACTCATACTGCCGAGTACGCGTTTCACGTCCGCCAACACGTCTGCCTTTGACCTACTCGCGTTGATGCGATGCCAGATGATCGGTCCCGTATCAATCCGGCTCTGGAAATCAACCACATCTGGTGTAGCATCAGATGCATCGCCGACACGTGATGCGACCCGCGACTTAAGTAGACTTTGATCCCCTTCAAGCCAGATCGCCTCAAGCGAAATGCCGAATTCCCAAGCCAACGACTTTAGCGCACAGCGCTCAACTTCCCGCGCGTACACTCCGTCCAGAATAACGCTGTGACCGGCGCTCAGCGCAAGTCGAGCTTGTGAAATCAGGTTCTGATAAATGGTCTGAGATGCTTCTTCCGTGTAGGAGCTGACAGGCAATCGCTCCAGCTCACCAACACCTGCCAGGCGCTTCCGTTCAAGATCGGTACGCAGATGCAGCGCCCCAGGTGCCGCGCCAAAAAGCGGCGCGAGACCGGCAGCAAGCACGGTCTTTCCTGTGCCAGACAAACCACCAACAACAATCAGCCTCGGCGATGGCGGATCAAGACAGCGGTCGGCAAGCGCCATCGTAGCCAGCACATGCTCAATGATCCCAGCATCAGGTTTGGCGACCAACTGGGCGCGATCGAGCGCGACCATCGCTCGCACACCAGCTCTCAAACCAAGGAACAGGGGTAAAGCTGCAAGGCCCCGGAGGTCATTCGCTTGACCAGTGCGCCACAGGTAGCGGTTGAGTACGACATTGGCTGCAGACCGCGCGTGGTTACGCTCCAGATCCATGAGTAGGAAGGCTAGGTCGTACAATGTGTCGATTGTCGCCAGTGCCTCATCGAACTCTATCGCATCAAAGGGAAGAGGGACGCCGTGCCAAAGCACGATGTTGTTCAGATGCAGATCGCCGTGACAGCGCCTGACAAATCCGGCCTCGGCGCGGTCTCGCCGAATGCCGGCACTTCGTGAGAGTTGCACCTGCACGGCCGCCAGAAAGCGATCAGCCGCTTCAACAAGCCGGTTATCGGTTTGAAGTGACAAAGCAGCATAGATGGACTGGGCAACTCCATCGACAGGGTCCACTGTGCCGAACTTAACGGGCGCCAAACCGTGATACACGATGATCGCATCGGCTAGTCCCATGGCGATCGGATCATCAATGCCACGCTCTTTGACAATCCTTGAAAGCAGCTGATCCTGATCGAATCGGCGCATGAGGACGGCCCACTCGACGGGTGTGCCCTTGCCCTCCACAGCAAACCGCCCATCGACTTCGCGCGTGATTGCGACGACCCCGCGATATAACTCGGGCGCGTGGGGGCTGTTTATCTCGAACTCGCGTTTCGAAAATTGATAGCGTGCGGCCAGGGTAGAAAAATCGAGATAGGGCAACCGCACGGCGCGTTTAATCTTGAATACATGATCCCCGACCAAAAAGACCAGCGCACCATGGGTCTCGATTAGGTCAACGTGACTTGGGGGGCCAGGCCACGACGAAGGTTCTCGCAAAAACGCGATGACTTCCGTCTGGACGACGTCGTTGCTGCCCCCGGCTCCATGTTGCAAATTCATTCCGTTGGCTTCCCACATGCTTGTCGGATCAAGGGCGAAGGCCCGCTTCAATCCAACGCCGGTGCATCGTCCACGTTCCGACGTCGGCGACGTCCGACACACCAGGCCGTTCGATCATTCGACCGATGAGATCAGGACAGTCCTTAGTTTGGCAAGCTTCAATGTGGCCTGCGATTTCCCTGCCGGTGGTTTCATCACTTTCGTAGCCGAGGATCACTTCCCGTCCAATAATGATCATCGGACCAACGGGCGAAGCCAGCCCAATCAACGTCACAACCCATGCATAAAGGGTTGCTTCAACACTGCCGCGAACAATATCACTCGTGCAACTGAAAGCGGCGATCATCGTTGGACTGGAGACCACGAAGAAAGATCAATGCCTTGTGGCAGAACCCGCACTTCTCCGCCGGCCCGGATGCGCCGATGCGATCATGTCCGGCAGGAACGCACGCGTTGTTTGGATCGGCGCCCAGACATTGACCTCCATCACCCGTCGCCAATCCGTCAGATCGGCATTGATACCTCGTTCAACCCGCGACACGGCATTGTTGACAAGAACATTGACCATGCCGAAAGCGTCGGACGCGGCGTTGTGAAGTCGATCAATTTGCTGCGGATCGCTCACGTCTGTTGGCACGGCGCGCACAGCACGGCTGCCGGTCGCAGATAGTTGGCGAACGACTTCATACGCTGCGTCCAGATCGGGTCCCGGCAAATCGGCCATGACGACGGATAGTCCCGACCTGCGCAAATCGCTTACACATGGCAAGACCGATGCCGAGTGCCGCACCAGTGACGACGGCAACGTTGCCGGATTGCAAGATTTCTGCGCGGCTCAAGGCACTGCTCCTGCTAACTATAAGGATCAGCAAGTTAGCCGACCCAACAATTTCAGAATTTAGCACGACTTCACGCTCGGCGACCTGTCCGTGGCGCCGGGCCCGTAGATTGGCGGCGAACCAGGGCCACGGGAAACTCAATGCGCCGCGCCGCGTCTTCGCCGCGCAGACGTGCGAGGATATGGTGTGCGGTTGCGGTGCCAATCGCCTCGGTCGGCAACTGGATCGACGTCAGCATCGGCTTGGTGAAGCCTGTGATATCGAGGTTCTCCATGCCGATCACCGATACGTCACCGGGGATGTCGAGGCCGCGTTCGCCAAGCTCGTGCATTGCGCCGGCAGCAAGAAGATCGTTGCTTGCGAGTAGTGCCGTCGGCGGCCGGGCGAGCCCCATCAATTGGGCCGCGCCGCGTTTGCCGCCCGACAACGAAAACTCCTGCTCCGAGACCAGCGCGCGCGGCAATTCGAGCCCGGCTTTCGTCAAAGCATCGACCGCACCTTTGAGACGCAGAGCCATGCGATCATTGCTGCGGCGTGGTCCACTGATAAAGCCGATTCTGCGATGTCCCAACTCGATCAGATGCTGTGCCGCCAGAAAACCGGCCTGAGCATTATCGAAGCCAATCGAGTCGAAGTCCTCGTGGAATGTGTAGGTCAGAAAGACCCGCTCCCTATGCTCCCGGAGCAGCGCCCACGTCTCGCGCGGCCGTTCCGCGCCGACCAGAACGAGTGCGTCGACACCGCGCGTCAGCAGCATTCGGATCGCCCGTGCTTCCACCACTGGATCGTAGTCGTGGGCCGCCACCACCAATTGCAGGCCACCTTCTGCGAGACCCATCTGCAGATTGTGAATGGCCCTTGCAAACACGGCATTGTGGATCGTCGGCACCACCGCGCCAACCATGCCGCTGCGACCGGACGCAAGCGCGCGCGCCGAGGCATGCGAGACGTAGCCCAGCGTATTGATCGCCTGATTGACCTTTGCCAGCGTCGCTGCACTGAGCAACTCAGGCTTGGTCAGCGCGCGCGAGGCAGTTGCAGACGAAACGCCGGCAAATCGCGCGACTTCAGCGAGCCGCGATCGGCGCGGGTTATTGAGCGTCATGCCCCTGTACCTTTGAGAACAAATTCTTGCTCATGCGATAACGGCAACGGTCGTCAGCGAACCTTCAAATATATCTCACTATTGACACCGTCGCATATCCTGGCCCAACATTGTAAGCGCTTTCATTTTTATTCGTTCACCACTCAAGCGCACGACTCGTCGAATGCTTAAAATAGCCGAGGCGGCAACTGCCACCTGGGTCACTGCTTCCCGCGAAACTGTTGGTCGTCAGAGGGATATGTCATGAAATACGTAAGCCTACTCGCACTGCCGTTTGCATGCGTACTTGGCACTGCAGCGGTTCAAGCGCAGACAAAAGAAGTCACCATCGCCCACCAAGACATGATCGTCCCGTTCCGGGTGCAGCAGGCAGCCGGTGCCGTCGAGAAGGCAACCGGCTACAAGATCAATTGGAAGATGTTCGGCGGCGGTGGCGATGTGATCAAGGCCATGGCGTCGGGCGAAGTACCGATCGGCGAGGTTGGATCATCGCCAGCAACTACAGCTGCTGCGACCGGCCTCGACGTGCAGATCGTCTGGATCATTGACGACATCAACGATGCTGAACAACTCGTTGTGTCAGAAAAGTCTGGGATCAAATCGATCAACGATTTGAAGGGCAAGAAAATCGCGACGCCGCTCGCGTCAACCGCCCACTATCAGCTGATGTTTGCGATCACCAAAGCTGGTCTCAATCCGAAGGAAGTTCAGATCATGAATATGCGGCCGCCGGAAATAGCGGCAGCCTGGGAACGTGGCGATATCGACGGCACCTTCATCTGGGACCCGGTCTTGTCGAAGATCCGTGGCATGGGCGGCAAAAAGATCATTTCGTCATCTGATATCGCCAAGCAGGGTGCGCCAACCTTCGATGCCCTGATGGTCAACAAAGCCTGGGCCGCGAAGAACACAGAGTTTGTCACGGCACTCGTGCGCGAAATGGCAAAGGCCGATGCCGCGTACAAAGCCGAGAAGGCAAAGTACACGGCCGATAGCAATCTGGTGAAGACCATTGCCAAAGTCGTCGGCGCTGATCCCAAGGACGTTCCGGCAGCCCTGGCCGACTACGGCTATCCGACCGCTGCCGAGCAAGCCTCCGACAAATGGCTCGGTGGTGGTGCTGCAAGCGGCGTCGCCAAGGCCATGGCCAACACGGCGGCATTCCTGAAGGAACAGGGTCGCATCACCGATATCCCGAAGGATTTTGGTGGCTTTGTGAACCCTGAATACGCGGCAGCGGCTGCCAAGTAAGCCTGCGTATGCGACGAGGGTTTGCCGCCAGCAAGCGCTCGTCGCATCCGGCGCTAATTGCCAGCGCCTATTGATTGACTTGCACTCGAGGTTCCTCGTGTCGTACCAAGCCGATCCGCTCAGCCATGGCAATGCCAAGTCAACGCTTAAGATCAGCGATTTGACCGTTCGCTATGAGGTGCGCGACGGTTACGTGGATGCCCTCTCGCGGGTTAATCTCGAGATGAACGAAGGCGACTTCATCGTTGCCATCGGTGCTTCGGGGTGTGGCAAGACCACTTTACTGTCGGTGCTGGCTGGCTTCCTGCCGCCAACTGAAGGCGAGATCTTGCTCGATGGCCGACCCGTGATCGGGCCAGGTGCTGATCGCGGCGTGGTGTTCCAAAAGCATGCTCTGATGCCGTGGCTCAACGTTATAGATAACGTCGCCTTCGGGCTCAAGATGCGTGGCATGTCCGGTGACGAGCGCTATGCAATTGCGGAACAGAAGCTCGCCTTGGTCGAGCTGCAGGGCTTCGAGAAGAAGATGATCTACGAGTTGTCGGGCGGCATGCAGCAGCGCGTCGGCATTGCGCGTGCGCTGGCATCGGACCCGGAAGTGCTGTTGATGGATGAGCCGCTCGGCGCACTCGATGCCCTGACCCGCGAAACGGTGCAGGAGCTGATCCTCGATGTGTGGCACCGGACCGGCAAGATGGTCTTTTTCATTACCCACTCGGTGGAAGAAGCTTTGTTCCTCGCCACCCGTTTGATCGTCATGACGCCCCGGCCCGGTAAAATCGAAAAAATCTATGAACTCGATTTCGGACGGCGTTTCATTAAGTCGCGAGATGCGCGGGCCGTGAAATCGGAACCCGATTTCATCAGGATGCGCGAAACCGTGCTCGCTGATATTCAGCGTCGGCCGACAGCCCAACCCGTTTCAGCCGAGAACTGATCACATGGCGGACCCGACAGTCGCAGCACCACAGCCAAACATCGCTCGGGCGCCGCGCGGAAAGCAAAAGACCAGTCGATACCGCATTATGGGCGAAGGCTCGAGCCTCGTGCTCAATGGCGTCAGCATTGCCGGTTTCTTCGCGCTCTGGTGGGTGTCGACCCACATGGGTTGGATCAAGCCGCTGTTCTTGCCGAAGCCCGAGGCGATCTGGTTCGCCTTTAAACAGGCGGTGGCCGGCGACCTCGACAATCACACCTTGTGGGTGCATTTCCTGTGGAGCATGTACCGCGTCTTCTCGGCTTTCCTGCTCGCGGTCGTCATCGGTATTCCGATTGGCATCGCAATGGGTGTATCCCGGATCGCGCGCGGCATTTTCGATCCGCCGATCGAATTTTACCGACCGTTGCCGCCATTGGCCTACCTGCCGTTGATGATCATCTGGTTCGGCATCGGCGAGCAGGCCAAGATCCTACTACTGTTCCTGTCGATTTTCGCGCCCGTGGCGCTCGCCGCACGCGCAGGCGTGCGTTCGGTCAGCCAGGAGCAGATCCAGGCAGCCCTTTCCATGGGTGCTTCGCGCAATCAGGTGATCTGGCACGTGATCATGCCCGGCGCCTTGCCGGAAATTCTCGTCGGGCTGCGGATCGGCATGGGCGTCGGTTGGACCACGCTGGTTGCCGCTGAAATGGTCGCGGCAGACGCTGGCCTCGGCAAGATGGTCTTCAACGCATCGAATTTCCTGCGCACTGACGTCGTGATTCTCGGCATTTTGACGATTGGCCTCGTCGCTTACTTGTTCGAAATTCTGATGCGGTGGATCGAACACAAGGCTGTGCCCTGGAAAGGCAAAGCATGACCAGCGGCGGGAGCACTCTATGACCGTCACCTATCTAAAAAAAGCGACTAAGACACCCGACACGGAAAGCGGCAACGCCCAAGCGGTGGTGTCTGAAATGTTGGCTGTCATCGCAACGGGCGGCGAACAGGCCGTGCGAAGCTACGCCCGAACGCTCGACAAATGGAGCGGCGAAATTATCGTCTCGTCAGCCGAGATCGAGCGTCGCACGCGCGACATTCCACAACAGGACAAGCGCGATATCGATTACGCGGCGGACCGTGTCCGCCGATTTGCCCAGGCACAGCGCGCCAGCATCCACGACTTCGAAATCGAATTGTCGCCGGGCGTCAAAGCTGGGCAAAAGCTTGTGCCCATCAATGTTGCCGGTTGCTACGTACCGACCGGCCGCTATGCGCACATTGCATCTGCCTACATGTCAATCGCAACCGCGCGCGCTGCTGGCGTGAAGACGGTGATCGCTTGTTCAGCCCCCTATCGCGGCGAAGGCATTCACCCGTATGTACTTTATGCGATGAAGGTCGCTGGCGCCGATGTGATTATCACGCTTGGCGGCGTGCAGGCGATTGCGGCAATGGCTCAGGGGCTGTTCACGGGCAAGCCAGCGGACGTCATCGTCGGTCCTGGCAACAAGTATGTCGCCGAAGCAAAACGCATGCTGTTCGGACAAGTTGGCATCGACGTAATCGCCGGCCCCTCCGAAGTCGCAATCATTGCCGATGGCACCGCCGATGCCGACATCGTGGCGGCTGATATCGTCGGCCAGATCGAGCATGGGCATGAAAGCCCAGGCTGGTTGTTCACGACCTCTCAACCGCTGGCCGAGGCTGTCATGGCGCGCATCCCTGGCCTGATCGCGACGTTGCCTGCCCCGGCGCGAGATGCAGCGGCGGCAGCTTGGCGCGATTATGCCGAAGTCATCGTTGCCGACACGCGCGAGGAACTCGTCGAGGTGTCCGACCGATACGCTGCCGAGCATCTTCAGGTGCAGGCGACAGATCTCAACTGGTGGCTTGCCAACCTCACGAATTACGGATCGTTGTTCCTCGGCGAAGAGACGACCGTTGCATTCGGTGACAAGGCCACAGGTACCAATCACATTCTGCCGACCAAGGGAGCGGGTCGCTACTCGGCCGGTTTGTCGGTGCACAAGTTCTTGAAACCGCTCAGTTGGCAACGCATGTCGCGCGACGGCATGCGCAATGTGGCGCTCGCGACCGCCCGGATCTCGCGGATGGAAGGCATGGAAGGCCATGCGCGCTCGGCCGATATCCGGTTGGACAAGTATTTTCCGGATCAGACCTTCGACAAGGGGAGGCCTATTGAAGCGTGACCTTGACCCCAATTACAGACACGCCGCTGATTGACCTATCGCAGCCGCCCTCCATTCCGGCCACAGGCATTAGCCGCGCCGTGGATGTCCTGCAGTCCGGCTGGTTGCACCGCTACGGCGAAACGCTCGGTGATCGCTCCGAGGCGTCGTTGTTAGAGGAGGAGTTCGCAGCATCGGTTGGCGCAAAGTATTGCATCGCTGTCAATTCATGCGGCAGCTCGATGTTTCTGGCGCTCGTTTGCTCCGGCGTGAAGCCTGGCGACAAGGTGCTGATGAATGCGTTCACGCTTGCGCCGGTTCCAGGCGCCGTTGCGCACGCCGGTGCCGAGCACGTGTTTGTCGAGATCACACCTGATCTGGTGATCGACTTAGGCGACTTGGAACACAAGGCGCTGCAGTCCGGCGCGAAACATCTGCTGCTGTCGCACATGCGCGGGCACATCTCCGACATGGGCGGCGTGATGGAGATTGCAGACCGCCTTGGCATCACCGTGATCGAGGATTGCGCGCACACGATGGGCGCCAGTTGGGCAGGCGTACCATCAGGGCGCTTCGGCAAGGTCGGCTGCTTCAGTTTGCAGGCCTACAAACATATCAACGCCGGCGAGGGTGGACTGCTGGTGACCGACGACGAGAATATCGCTGCCCGCGCGATCCTCTACTCGGGCAGCTACATGTTGTACGAGCAGCACCGTTCGCGACCTGGATCAGAGGTCTTCGCACGCTGGAAGGACATAACGCCCAACTTCTCGATGCGCATGTCGAATTTGACCGCCGCCGTTGCACGTCCTCAGATCGGCCTATTGACTGAGCGCGCACGCATTTGGAACGATCGGCACGATCGGCTGGCAATGCTGCTTGCTCGGATCCCAGGGCTCGAATTGCCGACCCGTCCGCAGGCAGAAGCCTATGTGCAAAGCTCGATCCAGTTTCGGGTCCGCGGTTTGACTGAAGCAGCGCTTGCCGAATTCCTTACCACGTGTCGGCAGCGCGGCGTTTACTTGAAATGGTTCGGCAGCACCGAGCCGAAGGGATACACATCTCTCTCGGGTCAGTGGGGTTATGTGACGAATACCTACACACCACCGGCCACGCTCTCAGCCCTTGATCGTCTCTGCGACATGCGCATCCCCCTCGATCTGCCGCGTGAAGCGTGCGACGTGATTGTCGGCATAATCGACGAACAACTGAACATCGCAACGGCATCGCACCATCACATGCACCAATCAGAAGCGATCCCAATTCCATGAAACACACGTCAAACCCGGAGTATACCTCATGAACCTCGCCCGTTATCCCAGAGTTCGGCTCGGCCACCTGCCAACCCCGCTTGAGCCGATGGAAGCCTTGAGCAAACACCTCGGCGGTCCGAGCCTCTGGATCAAGCGCGACGATTGCACCGGATTGTCGTCGGGCGGCAACAAGACGCGCAAACTCGAATATCTGATGGCCGAAGCCATTGCGCAGAAGGCCGATGTCGTCATTACGCAAGGTGCCACGCAATCGAACCATGCGCGGCAGACGGCTGCCGCCGCTGCAAAACTCGGTATGAAATGTCATATCCTCTTGGAAGATCGCACGGGCTTCGAAGATCCAGCCTATAACCTCAACGGCAACGTACTGCTCGACCAATTGCATGGCGCTTCAATCTCGAAGCGGCCGGGCGGCACGGACATGCAGGCCGAGATGGAGGTTCTCGCAGCTGACCAGAAGAAGAAGGGTCATCGCCCCTACATCATCCCGGGCGGCGGCTCCAATCCGGTCGGCGCGCTTGGCTACGTCAATTGCGCGATCGAACTCCTGGCACAGGCGAATGAACTGGGCCTCAGGATTGATCATCTCGTGCATGCAACGGGCAGCGCTGGCACGCAAGCGGGCCTCGTGACGGGCCTTGCCGCGCTGAACAGTGGCATTCCCGTGCTTGGCATTGGTGTTCGGGCACCGAAGGATAAGCAGGAAGCAAACGTCTTTGCGCTGGCCGAGAAGACCGCTGCTTTTCTGGGCCTGCCGGGCGTTGTCAAACGTGGACAGGTGGTCGCCAATTGCGACTATGTCGGGCAAGGTTACGGCCTGCCGACCGAGGGCATGGTAGAGGCAGTCAAGCTCATGGCGAATGTCGAAGGCATTCTTCTCGATCCTGTCTATTCCGGCAAGGGCATGGCCGGCCTGATCGACCTCGTAACCAAGGGCCACTTCAAGAAGACGGACAACGTCGTGTTTCTTCATACCGGCGGATCGGTTGGCCTGTTCGGCTACCCAGACACCTTCGGTCTCCCCGGATATCGAGCATAAAATGGCGAAAGACAGCGCCTCGGCCGAACGTGTGATCGGTATCATCGGCGGCATGGGACCCGAGGCGACTGTCGAACTGATGCGGCAGATCATTCGCCGTACGCCCGCGCGCGACGACAGTGATCATGTGCGCATTCTGGTCGACAATAATCCAAAGGTGCCGTCGCGCATTGCGTTCCTGCTCGAAGGCGGGTCGGTTGATCCGACAGCCACACTCGTCGGCATGGCGCGCGGACTGGAGCGGTCTGGCGCGACCATGCTCGCAATGCCGTGCAACACAGCGCACGCATTTGCTTCCGCCATACGCGATGCGGTGAACATCCCTTTTATCGACATGATCGATGCAGCGCTGGCCGACGTGCGCAATACGGCCTCGAGCGGCACTGTCCGGTTTGGGGTGCTCGGCTCGCCAGCGCTCAGGCGCATTGGCATCTTTGACGACAAGTGCCGAGATTCAGATCTTGTACCGATCTACTGCGATGCGGGCGGTGACGCGACCGCGTTGGCGACCATTCGTGCGGTCAAGACCGGTGATCTAAGCAGCAAAGTTCTGGCCGATTACCAGGCACTCAAGCAGACGTTGTTCGGTGCCGGGGCGGAGGTTGTGCTGGTGTGTTGTACCGAGTTTTCAGTGATCGAAGAAAAGCTCGGCGATCAGCGTCCGGACATTCTGGACTCCCTATCAAGCCTCGTCACGCGGTTGCTGTAACTGGGTCGCGGATTTCTTCCGCCACATTTACTATTACCGTCGTCGCACAATGCAAGGGTATGGGCGGCCTTATTCGGACGACGATCGATGACATTGATTGAGGGACTAACGATGACATTGATTGAGGATTGAGACTGCCGATCGGTACCGCTGCCCCATGGCAATCCGCAGCACGTTTGAAAAATTGAATTTTTATCAAACAAAATCAAAGTGAGCGACCCGAGACATAGGTGACAGAACGTACCGGACACATAGGTAACACTTTTCGCGATTTTGCGGGAGGTGGAGATGCCGTGGAAAGAGAGTTCGGTGATGGAAGAGCGCTTACGGTTCGTGGCCCGCTTACTTGAC
>JANOYV010000011.1:0-6053 GCA_031429105.1 Hyphomicrobiaceae bacterium | reverse complement strand
CGCTTGCGACGGCCCGTGACGCCGCCGTGCATCCATTGTTGTTCGCGGGCGATCTTGCGGTCGAGCTTGTGGGCTTCGAGTTCTTCTTCCTCAAGCACCTTATCGCGCCAAGCTTCGAACATGCCGAAGCCTTGCTCATTGCGACGCGTCAATCCGCGATCCAGCCAAACGGTGGCCTTCGACAGATTTTCCAGAAAGCGCCGGTCGTGGCTGATCAGCACAATGGCCGCGCGTAGGCTCTTGAGTTCCTTTTCCAGCCATTCGATGGCCGGCAGATCGAGGTGGTTGGTCGGCTCGTCGAGCAGCAAAATGTCGGGGCGCGGCGCCAGAACATAGGCCAACGCCGCGCGCCGCGCTTCGCCGCCGGAAATTTGCGATGGATCCTCTTCGCCTGTCAGACCTAGGTCGTACAGGAGGGCGCGCGCCCGATGCAGATCATCTTGGGGTCCAAGGCCGGATTCGACGTATTCAAGCGTCGTCGCAAATCCTGTGAAATCAACTTCCTGGGCGAGATAGCGCGCGCGGGCGTTCGGGTGGATGAATCGCTCGCCCTTGTCGAAGTCGAGGCCACCAGCGGCAATCTTGAGCAAAGTCGATTTGCCCGATCCGTTACGACCAACGAGGCAGATGCGATCCCCCGCCGTCACCGAAATCTCGGCGCCGGTCAGCAACGGCGTGCTGCCAAAGGTCAAATGGATGTCGCGTAGTGCGAGTAAGGGTGGAGCCATGATCTCTTGATTTTCAGCTATTTAGGAGGCGTCGGTACGCGCTCACTGCGGCTTCTGCCACATGACGCTCGGTGAATCCATCCAGCAAACGGACGCGTGCTGCCGCACCCATGCGGGCACAAAGTGCTGAATCGGTGGCCAGTCTTTCCATGGCGGCCGCAAGTGCCGGTACGTCATCTGGTGGAACAATCAAGCCTTCAACGCCATCGCGGACAAAATAGCGACACCCGGGTACGTCAGTCACGATCAGCGCGCGCCCTGTCGCTGCCGCTTCCAGCAGCGCTCGCGGCAAGCCCTCGCCGCCACGAGACGGCACGACGGCGAAATGCGTCTGCCGCCAGAACGTCGCAGGGTTCGAGATGTGCCCGAGGCTGCACACGCCAGGCAAGCGGTTCCAGGCCTCGAGCTGTTCTTGCGAGATCGCGCGCGGGTTGGCGGAATCAGGTGTGCCGCCAAGGTGCAGCGCTAGTTCGCAGCCCCTTTGCGTCAGCCTTGAATGCGCCTCGACCAGCACATCAACTCCCTTGGTCCACACCATGCGTCCGAGGAACCCTGTGACCGGTGGCATGGTATCGGGCATTGGTGCGACTGGGATCTGTTCGGGATCAACGCCCGCACCACCGAGAATAGTCACGTTTTGACGGCTGGCCCAATCAGGACCGACCACGCGGGCGGCATCATCGGGGTTCTCGACAAATAGGGCCGTATCACTGCGCTGCATAAGGCGCGCGATCAGGCGCAGCGTCATGCCGTAAAGCGATAAACAGCGCCCGGCGGATGCGGTGCCAGCGAAGCCAACACCGGTCAGGTGCATGATAAATTTCGGCCGTTGCGGACTGCGGCTTGGGGCAACAAAGGCCAAGCCAACAAGTGCGATCGGCTTCATGGCAATCGCGTGCACGACATCGGGGCGCTCGCCCCGCATTAACCGCATCAGCCCGCGTACGATGGCCAACTGCCGGATCGGATCGAGCGATTGGCGCTGAAAGTCGAAGGCGATCACCCTGGCACCGAGCGCTTCGATTTCAGATTGGCGACCGGCGACCGTCGTGACCACCACAACATCGCCAAATGCAGCCACCAGGGCGCGAATGATCGGCTGGAAATGCGACAGCACGAACCAATCCTCGGTGACGCACAGCATCACCTTCGTCGCCTTTAGGGGCTTGGACTGGATCGGCGCGGATTGCATGGCTGGCCCCTGTCGCTAAGCGGTTAGCCAGACCTGCAAGCCTCTGGTCAATCAAGCATGATTGTGACAACGTATACGTTAATTTGATGATACGGGAAGCGAAAACCATGGCCTCGTCGAATGCGCTGCAAATCACGGTTCTGCCAGGCGATGGCATTGGCGTCGAAGTTATGGAGCCGTGCCTAGCCTTATTGGCGGCGGCAGAAAAGCGGGTCGGTGGCTTTAGTTTGAGCCCGAAGGCTTATCCATCGGGTGCCGGGCTTTATCGTGACACCGGCGTTTCACTTCCCAAACCAACGATGGATGCGGCCCGCAGTGCCGATGCGATCCTGCTTGCGGCAATGGGTTTGCCATCCGTGCGCTATCCAGATGGGACCGAGATAGCGCCACAAATCGAGCTGCGGATGCAACTTGGGCTCTACGCTGGCGTGCGTCCGGTGCGCACGATACCGGGCTTGCCGACTGTGCTTGCCGATCCACGCTCAGCCAATCTCGATTTCGTGCTGATCCGCGAGTCGACCGAGGGCTTATTTGCGACCAAGGGCAAAGGCGCGGTCGTCAACGACGTGTGCGCGACCGAGACGATGGTGATCACGCGCGCCGTGAGTGAACGGCTGTTTGATTTCGGTTTCAAGCTGGCAGCGCAACGTAAAGCGCGCGGTAAGCCTGGACGTCTGACCCTCGTCGACAAGGCAAATGTTTTCGCCTCCTTTGCCTGGGCACGCACAATATTTGAGGAACGCGCGAAAGCATTCCCGAATATCGAAAAAGCCTATGCTTACGTCGATGCGACCGCGCTCGACATGGTGCGCCGTCCCTGGACCTTCGACGTCATGGTCACAGAGAACATGTTCGGCGATATTCTGTCGGATTTGGGCGCCGGCCTGATGGGCGGCATGGGCATGGCGCCGTCGGCTGATATCGGCGACGAACATGCTGTGTTCCAACCCTGCCACGGCACGGCACCGGACATTGTCGGGCAGGGCAAAGCCAATCCGACCGCCATGTTCCTATCGGCTGCGATGATGCTCCAGTGGCTCGGCGACAAGCACAGTGAAACGTCGCTGCATAAGGCTGCCAACCTGATCGAGGCGGCGGTCAGCCACGCGTACCTCACGCACAAGTTCGTGCCATTCGAGATGGGCGGCCCGGCCGGCACTAAGGCCATCACCGACGCCGTGTTCGACGCGCTTAAGGTCGTCGATCTGGATCGCTAGGCGCTGTAGTAGCTGTGAAAAGTTCGTCTTGCTCCTTCACAAGGGAGCGACTGTATGTTGGGTCGGGCTACAGTTTTCGAGCATCACGGACCGTGGGCAGCACGATTTCCCTGTGCTAGCCTGATGTATGGCTGTCACAATAGGCGGCTAAGCGCACAAGCGTTGCGACCAATGGCGCGCGCGCAATGATCCGGAGGAACTCCATGAAGGCTATGAATTTGCGTGGACTATTGGCATCGAGTGTCTTTGTGCTCGGCGCGCTCCCCGCGTTTGCACAGACGGAAATTCAGTGGTGGCACGCGATGACGGGCGCCAACAACGACGTTGTTGTGAAGCTTGCGGAAGAATTCAACGCCACTCAAAAAGATTATAAAGTAGTGCCCACCTACAAGGGTAGCTACGCCGACAACATGAATGCTGGCATTGCCGCGTTTCGCGCTGGTAACGCGCCGCACATCATGCAGGTGTTCGAAGTCGGCACTGCGACCATGATGGCCGCCAAGGGCGCTGTGAAGCCGGTGCAGGATCTGATGAAGGAAGCGGGCGAACCGTTCGATCCGAAGGCGTATCTGCCAGGCATCACCGGCTATTACTCGACCGCAAAGGGCGAGATGCTGTCGTTCCCGTTCAACTCTTCGTCGATGGTGATGTGGATCAACAAGGACCAGCTGAAGAAGGCGGGCCTCAACGCTGACGCGCCGCCGAAGACCTGGCCAGAAGTGTTCGAAGCCGCCAAGAAGCTCAAAGCGTCCGTTTCGCCAACTTGCGGGTTTTCGACCGCCTGGACCACCTGGGCGCACATCGAACAGTTGTCGGCATGGCACAATGTGCCGTTGTCAACGAAGGCCAATGGCCTCGACGGCTTCGACACCGAGTTGAAGTTCAATTCGCCATTGCACGTGAAGCACTTGACCAACTTGGTTGAGCTGCAGAAGGACAAGACCTTTGACTATGCCGGTCGCACCAACACGGGTGAAGGCCGGTTCACGTCGGGCGAATGCCCGATCTTTCTTACGTCGTCGGCATTCTACGGCAACGTGAAAGCCAATGCGAAGTTCGAGTTCGCGGCAGCTCCGATGCCATATTATCCAGATGTCGCTGGCGCCCCGCAGAATTCGATCATCGGTGGCGCATCGTTGTGGGTGATGGGAGGCAAGAAGCCCGAGGAATACAAGGGCATCGCCAAGTTCTTCACGTTCCTGTCGGACACAGACCGTCAGATGAAGCTGCACATAGAGTCGGGCTATCTACCGATCACGAATGCGGCCTACGAGAAGACACGCGCGTCGGGCTTCTATGACAAGAATCCTGGCCGTGACACGCCACTCGTCTCGCTCGCCAATAAGGTGCCGACTGAGAACAGCCGTGGCCTGCGTCTCGGCAACATGGTGCAGATGCGCGATATGTGGGCGGAGGAAATTGAATCTGCGTTAGCAGGTACCAAGCCACCGCAAAAAGCTCTCGACGACGCCGTTTCGCGCGGCAACGTCGTGCTGCGGCAGTTCGAAAAGTCCGTGACGCGATAGGCATTTTGCAACACAGTGACAGTCATCGGTACGCCGGTGACTGTCACTGAAATCTGAGTTCATGCCATGCGTCCCATCCGTGACGAACTGATCGAGATTTTCGAAAACCGCGCAACGGGTCGCTACGGCCTTTCCGACGTCAATCAGCTTGAGCATGCGCTTCAGTCGGCAGCCATGGCTGAAGCCCAAGGCGGCGATGCAGCGTTGATCGTTGCAGCACTGTTGCACGATGTCGGCCACATGATCCACGATCTGGGCGAAGATCCCGCAATGGAAGGGATCGACGACACGCACGAGGATCTGGCGGCGGCGTGGTTGCGCCCCCATTTTGGTCCAGAAGTCACCGAGCCGGTGCGGCTGCATGTGCCGGCCAAGCGCTATCTGTGTGCCACTGAACCAGACTATTTCGGCAAGCTGGCCGAGGACTCGGTTCGCTCCCTCGCCCTGCAAGGTGGATTGATGTCGCCAGCCGAGTTGAAGACGTTCGAGGCGTTGCCACAGTGGAAGCGCGCCGTCCAACTGCGGCGCATCGATGATCTCGCAAAAGACCCTGCCGCCAAAACCCCACCCTTCACCTATTACCTCAAGTTCATCGATGAGGTGATGCAGGACTGATGCATCTACGGGGAGCATTACCGATCTGGCGAATGGCCAGTAATCACAATTTGATGGTCAAAATCGGTAACTGCCCCGTCCGCATCCTCTTTGCCTCCGGACTTTGTCTCTGAGCCACACTCTCTCCGTTGCATCCCCGGGCGCAGGCGGGACGCCTGAGACCCGGGGGCGCGTCGGCAGCAGGTGTGCGTTGAGCCTGCCACCACCACGGACGCGATCCCGGATCAGTCGGCTACCGCCGACCGTCCGGGACGGCAGCTAAGGCGGCGGTGGGTGCTCGCACACAATGAGTGATCTGCTAACGGATCATCTTGCCACTCACGACGTGATCTACCCCCCCGTCATCTCGGCGCGACCACTTGGAAGTCCCCTTGCGGGGGAGGCCGGGACCCACGGCAAGTGTCCCCGTTGGGGCTCCCCGTTGGGGCCACCACCCAAATTCACCACGTTCGCACCATCGACTTTGCCAAACTTATCCCCGCTTGCTCGCCCCGTGAGATACTCCACGTGTTCTGCTTCATCGAGGGCGCGCTTCGAAGGCGTTTGAGTGTGGAGGCAGAATAGGACGGTCCGGGAATTAATCCAGCAACGCGCTGGAATTCTGGGAGGGTTCCGCGTGCCTCGTGAGCCGAGGCCGGGGCCAGCCAACAGGTCTAGAACGGCCTGAACCAACCTCGCCTAAAACGCGGTGGGACCTTAGCGAAAATCCGTCCGGCTGGGGTGGCTCTGAGCCACTTGTTACAATGCGGCAAGACCGCCGTGTGGATCACGGCCA
>JANOYV010000010.1:0-17278 GCA_031429105.1 Hyphomicrobiaceae bacterium | reverse complement strand
CTGCCGGCACCTGGGATGCCGCCACTGTCGGCACGGTCATCCTCGACTTCGACAGCCGACATCGCCGCCGCATTGCGATGCGCACCGAAGCCGGGCTCGAGTTCTTGCTTGATCTCGAACAGACGCACCGGCTGCGTGCTGGCGATGCGCTGGTGCTCGAAGATGGGCGTCACATCGAGGTCGCCGCCGCGCCCGAGCCACTGACCGAAATCCGTTGCGACGACCTGCGTCACCTCGTGCGCGTCGCGTGGCACCTCGGCAACCGGCATTTGCCGACGATGCTCGATGGCGACCGCCTCGTCATCCGCCGCGACCATGTGATCGAGGATATGGTGCGCGGGCTGGGCGCGCAGGTCGCGCACATCGACGCGCCGTTCAACCCGGAAGGTGGGGCCTACGCTGGCGGGCATCACCATCATCACGGCGATGACGATCACGCACCGGTGCGGCCGAAGCGCCCACCGCCTGTTTGGAGCCCCAAAGAGGGCACGCCATGACGGCTTCAAACGCGCTCTATAAAGCGCATGCCGCATTACCGCTGATGATCTGGTTGTCGCCAGCCTTCCCTGTCGGCAGTTTTGCCTACAGTCATGCGCTCGAATGGGCAGTGGAGGCGGGCGATATTCCTGATGCACCGGCACTGCATGACTGGATTGTTGACCTGCTACAACACGGCGCCCCGCGCAACGACGCGATCATTCTGACGGCGGCATGGCGCGCGGTGGGTGAGCATGATTTTGCAGCCCTGCGTGACGCGAACGATTTAGCGTTGGCGTTGGCCGGGAGCCGCGAGCGGTTCGTCGAGACAACTGCCCAAGGTGATGCGTTTCGTATCGCCATCCGGGCTGCATGGCGCAACGCTGCGTTCGATAAGGCCGATGTGGCGGTCGGTACAGAACTGGCGTACCCAGTTGCGGTTGGTATGGCTTCGGCGGCACACAATCTTGATCTGAGCGCAACGTTGGATGGCTACCTCGCGATGCTGGTGTCCAACTTGACGTCGGCTGCGATCCGCCTGAGCGTGATCGGCCAAACGGACGCGCAGCACATCGTCATGGCGACGCTTCCGGAGATCCGCGACCTTGGCCTATTGGCAGCCCATGCAACGCTCGATGACATCGGCGGTTGCGCCTTTCGTTCGGACATCGCATCAATGCGCCACGAAACCCAGGGCACGAGGTTGTTCCGCACATGATGTCGGCACTGGCCATACTGATCAGCGGCGTGCTCGTGACTATTGCCGTCATCCATGCCTATTGGGGCACAGGTGGATACTGGCCGGCTGCTACCGAAAAGGATCTGGCCCGCGCAGTCGTTGGCCGACCCGGCATCTTGCGTATGCCACCCCCAAATGCTTGCTTCGCCGTGGCGGTCGTGCTCCTGGGCGTGGCTAGTTGGCCGCCAATGGTCGTTGGTTTACTGTCATGGTCAGTGCCAGTCTGGCTTGTGTTGCTTACCGGCGTTGGGATCGTTTTCGTGTTCTTTGCGCGCGGCTTCGCCGTCTATGTTCCAGCATGGCGATGTCTGTGCCCCGAGCAGCCTTTTGCTCGGCTGGATCGAACCCTCTACGGGCCACTTTGCTTGGCGCTCGCCAGTGGGTGCCTTGTACTTCTCATCGCAGGATCGCGCACATGACACGCCCGCACAATGGTCCCTTGCGCGTTGGCATCGGCGGACCGGTCGGCTCCGGTAAAACCAGCCTCGTCGAAGCGCTGTGTAAGCAGTTTCACGGGACCTACGACATCGTTGCGATCACGAACGATATTTACACCAAGGAAGATGCGCTGATCCTTACGCGATCCGGCGCACTGCCCGTCGAGCGCATTTTGGGCGTTGAGACCGGGGGCTGTCCGCACACCGCCATCCGCGAGGACTGCTCAATCAATCTTGCAGCCATTGCCGAAATGCGGGCGAAGTTTCCGAATGTCGAGATCGTGCTGCTTGAATCCGGCGGCGACAATTTGGCGGCGACCTTCTCGCCGGAATTGGCTGACATCACGCTCTATGTCATCGACGTGGCGCAAGGCGAGAAGATCCCGCGTAAAGGCGGCCCTGGCATCACGCGATCAGACTTGTTGATCATCAACAAGACCGATCTGGCGCCGCACGTTGGCGCGAACCTGGACATCATGGCTTCGGACGCGAAAAAGCAGCGCGGCGAGCGCCCCGTTGCGTTCACGAACATCCGTGCCGGCGAAGGCGTCGACGTGGTGGCGCGGTTCATCGAGACCGCTGGTGGCCTTGCGAAATGATATTCGCTACCAGTTTTGAACAATGAAATCACCGGGGCTGTATTGGCGTTAAGCTGACCTCCTATGCGTTGGCCACAAGCAGCGTTGCAAGCGACCGCCATCGCGTGTTGAATGAGATTTAATCGTTTCCCAATCGGATGACTAACGCTGTGCGCTATTCTGTTTTCTCAATTCTGGGCCAAGCCCTGCGCGGCAACAGGTCCTGGAAACCCATATGGCGCGAGCCGACGCCAAAATCGTCGTATGATGCGATCGTTGTTGGCGGTGGCGGGCATGGCCTCGCAACTGCCTATTATCTCGCCAAAAATCATGGCCTGACCAACATTGCCGTCGTTGAAAAAAGTCATCTCGGTTCCGGCAACGTCGGCCGTAATACGACGATCATCCGGTCGAACTATTTGCTGCCGGGTAATACGCCGTTTTACGAGCACTCCCTCAAGTTGTGGGAGGGGCTGGAACAGGACATCAACTACAACGCCATGGTCTCGCAACGCGGCGTGTTGAACCTGTACCACTCAGACGGTCAACGTGATGCCTACGCCCGGCGTGGCAATGCCATGCGCCTGCTCGGGATCGATAGCGACCTGTTGGACCGGGAGGGTGTGCGTAAACTTTACCCGATGCTGGACTTCGACAATGCGCGCTTTCCCATTCACGGGGGCCTGCTGCAGGGGCGGGGCGGTAGTGTGCGGCATGATGCTGTTGCCTGGGGATACGCGCGTGCCGCCGATAGCAGAGGCGTTGATCTGATCCAAAATTGCGAGGTGACGGGCATTCGTGTCGAAGGGGGCAAGGTTCTCGGTGTTGACACGACACGCGGCTTCATCGGTGCCAAGAAAGTTGGCCTGGCGTGTGCTGGCAATTCGTCACGCGTGGCGTCGATGGCCGGCCTCAAGCTGCCAATTGAGAGCCATGTGCTGCAGGCCTTCGTGTCGGAAGGCGTGAAGCCGCTGATCCCAGGTGTGATCACGTTCGGTGCTGGGCATTTCTATATCAGCCAGTCGAACAAGGGCGGCCTTGTCTTCGGCGGCGGACTCGACGGCTACAACTCCTATGCGCAACGCGGCAACCTACCGATTGTGGAGGACGTCGCCGAGGAAGCAATGGCGATGATGCCGATGGTCGGCCGCTTGCGCGTGTTGCGCTCGTGGGGCGGCGTCATGGATATGAGCATGGACGGCTCGCCGATCATTGACCGCACACCCATCGACGGCCTCTATTTGAATGCTGGCTGGTGTTATGGTGGCTTTAAGGCGACGCCAGCTTCGGGCTGGTGCTTCGCCCACACGATTGCAAACAACGAGCCGCATAAGCTCAATGCGGCGTTCCGGCTCGACCGGTTCCGCACCGGTCGCATGATCGACGAAAAGGGCGCTGGCGCCCAACCCAATTTGCACTAGAGAGCAAGAACTCGCGATGCGCATCACATGCCCCTATTGCGGCGAGCGGGACGCCCAGGAGTTCTCCTATCTGGGGGACGCAACCCTCGTGCGGCCCAACACGCCGGTCGATCAACCGATTGACGACGCAGTCCTCGACCAGTGGCACGCCTACGTCTATTTGCGGGATAATCCGGCGGGCGAACACAAGGAGCACTGGTATCATCAGGCGGGGTGCCGCCAATGGCTGGTCGTCACCCGCGACGTGCGCACGCATGCAATGGTCGGACCTACCGTTGCAGCATCCCTTTTGGCTTCAAATGGTCGAGCGCAGTCATGAGCGGGTCCCAGATCAATCGGATCGAGCGCGGCGGGCTGATCGACCGCTCTAAGCTGATGCTGTTCAAGTTTGATGGTAAAACCTACCAGGGGCACGCGGGCGATACGCTGGCGTCCGCGCTGCTGGCAAACGGCGTGTCGCTGGTAGGGCGCTCGTTCAAATACCACCGACCACGCGGCATTCTCTCGGCTGGCCCGGAAGAGCCGAATGCGATTGTCGAACTGCGGTCGGGTGCCCGCCGCGAGCCGAACACGCGGGCAACTGTTGCTGAGCTATTTGATGGTCTCGAGGCTCGCAGCCAGAACCGGTGGCCGTCGCTCGCCTTCGACGTGATGGGCCTCAATTCACTGCTGAGCCCGCTGTTGTCAGCTGGCTTTTACTACAAGACATTTATGTGGCCGGCCTCCTTCTGGGAAAAGGTATACGAGCCTCTGATCCGACGTGCAGCCGGGCTCGGTAACGCGTCGGGGCTCGACGATCCTGATACTTATGAGAAAGCCTTCGCCCACTGCGACGTTCTGGTGGTCGGCGCTGGTGCAACTGGCTTGATGGCCGCACTTGCGGCCGGTCGGTCAGGTGCGCGCGTGATCCTCACCGACGAAGACTTCGTCATGGGTGGTCGCGCCTTAGCCGAACGCCGCGAGATCGATGCCATGGCGTCAGCCGAATGGGCAGCCCAAACGGTTGCGGAATTGGCTGCCATGCCGGAAGTCCGCCTGATGCCGCGCACCACCGTATTCGGTGTTTATGATGGCGGCACCTATGGCGCGCTTGAGCGGGTCAACGATCACGTCGCCCGCCCGCCAGAGCACCAACCGCGCCAGCGCACGTGGCGCATTATTGCCAAGCGATGCGTATTGGCGGCTGGCTCGATCGAGCGCCCGCTGGTGTTCGGCGATAACGATCGGCCCGGCGTGATGATGGCTGGCGCTGTGCGCAGCTACATCAATCGCTATGCCGTGTCGCCGGGCGAGCGCATCGTGGTGTTTGCCAACAATGACGATGCGGCACGCAGTATTGGCGACATCACGCGAGCGGGCGGCATCGTCGAGGCCGTCGTTGATCCACGCGTGGATGCGGCAGTGGACGTGAAACAGGCTGCCGAGAACGTCGGCGCGCGCTTGATCCAGGGCGTAATCACGCGCGCCCACGGCACCCGCGGCGTGCAAGGCGTTGATGTGGAAAGTGCAGCGGGAACCAAACGGATTGATTGCGACCTTGTTGCCATGTCCGGGGGCTGGAGCCCGACCGTGCACCTCACATCGCACTTGGGTGCGCGACCGGTGTGGAACGACAAGCTGTCAGCCTTCACGCCGGGCGCTGTGCCAGCCGGGATGGCAGTGGCCGGCGCTGCAAATGGCGCATTTGCTCTGACCGAGTGTCTCAGCAGCGGTGCAGCTGCGGGCCTTGATGCAGCGTCGGCCTGTGGGTATCGCCGCGCGCAGATTGAAGTGCCGGGTGCTGATCCAGAAAGCACTGCGTCCTCACCGCTTTGGCGGGTGAAGAGTGCGCGTGGCAAATCGTTTATCGATCTGCAGAACGATGTAACGACTGCTGATGTGACGCTTGCCCGGCAGGAGGGCTTCACGCGCATCGAACATTTGAAGCGCTACACGACGCTTGGCATGGCGACCGACCAGGGCAAGACCGCCAATGTGAACGGTCTCGCCCTAATGGCGGAACTCAACGCAAAGACGATTGCCGAAACCGGAACTACGGTGTTTCGTCCGCCGTATACGCCAGTTGCGATTGGCGCGCTCGCTGGTCACCATCGCGGACGCGAGACACGGCCAACCCGTTATTCCCCGGCCCACGACTGGGCCAAGCGACACGGCGCGAGCTTCATCGAGGCGGGCGTGTGGATGCGTGCGTCGTACTTTCCTAAGTCCGGCGAAAAAGACTGGTTCGATGCGACCGTTCGCGAAGTTAAGGCAGTGCGCACCTCTGTTGGCATTTGTGATGTTTCGACGCTGGGCAAAATCGACATTCAAGGCGCCGACGCCGGCCGCTTCCTCGACCTCGTCTACACCAATACGTTCTCAACATTGCTCGTCGGCCGGGCTCGCTATGGCTTGATGCTGCGCGAGGACGGCTTCGTCATGGACGATGGCACCACGTCGCGTCTCGGATCTGACCATTATCTCATGACAACGACAACGGTGAATGCCGGCAAGGTGATGCAACACCTCGAATTCTGCCATCAGGTGGTGTGGCCAAACCTTGATGTGCAGATGATCTCAGTGTCGGATCAGTGGGCGCAGTTTGCTGTCGCCGGTCCAAAGGCGCGCGAGGTATTGCGCAAGGTCATCGACACGCAGCACGATATTTCGGATGCCGCTTTCCCCTATATGGCAGCGGCCAATATGACGGCAATGGGTGGGACGACAGCCCGCCTCTACCGAATTTCTTTCTCAGGCGAGCTGGCCTACGAGATCGGCGTGCCAGCGCGTTTCGGCAATGCTTTGGCCGATGCAATCATGGCGGCTGGCACCGATTTTGGCATTACGCCCTACGGACTTGAGGCGCTCAACGTCATGCGGATTGAGAAAGGTCACGTAACGGGCGCCGAGCTCAATGGGCAGAATACGGCGCGTGATCTGGGCTTGGGCAAAATGCAATCGTCGAAGAAGGATTACATCGGCCGTGTGATGAAGGAGCGGGCCGGCTTGGTTGACCCGGACAGGCCATCGCTGGTGGGTGTTCGACCGGTGGATAAGGCCGCGCGATTGAGAGCTGGCGCACATTTCATTCCAAAGGATGCCGTTGTTCACGCCGATAATGACCAGGGGTACATGACCTCATGTGCGTACTCACCGTCTATGGATAGTTGGATCGGCCTTGGCATGTTGGCGCGCGGACCGATGCGTCACGGCGAAATCATCCGTGCAAGTGACCCAGTGCGTGGGGGCGATACTTTGGTTGAGGTGTGCGACCCGGTCTTCTACGATGCAGCGGGAGTGCGGGTGCGTGGTTGAGGATACGGCACGATCAATTCAGTCGGCCTTTGGTGCGGCCACGAGCATTGGGCGCAGTGGTCGACCCGATGGAGCTGCCGGCATCACCATTCGCGAGCGGTCGAACGTCGCAGTCGCGAGCATCGCCGCACGCAAAGGTAAAGCGGGTGCGCTGATCGCAAAAATAAAAGCGCGCACCGGGTTGGAGTTGCCAACAGCACCGCGACTTGTTGCGGACGGGCATTTGGGCTTCTTGTGGATGGCGCCCGGGCAATGGCTCGCGATGGCAGATGCAGAGGATGGGCCAGCCTTTGCAGCCGATCTCGCAGTCGACTTGGCGGGACTGGCGTCGGTCACCGATCAATCCGACGGGCGCACCTTGATCCGCGTTTCGGGGGCAAACGTCCGCGACGCGCTCGCCAAGGGTTGCATGTTGGATTTGCACCCGAGCGCTTTCCAGGTCGGGGACACGGCGATCACGCCGATTGCACTTTTGACTGTCCAGGTGACGAGGCTGCCAGATGCGGCCAGCGGCGCGACGTTCGAGCTGGCTGTGATGCGCAGTTTTACCCGCAACCTGTGGCATTGGCTGGAGGCCTCAGCGGCCGAATACGGGATTGCGGTGCTTTAACCCGCAAGGCGTTTAAAAAATATTCAGCATTGGTTCAGTCGCCATCCGCTTTGTTGCCAAAGTCGGCGCGGATAACAGTGCGTGATGACCCCGGAGTGCCGCAGCAGTGCGGTGTTCCAGCGTCATCAATGTGCGCCCCATCGTGGGTCACGTGGCCATTGCAGTGGGCGTACTATGACCAGATCGACCTCGACTCCTGTTGTAGCGGTGTTGGCAGTCGCAGCGGCGGCTCTGATTTTTGCCTCATGTGGGGTGGAGGCCGTCGGACCAGCGGAGGCAAAGTCCCCGGCCGAACAGATGGCTGAGCGATTTGCCGAGACAACTCAGAAGGCACCTCCAAGCTCGCCCGTTGCCGAAAAAGTTGATCCCGAGGCAAAGGCGATCCAAGACGCGCAGCAGCTTGCTGCAAAGAAGCGTGCCGAAGTGAAAGCCAAAAAGGCTGCTTCTGCTGCTGCTGAAATTGCTGTCAAGTCGGCTGAGCAACTCAAGACGGATGAAGCCGAGATGCTTGCTGCCGCCCGGGCCGAAGCCGAGGCGCGCCGCATTGACATCGAAACCGCACGTGCGGAGCGCGAAAAGGTCGAGATTGCAGCGGTGGCGGAGGCCCGACGTCGCGCTGAGGAACAAAAGATCATTGAGCGTGCAGCCGTTACCGCCCAGACAAAAGCGGCGGACGCTGCGAAAAAAGCCGATGACTTGCGCATTGCGGAAGAAAAGCGTCTCGCTGAAGAGAAGGTGATAGCCGACGCCAAATCCGCCGATGCCGCGCGGATCAAAATTGCACAGGAGGCTGCTGCCAACGCGGCATTAGAGGCACAGCAAATCGAGCAAGCAAGGCTTGCAGACCTGAAGGCCCTTGAAGCAAAGAGAAACCTCGAAACCAAAGCGCTTGCCGAGAGTTTGCGTCGAGCCGAAGCGATCCGCGATGCACGATCCGAGCAGAAATTGGGCGCGTTGCCTTCGATCGCCCCGTCCCGTGAAGTTGAGCGGGTTATGCAGGCGCCGGTGCCAATCTCTCCTAACATCGTGCAGGCGGCGGTGCCCCAAACGGCAGATCCAGCGCGGGCAACTAACGTAAGCCGCCCTGCCAAGATATCGTCGCCGGTGGCCGTCCTTGTCTTGATGGAGCCAGGTAACAAAGGCATCCGCCGCTTTGACAAAGCAGCTGATCCAGTTCTCTGCGTCAAGGCGGGCTGCTACGTCAGCGCTGGGACCACCAGTTCAGCTGAGCTTCGCCCACTCGTCAAGGTGCTGGGGCTGAGTAACACTCTTGGCGCCCGTGCGGGGGCCTGCAAACATGCACTTGGGTGCACGTTCCGTAACGTGGATCTTGTGAGCTCGGCAGGCTTCATCCAGCCCGTTGATATGAAAGTTATGGTGCATGATCGGCGTGAATCACAAATCATAACAGAGGACTCGGATTGTCGGCTCGAGGCGCAACGGCTGTTGTGCAGACGCCCAGTCGTCGCCGGTAGTTATCGCCTCTGGATTGTCCCAGAGGACATCGCAGCGCGCGCGGGCAGCGCGGCACTTGATGCTGCCGTGCGCGATGGTCTTCCGGCCAGTCAGCAGGCGGTGCTTTCAAAATGATATCGGTATCTCGATCAGTCTAAGCCGCGTTGCGCGCTTGTGTAAGGTCCGCAATCGCTGAAGTTGGGACCGCATTACAGTCCAACGCAGATGCGACACCGAGCCAACGTTTGCGATCGGCCTGTGCGTCGAGATCGTCGCGGATTACTTCGAGATCGAAACCGGCTTTTTCCAATGCCGCCAAGACACAATCAACCGGTTGGCTACGTGCGCTGGCTGCGGCCCAGATGATCGCCGAACGCAATCCCGATTTACAGTGTGCAATCACAGGCCCTTTTAGTGTTCGCAGGGCATCCCCCATGCCCTCGACCACCACGTCTGTAAAAAGGTCATGCTTGGTCGCTGGCACATGGCGAAACACTAAACCAGCGCGCCACGCATGGGTCGCCTCAGACTTGGCGGTCATCTGCGCGGTGTCTTCGTCATCAGGCAGATTTGAAATGACTGCTGTGAAGCCTTGTGCTGCCAAAGCTGAAAAGTCGTCAGGTGCGAGGACTGAAGTCACCGCGAACTCTGGTGTGATCCACATCAAGTTTGGGCCGGAATTCAACATGGGAAGGCTACCTAAGGTTGTTGCGAGATTTATATACTCGCAACACAACCTTTTATTTGTTTCAATACGTCTAAACAAGAGGTATATTCATCGAGCGAGAAAATTTTTGCTAATATTTCTGTTGATCGGTGTTTTGAGAGGCCACATGCTCTGTTGGATGCTTACTGGAGCACAGTTTTTGTGCAATTGATTGAATGAGGACCTTATGTTGGACGATATGGATCTGAAAATACTGGATATTTTGCAAAAGGATTGCACCCAGCCGGTGGCTGAAATTGGTAAAGCGGTTGGATTGTCGACGACGCCGTGCTGGCGGCGCATTCAGAAAATGGAGGAGGCGGGCGTCATTCAGCGGCGCGTAGCGCTGCTTGATCCGGCGTCGGTGGCGGCAGGAGTGACGGTCTTTGTCTCGATCTCAACAAACCGGCATGCGCTTGGCTGGCTAGAGGATTTTCACAAAGTCATTGTCGAATTCCCTGAAGTGGTCGAGTTCTACCGGATGAGTGGGGCGGTTGACTATCTACTGCGGGTTGTCGTGCCAGATATCGCAGCTTACGACGCCTTCTATAAGAAGCTGATCTCGAAGATCGAGCTGTCAAACGTGTCCTCAGCGTTCGCGATGGAGCAGATCAAATGCACCAGCGCACTGCCGCTGGAATTTGCCCGCAAACGGACCAAGCTGAACGGCGTGGCTTAGGCGACGGACGCGGGCAGTTAGTACTGCTACTCGGACTTTGCGCTAGACGATCCATACTTTGCCAAGATCGCACGGCCACGTTCAGCGACGCTATCGGCAATGGCGGCATGGCCTTCGGCGGTTGGATGAAAGGCGCCTGAGTAGGTGGCCGCCAAAAGCAATTGGAACCACGACAGGCTCTGCAATTTCAATACCTTCTGCATGACAGAGGCGGATACGTGAAAGTTGCCAGTGAGGAAGGCATCGTTGGGCGTGCGGAACCAGCGCTGCCTACTTGCATAAGGTTGATAGTCGGCTGGATTGTAGGGCTCCCATTCGCCGCCAGCCGACTTGCGCGGTAGGCGCAAGTCGTCCGCCGATGAAAGGGCATTGGCATTGTATCCGGCACAGATGCCCCGACCCAGAAACGCTCGCCGATGACCTTCCGCAAAGGTCCAGCCATGGGCTTTGGCCGCCGTCTTCATGATTGTGTTGAGTTTTTCGGCAACGGCACTGCTCTCCTTGGCCTTCGTCGTGCTCAATTGAAAGTCGCTGACGACATCGAGTCCGGCGCGACCATCTGGGCAAACACTGCGGCCATCTTCAAGGATGGCAAGCCCCGGATAGGCCGTCAGGATGACGCGGTCGCTTTCGTCCCAGGGTACGTGCAAAATGTTGTGTATTGCTCGGTTGAACGATTTGTAACGATCATCCAATTGCACGAGCTGGGTCGCAGCCTCTGCTGGCCCGTGCACCTGCCCGAACCAGCCACCGAGCTTCTTCAGTATTGATTGATCGGCCAGTACTGCGTTGGCAACGAGGCGGGCAAAACCCACATCGTTGCCGCCAATCGAAAGCATCAGCAGGTCAATCTTGCGAGCTTGTTCGGTTTCGCATTTGCGCAAAACGAGGCCACCCTGCAAATCAGGGATCTTGCCGCCGATATGATAGGCCTCCGGCAGATCCTGCATGCGGGCTTCTTTTTGCCCACACTGCGCTTCGGCAACGGCAGAAATCTGAGAGAACTCCGGCGGGTTGGGTACCCACTCGTTGCCCTTGTAGCGGAGGAACAGGCCGGTCGTGACCTCGGCACCGGAACAGGCCGCACCAACGAACGTGACCGCGCGATGGGGATCTTCAATCGCCAACTGGAGTGCTGCTCGCAACTGGTGCGAATAGAGCGAACGGTGGCACGCCTGATCGATCCATCGTGCATTTTCTTCGATGAATTTCGAGTCTCCGATTTGGGTCCATGCGCCGACGCGGGCGGGATAGCCGGCCAGACTGGCGTCTTTTGCGGCATCGCCGTAGTCGGCTGCGCGCTCGCGTGAGAAACGCACGGGGATATCAGGGTTGCCTTCACCCGAACCGAAGCTGTCGCCCATGCCGACGATGAGCAGGTCGCTAATCCTGATTTCGGAGTCCGCCACTTCTTGACCGCCGACCTCGACCTTGATGGCAAGGCCGCCGGGATAGGGCACTTCGAGGCGCAAAGGTTCGCTGCACAGTTTGGTTATCGCTTTGCCGCGGGCCTGGACCTTACCCTTCGGGGCCGTAAGCCACATGCATTCGACCGAGGAGGCATCCTCGATGCCGCGCAGTTCAACGAGAACGATATGGCTCGTCGGGTTCACGTAGACGCCGTTGTCCGAGCAAACATGTCGGTTGCGCTTGGTATCCCAACAGGTTTTGCCAACCGTAGTGGACGACCAGCCATCAGCGTGTCGACTGGCAAGGAGCCGTTCGGCTGCAAGGATCGGAGTGCGGCGCTCTTCGTCGGTTAGATCAGCCCAGGTGGCACGGTGCATTTCCGTACTTGCCGGATCATCGAAGAAGCGGAATGCGTTTTCAACGCGCCAGGCGACGACTGGTTGCGCGGCAGCACCGCTCGATGCCGTGGCCGCGATCGCGAAACCGGCACTCACCATAAGGGCTGCAGCGACGATCAACTGGCTGATCTTGAGTTGCATTTTCATCAAGGATACCTGCGGGCTGTGCACTCGAAGCTGTCTGACGAACGCTCACACGGTGCCGAACCGACTGCCGCGCCACAATCGCCACACGCGGCGGAGCGGATTGATCTCGAAGGTCGAACACGGCGAGCCTTCATAACACTGCAGAGCCTCCAAATAGGGCTCCACGAGGGCAATCGGACAAAATGGTGACCGCAGATGGCGAGGGAGATGTCGCATCCTGGCCCGCGCGGTGTCGAGATGGTGCCGTGCGTGCGTGCTCATCGTGCGCAGAATGGGCAATTGCGTCTTGAGGCTGAGTTCAATCTCTGGTCGCATTTCATCCATCGGGAGTAACAAGCGGCCATGTGCGAGGCTTGCTGGCGCTTCAACGATCAACCGGGCGAGTCCGTAGGCGCGACCGCAGTCCGTCGCAAAGCTTTGGTGGCCAACTGAGCCTGCCATGTGTGCCATGGTGTTGAAAAGCATCCCATCGATGCGGTCCACATAGCCAAACACTGCTTGGAGATCGGCAAACGGACGATCATCCAGGCTGTCCTCGTGAGCCTCGATGAGGCCGATAAGCGGGGCTGCAGCGAGTTTGTGGCGCGCCATGGTCTCAATCAATGCGTCCGCAATCGGATGCCCCCCGCTGGTGCGCTGTTCCAGTCGTTCGCGCCACCATTGCAACCTGATCCGTCCCATCATTGGTTCGGTAACGAACGCTGGAATGCGGCCAACTTCTCCAGCGAAGGCTGCAAGAGCAATCAGGTCGCGGCGGATCGGGCGCGGTCCGAGCAACGCGGCAAGGTATCGATCACGCTCATGCGCGCGCGCGGCGATGGCAACGACATCGACGGTAGTTGGGTCAGGCGCGGGTGCTGCCTCGGCCACGTCAATAGAGGTGCGCTGCCGCGATCATCACAAACGTGACGGGGACGGCGAGGATCAGGTTGATGCGCGCATAGATGCGCACGATGTCGCGGGCGCGGGCTTTGACGTCGGCATCGCTAGGGCTTTGCCCGAGCACGATTTTGATGTTCGGCCAAAGCTTGAAGTGGACAATCGCCCACATGGCGATGCCAGCGAATGCCCCGCTCCACAGCAGGGCGTGGCGTAATGGCGGTACATAGACGGCGGAAGTAAACACCAGCCGGTCCAGCATATAGCCGCTGGAGATCAACAGCAGAATCCCGCTCAAGAGAACCGCGTGCGAAGCGTGGCGAAACGTCATTGCCACCTTCGGCACGATCAATTTGTGGATGGTGGCTTTGCCCGCATCGTCGGCGTCGCGAAGGGCTGCCATCTGGATGAAGTTGACGAACCAGATCATCCCGACCCAGAGGATGGCGGCAAAGACATGAACCCACCGCAGTAAAAACGAAACCAGTCCGAGGCCATCGCCGCCGCCGAGTGCAATCCACACAATGAGCATGATCAGCGAGAGGGCTAATCCCGCGTAAAGAGACTTCATCGGGCTATTGAGGATATCGTTCACGGGCGTTGCCTCCTGAAACGTTCACTCGACCGCAAGTAGGGCCACCGATACGGGACGCTGCTCGGCCAGCAGAATATTGTAAGTTCGGGCAGCAGCCCCGGTATCCATAAAGTCGAGGCCAACGCGCTTGGCTTCAAACGCGCGGCGCACGTCCAGGGCGGCAAAAACCTGTGTGCGACCGGTCCCGACAAGCAGGAACTGCGGCACATTGAGTTCTGCCAGAGCGCGGGCAAAAGCTGACAACGTCAGGTCCGCAGGGGTCAAGGCGTCCCAAGCCCAAACGCCGCTCGGCAAGCACACAATCGATCCGCGATGGCTCATGCCGCCAAACCGAAATCCGCCGTTGCCATAGGCATCAATCGAGCATCGGCCGGGGAAATGACCGGCGAATGCTTGCGACGCCGATTTGGGCTCGGCCGACATTGCGTCCCCGGTCAGCTTTTTTTGCCAGATGCTGCGATCCCGGCTGCAACCTTTTCGCCGGTCCAGCCGTCACGCTTGACGCCGAACGCCAGCAGCATGGAGGCTGCCACGAAGATCGAAGAGTACGATCCGATCAAGATTCCAAACAGCATGGCGAACGAGAAACCGTGGATTACTTCGGTCCCGAACAGGTAGAGCGCAAGTACAGCCAGGAATGTCACGGTCGAGGTCAGAACCGTCCGCGACAGGGTCTCGTTGATGGCGAGGTTCATCAAGTCGATGAGCGGCATCTTTTTAAACTTGCGCAGGTTTTCGCGGATCCGGTCGAACACGACAACGGTGTCGTTGATCGAGTAGCCAGCCAGCGTCAATAGGGCTGCCACCACCGACAAATCGAACTCGATCCAAAGCGCCGAGAACATGCCGGCCGTTATGAACACATCATGGATCAGCGCAATGATGGCGGCGACCGCGAATTGCCATTCAAAGCGAAACCAGACGTAAAGGAAGATACCAAATAGCGAAACGATGACAGCAATGATGCTGGTTCTTTTGAGCTCAGCTGAAACGGCTGGTCCAACCACTTCGGTACGGCGGATTGTGAAACCATCGCCGAGGGCTGCGCGCACCTTATCGGTTGCAGCGGCTTGTGCCTTTTCGTCAACCTGCTGACCGACCCGGATCAACGCCTCGCTACCCTTGCCGACAGACTGCACCTGGACGTCGCCAAGGCCCAGTTTGTTGAGCTTGTCGCGCAACAGTCCAACGTCGAGATCGCCAGCCTTCTGCTGCACCTCGATCAAGGCGCCACCTTTGAAGTCGACACCGTAGTTGAGGCCGCGGGTCATCAGCAGGCCGCCGGCGATCAGGGCCAGAACCCATGACAAACCGACGAACCAGAAGCGCTTGCCCACCACGTCCCATTTGGTGCCGTGGGGGAAGAAATCGATGCCCTTAAACATTATGACGGCCTCGCCGGGCTGAACGATATTGGAGTTGCGACCTTTCGGTCCTTTTGGCGCGACAGCCACCACGCGACCAGCAGGCGTGTAACGGTGAAGGCCGTGAACACGGTCGTGACGATACCGAGCGATAGCGTCACGGCGAAACCTCGGATCGGGCCGGAGCCGAGCCAGAACATGACGATGCCAGCGATCAGAGTTGTCAAGTTGGCATCGACAATGGTCGAGAACGCTCGGTCGAAGCCCGCATCAAGTGCCGCAATCGTCGACTTTCCGTTGCGCAATTCCTCGCGCATCCGTTCGTAGATCAACACGTTGGCATCAACCGCCATGCCAATGGTGAGCACGATGCCAGCAATGCCGGGCAGCGTCAGCGTCGAGCCAATCAGCGACATTACGGCGACGATCAGCAGTACGTTGAGCGCCACTGCAATCACAGCGAACACGCCAAATAGGCCGTAGGCGAACGTCATGAAGACGACCACCGCAATGGCGCCGATGATCGAAGCGCGCTGTCCAGCTGTAATCGAATCTGCACCCAAACTCGCGCCAACGACCCGCTGTTCGATGATCGTCAGCTTGGCTGGCAATGCACCCGAGCGTAGGTTGGTTGCCAAGCTATTGGCCTCGGCGACGGTGAAGTTGCCGGTGATTTGCCCGGTACCGCCAAGGATCGGTTCGTTGATGCGCGGCGCCGTTATCACTTTGTCGTCGAGGACCACGGCGAAGCGGCGACCGGTATTCTCCGACGACAGCTTGCCGAAAATTTTAGCGCCTGCCTGATTAAAGCGAAATGACACGATCGGTTCGTTGGTGCGTTGATCGAATCCGGGCTGGGCATCGACCAATTGTTCGCCGGTGACAGAGCTGCGCGATTCGATCAATTCCTCGCCGCCATCGCGGCTTGGCAAGATCTTGTATCCCGTTGGCGGGCGGCCGGTCCGCGCTTCTTCGGCACCTATCGTTGGATGCACGAGGTGGAACGTCATTTTGGCAACTTTGAAGCACTCTTCGATGACTTTCACATCCTCGACGCCTGGTGCCTGCAACAAGATACGATCGCTGCCCTGGCGCTGGATTACCATTTCCTTGTTGCCGCCTGGGTCGCAGCGGTTACGCACGATCTCGACGGCACTGCCGATGGCTGACGTCACGCGGGCCTGCATGCCGGGCGCCGTCGGCTTTAACAGCACCGCGTCGGTGCCCTCGCGCGTGACATCAAAGTCGAGTGCCGATGAACCAATGAGGTCGGCGCCGGAAATGGGTTGGGCCAGCGCCCGTAGCGCCTTATAGGCGGCATCGAGTTGTTCCGGCTTTCCGAGCCGAACCATCACACCGCCTTGGGCAATCGCCGGCAGGCCGGCGAGCGTCAGTTGCTCCTTGATCATTGCGGCTCGTGCCGCATCACGGGTCTTCTCCAGCCAATCGCGGCGGAGTTCATCGACGTCCATGCCAGCCAGCACGTGCGCGCCACCCTGCAAGTCGAGACCGAGCGTGATCTTTGAATGCGGTAGGAAGCTCGGCCATTTATCGAGCGTTGATTGGCTCAGGAAATTGGGCAAGCAGGCGAGCAGCCCGAACAGGCAAACGCCTATGATCGTCAGTACCTTACCGCGGGAAAAGTGCATCGTGTATGAACTCTTTTTTGTGGCCCCGGCGACTCCCCTTGCGGGGAGCCAGCCGCCAAGGGCGGTAACAGATGCTCGTCGCCGAGTGCGGGCGCTGAAGTTCAAGCGGTTTTGACGGGCTCGCCTTTGTTGCGCACGTCCGAGATCGAACCTTTCAGCACGCGGACGCGAATGTCTTTGGCGATTTCGACTTCGATTTCGTTGTCGTCCTTAACTTTTACTACGGTGCCAATGATGCCACCGGCAGTGATCACGGTGTCGCCGCGTTTGACCCCATTGATCAATTCACGGTGCTGCTTCATGCGCTGTTGCTGCGGGCGCCACAGCAGGAAGTAGAAAATCGGCAAGACCAGCAGAAGCGGCACCAACATGTTGATGAGCGGATCTGGGCCGGCGCCTGCGGCTTGGGCATAGGCTGGTGAGATGAACATCGGCGGTCA
>JANOYV010000009.1:0-63208 GCA_031429105.1 Hyphomicrobiaceae bacterium | reverse complement strand
ATCGAGCGCTGCTGTCGGCTCATCGAGGATCAGCAGCTTGGGCTTCGCTGCAATCGCACGCGCAATGCCGACGCGGGCGCGCTGGCCGCCCGACAGTTGGTGCGGAAATCGATCAATCAGATCGGACGGCAGCCCGCAGCGCGCAGCGCAATCGAGGGCGCGTGCGCGTAGCTCGCGTGCGTCGCTCATTGCGCATAAGCGGCGCAGCGGATCAGCGATTGAGTCCAATGCCGAGAACCTCGGGTTAAGACTGTCGCCGGGGTCCTGGAATACGATTTGGATGGCCGCACGCTCTGGTACCTTGTGAAATCCGCGGGCGGAGACGTTGCCGATGTCCGCGTCGCCGAACCGGATGATGCCGGAGGTCGGGTCGATCAACCGACAGACAATTCGGGAAATCGTGCTTTTGCCCGAACCAGATTCACCGACCAGCCCAAGGCTCTCGCCTGCAGCGATGTCGAACGACACGCCATCGACCGCTGCGATGCCACCATCAAAACGCTTGACGAGGTTGGTGACGGAGAGGAGCGGCTTTATTGCCGGTGAAAGCGGTGCCGCAAAAGTCACATCGAGGTAACCATCAGCCGATAAACTTGAAACGGTCGAGGTTGGTGTGGGTGATGCCGCAGCAAGGCGCTTCGTATAGGCGTGTCGTGGCGCACCGAATAGAATGTCAGGTGTTGCGGTCTCAACCACCAACCCCTGCTCCATCACGGCAACGCGGTCGCAATACTGGGAGGCGAGCCCCAGATCGTGCGTGATCAAAATCATCGCCATGCCGCGTTCGCGCACGAGGCCCGCGAGTTGGTCCATCACGGTCTTTTGGGTCGTGACGTCGAGGCCTGTGGTTGGCTCGTCAGCGATCAGCAGATCGGGCTCGCACGCCATCGCCATCGCCATCATGATGCGCTGGCACATGCCACCTGATAGTTCGTGGGGATAGGCATCAATGCGCTTTTCCGGTTCGCGGATCAATACGGCCTTGAGCAGCTCGAGCGCTCTCGCCCGTGCTTCGGGCCTCGTCATCTCCCGATGGGCGCGCAGTGCATCGCTGATCTGATCGCCAACAGGGCGGATCGGATTGAGGCTTGCCCGCGGGTTCTGGAAGATCATCGACAGTGCCGCACCCCGCAAAGAACGCAGGTCCGATGCGCCGAGCTTGGTGATTTCCTGGCCGCGAAACCGAATTGAACCGCGCGTGATGCGACCGGCGCGATCCAGCAGTCGCATGATCGAAAACGCGGTGACTGATTTGCCTGATCCACTCTCGCCAACGATGCCGAGGATCTCGCCTTTGGCGACCGACAGCGAAATGCCCCGCACGGCCTCCACCATGCCGCGCCGCGTTGAGAACGCAACGGCAAGATCTTCGATCGCCAGCAGTGGCGCGCTCTCGGTGCGTTGCTGTCCGCTCATGTCCGCATCCGCGGATCAAGAATGTCGCGTAGGCCATCGCCAAGCAGGTTGAAACACAAGACGGCAAACATCAGGGCTAATCCGGGAAAGGCGACTAGCCACCACTTGCCGGTGGTGATGAAGCGTGCGCCTTCGGCCACCATGATGCCCCATTCCGGTGTTGGTGGTTGCACGCCGAGTCCGATGAACGACAGGCCCGCAGCGTTCAATATCGCCCAGCCCAAGTTGAGCGAAATCTGTACTGCCATGGCGGGCAGAATGTTTGGCAGTAGAAAGCGCGTTACCACTTGCGTATGACTGTTGCCGGAAGCTCGCGCGGCTTCCACCCAGCCAAGATTTCGCCGCACGTTCACTTCGGCACGGGCGAAGCGGATGTAGAACGGCAGGTTGATGATGGCAGTGGCGTAGATGATGTTTTCGACACGATTGCCGAGGGCTGCAACCATGGCCATCGCGAGCACGAACAACGGGAATGCCATCAGCACGTCAACGAGGCGACCGACCCATCGGTCAACCTTGCCGCCCCAGTAACCACACAGGCTGCCGATCAATGCGCCGACGACAAATGACAGGCTGACCGCCGATGCTGCGATCAACAGATCGAGACGTGTTGCCGCGAGGATGCGACTGAAGATGTCACGGCCGAGTTGGTCGGTGCCGGCCCAATGCGCAGCACTGGGTGGTTGCAGAGCGATCGAGACGTTTGAGGCGACCGGATCGTAAGGCACGATCCATGGCCCGAACAATGCGATGAACACGAGCAGGGCCGTGCCGCCTCCGGCAATTGCGGTGAGCGGATTGCCGCGCAGCACGTATCCAACGTGGCTCAGTGTCGTGGTGCTCATTCGATGCCGATCCTGGGGTCGGCAAGTCCGTACAACACATCAATCGCCAGGTTGACGACGACAAAGATCGAGGCCATCAGCAGCACAAATCCCTGTACTGGCGCGTAGTCCGCCGACAGCAGGGCGTCGAGCGCATATGAGGCGACGCCGGGCCACGAGAACACTTTTTCCACCAGGACATTGGCGCCCAGCATCGTCGAGAATACGATGCCGGCGATCGTCAGCACCGGCAGCAGCGCGTTACGCAAAGCGTAAACGATGATCACGCGCGCACGCGATAGTCCCATGGCTTCAGCGGTGCGGATGTAGTCGCTGCCGAGTACCGCCAGCATCGAGGCGCGCGTCATGCGGGCCAAGGGAGCGAGGACAAACAGGGCCATCGTGGCAGCCGGCAAGATCAGCTGCGATGCGGCGGCGCGGCCAACGTCACCATCACGTGCGAGCAGACTGTCGATCAGGAGGAATCCGGTGAGGCGGGGCGGCGGTGTGGTGAAGATATCGAGCCGCCCGGTCGGGTCCGGAGCCCAGCCCAGCAAGTAGTAGAACGTGTAGATCAGGAGCAGTCCTGAAACGAAGGTTGGCACGCACACGCCAAGCGTACAGGCAAAGCGCACTGCGTGATCGACCAGCGAGCCGGGCCGCATGGCAGCGCATATGCCGAGTGGAACAGCCAGTAACAGAGCGAGCACCAACGCAGTGAAGGTCAACTCAAGTGACGCTGGCAACCGTTGACGGATATCGGCCATAACGGGTTGTCCGGTCGTCAACGAGCGGCCAAGATTGCCTGAACCAATATCGCGCAGATAAAGCGCCAACTGGTGTGGGATCGACTTGTCGAGACCCATTTGGCGGCGCAGGTCGTCGATCTCGGCTTGTCCAGCGTTCGGCCCTGAGGCGAAGAATACTGCCGGATCGCCCGGTAGAACCCGCATCAGGATAAACGTGAAAATGATTACACCCAGCAACGCTGGCAGGGACGAGACAAAGCGCCTCCCGGTCCTGCGTGCGATGCTGCCAATGGTTGTCATCTGCTCTCGTTAGTTCAAGGCTTGCGGCTCAAGTCGCGGAAGTCGACTTGGCGATGGAACCAGTACGTATACCCCTCGATTGAAGGCGCCATTACTGCATCCTGGTTCGGCTGCCATAGCAGGATCAGCGGCACTTCTTCGGCAGCGAGCGCAATCATCCGCTTGGCTTGTTTTTCGTAAGCCGCGGGATCGAGTTCAAACTGGGCTTTCTTGGTTAGGGCATCGATCTCTTCGTTGGCCCACGAGGAATAGTTCCAGCGTGATGCACCGTTGAAGAAAACGCGGAAAAAGTAATCGGTCGAGGGCAGCCAGGCGATCGAGTTTTCGACCAGGAATGGTAGTTTCTTTTCCGAAACCAAGGTTGAGATTTGCGCGTCCGGCAGTTTCTGCACTTCGACTTTGATGCCGATTTTCGCCAATGCTTCCTTGATGAGTGCGGCCATTGGTTCGCTGATCGGCGCCGAGCCGACGTTGAACGAGAACGTCGTGTCGAAACCGTTCGGGAAACCTGCTTCGGTCAGCAGCGCCTTGGCTTTAGCCAGATCCTGCTTGAAGGGCATCGTTTGCGGGAAGACGCTCTTCTCTGGCGCGCCACTCCAGGTGCCGTTGAAGAGCGGTGCGCCGCGCTGGAAGATGGCGGCCTTGAACATGTCGTCGTAGGGCAGCGCCGCAGCAATCGCCCGGCGAACTTTGACGTTGTCGAACGGGGCCATTTTGGTATTGAAAGCGACCATCGTAAAGGCGTTGAATTGTGGGGTCGAGACAACCTTCAGCTTGGCTTTGCTCTCAAGTGATAAGACATCACTGGCAGACAAGTCGATTGACATGTCGGCATCGCCCTTCTCGACGAGGCTCGCGCGCGTCGCTGCTTCCGGCACCGTTTGCATGATAATGCGCTTGAAGGGCGCAGGCTTGCCATCGATGGCACCTTTCCAGTCCTCGTTGCGTTTCAAGACAACCTGTTCGCCAGGCTTGAAGGTCTCGATCGTATAGGCGCCGCTGCCGGCTGTGTTGTCCTTAAGCCAGGATTGTGCCCAGGGATCTTCCGCCGTAGCCTTGGACTTTGCCAATTTGCTGTTGATGATGATGGCATACACGACGGCGAGGTTCGGCAACGCGAACCGGTCCGGCTTCTCAAGCGTCACCTCGAACGTCAGCGGGTCGATGACCGTGAATTGCTCAGGCTTGGTCAAGGAGCCAGTCGCGATCTGGGACGCCGCCAGCGATTTTGCCGTGACATGTCGGTCCATCGACCACTTGACGTCATCGGCCGTCACCGGTGAACCATCGTGGAATTTGGCATCCTTTTTCAACTTGAACGTAAGTTTGAGGCCGTCGGGCGAGACAGTATAGCTTTCGGCCAATTCCCCGCGGATTTTGTCGTAGTCAAATATGAAACCGTTGCCTTGCGGCTTTCGACCGAACGAAACCAGCCGATCATAGGTGTGCATGGAAATGCCGAAGGCTTCACGCGTTGAACCTGGCATGGTTGGGTCGAGCGTATTGACCGAATTTCCAGTGACTTGGCGTAACGTCTCTACCCGTGTTTGCGCCTGTACAGTAAGGCTTAATAAAATCACGGCGAAGGCTGCTACGAAGCTCGCAAATAATGATGAGCGAAATCGTGTCTTGGTGCGCATGTAGGATCCCCGGAAGGTGAATGGATCGGTTGTTTGATAAACCTGCCCGCACCATGACATTTGCCCAAGACGCTAGCAACGTTCGGAGATGATCAAAGTTTGGTCGTTCTGCCCACGTTTCCCTCAAACGGTGGTCTGAATTTACCCGACTTCATGCTTATGGCTGGTGGCATTTTGCGAGACAACAATCGTCCAGCCAGTTGCCGGTGAAAATGCGCAATCCAGTCGATGATACACCGCTAGGCCTCTCCATGCGTTCATTCAGCTTTGACAATCCGCGCACCCAATCATGCGACTCAGTCGAGGTTGGGTGTGTCGTGACGGTCGCACTTCGTGACACAATCGTGCCACATTCAAAAAAAGCAAACCCGAGCCTAGGGCTAGGTCGCGAATTCTGTTAGTTGATTCGAGCATACCCTTGAAGTTGTCCGACGAATCGTTTGGGCCGAAATTTAATACGGTCTCCAAGAAGATAAGTTGTGTGCTTGACGTCGGTGACCAACCACGGCGCGTACGAATGGGTTGTCATGAGTTGCCGTAACGGTGTGTCTGCCGATCAGGGGTGATCGGCGCTACCGACGCGATCTGTGCGGGCGGAAATTCGGGTGGGGCGTGTTTTCGTGGCGGCTGCGTTTAGTAAAAAAAGTCCTGAGTTCAGACTTTTTAAAGGCAAAAACAGGATTTGTTAACTTCTGGCCCCTAAATTCCTAACATCGGCTTAGCGATAGTATCAGTGCGTGCTCTTTAAACACTGGGGCAGCAGCCTAATCACGGCTGGGGACGAGAGGCAGACTATGAGAGTCCTTCTGATCGAGGATGATAGTGCAACGGCGCAAAGCATCGAATTGATGCTGCAGTCCGAAGGTTTTAACGTATACACAACCGATCTTGGCGAGGAAGGTGTCGACCTTGGCAAGCTCTACGACTACGACATAATCCTTTTGGACATCAATTTGCCCGATATGAGCGGGTATGAAGTCTTGAAGACACTCCGTGTTAGTAAGGTTTCGACACCAATTCTCATTTTGTCGGGCCTTGCGGGTATCGACGACAAGGTTCGTGGTCTGGGCTTCGGTGCCGATGACTACATGACCAAGCCGTTCCACAAGGATGAGTTGGTGGCGCGTATTCAGGCAATCGTCCGTCGGTCAAAGGGCCATGCGCAATCGGTGATCGATACCGGCGAGCTTCGCGTCAACCTTGACACCAAGACGGTTGAAGTCCACGGCGCACGTGTCCATTTGACCGGCAAAGAGTATCAAATGCTCGAGCTGCTCTCGCTGCGTAAGGGCACGACATTGACCAAGGAAATGTTCCTGAATCACCTATACGGTGGGATGGACGAGCCAGAATTGAAGATCATCGACGTCTTCATTTGCAAGTTGCGCAAGAAGCTTCAGACGGCGACCGGCGGCAAACACTACATTGAAACGGTTTGGGGTCGCGGGTACGTACTGCGTGATCCAGCCATGGAAGGCACCGTTGCTGCCTGAGAGTTTGCACTCTTAAGGCCGCTCGTGTTTGACCTACTCTCTCTACCTAACGGGGACCTTCGGGTCCCCGTTTTTTATTGCGGCTAGTAGCATCGACCGCCGTGTATGTTGCAACGCAATATCGTGCCAAGGTGCGGCACACTGCAGGTCGTCGGGTAACCATCAGGAAGTTGACGCAAGCGGTAGCAGTTTATGTCAGAAATAGTAGCAATTTCAATTTGGTTCATGCAGCAATTGCATTGCTGGCGAGCGCCGTTTGGGGTTGTTCGCAAGTGCAACAATCATCATCTTCATCGTGTGCCAGCAAGACGCCCGAAGGCGGCGCGGCTGACACGGCATTCGAGATAGATCTGAGCAAAAAAGGACTAATCCCATGGCAACTTCATATAACGCTGACTGGGCTGGCGACTTAACGGGCGTCGGCGCTGCCGATGCAACGCAAGGCGCTGTAAAGCCAAGTCTCGCCCGTCGGTTTTACGATGCGCTTGTAAAGTCGCGTCAGCGGACCGCTGAACGAGAGATTGAAGCCTATATCGCCCGCAACGGCGGCGTGATGACGGACGAAATTGAACGCGGCATCAGTCGAAACTTCGGTCAGGCGGCTGGATCCTTCCGTTAATCAACGAACTGGCAGAACAGCCGGTGTAATTTCAAAGTTCCGCAAAGCCCCACCTTCGGTTCGCCGAGGTGGGGCTTTGTTTTGGCCGGGCTAATCAGAGCCGCTGAAACCGGTTGATTGCCAATGATGACGTCCAGCGTTGCCGGTTATCCGCGAAAACAAGAGCTCGGCTGCCGGCGTGACGTTTCCGATTATCAAGCCCACACTGTACTTGGTTGTCAGCGCGTACGGTTCAGGCAGACCACCAACCAATGTCAGTCCCTCGTGCGGGGCAATTTCGCTCGTCTGACTGACGCCGAGGGCGAATCGACCTTGCGCTACCGCCTCGACGGCATGCAATCCGGTTGGAAAAATCACCATGCGGTCTTTGAGGGCAGCCGTCAGCCCCAGTGCTTCGACGACCTTCACGAAGTGGAGCCCAGCTGTTGCGCCACGAGCGGGGTCGGCGTGAGCGATCGAGAGCGCGTTAAGGAGCGCGCGCCGCACGGCATCGGGTGTCGATAGATCCGGCACGGCCGTGCCGCGCTTTACAGCAAGGCCAATGGCGATGCTGCCAACCGACACTGCGCGGTTGCCAGTTACGCGGTTGGCCTCGATCAGTTTTGCAAGTGAAGCTTGACTAACGATAACGATATCACCTGGCGTGCCATTGCTGACGAGCGCTTGAATGGCGCCAACGGTATCGACGGTCATGATGACTTTATCGCCAGTCTCACGCTCAAAGTCCGCCGCAATCCGGAGCATAGCAGCTTTGGCTGCGCCGGCGGCAAACACGCGGACCTCCGCGGCATTTGCCGATAGAGCAATTGGTGCAGATGAAAGTAGCAACGCACAGGGCACCAAAACACGCCGCAACATCGCCAGAGCTTGCAACTGGATGCGAGTGGCCATCAAACGATCTTCACCGACAGATCCGGCAGGCCGTCGATTTTGCAAACGATGATATCGCCCACAACAACGGGGCCGACGTTTTCCGGCGTGCCCGAATAGATGATGTCACCTGCCATCAACTCGAACGCCTCGGAAAGCTTGGCGATCTGTTCAGCCACGCTCCAGATCATGAACGACAAGTCGGCCTTTTGCTTCTCGGTGCCGTTGACGGCGAGCGAGATCGTACCTTTGGTATAGTGGCCAACCTTGGCAACTGGATGGATCGGGCCGATTGGGGCGGACTTATCGAAGCTCTTGCCGATTTCCCATGGCTTTTTCTGATCTCCCATGCCGCGCTGCAGGTCGCGCCGCGTCATGTCGAGACCTACTGCGTAGCCGAACACGTGATCCAGGGCTTTATCCATCGGGATGTTGCGGCCACCTGACTTGAGGGCCGCTACCAACTCGACCTCGTAGTGGTAATTTTTGGTCAGTGAGGGGTAGGGATGGTCGACAACGCCGCCGACCGGCACCAACTGGACGGCATCGGTTGGTTTCTGGAAAAAGAATGGCGGCTCACGCGTTGGGTCGGAGCCCATTTCGCGCGCATGTGCTGCGTAGTTGCGGCCAATGCAATAAATGCGGCGAACGGGGAACACTTCCGTCGCGCCAACAATCGGGATCACTGTTAGCGGGACTGTGAAAAGCGGTTTGGTTGAACTTTGGGCGGTAGCCTCCGTTGGCAACGTGCTGATGACGGCAGTTGCAGCGGTTACCGCAAGTACGGAACGGCGATCGATTGTGGTCATGATGTACTCCTTAAAAGGTTTGTGGCTCGCAGCGTTAAGGGCTGTTGCGTCACGGCAGCTCGACGATTTCGACCCAGTTCGCGCCGTTGCCAGCGGGGTATCGTCCCACCTCCGCAAGCGTGCCCGTTTCCTGATTGATTTTATAGACCGCTAGTTTGTCGGATTTTTCGCCTGAGGCCACCAGAAAAATCCCCTTCGGATCTATCCTGATGCCGCGTGGCTGTTTTTCGGTGGCGAAGTTGGAGACGTAAGTCAGCTTGCCGGTGCCAGGTGCTACGGTGAACAATGCTATTTTGCTGGTGGTGCGCTCGGTCGTATAGAGGAAGCGGCCATTGGGAGTCATGCCGATGTCGGCTGCCCATACCTTTGGGCGGGTGTCGGCGGGTACGACCGGCGTCACAGGTGCACCAGCCGGTGGTGGAGCGCCAGTCGGCGCTTGGGCTACGCCTGGAATCAAGCCAGCATCGGCTGGCACAGATGCAACGCTCTCAACCTCGCTCAGCGTGCCTTTTGCCGGGTCGATCGCCCAATGCGTCAAGCGGCCCGTTAGCTCGTTGATGACATAGGCGAATTTATTGTCTGCCGTTATTGCGATATGCCGCGGTCCGTCGCCGGCACCAGCTTTTGCGGATGTTGGTTCGTTCGGTGTGAGTTTGCCGCTCGCTACATCGAATTTGAATTGAAGCACTTCGTTGGCGCCGAGCGTCGGGACATACACGAATTTGTTGGTGCGGTCGGTCAAAATGGCATGGGCATTGCGGCCCGTGGCGATGATCTGGATCGCGGCCGCCTCAACAAGCCCGCTTTCGGAAATCGGGCTAACGGCAATCTTGTCGCCACCGTAGGATGCTGTGAACAGAAAGCGCCCCGTCGTATCGGTCGAGACATAAGGCATACTATCAGGCAGTGGAGCAGAGGCCTTTTGGCTCAACGCGCCGGTCGTCGGATCGATTGAATACGTCAGAACTCGGAACGGTTCGGAGCGGACAGCCGCGTACAGGAACTTTTTGTTCGGGCTCACCGCCATTGGCATAACGACCTTGCCAGCCTCGGATTTGCCAACCACGGTCAGCGCACCCGTACCGGTGTCCATGGCGAACGCATCAATGGTGCCATCGATATTGTTTGAAACGTAGACAAAGGTTTTTGCCATTGCCGTCCCTGCGTTAAAGCCCATCGTGGCTGCAAGAGCCGCGATCGCAGATTTAAACGGTCTGGATTGCAGTGCCATGTGCGTTGCTCCCAATTTTATATTGTTATTGTTTTGTCTGGCGCCTTGAGACGACGATGCTTTCACTCGTTTGTCCAGCCCTGCGTTCACCAATTGCCAAGTGTCGTGCACGGAACCGGTTTTTTGGTCCGATTGACGGCTCGGTGTTCCAGGATCATCGTTGGATTCCGGATCGGAAAGTATTTAAGGCCGGTCCACACTGGACAGCAGGCGGGATTGAGAACGTTAAAAAACTGGAGGAGAAGCCAATGGATCAGAAACGTGCAGTGGCAATCGTTGCTTTACTTGCGGTCTTCACAGCGGTGGGTGGCATTGCGCTCGCCCAGCAAACCAGTATGGGCTTTTTTGTGACCAGCGTTGGCGTTGGAAAAGGTGCGGATCTAGGCGGTCTTGCAGGTGCCGATGCGCAATGCCAAACGCTCGCCCAAGCCGCAGGTGCGGGGACGAAGACCTGGCGGGCGTACCTAAGCACGCAAGGTGCCGGAGCTGTGAATGCGCGCGACCGTATCGGCGCTGGCCCCTGGTCGAACGCGAAAGGCAACGTCATCGCACAAAGTGTCGATGATCTGCATAGCCCAGCCAACGCCCTCTCAAAGCAAACCGCGCTCACGGAAAAGGGCGGTATCGTCAACGGTCGCGGTGATACGCCAAACACGCACGACGTACTGACCGGTTCAACCGCCGAGGGTCGTAGCATCGCGGGTGATGCTGACATGACGTGCAAGAATTGGACAAGCAGTACTGCGGGCGCTGCCATGGTCGGGCATTCTGATCGCACCGGACTTGATGAGAGCGCGCCGGCCAAATCCTGGAACGCATCGCACCCCTCACGTGGCCCGGGTGGCGGGTGCACACAGGATGACTTGAAGGGCACCGGCGGCGCTGGCTTGTTTTATTGTTTCGCGACCAACTGAAGGCTTGCATTGGGCGCGCGCGGCTCTTGAATCCGCGCGCGGTTCGATAGCAAGTCTCGCCTGGCATGCCTGTCTGCACGGCTGTTGTGCGACAAAGTTTGTAGCCGCCGGGCTTAAGCTTGGCTAAGCGCAATAAATCTGATCGGCCGAACAAGGATTTCATATCAATGTCCCCATCTGTGGTATCCGAACTCGCGCCGACCGGCATTTTACGGGCAGGCATCAATATGTCGAACTTCCTACTCGTCACCGGCAAAGCCGCGAACGGCGATCCAACGGGCGTTTCGCCAGATATGGCGGCGGAGATCGCTCGTCGCCTCGGGGTCCCGTTGAAGCTGGTGCCGTTCAAGTCGCCAGGCGAAGTAGCGGATGCCGCCGAAACCGGTGCCTGGGACATTGCCAACATTGGCGCCGAACCCGAGCGGGCGCAGAAAATCGCGTTCACACCAGCTTACGTTGAAATCGAAGCCACCTATCTCGTGCCTGCCGGATCGCCGCTAAAGGCAATTGCGGACGTCGACGCCAAGGGCATGCGGATCGCCGTGATGGGCCGCTCTGCCTATGGCCTTTGGCTTGACCGGCATATCAAGCACGCCGAACTCGTGCGCACCGATAGCATCGACAGTTCCTACGAGTTGTTTGCCAAGGGCGGTTATGATGCGTTGGCCGGCCTCAAGCCGCGGCTGTTGTCCGATGTGAAGCAGATCGCTGGTTCGCGCATTCTGGATGGCCAGTTCACGGCCGTGCAGCAAGCAGTTGGCACCGCGCGCAAGAATACTGTCGGCGCGGCCTTCCTGCGCGACTTCGTCGAGGAAGTTAAGGCGTCGGGTTTCGTTGCCGGGCTGATCAAGAAACACAATGTGGTTGGCCTGTCGGTCGCGCCAGCGAGCTAGGCGTTCGGACTAAGCTTCCTCCGCGTCGATCCACGAATGACCTGCGCTGATCAATAGGGCTCTCGACCTTGAGAGGTCCCGGGCTTTGACGAGCACCACATCCCCATCGAACGTCGAAATCACGAATATCCCAATTTCAGCCTCCGAAAGAGGGCGGATCACCGACAAGACAATGCCGCTCTGGTCGAGTGCAAACGGACCAACAAGTTGAATGCAGCGCCACTGCCGGTCGGCGCGTACATCGTTTGGGATCAGTTGATCACGGCAAACGACTGAGAGTTCAGTCGTTGTCCGACTGATCGACGTAAAGACCCCACCCGATGCCCACGCGGGATAAGGCGCATCGGGCGCCAGCCGGGCAATGGCATAAGCGTTATCCAGCAGGTTCAGTCGGACGGTTGCCATTGCCTTGATCTCCAGTGCGCGCTCTAGCGCGGCGGCGTATTACAATTGACACTTTATCCAATATAATGGAAATAAATTGTAGTCGGAGGCATTTTGTTTTGAGTGACGTCGGCATCAACGAGCAGATCGCCAATCGCGTGCGTCGCCTGCGGGCCGAGCGTGGTTTGTCGCTCGATGCCTTGGCAACGAAGTGCGGGGTCAGCCGCTCGATGATTTCTCTCATCGAGCGAGGAGAGGCCAACGCCACTGCGGTCGTGCTGGAAAAGATCGCCGTCGCGCTGAACATAACATTGGCTGACCTCTTCAATCCACATGAGGGGTCATCGGAGCCCGTTGCACGGTTTGCGGATCAATCGCTTTGGCGTGATCCAGCGTCGGGATATGTCCGTCGTAACGTATCGCCAAGCGGACACCAATCGCCAATCCAAATTGTCGAAGTCGTGTTTCCGGCCGGCGGCGATGTCACCTATGAAACCAGCGTCAGGCAACCGTTGACCCATCAGCAAATCTGGGTGCTGGAAGGTGCCATCGAAGTAACCGTTGGCGAAACGCTGTTCGAACTACAGACCGGCGATTGCCTGACGATGGTCCTCGACGGTCCGATCGCTTATCGCAATCGTGGTTCAAGTCCGGTCCGCTATGCCGTCATCCTTGTTGCCGGCCCCCACATCATTGGAAGTGCTTATGACAAAAGCTGACCCCGCTGGCCTTATCGTTCGCAGACTTAACGCTCTGGGCGAAAACGAGATTGCACAGTTGGCCGACGTGCTGGCCGATTGCGTCGAGGGTGGCGCATCTGTCAGTTTTATGCAGCCAATGACAAGCGAGAGAGCGGCGGCCTTCTGGCGAGGGCTGCGTGAGGATGTGGCGTCGCGGGCCCGCATTTTGCTGGTTGCGGAAGATGGGGACGGCATTCTAGGCACGGTTCAACTGGTACTGGCTCAACCGGAGAACCAACCGCATCGTGCGGACATTTCAAAGATGCTGGTGCATAGGCGAGGCCGTCATCGTGGCGTTGGCTCTGCGCTGATGCGTGAAGCGGAGTCGAGCGCGCGCCAGCACGGCCGGACCCTGTTGGTGCTCGATACGGCAAGCCCTGAGGCCGAGCGGATCTATCAGCGCCTAGGTTGGATCAAAGCCGGTACGGTTCCCGACTACGCGCTGCTGCCTCAAGGCGGGCTCTGCGACACACACTTTTACTTTCGAAGGCTGGCCTAACGTGTGCTGTATCAGCACCGGCTCTAGCATTGACGACATGTCCGTGTCCTGCTTGCTTTCACGACAAGGCGGGGGCTTGAATTTGAGGGATACGCATGACCATGCCGCCACGCCCGCAACTGGGCGATACCCCCAATGATATCGCTATCCAGACGGCCAGTAATTCCGGCGGAACGCTAACGGCCATCGTATCGGCGGTGGCGTTGCTGTTTTCAGCTTATAGTTTATGGGACTCGTCCCTCAAGGCACCCGACCTGAAGGTCTTTGTCCCGCCTGTGATCCACTACGCTTCGCCCTACAACAATACCAACTTTGAAGTCTTCGAGATTCCGGTAACGATCACCAACGAGGGCGGGCGGACCGGCACTGTTCTGTCAGTTAATCTCGAAGCGACCAATGTAAAGACGGGCGAGACCAAGCGCTTTTTCTCGGCCGATTTTGGGCGTTGGACGATGGAGAAAGCACGTACCAATGCGTTTCTACCATTCGCGCCGATTTCGCTCGCCGGCAAAGCCACCCGTACCGAGACGCTCCTGTTCCACACCAAGGACGACAAGGAAAAGCCAGCCCAGCTTGTCGCGACCGAGCCGGGGCTGTACCGCTTCCGCCTGATGCTCGATGAAGCGGGGGGAGATGAAACAAGTTTCCTGGATCGCCTATGGCCGCAAAAGCCGGGTACGGTCGCCTTCGAAATGGGGCTGCGCAACTATGATGCGCGCGCCTTCAACGTCGGATCGTTGCCAATGTACAGCACGACGGGGCGGTCTGCGAAAAGCGGCGATGCGGTTAAAGCCAAGTGACGCGGATCTGCGGGGAGGTAAGAATGAGCGGTTTGAGTACGAGCCCTGCCGTAGTGCCGTCAGCAAAGGTCAGTGGGCGACTGGTTCGTGTCCTTAATGCGCAAGGCAAAGGGCGCCTCGACTTTCGCAGCGATGCCGTTGCGAGCTTGATGCTCGACTTCGAGGGCATCGTCGGCAATAGGCATCGCGGCATGACGCGCGGCGCCGATGCGCGTGTGCCCTACCTGAAGCGCGGCACCGAAATGCGTAACACACGCCATCTTTCGATTGTCTCGGTTGAGGATTGCACCGAGATCGCTCGACGACTTGAGCTACCACTGTTTGATCCCACTTGGATCGGTGCCAATCTGGTGGTCGAGGGCATCCCGCATTTCTCGTACCTGGCGCGCGGCTCGAAGTTGCTATTCGAGGGTGGCGTGATCCTGAACAACGAGGACCAGAATGCGCCGTGCTCGATCGCCGGCGAAGCCGTGATGCTCGCCAACCCTGGTCGTGATGATATCAAGGCGGCATTTCCCAAAGTCGCCAAAGGACTGCGCGGGGTGGTCGCCACTGTCGACCATCCAGGCGAACTCTTCCCTGACTGCGCATTCACTGTCAGATTACCTGAGCAATGGATTTATCGCTGAGTGCCAGCCCTACCGAGGTAGTGATCATGCCGCATGCAGTCTCGAATGGCACCAAACTCTACTACGAAGAGACGGGGCCGAAAAACGCACCCGCGATTCTGTTCTGCCACGAGTTCGGGGGCGACTATCGCAGCTGGGACGACCAGATGCGCCACTTCGGTCGCAGCTGGCGGTGCATCACTTTTTCGAACCGCGGCTATCCGCGCTCGGACGCGCCGGACAATGAGGCAGCGTATGGGCAGGATATCGCCAACTGCGACGCAATCGCCATTCTTGATCATCTCAAGATTGCCAAGGCGCATGTCGTAGGGTTGAGCATGGGCGGCTACACAACCTTGATGTTGGCTGCCAAATTTGCGGATCGCGTGCTGTCGTGCGTGGCTGCGGGTGCTGGATCAGGATCACCGAAACCAAATCGCCAGCAATTCATCGACGACGCGCACACCGCTGCCAGTCTCATGGACGCCAAAGGCGTGGTCGACGCGGTTGCGATGGGTTTGTCGCCAACGCGCGTGCAATTGCAAAACAAGGATCCACGCGGCTGGCAGCAGTTCGTCTCCAACCTGAGCGAGCATCTAGCGCATGCCGCTGCAAAGACCCTGCGGCAAGTGCAGGCGAAGCGGGCATCGCTCTACGATTTGGAGGTGGAACTCGCCCGCGTGTCAGCCCCGACCCTGTTGCTGGTCGGCGACGAGGATGAGCCATGTCTCGATGTGAACTTGTGGATGAAGCGGCTCATGCCGACATCTCGTCTCGGATTTTTGCCAGCGTCCGGTCACGCGATCAACCTGGAGGAACCAGCTCTGTTCAACCAGTTGATCCAAAGTTTTCTGTGCGACGTCGATCGCGGTACGTGGACGCGACGCGATCCACGCGCGCTGCCGGGGCAGGCCGGTGGGTCGCTTGGCGTGACGCGCAAGGCCTAAGTAGGCCTAGCGCATGAGTGCAAGTGGCAGTGAATGCCGCTCACACCCCGATTTTGCCGCCACCTTTCTTGGTGATCGCGACAATCGAAGGACGCGGCGGCAAGTTTGGATTGAAGTCTGGCCAGCGCGTCGAAGGATCGTCGAAGGTCGAATCTTTGCCCCACGCCTTCCACTCCTTGCCGTCCTCCGCTGGATGCTGAACCGCCACGAATAGTGTCTGCATGTCGGGGGTAAAGCAGGGGCCACACATTTCAGCGCCGGCCGGACAGCGGAAGAAATGCTTTGACGTGCCCCGACCTTTCCCTTCGGTTTCCACAGCCCAAAGACCGTCGGACCGGCCGTTAAAATCATCGGCGTTGCCATCGGTCGAAATCCACAGACGGCCCATGGCGTCGAAGGCGCAATTGTCGGGGTTCGAGAACCATCCGTTGTTGGTCGTTGCAGGATTGAATGTTGCACCAACGGCTGCGACCTTCGGGTCGCCGCACTTGACTAGAATTTCCCACTTGAAGGTGTTCGCTGCTTGATCGCCATCTGGCGGCGTCAATTCCAGAATGTGGCCATGCTTGTTCTCAGCGCGGGGGTTGGCTGCATCGACTTGATCAGGCTTGCGCGTCGCGTTCTTGGTCAAGATCACGTAGACCTTGCCGGTCTTGGGGTTGGCTTCAACGTCCTCGGGGCGATCAAGCTTAGTGGCGCCCAGCAAGTCCGCCGCGCGTCGGGTTTCAATCAACACATCGGCTTGGCTGGTAAATCCGTTAGCGGTCGTCAGCGGGCCTTGTCCGAAGACAAGGGGCAGCCACTGCATGGTGCCGTCGGCGTTGAATTTCCCGACCGACAGCACGCCTGCGTCGAGGATATCCTTGTTGGCTGCTTTGGATTTTGTATTGACCTTGGCGCTTGTCACAAACCGATAGACATAGTCATTGATCTGGTCGTCGCCGGTGTAGAGCACATACTGCCCGCCGACCGGATTGATGATACCAGCTGCTCCTTCATGCTTGAAGCGCCCAAGGGCGGTGCGCTTCTTTGGCGTCGATGTTGGATCATACGGGTCGATTTCCACCACCCAGCCGAAACGATTGGACTCATTGGGGTCTTTTTCAACCTTAAAGCGATCAACGTAGTGACCCCAGGCGTAGCGGCGACCCGGGATGCCAATGCGTTTCCAGTTGGCGGCTTCCCGATGGCCCTCCGGCACGGGGCCAAGGAAGTAGTTGTTGATGTTCTCCTCGCACGTCACCCACGTGCCCCAGGGCGTCGTGCCGCCCGCGCAATTGTTTATCATGCCAAGGACGCGACGACCTGTTGGATCGCCTAAGGTCTTCATTCGGTCGTGACCGGCAGCAGGTCCGGTGATGTCCATTGGCGTATTGAGTGTAATGCGACGCGCGTACTTCGAATTAGGTACCACAGACCACTTGCCGTTGCGGCTCTTGACGATTTCGACGACAGAACCGCCATGAGCCATCATCTCGACCTCGGCCATGGTCTTTGAGACCTTGTCGGATTGGCCGCTGCGCGCATCGGCGACACTCTTCAACCCTGAGAACAAGAGTTCCGTGCTGGTGTATTCGTGGTTGACCCCCAACAGTCCGCGCGTCGAGCCTTCAAGTGGAAAGTAGCCGAGGAAGTCGTTGTTATAGCCAAACTGCTGGGCTTGGCTGGCGGCGGTCTGCTTCATCGGTTCGAACGCGCTCGCGCCCTTAGTCAGCGGGTCGCCCCAGCGGATCAGCACCTGCGCATCATAACCTTCGGCAATGTGGTGGGTAGCATCGACGCCCACTTCGACTTCCTTGAAGTTGAAGGCGCCAACACCGACGGCCGGCTGCGCTTCGGCCGAGGTTGCACTCATGAACCCGGATGGCAGCGCGGATGCCAGGACGACACTCGCCAATGTCCCTGTCATCAGGTCACGACGGTCGAGCCTTTCGGCGATCACATCGCCGATGGTCGCTCCCGACGTTTCGTTGGCGATCACGTCCTCGTCGTCGTCTGCGCCTGTTGATGCACCGACCGGTTGCGTTGATGACATTGAATTGCTCCTCACCCGCGTTTTGGCACTATTTCGCGCAGGCAAACCGAGATGTTGCAAGCGCAAATTTCGAGGCAAGATAAGCAATCCGTGTGACGGCCGAGCGACAGCCGCGTTGATTGCGCTAAACGGTCTTACAGGCGCACCGGGTAACGCGGGTCGCGGATTGTCATAGGCCGGCGCAGGTCAACCATTCATCTTGAAACTTTGGACCGTGATGATCGGACTTCCGGGCAGCGTTTCAAGTCACATTGAAACGCTGCCCGGTACTCAGCTACCATTATCCTTGACCCGAAATCAGGCGATGTCGAAACGATCTGCATTCATCACTTTGGTCCACGCTGCGACAAAGTCGGCGACGAATTTCGCTTGTGAGTCAGCCGAGGCATAGACTTCTGCCAAAGCGCGCAGCTGTGAATTCGAACCGAAGACGAGATCGGCGCGAGTGCCAGTCCACTTCACCTGTCCTGTCGTGCGGCAGCGGCCTTCAAACGCGTTATTGGAGCCTGGCACTGCCTTCCACGCCGTGCCCATGTCCAGCAAGTTGACGAAGAAGTCAGTGGTCAGCGCTTCCGGCCGCTTAGTGAAGACACCGTGCTGCGCCCGGCCGACATTCGCATTCAGTACCCTGAGACCACCCACCAGTACGGTCATCTCCGGCGCCGTCAGAGTGAGCAACTGGGCCTTGTCAACGAGCAGTTCTTCTGCAGAAGCAGTGAAGCTTTCCTTGAGGTAGTTACGGAACCCGTCGGCGATAGGCTCCAACAGGGCAAAGGATTCAACGTCCGTTTGCTCCTGTGAAGCATCAGTCCGTCCAGCTGTGAACGGCACGGCTATAGTGTGCCCGGCGTTCTTGGCAGCTTTTTCGATAGCAACGCTTCCGCCCAGCACGATCAAGTCGGCGAGGGACACGCCCTTGCCGCCGGATTGCACGCTATTGAACGCTTTCTGAACGCCTTCCAGGGCTGCCAGCACCTTGACCAGTTGAGCTGGTTGGTTGACTTCCCAAGTGTTCTGCGGCGCAAGCCGGATGCGTGCGCCATTTGCGCCGCCACGCTTGTCCGAACCGCGGAACGTCGATGCCGATGCCCAAGCGGTCGAAACAAGCTCTGGGATCGAAAGACCCGTTGCAAGAATCTGCCCCTTCAGATCAGCAATGTCTTTCGTGTTGATCAACTCATGCGCAACGTCCGGCACGGGATCTTGCCAAATGAGCACTTCGGCTGGCACTTCGGAGCCCAGATAACGAACGCGCGGTCCCATATCGCGATGGGTAAGCTTGAACCACGCACGCGCGAAGGCATCAGCGAACTCTGCCGGGTTCTTGTGAAAGCGCCGCGAGATCGGCTCGTAGATTGGGTCCATGCGGAGTGACATATCGGCTGTCGTCATCATCGGCCGATGCTTCTTCGACGGGTCATGGGCATCAACGACCATGTCTTTTTCAGCAACATTCATGGCAGCCCACTGGTGCGCGCCAGCGGGGCTCTTCACCAACTCCCACTCGTGACCGAACAAGGTGTCAAAGTAACCGTTGTCCCAGGTCGTCGGATTTGGCTTCCAGGCTCCTTCGATGCCGCTGGTGATCGCATGACCAGCGACGCCGGTGCCGAAGCTGCTCAACCAACCGAGGCCCTGCGCCTCAATTGCAGCGCCTTCGGGCTCGCGGCCAACGTGTGACTCAGGCCCCGCGCCGTGGGACTTGCCGAACGTGTGCCCACCGGCCACGAGCGCGACGGTCTCTTCGTCGTTCATTGCCATGCGCGCGAAGGTTTCGCGCACGTCCCGGCCCGAGGCCACCGGATCAGGCTTGCCGTTGGGGCCTTGCGGGTTGACGTAAATCAAGCCCATCTGGACGGCGCCGAGAGGGTTCTCCAGAACCCGGTCACCGGTGTAGCGCGTGTCGCCGAGCCAAGTGTCCTCGGCACCCCAGTATATGTCTTCCTCCGGCTCCCAGACATCAGCGCGACCGCCACCAAACCCAAAGGTCTTGAAGCCCATGGATTCGAGCGCGCAGTTGCCAGCAAGGATCATCAGGTCAGCCCATGAGATCTTATTGCCGTACTTTTGCTTGATCGGCCACAGTAGTCGGCGGGCCTTGTCGAGGTTGCCGTTGTCCGGCCAGCTATTGAGCGGCGCGAACCGCTGCGTTCCCGAACCTGCACCGCCGCGACCGTCCGCGGTGCGGTAGGTGCCCGCGCTATGCCATGCCATACGTATAAAAAATGGACCGTAGTGGCCATAGTCGGCTGGCCACCAGGCCTGCGAGTCGGTCATCAGTGCATAGAGGTCTTTTTTTACGGCGTGCAGGTCGAGCGTCTTGAACGCCTCCGCGTAGTTGAAGCCCGCGCCCATGGGGTCCGACAGGGCAGAATGCTGATGGAGAATTTTGAGGTTCAACTGGTTCGGCCACCAGTCGCCGTTTGACCTTGATCCGAATGTTGCGTTTGGTTGAGCCCCGTGCATCACCGGGCACTTGCTATCGTTGCTACCGTCAGCCATGTCGACTCCCGTTGTGTTTACGCGTGGTTGAAGGACCGTCCCGTTGAGACGGCTCTTAACCAATGGATCCCATCAGGTAAAGTTGACTAAACTAATCGCTGCGATAAGTTATGCTCATGGGGCAGCTGACACTCAAACAACTCCGATATTTCGAGGCATTGGCACGTCACAATCACTTTGGCCGGGCGGCCGAAGCCTGTGCCATATCGCAGCCTGCATTGTCTCTGCAGATCAAGGAATTGGAAGATGGTCTCGGCGGTATTTTGTTCGAGCGCGGCGCCCGCCAGATCAGTTTGACGAAATTCGGCGAGGACGTCCTCCAACGGGTCCCCGACATCCTGCGGTCGGTTGATGAACTTGGAGACTTCGCCCGGGCGTCGCAGGATCAGTTGGTCGGTCAACTCCGCATCGGCATGATCCCAACGATCGCTCCCTATCTGCTGCCCACCGTCATCGGCAACCTTGCAAGAACTCACCCAGAGCTCGATGTACACATCCGTGAAACGCTGACACCAAAGCTAATCCGTGAGCTGGGCGAAGGTCGGCTTGATACAGCGATTGTCGCACTTCCTGTTTCCGAACCTTCACTGACGGAGGTTGCCTTGTTTGCGGAAAACTTCCTTCTGGTGCGACCGCGCAAGGATGAGGGGCTGCCGGTGCCCAGTCGTGACTCACTGCGCGACATGAAACTGCTGCTACTAGAAGAGGGCCATTGTTTTCGCGATCAGGCGCTGTCGTTTTGCAATTTGCAAGCATCGCCCGCGCAGCAGGTTTTGGATGCGAGTTCTCTGTCGACGCTGGTTCAAATGGTCGGCGCCGGCATGGGCGTCACTTTGATCCCGGAAATGGCGGTCACTGTCGAGACGCGTTCGGCGTCCGTGTCGCTGGCGCGCTTTAAGAAGCCGCAACCTTCGCGCACAATCGGCATGGTCTGGCGCAAGACAAGCCCACTTGCCGCAAAGCTTTTGGAAATTTCCGAAGTGGTTCGGCTCTCTGCAGTCGCGCTGAGAGCGATGCGCACCTCGCGATCAGTCTAGCGTGGTCACTTGACCTAAACGGGTTCGACGCGCTGATGCGGACGAGCCCACCTCCGATCCGCTGCTTGTCCGGTGAATTACCTATTCAGGGCCACCACCAGCGATTTAGCCTGCCCGCCGTTCTCGCTGATGTAACTGGTGAACAGGCGATTGAGTTGGCCGGTCATCCAGAACGTGAGGATTTGCGCGTCCCGTACCCGGTAGCTGCCGCCCGATTTCGTCAGCATCCACGCCACATCGTAACTCGCGCCGTCTTTCATGTGGATCGTGCTGTCAACCATCAGGCCGTACTTGGCAGGGCGCGACGAGGGTTGGAACGTAACGTGGCTGATCTGGTATTTTTGCGATTCACCGATGGCGTAGCGCGACATCCACCGTGTCATGCCGGTGAAATAGGCCTGTTTTTCGGCAGGCCCGAGCTGATTGCCGTATTCGCCGAGGCCCTGGCCGCCCATGTAGCCCAGATCGGCATGTCGCAGGATCACCGACTGCAAGGTTGCTGCCGACCGGGTGCGTGAAGCGCCGATCAGATCCTTCGCTACGCCGTCCATGTAACGGACTGCCGGATCAGACGATTGCGCTTTCGCTTCGATTGCAACCGGCGTCATCGCCCAAAGGCTCACCAGAAGCGCTAGGATACCACCCATGCGCCAAGCGCGACCGGGAAGGGATAGGGCGGAAACGGTCATGCTTTTCACTCCAGGCGGGGACCGGACGGTATTCTGAACGACTGATTGGTGCGTCACGTATTTGGTCGTCGCGCACATCTGCAGCAGCTTTATGGCCGCCGCTGGTCTTGTTGTGCACAACGGTATCAGAGATCGGGACTGTGGCTCAAGACTGGTTAACACTAGCTTTCCGAATAGCCCATTTCCAATCGTTGCGTGCCGATGGGGCAACGGCCGCAGTCCGCCCGCTCACCAAACGTTGATCCGCCAGGTGGTCCGTTTTGACACGATGGCTAACGGTCTTGCCGGAGAGGTCGCCGGGTTGGCACGCTGGCCGTTGCTTCTAGGGAAGCGCCAATTCAGCGCGAAAATCCGGCGCAGAGCCATGAAATATAGGCTTTTCTTCAATTGGTACGAGCTTTGCGTGAGAAGGCGCCAAGCTGGCATCCCATGACAAAATGGGCCTGCTTCGGCGCTTAACAACTGGGGTTGTGGCGACCGCTGGATCAGCCGTGAGGTCACAGATGGATTTGACGTCAGAAACGATTGCTAGATTGTCGCGGCACGCGCTGTCCTGGACTGAGTTTACCTCTATTGCCCTCTTTATCCTGACGGCACTCCTCTTGATGTTGACGTACAGCTTGGCCCGCGAGCGCTGGGTTGAATTCAGCGCTTGGGCGGCCCTGGGCTCCGCAACGCTTGCGATCCAGTTCATGCTGCTCGGTTGGCATGACGTGGCGCAGCCCGAACGTGGCGAGATGCCCGGCGTGGTTGCACGCAGGCCCGATGAGGGTGGTAAGTATTTCAAGGAATGCGACAAGTGTCCGGAAATGGTCGTGATCCAGCCTGGCTACTTTGTGATGGGCGCGACCGATGCGGCAGCTGGTCCCGAAGAGGGGCCGTTGCGCACCATGATGATCGCCAAAAGGTTTGCGATCGCGCGGGCCGCTACCACCAATGCGGAATTTCGAGCGTTTGCATCGGCAACGAAGCGACCGGCAAGTGCGTGCGCCTTCGGACCTGAAGCAGAGCTCGCCCAATGCGTAACCTTTGATGATGCCCAAGCCTACCTCACATGGCTTCGGCGTGAAACTGGGATGATTTACCGATTGGCATCCTCTGCCGAGTGGGAATACGCCGGGCGGGCAGGCTCCGCGCCACCAACCGCGGCGTCATCAGCTGGCGTGATCAAAGCGTCTCTTCAATCATCCGTGCCGCAAGCGTCACCAGCAGTTTCAGGACGCAATGGATTCGGTATCGCCGGCATGGGCGCTGGCCGCGGTGAACTTGTCGAAGATTGCTGGTCGCCGACGCTGGCTGAGCTTTCGGCCGATGGTCGCGCCCATCAAGGCGGCCTCGTCAGTAACTGCCGCACTCGGGTTGTCAAAGGTGGGGAAGACTATCCCCGTGGCCTCGGCGTGCGCTTGTCCAGTCGGCGCCCGATTGCGCTCAATATGGGCGAACCCGGCGTTGGCTTCCGTGTCGTTCGCGAACTCGTCCAATTGCCACGAAAATAAGTTGTTGCTCTGCCGGTGACCACGGATTGCGGCTGCGCAGTTTAGTTGCCCGCGGGGCCATGGCGTCGGTCAACAAGCAGCCTCTAACTGAAGCTGCGGTGCCGGCAGCCGGGTGCGCTCGTACAACATGCGCGCTGGAACCACTGCAACATTGAGGAGTGCTGCAACTGCATCGACTTGGGGCTGGGCAATCCGCTCGGCGGTCTGCAGCACGACCGATTTGGAGGCCTCGGCGTGGATCAACACGATTTCATGGTGCGCGCCGGACAGGGTAGTCCGGACATGGTGGGCAATGCCATGGTAGGCCGATAGCGGTTCGCTCCATGTCGGGCTTCCGTCCCGTCGTGTCGCCGTCGCGCTAACCGTGCCTTCGTTGATCATGATCAGTCGAGGACTTCTCATCCGTTGCACGAGGCAACGAAGCGGATACGTCACAAAAATCAGCCCCACGACAAGCGCCAAGCCAAGTTGGATGGCAGTGGATGGGTTGCGCGCGATTAACCAAACCGAAGTTGGCTCATAGGTTGCCAGTCCAACCAGCATGGCAAATGGCACGAGCAGGAAACAGGCGGCACAAAAGATAAAGCTTGCTGCCACGAAATAACTGGTTGCCGAGGCCTGGTGGTTCAGTGTGATCGGCAGTGTGTATGTCGATCCGGCCATATCTATGCCGTCCAAGCGTGCCCCAGCCATTCCAAACCCACCTGTCGTTTTGTCAATCGCTGCACGCTAACCGAACTTGGTTAGCAAATGATTTTCGGCCTCAGTGTTCAACACTTGACATATAAACATATCTTTATATGCTCCTATCATTGGAGACGACATGCGTGGAACCTTGAAAGCGGATGAGGTCGTTGCGGCGCTGAAGGCAGCGGCAGAGCCCACACGTTTGCGGGTTCTCTTGTTGCTGTCGGGCGGCGAGTTCAGCGTCAAAGACTTGACCCGCGTGCTCGGACAGAGCCAGCCGAGGATCAGTCGACATCTCAAGTTGCTGCACGAAGCAGGTCTAATCGAGCGTAGCCGGGAGGGTAGTTGGGTCTATTTCACCCTGGGTACAGGCGCTGCTGCGGCCGTCCTTGCCCGTGACCTCGTCGAACAAGTTGATCCGAGCGATGGCGCCGTCAGCCGGGATCGAGAACGGGCCAATGCCCTAAAAGTGGAACGTGAAACGGCAGCGCAAGCGTACTTCGCCGATCATGCAGCCGAATGGGACAAGATTCGCTCTTTATATGTGGCCGAGGCCGAAGTCGAAGCGGCCATGTTGGCGGCCGTCGGCGAACGCAGCTACGATTTGTTGCTCGATCTGGGAACGGGCACCGGTCGGATACTGGAACTCTTTGCCGACAAGTATGCGCGTGGCATCGGGATCGATGCCAATCATGCCATGTTGGCCTACGCCCGCTCAAAGCTGGATCGGGTAACTCACGGGCGCGCAAATGTGCGCCAGGGCGATCTCTATAATTTACCACAAGCTGATGCTTCGGCTGGTGCCGTTGTGATGCACCAAGTGCTGCACTTCTTAATGGATCCGGCACGGGCCATTCGCGAAGCCGCCCGTGTGTTGGAGCCGGGAGGTGATCTTCTGATTGTTGATTTTTCACCACATGAGCTTGAATTTTTACGTGAGCGTTACGCGCATGATCGGCTGGGTTTTGGCAGGCAAACGATCGAAACCTGGCTGCAAGATGCCGGGCTTGAACCGATAAAATCGCAAGAGATGGCGCCGCCGGTCAGCGGTCTTGAAGATCGGTTGACGGTATCTCTCTGGCTCGCCCGGCGACCGGGTGGCACGCATCCCTTGAAATCGAAATCCATGGCCGTGGGCCGATTAGAGACAGCAGGATAAAACACCATGGCAACGAACACAGCAGAGCGTCGCAGCAGGCTCGTCGGTTCCGGGGAAGTTGACGTGTCGTTCGAGTTCTTTCCGCCCAAGAACGAGAAGATGGAAGAGGCGTTGTGGGCGTCGGTGCGCCGCCTTGAGCCGCTCTCGCCGGAGTTTGTCTCGGTGACTTATGGGGCTGGTGGCTCGACGCGCGAGCGGACACACCAGACCGTATCGCGTCTCGTCAACGAAACGGGCTTGCTACCTGCGGCCCATCTAACATGCGTTAGTGCAACCAAGGCCGAAGTCGACGACGTGGTCCGCGCCTACTGGGCGGCTGGCGTTCGCCACATCGTTGCCCTGCGCGGTGATCCGCAAGCTGGCATCGGCACACGGTACGAGCCGCATCCTGGCGGCTACGCGAGCACCGCCGATTTAATCGCTGGCATCAAAAAGATTGGCAACTTCGAAATCTCGGTTGGCGGTTACCCCGAGAAGCATCCGGAGAGTCCGACCGTAGACGCCGACATCGAGCACCTGAAAGCCAAGGTCGATGCAGGTGCCACGCGTGTCATCACGCAGTTTTTCTTCGACAACTCGCATTACCTGCGGTTCGTCGAGAAAGCACGCGCGGCCGGCATCTGGTGTCCGATCCATCCCGGCATCGTGCCGATTCATAACTACAAGCAAGTGTCGAGTTTCGGTGCCAAGACCGGCACGACGATGCCCGCCTGGTTGTCGCGCCGATTCGAAGGCCTGGATCATGATCCAGCGACAACACAACTTGTTGCCGCAGCGGTTGCCGCCGAGCAGGTGATGGACCTCGTGGATCAGGGCATCCGGCACGTGCATTTCTACACGCTCAATCGTGCGGACCTCGTTTATGCCATTTGCCATCTGATGGGACTGCGTCCGCGCGACGGCGCCATTCAACAAGCGGTGAGCGCATGAATTACGAAAACTCCAGGGCAGCCCTCGATAAGGCAGCGTCCGAGCGCATTCTAATCATTGACGGCGCCATGGGCACCATGATCCAGCGGCACAAGCCGACGGAGGAGACCTATCGGGGCAAACGCTTCGCGGACTGGAAACAGGACGTGAAGGGCAACAACGAGCTGCTGTCACTGACCCAGCCGGACATGATCTACGGCATTCACGAAGAATATTATGCGGCGGGCGCTGACATCGCCGAGACGAACACGTTCGGTGCTCAGGTGATTTCGCAGGCCGACTACGGCATGGAGGCGCTGTCGTATGAGATGAACTTCGAAAGCGCCAAACTGGCACGCAAAGCCGCCGACGTCTGGACCAAGAAGACGCCCGAAAAGCCGCGATTCGTGGCCGGCGCGATTGGCCCGACGAACCGCACGGCTTCGATCTCGCCGGACGTCAATGATCCGGGCTATCGCAACACGTCGTTCGATGAATTACGCGGGGCCTATAAGGAGCAGACGCGCGGGCTGATCGACGGCGGGTGCGACATCATCATGATCGAGACGATCTTCGACACGCTGAATGCCAAAGCTGCCGGGTTCGCCGTGCTCGAAGTCTACGAGGAAATGAAGGTTGATTTGCCGTTGATGATTTCCGGCACGATCACGGATCGTTCGGGACGGACACTGTCGGGCCAGACTACGGAAGCGTTCTGGTATTCGATGCGGCACCTCAAGCCCTGGGCCATCGGTCTAAATTGTGCGCTGGGCGCCGAAGCGATGCGGCCCTACCTGGCAGAACTTTCGCGCATCGCCGATACCCGCGTGTCAGCCTACCCGAACGCCGGACTGCCGAACGCCATGGGCGAATACGATGAGACCCCACACGAGATGGCCTGCCTCGTCGAGCCCTGGGCACAGGACGGTTTGCTCAACGTTGTTGGTGGCTGTTGCGGCTCGACGCCGGATCACATCGGCCACATCCGCGAACACGTGTCGAAGTTCAAGTCGCGCAAGGTGCCTGTGATGGCGCCAAAGATGCGCCTCTCCGGCCTCGAACCCTTCGTGATGGGGTAGTGGACATTCGATCCGCTCGATCCCACCCACCGCCGTCATCCCGGCGCAGGCCGGGACCCACGACAGGGTTCAGCAGGGGATGTGTGGCGGTGAAGTACGATGTGGAGGCAGGCAAATTTTTCCACGAAATACAGTTGGCTGTTGGTTGTCGTGGGTCACGGCCTGCGCCGGGATGACGGCACGGGGGATGAGACAGATCGGCCTTGCTTAGATACGAAGTGAAATAGTGACCGCCACAAGCACAGCACGACCCAGATGACGACACGGGGGATGAGGGTTGGGGCCTACGTAGCGGGCGGCCTGAAGTTTTAGAAAGCGGATTGAAGAGATGACCACTACTTCTGCAGCGCAGTCTTTCATCAACGTCGGTGAGCGGACGAACGTCACAGGCTCGGCGAAGTTCCGCAAGCTGATCGAGGCCAACGATTACACGGCAGCGCTCGCGGTCGCGCGCCAGCAGGTCGAAGCCGGTGCCCAGATCATCGACATCAACATGGATGAAGGCTTGCTCGATTCAGAGAAAGCCATGGTCAAGTTCCTCAATATGATTGCGTCGGAACCCGACATCAGCCGCGTGCCGGTGATGATCGATTCATCCAAGTGGAATGTCATCGAAGCTGGCCTCAAGTGCGTGCAGGGCAAGGCGATCGTCAATTCGATCTCGATGAAGGAAGGCGAAGCGCAGTTTCTCGAGCAAGCGCGCAAAGTGCAGCGCTATGGTGCAGCCGTCGTTGTCATGGCGTTCGACGAGCAGGGCCAAGCCGACACGATCGAACGTAAAGTGTCGATCTGCGAACGGGCCTACAAGCTGCTCACCGAAAAGGTTGGCTTCGCCGCCGAAGACATCATCTTTGATCCAAATATTTTCGCGGTTGCAACCGGCATCGAAGAGCACAACAGCTACGGCGTCGCCTTCATTGAAGCATGCCGACAGATCAAGGAGAAGATGCCGCTCGTCCATATTTCCGGCGGTGTGTCGAACCTGTCGTTCTCGTTCCGCGGCAACGAGCCGGTTCGCGAGGCGATGCACTCGGTGTTCCTGTACCACGCGATCAGGGCTGGCATGGACATGGGCATCGTCAACGCTGGGCAGTTGGCACTGTACGACGACATTCCGACCGAACTGCGCGAGTTGTGTGAGGACGTGATCCTCAATCGCCGTGATGATGGGACGGATCGGTTGCTCGACGTCGCCGCCAAGTACAAGGGCGATGGTGCGAAGAAGAACGAGAAGGATTTGCGCTGGCGCGAGACGACCGTCGAGGAGCGCCTCAAGCACTCGCTGGTGCATGGCATCACCGACTTCATCGAGCTCGATACCGAGGAGGCACGACAGGGTCTGGACAAGCCGCTGCATGTGATCGAAGGCCCGCTGATGGCTGGCATGAATGTCGTTGGCGACCTGTTTGGCCAAGGAAAGATGTTCCTGCCGCAAGTCGTGAAGTCGGCACGCGTGATGAAGCAGGCCGTGGCCTACCTGCAACCGTATCTCGAAGCCGAAAAACTCGCGTCTGGCCTCGCCGCGAAACCGGCCGCTGGCAAGGTCATCATGGCGACCGTAAAGGGCGACGTGCATGACATCGGCAAGAACATCGTCGGCGTCGTGCTCCAGTGCAACAACTATCAGGTGATCGACCTTGGTGTGATGGTACCTGCGCAAAAGATCCTCGAGGCGGCAAAGCGAGAGAACGTCGACATCATCGGGTTGTCCGGCCTGATCACGCCGTCGCTTGACGAGATGTGCCATGTGGCCGCCGAGATGGAGCGTCAGGATTTCCACGTACCGCTATTGATCGGGGGGGCAACGACCAGCCGCGTGCATACGGCGGTAAAAATTTCACCGAACTACACCAAGGGTCAGGCCATCTATGTAACGGATGCCAGCCGCGCCGTCGGCGTCGTGTCCAAGCTGCTGTCGCCAACCGATGCGGGAGCTTACGTCGCCGACATCAAGGCCGAGTACGTCAAAGCGCGTGATGGCTACTTGCGTGCTGAACTCAAGAAAACGCGGCTGCCGCTACGCACAGCGCGGGCAAATCCGGTGAAGATCGACTGGGCAGCCTACACCCCGCCGAAGCCGACGTTCCTGGGCACGAAGGCGTTCACGTCATACAGCTTAGCCGAACTCGTGCCGTACATCGATTGGTCGCCGTTCTTTTCGACATGGGAACTCGCAGGCCGCTATCCAGCGATTCTCAACGACAACAAGGTTGGTGTTGAAGCCAAGAAGCTATTTGCTGACGCGCAGGCGCTGTTGAAGCAGATGGTTGCCGAGAAATGGTTGACTGCGAACGCCGTCATCGGCTTCTGGCCAGCCAACGGCGACGGCGATGATATTTGCGTGTTCAAGGACGACAAGCGCAAGGGGCAACTTGCAACGCTTCACACGCTGCGCCAGCAGATTGCGCGTGATAATCGGGGACCCGGTGGCAGCGTGCGCGCGCACACCGCGCTTGCTGATTTCATTGCGCCGCTGGCATCGAGCAAGGCTGACTACATTGGCGGCTTCGCAGTGACCACTGGCATCGGCGAGGAAGCAGCGCTTGAAGCGCACTTCAAGAAGACCGACGACTACGGGCGCATCATGATGAAGGCGCTGGCTGATCGTCTGGCTGAAGCCTTTGCCGAACGCATGCACGCCCGCGTGCGTCGCGAGTTCTGGGCCTATGCGCCCGACGAAACACTTTCAGCCGAAGATTTGATTTCGGAGAAGTACCAGGGCATCCGCCCGGCGCCGGGCTATCCAGCTCAGCCTGATCATACCGAGAAGGAAACACTGTGGTTGCTGATGGATGTGGAGCGTCAGGCTGGTATCAAGCTGACAGAGAGCTATGCGATGTGGCCCGGTTCGGCTGTCTCTGGCCTCTACTTCTCGCACCCTGAGAGTCATTATTTCGGCGTCGGCAAGGTCGAGCGTGATCAGGTCGAGGATTATGCCCGTCGCAAGGGCTGGGCGGTGGAGGTGGCAGAACGCTGGCTGGCGCCGGTGCTCAACTATGATCCGGTCGCAGCTCGCGAAGATGCGGCGGCGGATGCGGCTTAAGCCAAGACTATAGCGTCATCCGCCAATTACACACCGCAAAATCGCTTGTGGTAGAAAAGACAAAAGGCGCGGAGAGCGACCCCACGCCTTGTTCTTTGGTGTTTTCCGGAATCCGGCTTATCAGTTCCGGCTCGTGGAGGGATTTTATCGTCCCTCGGGGGCTTCACGCGGGAGGGCCGCTAGACCATCCCCAACACGATTGCAGCGAGGAAGCCGAGTGATGTGATCGCGGCTAATGCATTCAGGCTCATTCTCAATTCCATCGTTGCCTCCTTTGCCGATACTCGACTGTTAAGGCAGCACAGCGAGGACTGTGCCGATGTCCGTCATCTAAGTGGTTCGCAGGTCGGGCGACAAGGACAAATTTATTTTGCAGTGCAATATAAATTGTTTTCTATACGAATGAGAACAAGCAATGATGTGTGGTTATCCCGCTTATCACAGTGATGCGAGGGCATCACAAAACAAATAAGCTGAAATTTAAACCATGATCTTGCAGTAAGTTATACAGTATTGCTGGCGCGTTTTCTGTGAACGCTTGTACAACAGGGCGCTCAGTGACGACGGGCTTGGTGAGATCTTGAAAATAGTTCCTATGCTCAACTATTTTTTTTGAGTCAGGTTTTGAGACGTGAATCTCGACAACCGTCCGCGTTGAGCATAATGCCGAGATTGAACAACAACGTTCGTTCGAGCAGGGAAAACTCCGCATGGAACGCTTTAAGGTATTGTTGGCATCGAAGGGCGAGAAGGGCGCAGACCTCGCGTGGACGGAACTCGGTTCAGCCGATCTTATGGATGGTGATGTCACCGTTCGCGTCACGCATTCGACAGTCAACTACAAGGATGGTCTGGCTCTCACCGGCAAGGCTCCGATCATCCGTAAATGGCCGTTGATCCCAGGTATCGATTTTGCGGGCACCGTCGAGAGTTCGAGTTCGGCAGAGTTTAAGCCTGGCGATGATGTGATTCTCAACGGTTGGGGCGTCGGCGAAGGCCATCACGGCGGCTACGCGCAGTACGCCCGCGTGAGGGGCGACTGGCTCGTCAAGCGCCCGGCAGCCTTCACCAACGCGCAAACGATGGCGATCGGGACGGCCGGCTATACCGCGATGTTGTGCGTGCTAGCGCTCGAAGCCCACGACATGACGCCGGGCAAGGGGCCGGTGCTTGTGACCGGCGCCAGCGGTGGCGTGGGCAGCATTGCCGTTTCGGTTCTGGCTAACCTTGGTCACCACGTGATTGCCGCAACCGGTCGTCCGGAAGAGGAATCCTTCCTGAAGTCGCTAGGTGCAGCCGAGATCATCAACAGGGCGGAACTGGCAGGGCCAGCGAAGCCTCTCGCCAAGGAACGATGGGCGGGCGCAATTGACGTGGCGGGCAGTCACACGTTGGCAAATATTCTGTCCATGACGAAGTATGGCGGATGCGTCGCTTCGACAGGGCTTGCGCAAGGCATGGACTTGCCTGGTTCCGTCGCGCCCTTCATCCTGCGTGGGATTACGCTCGCGGGCGTCGATAGCGTCATATGCCCGAAGCCAAAGCGTGAGCTGGCTTGGGCACGCCTCGCCCGTCATCTCGAACCGTCAACGCTTGACAAGCTCACCGTGACCCGGCCGCTTGCCGACGTGCAGCAGATCGCGAGCGACCTGATGGCTGGCAAAGTGCGCGGCCGCATGGTGCTTGAAGTCAACTGATCACAGCCGCATGAAGTGCAGCTTGGTGAAACGCCGACGAAAGCGCGCGGTGTCGGCGGCGACCACTTCGGGCGCTTCATTGCCGGTCAGACCGCGCGCGATCAAGCTGGCCAGTTCCGGCATATGCTCCGGCCCCATGCCGAAGCGCACGATTTCTGGTGTGCCAAGGCGCAACCCGTTGTTGTCGCCGTCAACCGCTGCGATGGGCAAGCCGATGCCGCACGTGAGAATGTTCGCTTGGCGCAAGCGCTTTGCAGCTGTTTGTCCACCGCCAAAGCGGGCCGCCTCGATTGCGATTTGATGCGAGTGCGTAGCACCTTCCACTGTTTCAAAAACCGGCAATCCGCGCTCGGATAGGCATTTGGCGAGGGCCGCCGCTGTGTCGGCCATGGCCCGGGCGTAGGCGCGGCCGTGCACTTTCCAATCGAGCATGGTGATCGCGAGGGCAGCGGTCTTGCCCGCATCAAAGTTAGCGGTCAGGCCCGGATAGGCGATGGCATCAATGCGTTGCATCAGGTCGGCGTCATTGCTGACAATCAATCCGCCGGCTGGCCCACCGAGGCTCTTGTAGGTGCTCATCGTCATGAGATGTGCCCCCTCTTCAAGCGGCTGCTGCCACGCGTGTCCAGCAATCATGCCGGACATGTGGGCTGCGTCGAACAGCACTTTTGCGCCGACCTCATCGGCGATGGCGCGAATTTCACGAACAGGGTGGGCTAAGAAATTCAAACTGCCGCCGATCGTAATCAGCTTTGGTTGCAGCCGTTTGGCTTGAGCGCGCAGCGCGTCGAGATCGACCGTGTAGCGCTGGGCATCGACCGGCGCTTCGTGGATTTCCAGACCGTACAATCCGGCAGCGCCCGCCTTGTGGTGCGTCACGTGTCCGCCGATTGATCCAGGCGGCGCAATGATGCAGTCGCCGGGCTTGGCCGTCGCCATGAAGGCATACAGGTTGGCAAGCGCACCTGAGCCGACACGGATCTCGGCGTACTTCGCACCAAACACTTCGGCGACCAGTTCGGCGGCGATCACTTCGATCTTTTCGATCGCCTCAAGTCCCATTTCGTACTTATCGCCCGGATAGCCCAGTGATGGACGCTGCCCTAAGCCCGCCGACAACATTGCTTCTGCGCGCGGGTTCAGCACATTGGTCGCTGGATTGAGATTGATGCCATCCCCCTCGTGGATGCGCTTATTTTCGATCACCAGGGCGTCGAGGGCAGCTTCGGTCGCCGCGGCGGAGCGCTGTGCCGTATCGGTGGCGATGCCATGAATATACGTTTCGCAAGGTTCGGGCACCCAGGAGCGTGACGCGAGGGATGGGCTAGGTAATTTCTCTTGCATGCGATGTCCGCTAGTGTGGGGTTGTGTTCACGGGGTGAAATTAGGATATTCGATGCGCATCCTCCACAGTCGAGACTATCGCGTCCAGCCCTGGAAAAACGGGGGAGGTGTGACGACTGAGATCATCGCGTCACCGGAGGGTGCTGGATTCGAAACCTTCGACTGGCGAATCAGCATGGCGCGCGTTGCGATGCCGGGGCCGTTTTCGATGTTTGCTGGCATCGATCGTTCGCTCGGACTGCTGGAAGGCGCGGGCATTGTGCTGCGAATGGAGGGGCGTGGCGAGGTTGCGCTGACGAAGGGGGTTCATCCAGTCTCTTTCCCCGGTGACATCCCGGTCGATGCAACTTTGGGCGGCGGTGAAATCCTCGATCTGAACGTGATGACCCGTCGTGGTCGGTGGCGTCATCAGTTGTCGCGGGTCGTGGTGGAAGGGGAGTTTCAACTGGAGCGGCGCGGCGATGTTACGATCGCACTTTTGCGTGCGACTTCGGGCGCGGTCGCAAATCAGCCGATTGATGACGGTGACGCGGTGCTGCTGAGTGCTGAGGCCCGTGATGCAACAGAAAAGCTCGCCCTGCGTGCGCCGGGCGAGCTTTGGATCACCGATCTGTGGCGGCTTTAGCTCAGTCGGGCGTGTGCTACTGTGCATTCCGCGCTTTTGCGCTTTTAGCTTACGGGATTATTTCAATTATTCTCGTTCCAGAGAGTAACCCTGATAGTAGCGATGGAAGTGTCCGCTCAAACGCTTCAATGAGTTGACGATTGCTACAATTTCCAAGGCGAACCCAGATGATCCGCACGTCGTCTGCGCTCGTCCCTTGGATGAAAATGAAGTCATCGCTTTGGTCACAATTATGCTCGGTAACTCTGAAATCTGCGCGGCATACTGCCAGATCCGATGGTCATCAGCGCCGGTGAGACCCACTTCGTCGATATGGGCCGCCGTAAGCCCCTTGGCGCGTAACCACTCGGCCAATCTGATTGGCAACTGCGCATCAACGAGGAGGTACATGCTGCGCCGATGATATGATCTGCCGGTCTGTTAGGGCAGCAGCATATGCAAGTGACGCGGTAATGTCGGCATCTTCGAGATAAGGATAGTCGGCTAATATTTCAGTATGCGACATGCCGGCCGCGAGCATTCCAAGCACGTCGGTCACGCGAATCCTTAAGCCACGGATACAGGGCTTCCCCCCGCACTGGGCTGGATTTACTGTGACGCGCTCGAAGACTTCGAAGGCGCTATTCTTGGTTGGCGCATTCATAGTTCGGCTCCCGGGTCTATGGGCTCGACAACTATCTTAGCATGAAAAAATGAAAAAGCCTCGTCCCCATGAAGGAACGAGGCCATTCAACACGAGACAACCCCTCAGGCTGAGTCTTACAACAACTTCCCCATGGCAACTGCGGTATCGCTCATGCGATTGGAGAAGCCCCACTCGTTATCGTACCACGTCAGTACCGACACCAGCGTGCCGTCCATCACCTTGGTCTGGTCCATGTGGAAGATCGAAGAGTGGGGATCGTGGTTGAAGTCGATCGAGACGTTCGGCGCGGTCGTGTATCCCAAAATGCCCTTTAGTGGACCGTGATCGGCGGCGGCCTTGATGGCAGCATTGATCTCGGCAACGGTGGTTGATTTCTTCGAGATGAATTTCAGATCAACGACAGACACATTTGGCGTCGGCACGCGCATGGCGAAGCCGTCGAGTTTGCCGTTCAACTCAGGCAGAACCAAGCCAACGGCCTTGGCAGCACCTGTCGAGGTCGGGATCATCGACAAGGCAGCAGCTCGGCCGCGATAGAGATCCTTGTGCATGGTGTCGAGGGTTGGCTGGTCGCCGGTATAGGCATGGATCGTCGTCATCATGCCACGCTCGATGCCAAACGTCTCGTTCAGCACCTTGGCGACCGGCGACAGGCAGTTCGTTGTGCACGACGCGTTTGAAACGACGATGTGATCCTTGGTCAGCTTCTGGTGGTTGACGCCGTAGACAACCGTCAAATCTGCGCCATCGGCCGGGGCAGATACCAGCACGCGCTTGGCACCAGCCGTAATGTGCGCCATCGCCTTGTCTTTAGCGGCGAAAATGCCGGTACATTCGAGCGCAATATCGACGCCCATCGCCTTGTGCGGCAACTGTGCTGGATCGCGCACCGACGTTACTTTGATCGGCCCACGACCGACGTTGATCGTGTCACCTTCGACGGTCACCTTGTGGGGGAAGCGGCCATGAACGGAATCGAAGCGCAACAAGTGCGCGTTGGTTTCAACTGGCCCCAAATCGTTGATCGCTACAACTTCGATATCGGTGCGGCCCGATTCAATGATTGCGCGCAGCACATTGCGGCCAATGCGGCCAAATCCGTTAATTGCTACCTTGACGGCCATGGGTTTCCTCGAGGGTTTGAAGGGTGGCACGGAACTGCCTGAAACTCGTGGGGTGGTTATGCAATCGCTGGGCCGCAGCGTCAACGCACTAGCTCGAGCGCTGTTGATGTGTTGCTGCTTTACAAAACTGGGCCTGGGGGCTCAACCGCCACGCCAAGCGTACAAATCAACCATTGTGCTCCAAGCGGTTGGTTGACGTGGGTTGATCCACGCTCTTATCGTTTGCGATGAGATTCTAGTGCATCGACGTCGGCACGCAGTCAGTGCATGTTCAATCGCGCGGACGCCATGCAGTGCGCGGGAGACAGTGATAGATGCCACCAAAGGTAAAAGCGGCGGCTCGTCGTCCAGCCGCACAGAAGGCTCCAACTGCGCCCTCCAAGGCTGAAGTCGCGCGGCTGGTTTTGGAAAACAAAACGCTTCTAGAGCGTTTGGCTGCAGCTGAGCAAAAGGTGGCGCTTTTAGAACGGCAGCGGGACGAAGCGCTCAACCGTATTGAATGGGCGATGGATGCGCTACAGACGTTGACTGACGAAGTTGGTAGGTCCGCGTGAACTTTTGAAAGGCGCTCTAGGATCACATGGGCCAGATTGCTGTTGTCTTGAACGGACGAACCTATCGACTGGCCTGTGGTGACGGACAAGAGGACCGGCTGCGGGCGTTGGCTGATCACATCAAATCCAAGGTAGATACGCTCGCCATCGAGTTCGGGCAGGTGGGTGAGGACCGGCTCCTATTGATGGCAGCCCTTTTGGTTACCGATGAACTGTTTGATGCGCGCGAGCGGGCGGCGGCTCTGACGCCCAAGGCGCCGGTGGTCTTGACTCCCAGTCGCGAAAAACATGTGGCGGAACCGGTGCCACCCCCGGTCGCAATGCCGACAGAGCAGCAGGACATGGCGCCCCGCTTAAGTCTGCCGACGTCAGCGCCGAAGCTTCCCGGTAAGCCGCCACGTGCACCCTCCGGCAACGTCAGATCTTGACTAGTCAGCGTTGGGTTTGGGCGTCGAATTGAGGCGCAGAGCAATCGACGGCCAGCGGTCGTGGCAAATTTCAGCGAGCTTGGCTTTGGCACGCCGCTTGATCGGTGCCAAAGCCCAACGCTCCATTTGATCACTGACCAACTTGCAAGCAAAAACCGCCCCCAGCGCCCGACTGAACTCGCCCCAGGACAGGCGCGGGTACCACAGTACGAGGTCGAGAATGTCGAAATCGAGCACGAATTTATCAATCAACCCTGCAAACGGCACGAGGGTCAAAATTTCGAAGGGGGGCAAAGAGATCATGGCAACCATCCGGGGTGAACCTGTTGGGATGGTTCGGTAAATTCTGCCGGTTCATTTCGTACGGAAGGCTGTTTCGCGACGGACGTGATGCCGTGCGGATGGCAAGTGACCTGGTGCAATTCTAGCCGTTGCACTGCAAAGCGATGGCAGGTCAACGAATGCGCAGTTCACAAATCGTCAATCTGTTGTGATCATTAATTTCGTTTATTTTCATACTATTATGAAGTTTTAATCACATAAAATGCAATGAAATCAGACGCAATGAATCAAATGCAATTTGATGCAATGCGCAATTCCTGGCACAATTCGAATGTCGGATCAGGAAAAAAATCGAATGTTGTGGCGTACCGAGACCGTTCAATCGCAAGGGCCCGAGGAGATGGATGGCACGTGCGCTCCAAGCGACGAGGCGTTGGAACTCGCAATCAAATTTCAAACAACGATCCTGCTGCCGCTGATGGGCCGCGCGGTCGTCGCGCCTGACGAAGTGCAGGCACTGATTGAAATGATGCGCGACAAACTCGATACGCTAGCGTCGCTAATGCCCAATGGACCTTCGATGGCGTTGGCGTCAGGCGCAGCGAGCGGTGGTTCGCAGCGAGTATCGGCAGCGACAGTGGCTGCACCCGAGAGCACTTCAGAAGCAGACGATATCGGTCGCAACCAACGTAGCCGTGTGCGTGAGATGGTGTTGCTGGAAACGCTCGAATCCGAGCATCATGCCATGCCGCTGCAGCAACTGACCAAGGCGCTCAAGGCCGCGAATTTCGATGATACGTCCTCGGCCATCGTCTCGCAATTGCATCGCCTAAAGAAGCTCGGCGTGATCGACCAGCCAGCCAACGGGATGTACGCGATCTCCGAAGAAGGCCTGGTTCATCTACGACTGTTGCGTAAAAACTTCGGCCCGCTGATTCGTCGTTGACGGTGGCAGTCCCTCGTTAAGTTAGAATAACCCCTATCCAACCTATGCCGCATTCGGCTTCAATAAGAGGGTGGACCGAATCGTTGCATGCCCGTCGCGGGGGTTGATCCAGCGTCGGGCACAGAAATGGGGATAATACCATGTGCCGCTGGATCGCCTATGTTGGTGAACCGGTCTTTGTCGAAGACTTCGTTTGCGTCCCCTGCCAATCGCTGATCGCGCAAAGCATGCGCTCGCGCGAGGCGCACTCGGAAATGAACGCGGATGGTTTTGGCCTCGGCTGGTACGGCGAGCGCTCAACCCCCGGCGTGTTTCGCGACATTCGTCCCGCCTGGAGCGATGAGAACCTCAAGAGTCTCGCCCATCAGATCCGCGCGCCGCTCTACTTCGCCCACGTGCGCGCCTCAACCGGAACCGCAACGACGCGTGCCAACTGCCACCCGTTCAGTCATGGGCGGCACTTGTTTATGCACAACGGCCAGATCGGCGGCTTCGATAAGGTGCGACGTCGCATCGAAGGTCTGATCCCCGATCACCTGTATGACGCGCGCTCCGGCACGACGGACAGCGAAGCGATCTTCCTGATGATGATGGGCGATGGCCTAGCCGTTGATCCCAAGGGTGCGTGTGATCGCCTGATTGTAACGGTTGATCGGTTGCAGACCGACGCAAAAGTCCTCGAGCCGTTTCGTTTCACCGCCGCCTGGAGTGACGGCGAGACGATCTATGCCGTGCGTTACGGCAGCGATTTGAAACCGCCGTCGCTTTATACCAAAAGCCTCGATCATGGATCCGGAACGCTCGTCGTGTCCGAACCGTTAGACGACGTGCGCGACGGTTGGCAGGCTGTCCCGCCACAGAGTTTCGTGACCGTTTCGAAAGCTGGCGTTCGGATCGAGCCTTTGGCGCCAGTTGCAGCGCTTGCGGAAGTTGCTTGATCGGCACGTTTGGGGGCAGTTACCGATCTGCACTGATGGTAGCCAGTCCCAACAACTGGTAACAATCGGTAATAGTCCCCGACCGGTAGGTGGTCCCATGCTCGTCGTCATCGTATTTTTCGAGGCCAAACAAGCCCACGTCTCGGACTTGGGGACGGCGCTGTTGGCACACGCTCGAACCACACTAGAACACGAGACCGGATGCCGACAATTCGATGTGTCGCAAGACCCGCTCGATCCGGCCGGCTACTTTCTCTACGAGGTTTATGACGATGAGGCAGCCTTCAAGCTGCACTGCGACGGCGCCCGCTTCGCCGAAGTCGAAGCCCGCTGCACCCCCTGGATTGCCCACAAGAAAGTGCTGACATACCAGTTGCTGCAAGGCCGGATGGTGCCGGACGCGGGGCGCGCTTAAGCCCCGAGTCTAGAATGGCAAAATTGACGTTTTAGCGGAACAATTCTGCTCCCAAATCGTTGAACTTCGAGCGCAATTCATACTCGGAGGCTCAGATGAGGAAGCCAATCAACGATCAGATCATCGAGACCCCTGAGGAAGCGACACAGGCCGAAAATTCGCCTGATACGCTGGTGATCCTGATTGTGTCACTCGTGGCGCTATTGGTCATTGGTGCCGGGCTGCTTTGGTATTTTGGGTATATCTTCGCAGGTTAGGCGCTGACGCATATGCGCAATCGATACGATCCCATTACGTCCTCACCGCTTCATCGGCACATCCAGCCGGTGTACCAGACCCTTCGTCTCAGGCGTCCACGCTGGAAAGCGGTCGAGAACCAGCGGATCGTGGCCGGGGACGACGCGATCAGGATGGCCCGCCAACTGCTCGAGCCGGGTGTAGGTGCGCAGTGTCTCGGCCACGTCGATGGTGATCGAGAACGGCTTGCGGCGTTCGATGTTCTCGTAGAGATGCGTGGCGTCTGATGCTAGCACAACCGGACCGTTCGCGGTCATCACACGCACACACTGCAGGCCTTTCGAATGCCCACCGGTCTTGTGCACGGTAACCCCCGGTGCGATCTCGCCGTCGCCGTCGTGAAAGTGGACTCGGCCTGAGTATACCTTCTTAACAAGGCTGCACACGTGATCGGCGGTGAACGGCTTGCGCATCGCCTCTTCGCACATGCAGGGCCCGGTCGCATAGGCCATCTCCGCTTCCTGGATGTGGAAGCGGGCGCTGGGAAACGTGTCGAGCGTGCCGGCGTGATCGTAGTGCAGGTGCGAAATGATCACGGTTTCGATTTTATCAGCAGCGATGCCGATTTGTGCCAGCATTTCCTGCGGCTCGTGATCGAGCGTGCGCCCGCGCCCGCCAGCCTCTTTGCGGTCAAAGCCGGTATCGACCAGGATCGTGCGCTGGGCGTTGCGGACCACCCACACGAAGTAGTCGATCGGCTGGAGCGTCGCGTGGTCGTCGGCTGACATGAAGTTGTCGAACCGCGTGCGGTTGGCGTGCCGCGCATACTTGAGTGCCAGGATTTCATAGGTCTCGGACATAGGGCCTCACAAGAGAACGAATACGCCTCACGTTCTGATAAGTGCCGCGACAAATCAACCGGGACTAATCTCGAAGCGCCCATCATCTGCCAGAGGGCAGATATGCGGGCCAACGCGTTTCATCGTCACCAGTTGCGGTTCGTGTGCGCTTCGATCAACATGGGCGTAGGTCTTAGAGTTAGCGGCCGTGTCGATATCACGTCGTGATTGCCGATGGAGCGAGGACTTATATGAGCCGGGTTACCGCATCATCGGCCCTGTCGCACTTGACGGTTCTTGATTTGACGCGCGTGCGCGCTGGGCCCACCTGCTGCCGGGTATTCGCCGACTTCGGCGCCGACGTCATTAAGATCGAGGCCCCTGATGGGGTCGACCCCAATGAAGGCATGTCGGGTGCACGACACGGCTATGACATGCAAAACCTCCATCGCAACAAGCGGTCGCTGACCCTCAATTTGAAGATGCCGTCAGGCTTGGCTGCATTCAAGCGGCTGGTTGCGAAGGCCGATATCGTCGCCGAAAACTACCGCCCGGACGTCAAGGAGCGGCTGGGCATCGGATATGAAGCCCTGAAGGCGATTAACCCGCGCATTATCCTCGTCTCGGTTTCGGGCTTCGGTCAGACCGGCCCCTATGCGGGGCATGCCGGCTTCGATCAAATCGCGCAAGGCATGGGTGGCATCATGACGGTCACCGGCGAGCCGGGCTCTGGCCCGATGCGGGCCGGCATCGCAGTTGCCGACTCGTCGGCTGGCATTTATGCGGCGACCGGCGTACTCGTCGCCCTTGCCGAGCGCGAGAAGTCCGGGCTCGGTCAATGGGTGCAGACCTCGCTACTGCAAGCGCAAATTGCCATGTGCGATTTCCAGGCAGCGCGCTACCTCACCGACGGTGAAGTGCCGCCGCAGGCGGGCAACGATCATCCCTATGTGACGCCGATGGGGGTGCTGCCAACAGCCGACGGCCATATCAACATCGGAGTCGGTGGCGAGGGTCAGTGGAAAGCGTTTTGTCAGGCGATCGGGCAATCAGAGCTGACACGCGATCCAAGGTTCGTGACGATGAAGGATCGCTACGCGAACCGGCCCGCGTTAGCTGCAATCCTCGAGCCGCTGTTCAAGTCCAAACCTTCTGCGCACTGGATCGAGTTGTGTCAGGCAGCTGGTGTTCCGATCGGGCCAATATACACAATGGATCAGGTCTTCGTTGATCCGCAGGTGCGTCACTTGGGGCTTGCCGAGACGGTCCACCATCGGGTGCGCGGCGATATCCAGATCATTGGCGAGCCGGTTGTGTTGTCGCGAACCCCGGCGAAGGTCGTGCGCGCGATCCCTGAAAAGGGCGAGCATACTGACGAGGTATTGGCCGAGTTTGGTTTCACAAAATCGGAAGTGGCCGACCTCAAGAGTCACTCTGCAATTTGAACGATCAGTCTTAACATCTGCGCAAAAGGGGAATGACATGGTGCTGCGTCGAGACCTTCTGAAAGCTGCCAGTACGGCGGCACTTCTTATGGTGGGAGCGGCCAATGTGTCGGCCCAGACGCCCACGATCCTGACGGTCGGGTATCAAAAGGTCGGGCATCTCGCACCGATGGTGCAGTTGACCGAAGATCTCAAGAAGGCCGGTGTGGAATTGAAGCTGGTCGAATTCGCCCGTTATGCCGATGCGCGCACCGCGCTGCTGGCGGGCTCGCTCGACGTGGCATCGGTTGGACCAGCCGACCTTGCGATTGCGCTCGCCAATGGATCGACCAACATGGTCGGGATCATGGGGGTGGGTGCTTCGCCCAAGTACGTGATCGGCAAGACCGGCCTCAAACTCGATAGCTGGGACGATCTCAAGGGCAAGAAGGTCGCCATTGCGCCGGGTTCTGCGGTTTGGTTCCAGTTTGCCGCGACCTTGATCGAGAAGGGCATTCCCTATGCATCGATCAGCGCAGTCAACATTCAAGGTGGTGGCGCAAATTTCAATCAGGCGCTGGAGAAAGGCGAAGTGGATGCAATCGTGACCTGGGAGCCGTTCGAGTCGATCCCCGTCATGAAGGGTTATGGTTATATGGCGAAGGGTCTCGACTACAGTGCCTCAAAACCGGTGGGCGCCGAACTGGGCATGCTCGTCGCAACCAAGTCTGCTGCAACTGAAAAGCGCGCGGCGGTCGAAGCGTTCGTCGCGGCCTACGTTGTCAAGATGAAAGAGATGGAAAGCTCAAGAGAGAAGTTTGCCAGCGCCATCGGGCAACTGACCGGGCTCGATGCGACGGTCAGCATGCGGGTCGCGGAAGCCATCAAGCTCGGTCCAGTCATCACGCCGGATCAGATCAAGCGACAGGCGAAGGCGTTTAACGAACTGGGCGTGATCCCAAAGGATGTTTCGGGCGAGATCGACAAGTTCTGGGATGCCACGTTTCTGGAGAAGGCCATGAAAAAATGAGCACCGCAGACCCAGTGAGTATCGTTTTGTCATGACGATTGCCGAAACAGCGCCAGCGCCCGATGAAGCCAAAGCAACGTCTACTGGCGCCATCGCCTTTCGTGCTGTTGGATGGCGTGCTGGGCAGCTTGTCCAAGCGTTGATCTTGCCGGTTCTGCTGGTAATCGTCTGGCAAATGTCGGGCACCAACGGCGCGCTCTTTGGTGGCGCGCTGCCAACACCAGACCGGGTGTGGACTGCGTGGGTGCAGTGGGCGTTCGGCAACCCGACGTTCGGTCTCAACCCATATGTCGGAACGTGGGTACAGAACATCCTGTTTTCAGCCGAACGGGTCGCCAAGGGATTTGCATTGGCAATTTTGATCGGCGTGCCGCTTGGCATAATGATCGGGTGGTCAAAACAAGTTGCGCGGCTCGTTGATCCAACGATCCAGTGGTTGCGCCCCATTCCGATTACGGCGTGGCTGCCGATCTCGATTGCGGTTTTCGGTATCCGCGATTTTGGTTCGATTTTCTTGATCACACTGGGTGCATTCTACCCCATCGTGATCAACACAACGCAAGGCGCGCGCGATGTTGATCGCAACTGGATCAGAGCCGCTTTGATGATGGGTGCAAACCCCACATCAACGCTGTGGCGTGTAGTTCTACCAGCGGCCATGCCATCGATTTTCACCGGCTTGCGGATTGGTCTCGGCATTGGATGGACGGCGGTGATCGTCTCCGAGATGGTGGCGGTAAAATCCGGCCTCGGCTACGTCCTGTGGGATGCCTACTATGTTGGCCGCATGGACATTGTGATTGCCGATATGGTCTCGATTGGCCTGCTCGGCTATTTGTCGGATCGCCTGATCGTCGCCCTCGAGCACTGGGCCCTGCGCTGGCGCCGCCTGCAATCGTTCAATCAATAAGGCTGATGACCGTGGCAACGATCTCCTTTGTGGGCGTGTCGAAGACCTACAGTGGCAAAACGCTGGTACGGGCACTGGCTGACGTCGATCTCACGATTAGTGAAGGCGAGTTCGTCGCTTTGCTTGGACCGTCCGGCTGCGGGAAATCGACTTTGCTCAATCTACTCGCAGGTTTCGAGCCCTTGACCGCGGGTAAATTGCGCTTTGATGGTCAGGCAATCAACAAGCCCGGGCCGGATCGCGGCGTCGTGTTCCAGGAAGCATCCTTGCTGCCCTGGTTGACGGTCTGGGAGAACGTTATTTTCGGCCCCAAGGTTCAAGGCATCGCGCGCAGTGTCTATGAGCCGAGGGCACGCGAGATGCTCACCATCGTTGGTCTTGAAGCTTTCCACGCGGCGCTGCCCGTCCAGTTGTCAGGTGGCATGCGCCAGAGGGTCGGCATTGCGCGCGTTCTTGTCATGGAACCGCGTGCGCTACTGATGGATGAGCCGTTCGGTGCCCTCGATGCTCAGACGCGGCTGTCAATGCAGCAGCTGCTGCTCGATGTCTGGCAGAAGTTGAAGACGACGGTGTTGTTCGTCACGCATGATATCGACGAGGCAATCCTTTTGGCGGATCGGGTCTGCGTAATGTCGGCCAGGCCTGGGCGCATCACGTGTGATATTCCAATCATGCTTGCGCGTCCGCGGTCTCTCGATGCGCTGACGACGCCTGAATTCATCGGCTTCAAGGCACAGATCATGGCCGAAATGCGTGGGCCGCACGGGGCCCACTGAAAGGACAACTACCCAATGGCCAATCCGCGTATTCCCTACCGGCTATCGTCAGTCAACCCGAAGTTGCCGCCGCTGAATGGCCGCACGATCCTTGTGCACCTTGTCGTCAACGTCGAGCATTGGCAGTTCGAAAGCGCCATGCCGCGCACCATCATCACGCCGCCGCACGGTCGCAAAACGATCCCCGATGTACCGAATTTCTCGTGGGCCGATTACGGGATGCGGGCCGGTATGCCGCGCATATTGAAACTATTTACCGATCATGGGCTGCCAGCCTCGACCAGTATCAATGCTGGCGTGATCGATGCCTATCCGCAGGCGGCCGACGCAATGTTGAAAGCCGGTTGGGAGTTCATTGGCCACGGTATGCACCAAAAGGCTGTCAACGCAGCGGATGGGGGTGAAGAAGCCATCATCGTCGGCGCGCTAGATAAGATACTGGGATTCACCGGGAGACGTCCGCGCGGGTGGTTGTCGCCAGGTCTTAGAGAGACTGTGGATTCGCCCGATTTGTTCAAGAAAAACGGCATCGACTACGTGTGCGACTGGGTCGTCGACGATCAACCATCCTGGATGACGACAAAGCACGGGCCACTCGTCGCAATGCCCTACAATCTTGAAATCAACGACTCCATTATTTACGCCATTGAGCGCCATGCGACCGGTGAACTGCTGCGTCGCCTGGAACTGACCCTGAAACTATTCGAGCGTGAGAGCCTGTTCGCGCCTCGCGTACTCGCAATTGGCCTTCACCCGCATCTGATCGCGGTGCCGCACCGGTTCCATGAATTGGAACGGATGATCGACCTGTTGCGCGCCAGCCCCGCTGTAACATTCACAACCGGCAGCCAGATTTGCGACTGGTTTGCCGCCGCTGTTCCCGCTCCCCAGTCCAACCAAAAGGCTTGATCCATGGATCTGAAATTAAAAGGCAATCGCGTCCTCATCACAGGCGCATCGAAGGGAATCGGAGCTGCGTGCGCGAAAGTCTTCCTCCAGGAGGGATGCTCGGTTGTCATCGTGTCGCGTGATGTGGACCGGCTTGCAGCAACGGCAGCAGAACTCAAGCCTATAGGTCAGATTGAAGTTTGCGCCGCTGATCTGTCAAAATCTGACGAGCGCGAGCGCGTGTCGGCAACCTATGCCGATGCAACCATTCTCGTAAACAACGCTGGTGCAATTCCAGGCGGCGGGTTGCTCGACATATCAATGGAGCGTTGGCGCGAAGCCTGGGATCTCAAGATCTTTGGCTATATCCACATGACCCAAATGACGCTGCGGCGGATGAAGGAGCGGGGAGCGGGCACCATCGTTAACATCATCGGTTCGGCCGGTCGCAGCCCACGGTATGACTATATTTGCGGGGCAATGGGTAATGCTGGTCTCGTCGCGTTTACCGGGGCAGTGGGTGGCAAATCAGTTGATTGGGGTGTGCGCGTGTTGGGTGTAAATCCGGCGCTGACACGGACAGATCGCGTTGAATATCTGACCAGAGCACGCGCCAAGACTGCGTTTGGTGACGAGAGCCGGTGGGAGGAGTTGATCACTGGATTGCCGCTCGACCGAATGATTCATCCTGAAGAAATTGCAAATACGGCGGCCTTTCTGGCGTCGCCTGCCTGCGGCTACGTCAGCGGCACGGTGGTCGACGTTGATGGCGGTGGCCACTACCGCAGTTAGCCTACGGGGGCTGCGACGCTCAAAGGGACGGCGAGACAGTTGGGGAAAAGCGCAAAATTGTTAGTTGTTCATTTACGCGAGCAATTTACCGTCGACCAACCGACTAGCTGTTGCTGTGCAGGGGTTAACGCTCAGGACGACGTATGGCTCTGGCTCGCCCTTCAATTGAATCGATCGACACCGCCGCACGGCTGATTAATCGGTCACGGCGAGACTTGGCTGCAGATCGCATCATGGGTCTGACCATTGTTGCTGTCGCGCCAACGATCTTCTGGTCAACGATGATCAGCCTTGGCGCTTGGTTATTTGGCACCTCCGTGCCGTTCTGGATTATGTGCTCCGTATCGTTGGCAATATTCACGTTCCTTGCGTGCCTGTGGTCGGGATTTGCCGTGACGCGGCAAACCGGTGCTGACGATCTCGACGCCTGAGGATTGCAAACGTTGTAATATTTAGTTTGAAAAGTCGGTCTGATTGGTTGGCTCTAGCAGTCGCATGGCCTCAGCTGCCATCTCGGGTTGGATCTCTGCTTCACCGGCGAACCGCAGCAAAAGTTGCTCGTCCTGGGAGAGGTACTCGAGGACCGCCAGCAACATTTCTGGTGTTTTGGCACGGGCAATCAGATCATTGGGCAAGATGCCGGTCAGGCCAAGAAACTTGGCGATTCGGTCGTCGTCTGCTGCCAGAAAGCTCAAGCCCTGCAACCCAATTGCTTCCGCTGCATCGAGGTCGAGTGCCTTGTGTTTAGGCTTTTTTGGTACTGGGCCTCTCATTTCCTGTCGATTTCCTGCTCTTGGTGGCGTCAATTTGCGTCTGGTTAAACCGTTTGTTACGCCTTCTCGCGCACACTCCAATTCCGACAAGACGCGAGAATCGGTGCAAGATCGATCCGCGCTTAGCGGCAACTTTAGGGTTCGAGGGGAGCGATAGCCAGCGCTCAATCTGCTGCTGGCCTGTTGGTTTCCTCGCTCCGTTCGAGGCTGCGCACGAAAACCGCACACTGCATTAGGGTATCCGTCAAAACGGCTGGTTCATGACTTTCCAGGAGCGTGCAAAAACGTTTGAGCGAACGGACGGGATCGCAGCGCGGTCACCGAAGAAGATCCTGATTGTGGAAGACAACGAGCTCAACATGAAGCTCTTTCATGATCTCCTCGATGCTCATGGTTATGCAACTGTGCAAACGCGCAATGGCATGGATGCACTTGGGCTGGCGCGCCTACATCGCCCATCTTTGATCTTGATGGATATTCAGCTGCCCGAGGTTTCAGGCCTCGAAGTGACACGCTGGTTGAAAGACGATGAGGAACTTCGTGAGATCCCCGTGATCGCGGTGACGGCGTTCGCCATGAAAGGCGATGAAGAGCGCATTCGTGGTGGCGGTTGTGAGGCCTACATATCAAAGCCGATATCCGTGATGAGCTTCATCGGAACGGTTCGCAAATTTATTGGCGAAGCGTGACCTCAATGGCAGCTCACTTTGAAGGTGCTTAATGACCGCGCGCGTCCTCGTTGTTGATGACATTCTGGCCAACATCAAACTGCTCGAAGCGCGGTTGACAGCCGAGTACTTCGAAGTTCTAACCGCGACCAGCGGTGAGGAAGCCTTGGAGATCTGCGCCCGCGAGCGCATTGATGTCGTGCTACTCGACGTGATGATGCCGGGAATGGACGGCTTCGAGGCGTGCCGACGGATCAAGGCGGCACCTGCGACCCAGCACGTGCCTGTTATCATGGTCACAGCATTGGATCAGCCGTCCGATAAAATCCAAGGACTAGAGGCGGGGGCCGACGACTTCCTGACTAAGCCAGTGGATGACATTGCGCTTGTCACCCGCGTAAAGAACTTGGCGCGGCTCAAAGTGCTCAACGACGAAATGCTAATGCGGGCTGCGACGACCCAACAATTGGGATTGCCAGCATCCGCTGCCATGGCAAGGGCGATGCGCGGCGAAAGCGGCCGTATCTTGCTCGTTGACGATCATCGCCGGTCCGCGTCGCGGATCATGCAGGCGCTTTCGGGGACCCACGATGTATTCGTTGATGGGGACATCCAAGCCGCCCTGATGCGGGTCGCCGAACATAATTTTGATCTCCTGATGGTGAGCCTTAACCTCTCAAACGCGGATGGCTTGCGACTGTGCAGCCAGGTCCGCTCGCTTGATCGCACTCGACACTTGCCAATGATCGTCTTGATCGAGCGCGGCGATGAAGCCCGCCTAATGCGTGGGCTCGATATGGGGGTAAACGACTATCTCGTGCGACCGATTGATCGGCATGAAATGCTGGCGCGGGTCAAAACCCAGATCAAGCGGAAGCGGCATTCGGATTTGCTGCGCACTCGACTCGAAGAGAGCGTTGAGTTCGCCATTACCGATTCACTGACCGGTCTTCACAATCGGCGCTATATGGAGGGTCATCTGCGCACGCTCGTCGAACAGAGCTTGGCAGCAGGCCGACCGTTGTCAGTGCTCGTTGCTGACATCGATTTCTTCAAGAAGATCAACGACGCACACGGCCACGATGCCGGTGATCACGTGCTGCGAGAGTTCGCCGGACGCTTCCGCCGCAATACACGCGGGATTGACCTCGCCTGTCGGTTGGGCGGCGAGGAGTTCGTGACGATTATGCCCGACACAACGATCGAACGTGCATATCAGGTTGCCGAGCGGTTACGTGCGTGCGTCGCGGCCGAACCTTTTCGCGTCAATGCGACGACACTGCTGCCCGTTACGGCGAGCGTCGGAATCGCGATGTTGGATCGGCCGGACGACACGCCAGAGTCGATCTTTAAGCGTGCGGATACGGCACTCTATGCAGCCAAACGCGAAGGTCGCAATCGCGTCGTGGCGCATGCTGCGTGACACCATGTGCGGGTGCCGGTAAGGCGTCTGAGTGGTGTCCGGGCGCGTCAAAAGCGAAGGGCTTTTTTGACCCACCATCCCAAAAGTTGTCATTATCCGGTGATAATCAGTTGACACAAGGTGATGAGTGTTGGCTCGAGCACTTGCGCATCGTAAACTGTTCTGGCAGGATCAACTTGAGTGAAGGCTTGAGCATATCAGTCCTTCAAATAATGAATTCGACTTTCGTTTTGGTCTAATCGGCCAAATGAAGGTCGTGACCATACGTAGCCCATAACACTTTCTGCGTGAACCGCATCACGCAGGGAGTCGGGTTGCGGGATCTGGCTCCGAAAGGAGTGCAGGTCGCCACCAGCCGGTGTGCTGACGCCCTCTTCGGCGCGCCGGAAGGTTATGAGGTCAGGAGCTGTGGCGTACTCGGACGTATTTTACCCCGCTACCGAGCGTGCTGCAGCTTCTGCCCCAGGCCCTCTAGGTCGTAGCAGTTTGACCGCCCGCGCAACCTCCACATTAATAGAGATGACAGCTTATCGTTATCACACCTGTTTGTGATTACAGCAGCCATGCCCGGTGATAGCCTGGCTCGCCAGCGTGCCAGGCTACAAGAGGAGTACTTGGGCGTCAAAAAAGACCGAGCAAAGACGAGCTCGTAAACACGACTATTTGAATATGCCCAACGCGCTATCGGATCAAAGCGACTACTTGATCTTTGTCTCTTTGAATTCGACATGTTTGCGCGCAACCGGATCGTACTTGTTGAAGACGATCTTTTCGGTCGACGTCCGGGGGTTTTTCTTGGTGACGTAGAAGAAGCCCGTACCTGCTGTGGAAAGCAGTTTAATCTTTTGTGTGACGGGTTTGGCCATGAGAAGTATGTCCTGCTAGAGCACGATGCCCTGATCGATTTTGCCGCACAATACGCGCGACGTTGAGCGTGTCAAGGATTAGGCTCGGGAAGCGCTAGCATGTCGCGCTTAAAGCTCCCATTGCGTTGGTGATAATATGGAATTTGGGCACTCGGTGCATGTAAACCGCCGGACTTGAGGCGGTCCGATAAATCTTCGAGGATGACACGGGTGATGGCTGGTAAATCGAGATCCCGAGCATCTCCGATCGTCAGCCAATGGAGCCCCGAGAGCTCGCCATCATTCGTGTCCGTTCGATGGGCAATATCCTGCGCATCCATGCAGAAGAACCGCGTGTCGTAGCGGCGTGTCCGGCCAGGCGGTGTGATCGCGCGGGCAAATAGCGAAAGCGGCGCAATGCGGGGCTGGAAACCATGGGCAAAGAAGTCGGCCCAACCGGCAACTGCTTGTGTTGGCGCATTTGGCGGCAACGAGGCGCCAATCACAAGTCCCGCCTCCTCGAATGTTTCGCGGACGGCGGCAAGTGCGAGGGCGCGGGCCCGACTTGTACTCGCGCCGCCTTTCATTTGTAGCATCAACTTGGCACTTTCCGTTGGCGCGAGCTCGTCAGCGCTGGGCACCAATCGGTCCGACTTGTCGACACGACCGCCGGGAAACACATATTTTCCCGGCATGAAGACTTGCTCCATCCGGCGTTTGCCCATCAAGACACGTGCCACGCCGTCGGATTGATCGACGATAATGAGGGTCGATGCGTCCCGGGGGCGCAGCACTTTTGTCGGCATCGGCTGTACTGGTGCACTCGTGCCGTCTTGTCTTTCGCTCATGCAACGGCGTCCTGGTCTTGTGAGTGCGAGGAGATTAGGTTGGCCCCTTATCGCAGCAAAAGTAAACTGCGCAACCAACTGATCAAGTCTGCCTGACAACCGATGCTGTAGCCCTTGCATGAAATTTCATGGCTACCGTCGTAGACCATGTCGAGCGCAACGTAGAGGATAACGATCAAACCGATCCAGGTGATCCATGGATACTGGACCAGCAGTTTTGCTATGAAGTGCGAGGCAACCGCCATCAACACGATCGCAATCGCAAGGCCGATCACTAGAACCAGCGTGCTTTTGCCAGCAGCTCCTGCGACTGCAAGTACGTTATCGAGCGACATGGAAACGTCAGCGATGATGATTTGCACAATCGCTCTGTTAAAGGACATCGGCTCTTTCACCGGCGCATTCGACGCCACCTGCTCTGCGATCTGGTCCGGATCGTGAGTGCCTTCGGTAATTTGGCGGTACATTTTCCAGCAAACAAACAGAAGAAGCAAACCGCCGGCGAGGGTCAATCCCGTTATCTGCAACAGCTGGTTGGTCGTTGCCGCAAAGATGATGCGTAAAATGACGGCTCCGGCAATACCCCAGTAGATGACTTTGGCGCGCAATTCCGGTGCAACCCGGGAAGCGGCTAATCCAACAATGATTGCATTGTCACCGGCTAGCACAACATCGATCATGATAATGTTGATGAGTGCTGCCCAATTTTGCTGCCACCACCCGGCGGTCATGAAGCTGGAAAGTTCTGTAAGTAGTGCCTGCATTGTCGCGTCGCCCCTAAAGTGCATGATATTGGCGGTCGATCTAACCGCCCAGGTCGCATGTGGAGCGTTGCCGACAAAAAACAACCGCCCGCAGTGAGGCGGAAGGTTGTAATTCGTTGTGGTGTTGCTTTAGCGCTTCGAGAACTGGAAGCTACGACGGGCTTTCGCGCGGCCGTACTCCTTACGCTCGACAGTACGGCTGTCACGGGTCAGGAAGCCGCCCTTCTTGAGAGTCGGACGCAGGTCTGGCTCAAAGCAGGTCAGTGCCTTCGAAATGCCGTGACGTACGGCGCCAGCTTGCCCCGACAATCCGCCACCGGCGACCGTCACCATGATGTCGTACTGGGTGGTGCGGCCAGCAGCATTCAGCGGTTGCTTCAGAAGCATCTGAAGCACGGGGCGTGCGAAGTAGAGTTGGAAGTCTTTCTTGTTGACCGTGATCTTGCCGACGCCGGGCTTGATCCAGACGCGGGCAACCGCATCCTTGCGCTTACCGGTGGCGTAGGCGCGGCCAAGCTTGTCGAGCTTTTGCACGTAGACGGGAGCTGCGGCCGCAACGGCTTCGCTAACAGCTGGCTTCAAAGCGGCGAGATCGCCCAACGATTTGGTTTCTGTGGCCATTAGGCCCTCACATTTTTGCTGTTGAGCTTGCCGATGTCAAGCGCAGTTGGGTTCTGGGCAGCGTGCGGATGGACCGTGCCCTTATAGACCTTAAGGTTGCCCATCAGCTTGCGCTGTAGCGGGCCGCGCGCCAGCATCCGCTCAACCGCTTTCTCGACAACACGCTCTGGAAAGCGACCCTGGAGGATCATGCGCGGGCTGCGCTCTTTGATACCGCCTGGGAAGCCTGTGTAGTGATAATACGTTTTGTCTTCGAACTTCTTGCCGGTGAACACGACCTTATCGGCATTGACGACAATGATGTTGTCGCCGCAATCGACGTGCGGTGTGTATTGCGGCTTGTGCTTGCCCTTGAGGCGTGTGGCGATCAGGGCGGCGAGGCGACCGACAACGAGTCCGGCGGCGTCGATCACGACCCATTTCTTTTCCACTTCGCCGGGCTTGGCGACGTAGGTCTTCATGTCTGATGATCCGTGGTTGCTTACATGCGCGCCCGGCGAACCCGGGAACTTGACGCGAGCAATAGCTAAGCCAGCAGGATAGTCAATATCTTTGCGGTACGAATGCAAGAAAAGTCCGTAAAATCAACGATTACCAATATGAGGTAACATGATACCAAATAGCGGTATCTGAATACCTTATGTAATTGTCGTCGACGGGATTGCGTATGTGCCGGTCGCGTGTGCAACCATGTCTGGGTTGCCGTCGGAGTAGATTTCGACATCGCAGACGGCGAGCCGTCGCCCGACTTTGATCAGGCGCGCCATCGCGATCATGTCGGAAGGTGCTGGTCGACTAAGAAAGTTCATTGTCATGCTTGTCGTCACGGCTTGGAGCGCTGCATCGCCCAAATGGCCTAGAAGTGCGGTATAGATGGTGAAATCGGCCAATTTGAACATGACAGGTCCCGAAACGGTGCCCCCTGGCCTGATCATGGCAGCATCAGCACATAGTCTTACCGTGGAGCGCCCAACCGCCAGTTCTTCGATCAGTAGTTTACCTGATCCTTCATGGACTTGCGGGAAATGCTCATCAATCAGTTGTGTTACGGCCCTGGCATCAAGTCGCATGGCGTAGGTCCGGCCGGCTTGCTGCATTCTTATTCTCGTCCCAGTTGTGGATTGGAATGTGAGCATAACGATTCTATTGTGCGGTTGTCGCGCAGCAAATGGCCGTTATCGGTCCCAGCGAGGAGCTTGATAGACGATGACAGCGATGAAACAGACTTTGGGACTGGTTGCGAGTTTAGTGCTGGCTGTTGGCGTGGCTGTGTCGCCAACATCGGCGCAGACCACATCGAACGAGTTCAAGCAGATCAAGCTTGCCGAGAAATCTGTGCAAGGATTTATTGCGGCACAGAAAGATTTGGCGGCCATGGCCGCGAAACTGCAGGCGGCCGGCGATAAGCCCGACGCTAAACTCCAGGCTGAACTAGAGGGCGTGGCAACCAAGAATGGCTTCGCCAACTTTGCCGAATTGGACGACGTGGCCGCTAACATCTCGATGGTGATGGCTGGGCTTGATCCGCAGTCGGGTGACTACATGGACCCGATCGAAGCCATCACGAAGGAGATGGAAGAGATCAAGAAGGACGACAAAATTCCTGAAAAAGACAAGAAACAGATGCTGGAAGAGATGGACCAAGCGCTGAAGACAACGCCACCTCTCCAGTACAAGGAGAATGTGACCCTCGTGAAGAAATTCCAAAAGGACATCGAAAAGGCGTTGCAATAGGCAGTCGGAGCGCGGGGAATCTTGAGTATGCTTGATAAAAACAAGCCCCCCGCGACTTTGCCGTTACCTGTGCGCGTGCATCGGCCCGAAGCCGGTGTCGCTGTCATCACGCTGGATCGGCCACACGCCCGTAACAGTCTATCGCTGCTGATGCTCGACGCTTTGCAATCAGCGATCGCTGATGTTTCGAATGACAAATCGGTGCATGCGGTGGTGCTGACTGCCAATGGCAGCGCATTCTGCGCCGGGCACGATCTGAAGGAAATGACCGCTGCGCGCGCAGACCCGGACCGCGGTCGAGCGTTCTTCAAACGCACGATGGATGCGTGTGCTGCGACCATGCAGGCGATCCTGAATTCGCCAAAGCCGTTCATTGCGGCCGTGCAAGGAACCGCAACCGCGGCAGGTTGCCAGCTGGTTGCGACGTGCGATTTAGCCGTCGCCTCGGAAACGGCAACGTTCGCGACGCCGGGCGTCAACATCGGACTGTTCTGTTCAACGCCAATGGTTGCGCTCTCGCGCAACGTGTCACGCAAGCAGGCGATGGAAATGTTGCTGCTGGGCGAACTGCTCTCAGCTAAGGATGCAATGGCGCATGGCCTCGTTAATCGCGTGGTGTCACCAGCGACTGTGATGGACGAAGCCTTAGGCATGGCCCGCCAGGTCGCATCAAAATCACCGCTCACCGTTGCGATTGGCAAGGCAGCCTTCTATCGCCAGTTGGAGCAACCCATTGCCGAAGCTTACGCCTTTGCATCCAACGTCATGGTCGAAAACATGATGGCGCGTGACGCTGCCGAAGGAATTGGTGCCTTCATCGACAAACGCGATCCGCAATGGACGGGGACTTAATGTATCGCAGCCGCGGCTCACGCTTGTGACGCGTGAACCCAATCGTCGTGCCTCGCAAACCTGCCGATGATACCGGCACTTCAGGACCTTAATGCTACGCGAAATCTACATCCGCCCGGCTGGTTTGATGCCAGCGATTGAAGCTGCTCCCGCGATTGAAGTGCGCGGGGCGTTCAGGCTGGGTGCCGGTTGGCTCGATTTCACAGCCCTCGATATCATGGAGCGCAATGGCGCAGCGGTCGATCGCCGATTGGCTGGACTTGGCGAGTTCTTCGAAAAGGATTGGGGGCGGCGCACGCGCAACGCTGCTGACATGTTTGAAAACCTCATGAGCCCGCGTGCGCGGATCGCTGGGCTGAACCTTGGCAGCCCGCGCATCATGGGCATTGTGAATGTCACGCCCGATAGTTTTTCGGATGGCGGTGCGTTCGCTGGTTCGTCAGCGGCAGCCGTCGCACACGGACTTCAGCTTGCAGCTGATGGTGCCGATATTCTCGATATCGGCGGTGAATCGACGAGGCCCGGTGCGTTGCCCGTTCCGATTGAGGAAGAACTCGCCCGCGTCATTCCGGTCATAGAGGGCCTTGTCGGCAAAACTCAGGCGCGGATATCGGTCGATACGCGCAAGTCCGAGGTTATGCGCGCGGCGGCGAATGCAGGTGCCGATATCATCAATGATGTTTCGGCACTGATGCACGATCCGCGCGCGCTTGAGGTGGCGGCGGAAACGACCCTGCCAATCATCCTGATGCACGCCCAAGGCGATCCGCGCACGATGCAGCAATACCCGACCTATGACCACGCACTGCTCGATGTCTTCGATTTTCTCGAAGCACGGATCGAGGCCTGTCGGCGAGCAGGTATCTCGCCCAATCGGTTGGTGATTGATCCCGGCATTGGGTTTGGCAAAACGCTGGCGCACAATCTGGAACTGATGGCTGGCATCAGCCTGTTCCACGGAATGGGCGTACCGGTGCTGATTGGTGCGTCACGCAAACGATTTATAGGTACGATTTCAGGCGTCGAAACCGCAGCCGACCGAGTTCATGGCTCAGTTGCCGCAGCGCTTGCAGCCGTTTCTCAGGGCGTGCAATTGGTGCGCGTGCATGACGTGAAGGCGACCCGCGAAGCGCTTGATGTTTGGATGGCGAGCACCACGGCAACGGTCTCGAAGGCGGTGATCAGCTAGCCGCTGTGCGGTACTTTCAACTCGCCGCCACGCGGCTTTGTCAACTTGCCGCTGCGCGACTCTGTCAACTTGCCGCTGCGCGGCGGTCGGCGATGCGCTGGGCGGTGCCTGCGATAATGGCCGCACGCACGTCTGGTAGTGCCACGAGTGCTCTGTCCAATGCGACATGCTGGGCGCGAGCGAGCGCGCGCAGCTGATCGATATTGTCGATTGTGCGCAACTTTGCTTCGAGTCCAGCGGGGCCTTGCTTGGTCATGACGACGATCAGGCTGAAGGCATGGGGATCAAACGCCGACACTACGGACGGAAGCTGTTGGACCGCCGCTCGTGCTGGAACATCGTCCACAGTTGGCGCTGGTGTCGCACCGCGACGAATGCGGACGTGCGAAAGGTCTGCATCAAATTTTGCGGTGAGCCGCTCGACGGCCTCCGGGCTGACGTCTGGATCGGCGCGCAGCGCATCGCGGAAGTATTTTATCTTCGATGCGCCGGATGCTGCTTTTGTGTGTTTTGCCATGGCGTGTTCGATGGTGCCCGATTTCGTTTGCGTCACTCGGCTGCCATGCGGGCGGTCATCAGCGGCATGAGTTCATCGTAAAGCCCGCGAATGGCGGCAGTCCCAGCCCCGTACTTTTCGTCAATGCGCTTCGGTGCTGAATCCCAGTCGAACGCATTGGCGATGCCCTCGCTCTGTGGCAATTGGGCAGTCAGCATTGGATGATCCAGCCCGATTTCATCGATGATATTGCGGTCACGCGAATTCTCCCGGGTGCCATTAGCAATGCAGGTGTAACGACGGCGGCTCAAGTCGATCTCGCGCAGGTCGTCGATGTTTCGCTTCTCCTCGATCAGCAGCGCCACCCGGTCGACCGCCAATTGCGAAACGTAATCTGGTCGAAATGGCACCAGCACTAGGTCGGCCGTTTTTAGCGCTGCGAGGGCTGCGAACGATAGTCCAGGGGCGCAATCGAGAATGACCAGATCATAGTTCGGCTCAAACCGGCGCAACAGGCGCAGGAGACGGCCTTTCACCCGGGAGGCAACGATATCAGGGTCCTTGGCTTGCCGAGCTTCTTTGACGTACAATTCACCTTGCACGTCTTCTAGTAACAAGGAACCCGGCAGCAGCGATATGCGCGCGGCCTTGCCGTTGGCGTCGCGGACGTCTCCGGTGCCGTGCACCAAGTAGTCTCGCGGGGCGCCTGCGCTTTCATCAAACATGTCGAAGAAGTAGTCAGAAATGGTCCGGTTGGCCTTTTTGGCCTCAAGCCAGCCTTGGCCGCCGAGCAGGATCAGCGACGCATTACATTGCGAATCAAGGTCGAGAACGAGTACGCGTTTGCCACCCCAGACGGCTGCTGCGTGGGCCAGACCCACGGCGACCGTGGATTTGCCGACGCCGCCTTTCCGGTTTGCGACCGCAAGGAAGAAGGCCATTAGAGCTCCGTTGCTGTTCTAAGTTGCGTTGTGTTCGCCCCGCAGGGGTCATATGGGTTGATTCCGCATGATCTGCTGTGTCGCACAGGGCACATGAGCAAAGCAGCGCAAAATGGCGTAACTGTTGCTAACACGTGTTGATGGGCGACTGCCGCTCCGTACTGATACGGAGTGAGTTAATTCAGCCGTGGCGCTGTTCGATGCGCCAAAATGAACGACGAGGGATAACGCCATGACGCGCCGCTACTTCGGAACCGATGGGATTCGCGGCCTTGCCAACCGGCATCCAATGACGTCGGAGGTGGCACTTAAGGTTGGCATGGCGGCAGGCCACGTTTTTCGCAACGGTAACCACCGACATCGCGTCGTCATTGGCAAAGACACGCGGCTGTCAGGCTACATGATCGAAAGTGCGCTTTTGTCGGGGTTCACGGCTGTTGGCTGCGACGTGTTCCTGCTCGGGCCGATGCCGACGCCGGCGGTTGCCATGCTGACCCGCTCGCTCCGAGCCGATTTGGGCGTCATGATTTCGGCCTCGCACAATCGGTTCGATGATAATGGCATCAAGCTGTTCGATCCGGATGGCTACAAGCTGTCCGATGAAACGGAAGCCCAGATCGAGGCTCTGATCGAGACCAAGGCCGAAACGATGCTGGCCGCGCCCGATCACATTGGCCGCGCAACCCGCGTTGAAAGTGCCCAGGAGCGCTACATCGAATATGCCAAGCGCACGCTGCCCAAGAACCTGCGTCTGGATGGCCTACGCATCGTGATCGATTGCGCCAATGGCGCTGGCTACAAAGTGGCCCCAGAAGCGTTGTGGGAGCTTGGCGCCGAAGTCATCAAGATCGGTGTTGATCCCAACGGCCGCAACATCAACCATAAGTGCGGTTCGACCGCGCCCGAAGCCCTGATCGAAAAGGTGCGAGAAGTGCGCGCCGATATCGGCATCGCGCTTGACGGGGATGCGGACCGTGTCGTGCTGATCGACGAGAAGGGCCAGATCGTCGACGGCGATCAGCTGATGGCGGTGATCGCGGAAAGCTGGCTCAAGCGCGAGGATTTGTCGGGCGGCGGTGTTGTTGCAACCGTTATGTCCAATCTCGGTCTCGAGCGGTATTTAGGTTCGCTCGGTTTGGACATGATCCGCACGCCAGTCGGTGACCGTTACGTCGTCGAGCACATGCGCAAGCACGGCTACAACGTCGGTGGCGAGCAGTCGGGCCATATCGTGCTGTCGGATTTCACCACGACGGGCGACGGTCTGATTTCGGCGTTGCAGGTGTTGGCCGTCGTCGTGACGACTGGCAAGCCCGTAAGCGAAGTGTGCAACCGGTTCACGCCGTTACCGCAGATTCTGCAGAATGTGCGTTATTCAAAGGGCAAGCCGCTCGATGACGCGCGGGTCAAGCTCGCGATCGACGCGGCCAAGGAAAAACTCGGCAAGTCTGGCCGACTTGTCATCCGGCCATCAGGCACAGAGCCGCTTATTCGGGTCATGGCGGAAGGCGACGACGAAAGTTTGGTTTCGGGTGTTGTCGGCGACATTGTTGAAGCAGTTCGCTTGGCAGCCGCTTAAGGTATTAAAACTTAATTAAACTGAAAAAGCCCTGCCGCTTATTCAATGCGGCAGGGCTTTTTTGTGCTTATGCGTCGTGCCTGAAATAAGTCTGAACGCTCGGCCCGCGATTAAGCGTCCCGAATATGCAACGCAAGCAATATCAATAGGTTAGAGGGTCGTAGCAACTGCTTAGCAACTGGAGTTTGAGGTTCTGCGAAGCGCAGGGTAGACCTGCTATATTCGGGCGCTTGATTTGTGGGAGGCACCGTGGCTGGCAAGCAGAGGGTACCGAAAGAGGTCGTAGCGCGGTTGGGGGAATACTGGCTCAGGGCTGAGCTGATGCACGAGTTCCTTCACATGGTGAGGGAAGAGTTCGATGGTGATATCGATAAAATCTATGCGGATGGGCATGGTTTGGAGTGGGAAACATACTTGTCGTTTTGGCTTTCAGGTCTGTTCGTGGTGGTGGAGGGGTTCAACAAGTCGGGACTCAAGGATGAGCGAGTGCAGAAGCTCTTCAAAGGACATTTAGTGGAGCTAAAGCAACTGAGGCACGGTACGTATCATTTCGCTCTGGAGAGGCCGCCACTGCCAATGTTGAATTGGGCGGAAGAGTTGCATGAGTCTATCGGTGCGGTGATCGGAGAACACGTGAGGCGGAAGGCGCGGGTCGAGCGGCTGCTAGAAATCCGAACTAAAAGCAGAAAGTTGTGAGCGCGTTTCAGCAAGGCTTTTGCTTGTGGGTGGTCGCAAGAGTGGCACTCGACATTGATATATTTCCTTAAAAGTAATCGATCAGTAGCGCCAAGAGGTACTCCTTGGTGTCGGGGTGCATTTGGTTCCAACTGACACAGTGAAGGGATCTGAATAAAGCCTTGTGCTCCGGTGAGATTGTAACCTCATTGAGTTCGGCCATCTCAGTCACCGAGCAAATACTGAAGTGAGAACTGCTTGTCATGTTCTTCAGAACTGAAAGAACGACCTGACCTTTAATGCGTTCAGGCACTTCATGCTTGTCGTAGCGTGTCAACACGCCATCGGCGGCCTTCAAGAGTGCGGCGACATCTGTGTGGGTGATAATAATTTTCATAATTTGTAACGCCGTACTCCGCCCCCGCTAGGCGCAGGGAGGGAACACGACGGCCTAGCTTATATGTAATCAGCCTACAGCCTTACAGGCAGATGTGCAATTTGCTGATGTGGACAGCCGTCGCAACCACTTAGCAACTTTGACACGTTCTCCGACTGCCAATTCATCAATAAAATCAATGATGTTACGCATTTTCTCTCAATCACATCAAGAACATAAGTTATTGAACTTTAACGATTAAGTCAGCGTACGTTAAGCGTCCCTTAAAACTTCTGACCGATAGTCCCGTATTGAGACAGTTCTGCGTTGATGTTCGGGTTCCGGTGAGCGCTGCTTTTCCGGTCAGATATAGAAAGGGTTACGAATGATCTCGTTCGGCAGAACATTGCTGCTGGGAGCCGCGCTCGCCATCGGCACCGTCACGGGAGCCGGCGCTGCCGATCTCGGCGGTCGGGGCGGCGGCCTCAAGGACTACGGTTATCAACCGCAGATGGTGGCATCAAATCCATCTTTCTACCTGCGCCTCGATGGTGGCTTCGCACGTCACGACAAACCCTTCATGGTTGAGGACGGCACGGCTGATCTCACCGAAACATCGATGGGCAACGCCTGGACGCTCGGCGGCGGTGTTGGCTACTACTTCGCAAAGAATATCCGCGGCGATCTGACGTACGATCATCGCTTCAAGTCCGACGTCTCGGGCTATCGCTACGACGTGGCACAACTCGCAGCAGCTGACTGCCATGCGGCTGACGGCCCAGCGATCCAGTCGTCGTGCTACGGTACACGCAAGTTCGGTATCAAGAGCGATGTGTTTTTGGCCAACATGTACTTTGATTTTGATTGCCGTTGCCACATCACGCCATACCTTGGCGTCGGCCTCGGCTTCGCGCGTCACAAGACGACCGCTGGTACCGTCACCAATGCTGCCGGCATCACCGGTGACATCGACGCAGCAACTCATACCAGCGTTGCTGGCGCCCTGATGGGTGGCTTCTCGATGCAGCTTCGTGATCGTCTGGCGCTCGATGCCGGCTATCGCTTCCTCTATCTCGGTGACGCCGCAACCGGCGCCGTCAAGGATCGGGTCGGCAACGTCACGATTGCGCCAGATCCGACCGTCGAAGCTATGCATGCCCACGAATTCCGCGTTGGCCTGCGCTACGACATTCGCTGAATTAGGCGATCTTTATAACAATAGAGAAATCGGCCCAGTTGGGCCGGTTTCGCAAATCTCTCGATAATCGTCTGCCATTTAGTTCGCGTCGCGTGAAGTGTACCTGAGGCCCAACTGGTTTGGGCTGCCCGCTTAACTGCCCGCATAATTGGACGAAGTGGCATTCGAGACCGACGCCTATCAAGAGGCATCGTCTCTTTCGAGGAATTGACCCAAATGAACCGCAGAATCATTTCCCTTTCGGTAGGGATCATCAGTCTGGCCGCTGGTTCGATGCCGACGCTGGCCGGCGACTGGAACAATGGCGCCGGATCGCTCAAGGATCGTGGCAACGCAGCGGTGCCTGTGCCGGCACCCATATCAACTTATGACGGGCCCAGTGGTTGGTACATGCGCCTTGACGCCGGTATCGGTCGTGAAGGCAAACGCGGCGCAAAGGAAAGCGGCGTTAGCTACGGCGCGGGTAACGGCATCGATTCATACTCGTCGACTGGCGCGGGCTTTGGCTCGTCCGGCAGCTGGTTCACAGACAGTTCGGACGCCAACTTCATCTATGGCGGTGGCGTTGGATATCGCTGGAACTCAAACTGGCGTTCCGACCTAACGCTCGAGCATCGCACGGTGACCGAGTACAAGATGCGCGGCACCTATCAGTACAACAACAACGTCATCAACCCGATTGCACCGTTCGCGCCTCTCTATGTGGCGCCTGTGCCCCAGACGCGCATTAATGGCGTCTCGAACGACAACACGGAGATGAAGAGCGGCGTCCTGATGGCGAATACGTATTACGACTGGAAGAACCGCAGCGCCTTCACGCCCTACATCGGCGGTGGACTTGGGTTGGCTTACGTCAGCATGCATCGCAACCACACGACAACCGATACGTCGTGCGATACGACCGAAGTACCGATTCCGTGTGCGACGACGGCAGCACATCGTAGTTTCTCAGGATCAGGCGTCGAAAATCGGCTGCTTTGGGCCGGTTCGCTGACCACTGGCTTCAGCTATGCGATGACGTCTGTCACGTCCCTCGATGTGAACTACCGGATGCTCTACATCCCAAGCTCAAACGTCGACATGTCGCTGGCTGGCTCCAATAGCCGGTTCTCCTACAATGACATTTTCGAACACCAGATCCGTGCTGGTCTGCGCTGGGACATCAACTAAAATCGGCGCTCACATCCGAGACCAATTAGGGCGGACCGAAAGGTTCGCCCTTCTTTGTGTTTGCGCGGGCGTTGACTTGGCCGCGTTGGATCTCTATTGCCGGAACTGGGCTACCTCCCCCCACCGGGAGGCTCCTATCTGGAAGGATAGATCCGATGACGATGAGCAAACCGGCAACGTTGCCGGGCAATCCGCAGTTTTCTTCCGGCCCATGCGCCAAGCGCCCCGGCTGGACCCTCAAAGCCCTCGATAAGGCATTCCTCGGTCGCTCGCACCGGGCGAAGGAGGGCAAGGCGCGCCTCAAGCTCGCTATCAATAAAACCAAGGCAATTCTCGGTCTGCCAGCCGACTATCATTGCGCCATCGTGCCAGCGTCAGACACCGGCGCCTACGAAATGGCAATGTGGACGATGCTTGGTCAACGCCCCGTCGAGGCGCTCGCCTGGGAAAGTTTTGGCGCGGGCTGGGTGACGGACATCGTCAAGCAGCTGAAACTCAAAGACGCCAAGATCACGGTCGCCGAGTACGGTCATCTGCCTGACCTTGCCAAGGTTGATTTCAACCGCGACGTCCTGTTCACAGCCAACGGCACGACATCGGGCGTGAAGGTGCCAAACTACGATTGGATCCCGGCCGACCGTGCCGGGCTCACGTTCGCCGATGCGACATCGGCTGCGTTCGCGCAGGATCTCGACTGGTCGAAGATCGATGTGTGCACCTTCTCTTGGCAGAAGGTCCTCGGTGGCGAAGCCGCTCACGGCATGCTGGTGCTATCGCCACGCGCGGTTG
>JANOYV010000008.1:0-33506 GCA_031429105.1 Hyphomicrobiaceae bacterium | reverse complement strand
CCGAGCAGGCTTTCCGACAGCGCGCCGGGCTTGGAAACGAGCGCTTCGCCCTCACCTACACGGTGCCGGTCCGCACGGCGAACGGCACGGCCTATGCGGCGGCGGTCCGGATCAAGCGAATGGCGATTGGTGGCATTGTGGTGGATGAGGTCGAAGCGCTCGTTTCCAAGCCCGGCGCGCTGTCGGAAAGCCTGCTCGGTATGAGTTTCTTAAAGCGTTTACGGTCATATGAATTCTCGGGCGATTTCCTGACGCTGCGCGGTTGACCTTCGTGTGTCCAACGCTGCGGCGTCCTTTGCCGTCGCGGAGAGTTGTATGGCCTCAGGGTCGGTGTTGCGATTTGCGTTGCGTGAAGCTGGCAATTGGCTGTTCGCCGCTGGCTGTATCGCCGGCTGCGTCGTCTACTTCGAAGAACTCAAAGGCGTTGCCGCCTGGGGTTTCGGGCTGCAGATCCCACCGCCTGGCGCGCAAGCCCAGGTCGGGGCAAAGGGCGCGAAGCCCACATCTACCACCACCCAGGCAACTACATCGGCTGGCACGGTTGAATTGCGCGCTGGGCGCTACGGCCACTTCGAGACGCCAGCCGAATTGAACGGCCGCTCCGTGCAGGTGATGGTCGATACCGGGGCGTCGCTTGTGGCCCTGACCTACGAGGATGCCGAGCGGGCCGGGATTTTCGTTCGCAATTCCGATTTCACGCATCAAAGCCAAACCGCCAACGGCATCGCCAAATTTGCCCCCGTCATGCTCGACCGGGTCAGCATCGGCGGCATCACCGTGCGCAACGTGCAAGCCGCCGTCAGCGAACGCGGCAAGCTGCAAATCACGCTGCTCGGCATGTCTTTCCTCGGCAAACTTTCCCGCACCGAAATGCGCAAAGGCGGGTTGTTGGTGCTGCAGGAGTAGTCGGGGAGGGAACATCTCGCGATATGTGATAGTGTCTTGTTGTTCAACTTTGGACACGAGGCATGCCCTATGCTGAAACCCGTCTCTCGCAGCCCTCAACAATTCACCGTCGATGAGTATTTCTCACCCTTGACCGATTTGCCTGAAAAAATTGAACTGATCGACGGCGAAATCGGCCCTTATAGCGACGCGGCAAAGTTGGCTCTGCTCGCGAACTGGGGCGCTGACAAGATCGTTGCGCTGACCGGAACGGATCTTTGGCTCGAGACAATCGCGGCGTTGAAAGCCGAAGCGTAGGTTGGGTTAGCGCAGCCACGATGGCGCCGTAGGGCTCCTATTTTCGCCTCGCGCGTAACCCAACATTGCACGCGCGTAAGTGTTGAGTTACGCGCGGGACGGACAAACTCACAAGGCAACCGACATGCGGGCCGCGCTAACCCAACCTACGGCTGCGGCGCAACTAAGCGGACCCACATTTAAGCAGACATTGTGTTCGATCGCAGTGGGTGTTGTTGCTGCGCTCGTGGTGACAATATCGATATCCTTGGCGGTCGAATTGTTGCCACCACTGTCTAGGCCGAGGTCACCCTTATTTTCAGGCCTCAGATTTGGGGTATCCTTTTACTGTATCATTGCGATCATTTTAATTGTTCCCAGCGCAGTCATCACAATGCCCCGCGCGCTGCGAAAATATTGGCGAACCAAAGCGCCTCTGCGCCGCTTCAGTATCGAAGGCGCCAAAGTAGCTCTCATTTATCCAGTATTTTTCGGCCTTCACATCTTGCTTGGGCTGAAACGCGGAAACCTCACACCCCTGCAAACGCAGCGTGAATTGCTGCAGGCTGGCCTCGCCATCACTCTCGGCGCAATCATAGGTTTATTTGCAGGCATAGCCGTTGGAGCGTATGTAAGATATGCGCGTTTAAACATGCAACCGAAGCGTCTTGCACCATGACCCAGATCCCAGATTTCACGACCATCGGCCTTACCTCCCCACAACCGTCATCCCTATCTGCACCCGCCGCCGAGCCGTGGCTCACGCCTGAGGGGATCGAGGTCAAGCAGGTGTACTCGGCAGCCGACCTCGATGGGCTTGACTTCCTCGATACGTGGCCGGGCATTGCGCCGTACCTGCGTGGGCCGTACCCTGCGATGTATGTGACGCAGCCGTGGACCATCCGGCAGTATGCCGGGTTCTCGACAGCAGAAGACTCAAACGCGTTCTACCGGCGCAACATAGCGGCTGGGCAAAAGGGATTGTCGGTCGCCTTCGATCTCGCAACCCACCGTGGCTATGACAGCGACCACCCACGCGTGAAGGGCGACGTCGGAATGGCGGGTGTCGCCATCGACAGCATCCTCGACATGCGCACGCTGTTCGACGGCATCGATCTGTCACAGATGTCGGTATCGATGACCATGAACGGCGCGGTGTTGCCGATCCTCGCGTTGTTCATTGTGGCCGGCGAAGAACAGGGTGTGCCAGCCTCAAAGCTGTCGGGCACGATTCAGAACGACATCCTCAAAGAATTCATGGTGCGCAACACCTACATCTATCCGCCCGCGCCCTCGATGCGGATCATCTCAGATATTTTTGCCTATACCTCGGCGCATATGCCCAAGTTCAATTCGATCTCGATTTCCGGCTATCACATGCAGGAAGCCGGGGCGACCGCCGACCTTGAACTCGCCTACACGCTGGCCGATGGTGTGGAGTATGCGCGCCGGGGCGTCGCCGCTGGCCTCGACATCGATAAGTTTGCACCTAGGCTGTCGTTCTTCTGGGCCATTGGCATGAACTTCTTCATGGAAGTCGCCAAGATGCGGGCGGCCCGCCTGATCTGGGCGAACCTGATCAAAACCGAATTCGCGCCGAAGGACGAGCGTTCTCTGTCACTACGCACGCATTGCCAAACGTCGGGCTGGAGTTTGGCTGCCCAAGACGTTTTCAACAACGTGCCACGCACCTGCATCGAGGCGATGGCGGCAACCCAAGGCCACACCCAATCGCTGCACACCAACGCGCTCGACGAAGCCATTGCGTTGCCAACTGACTTCTCGGCCCGCATTGCCCGCAACACGCAACTGTTCCTCCAACAGGAGAGCGGCACAACGCGTATCGTCGATCCGTGGGGTGGTTCGTTCTATGTCGAGCGATTGACGGCGGATCTCGCAGCCAAAGCTTGGGCGCATATTCAAGAGGTCGAGCGGCTCGGCGGCATGACCAAAGCGATTGCCAGCGGCCTTCCCAAAATGCGCATCGAGCAGGCTGCGGCCCGCACGCAAGCGCGCATCGATAGTGGTCGTCAAACCATTGTTGGCGTCAACAAGTTCAAGCCAACCGATGAAGCACCAATCGAGATTCTGAAGGTCGACAACAATCTGGTGCGTACGCAGCAAATTGCCAAGCTGACACGGCTCAAGGCTGAACGTGACCCGGCAGCTCTGAAGGCGGCCCTCGCGGCTCTCACCGAAGGCGCACGCGGTGACGGCAATCTGCTCGACCTCGCCGTGAAGGCTGCCCGCGCGAAAGCCACCGTCGGCGAGATTTCAGACGCCATGGAGACCGTATTCAACCGCCATCGCGCCGACGTGCGCGTAGCCAAAGGCGTCTATCGGGCCGAAGCGATGGGCGGCAAACCGGGTGAGGAAAACCAGGACGTGCAGCGCGTCCAACTCCTGGTTGAAGCCTTCCAAGAAAATGAAGGACGCCCACCACGCCTGCTCGTCGCCAAAATGGGCCAGGACGGGCACGATCGGGGGCAAAAAGTTATCGCGTCGGCCTTTGCTGACTTAGGCTTCGAAGTCGAGATCGGACCTTTGTTCGCAACGCCCGAGGAAGCCGCGCACCAAGCGGTGGAAAAGAACGTCCACATCATCGGCGTATCGTCATTGGCTGCCGGACATCTGACGCTGGTTCCTGAGTTAAAGGCAGCGCTCGAAGCGTTAGGTCGCGGCGATATCATGGTCGTCGTCGGCGGCGTGATTCCGCCCGGCGATTACCCAGCCGTGTTCGATGCGGGTGCAAGAGCAATCTTTGGGCCCGGCACCAATATCCCGCAGGCAGCCATCGACCTGCTCGCAAAGCTCAATCAGCAGTTGGGCTACGCCCAGCGTACCGCTGCCGAGTGACAGCCCAACGTCGTCAGTACGCCCGATAGCCTGGGTGATACGACTTTGCGTAGCTGGTGAAGACCGACGCGCGCTCAATCCGCCACTGGTGCCGGGCACGCGTTTGTCTGACGCGAGATTTGAGCTGCCGCAAACCACCAATGCTCACGATACTGCGCGTGCTTGGGACGCTCGGCGCTGGGGTCACTTCGGCGGACGATACGACAACGGCGGTCTCACGACTGCTACCGGCCACAGGTCGCAAGTCGGAAGGAGGCTGCGGTAGCTTGTCATAACACCCTGCAACGCAGACGATCGCCCTTAGCTGTGGTGTTATACTCACATCAGCAATCCGGACCACACCACTGTCGGCCAGCGGCTGGTTGACGGTCGGTACGCGTGGTTTGAAGTAGACGACAGTCCCAACCGGACCCAGGCAATTAGCAATACACTCGATGATGCTGAAATCCGGATTTTGTGCGCTGAGTTGCAGTGCTGCCATGCCGCGCGTCTCGCGATCACCGTTGACCCGTATCGACTTGCGAGTATATCGGGTAAAGCCGGTTTGCGGTAAATCTGCTTCGGATTTCTGCTGTGATCGAACCCCCATTGGCCCGGCCAAAGGCTGGGTCGGCGCTCGCACCGACGGGTGGGTCGCCGACGCTTCGGGTACCGGTTGATCCAAGGACATTTTAGTCTCCGAGGGATCAGTTACGAATATTGTTTCCGCGACCGCTCCCGTTCCGTGTGCGAGCACAAGGACGACCAAGCTCAGCGCAACAACTTGTTTTTGCCGCGAAGTGAAGAATGAACGCATGAGCTAACTCACAGTGGTGAAGTTCAACCGATGAAAGATTATTAAGCAGATGAACTTAGGGGCGACGGCGGAACCAGACATCCTGGCCGGGCGCAGCATTGATTATGCGCACATTGTAATGGTCACTTGGCGGCGCCACTGTCGCCGATGAGTGCTGCACAGCAGCTGTTGCGCTTTCGACTTTGGCCGCGCTGGGCTTCACCGTCTGGATTTTTTCGAAATACTTGGCAATGCAAGGATCTTGCAGCTTCTTTTGCTCAAGTTCACCGGGTTTCACGTAGGCGACCCGCCCGCCATCACAGATGAATGCTTCATCGGCTCGCGCCGTTTCAGCCATCGCACCAGCTGCCAAGGCAACTGCTGCAATCACACACCCTTTGATCACCGACATGACGCGGCCCCCCCCCACTGACGCTAATGCTCAGCGTCACAATACGGGACATCGGGTTACCAGAGCTTTACCAAGCCTGAACCGAATTCAGTCATTTTGCGGAAGGATAGCGCCAGTACGTGCCGCGATCTGTGGTGATCTTTTGCAGAATGGGCACCCGCAGCTCCGGCGGACGCTCACCGGTTTGAATGATGAGTTGTATGTCGTTGAGAAGCGCCGTCTTCTCTGCGTACCCCGAATGATGCAACGAGAACATGTCGCTGCTGGTCGCCGTGATGTCGATGGTATCGATCCCTGGGATCATCAATGGCCCGGTGAGCGGCATGTCGCCTGCACGCGCAACACTACCGGCTAGGCGCTTCGACAATTCCAAGGCCCAATCGTTCGACGCCACATACATCGTCGTGCCCTTGGCGAAGGTTCTGATTTCAGCTGCAAGGTTCTCGAACCGATCACGGTCAACATCGGGAGCCGCAAGAATGATCTGCGAGATTTCGACACCAGCCGGCGCCGAGTTCTTCAAATCGCGCAGTACCGGAAGCAGCACAAGGTTGCCCATGCTGTGGGCGATGATGCTGACCGTCTTTGCCCCGGTCTCGCGGGTGACCAACGATAAGAACTCTTTCAAATAGGGCTCAGCCTGTTCCGCGCTGCCGCGATCATAGCCGTAGTCTTGCAGTCCCAACTGCCCTTTCGAGGGCCAGCTATAGACGAACGGTGCGCCATCGAACTTCAAATCGTAGGCCATTTGAGCGGCACGAAAGATCGCGAAATCAAACGTCGTATTGAAGCCATGGATAAACACCACCGCATGGTCTTTGAAGCGACTTGAGGTGGCCAAACGCTCGCGGATCAATTTCAGGTAGTCTTCCTTGGAGAGCGCTTTCACTTCCTGCAGAGTGAAATGTTTCTTTGGGTCTTCCGTTTCCTGGTAGATCACGACGTTGGTCAAAGGGATGCGATAGGCCCAGGGCCGCTCGATGTTGGGCACTTCGTGCGCCTTCGGTACGGTCACCATGGCGCGGCCAAGCTCCAGACGCTTGGCGCGGTCCGAATCGTAACTGACGCGCTTTTCACCAGGCTTCGCGCCGCGATCCGTTCCGTAGAATACGGGCACGACATCGTAGTCAGCGGTTGCTGGCGCTGGTGCACCGCCAGCAACGGGAGCTGGCATGCCGCGCGTTGCCCCGTTGTCGCCTGACGAGGCGCTGCCAGGTGCTGCTGGTTCTGACTTTGGAGCAGCCTCTGGCTTGGCAGCCGTTTCAGGCGTCGAAGATTGCGACCGCGTCATTGGCGCAGGCGCAACCGGGGGCGCAGGCACAACCGGGGGAGCAGGGCGTGGCGCTTCGGCGGTTGATTGCGGCGCAGTTGATTGCGGTGCAGACGGGCCCGCAGGCGGCGTACTGCCGCCAACGCGCTCATACTTCGGCGTTGTCGCGCCAAAAAAGATACCCAAAATGACCGGCACGAGTGCAATCACCGCAAGTGACAGCCGCGAGAACACCTTTGCTGCGGGGGGTAAATCGCCCGTCACCCGCCAAGCGAACAGATACAGCAGCAGCCCAAACGCTGCGATGGTCAGATTAAACGCGGTGGGCGACAGATCAGCCATCGTGCGGGTCCCCTGTCAGGAGCTTGATTTCTAGGCGTGCTGCGGCGCACTCTAGGGGGCCGCCGTAACCGGGGCAACGACAGATCGTGATTGGCAGTCAGAGCTGCCTCGAGCGCAGTTCAGTCCAACACCCTTTCAACCGAGATGAGAACAACAACGGCCCAATGACGCACACTTTGCAAGCCCTACAAACGCTTGATCTGGCACCGTTCCTAGCCCTTAACAACCGCCACAGCGTTGAGCTGTCGGCGCTTGATGCTGCAGATTTTTCCCGGTTGGTTGAATGTGCCTTTCGGGCGATCGCCACCGAATATCCCGTGTCGTTCCTGTTGGCTTTCGATGAGACCGCCAGCTACACCAGCCCGAACTACCTATGGTTTCGCAATCGGCACACGCGCTTTGTCTACGTTGACCGGGTTGTCGTCGACAGGTCGGGGCGCGGCCAAGGGATTGCTGCCAAACATTATGCGGCGCTGTTTGCTGCAGCACGCGCAGCCGGTCACACTGTAATCTGTGCAGAGGTCAATAGGGACCCGCCAAACGCAGCATCTGACGCCTTTCATGCGCGTCTGGGGTTTGTCGAGGTTGGACAGGCGGTGCTGGCCGAGCGGGCCAAGACTGTGCGATATCTAGAACTGAAACTGACGTCACCCGCGTGAGGCCAGCCACGGCTTGACCACCGACAGATACCCATCGGCCTTGGGCGTGCCCAGCGCTTCGAGGTTTGTTATTACGCCGACCTGATCGGCTGCATTTTTATGTTGGCCCAGCTTCCATTGCGCTTCGACCTTCGTCACGTCGATCTCGAGGCCGATGATGGCGCGCAACATGGCGTCACGTTTGAGGGGCGTCATCTTGGCCGAGGTCCACGGCTTCTTTGGCAGCAACTGCGCCTCGAAGTGGGCGCTGAGACGATCTGCATGACCAAGGTTTTCGGGTTGGGGGAGAATACGCGCCGTGCCGCTCAAATGTACGCTGACGTAGTTCCAGGTCGAGACCTGATCTGCTGTGACGTACCAGTCGGGTGAGATGTAAGTGTCTGGCCCCATAACCGTCAGCAGCACCTCGGGCGCGCGGGCAATGATCTCATGCAGGGGATTGACGCGCGCCACGTGCAATTCAACCCAAAGCCTTCCCGCATCGCGATGTAGCAGGAACGGCAGATGCGACGCTACCGGCAGCATTCCGTCAACCGCGATCAGCGTGCCGAAGCCGCGCTTGGCCGCAAAGGTCAGCGCCGTGTCGTCGTCGGTCTTGAAGGCGGGTGGAATGTACATGCGTGCTCCTCATCCTAAACGCGCGCGGCGCTCGACGAACATTTTCGACGTCACCTGGAACACGAGGTCGCCGTTCTGGTTGTGGCCTTCGTTGAGCGAGTACAATAGTCCCACATCAGGCTTCGACTTGCTGTCGCGCTTTTCAGATGGCGCCGACGAAAAGCGGATCGTGTCGCCAACAAACACTGGCTTGAGCCAGCGGATTTTCTCGAAGCCGGGCGATGGTCCCCATTTTGCCGGACGCTCGCCGCGAAATACCATTTGATCGGCGGCGCGACGGCGGTGATCGATCACAAGGCGTAGCCAGACCGCACTCGTATGCCAGCCGCTCGCACACAACGCGCCGAACAGGCTGTCCCGCCCGCCTTCCTCCGACAGGTGAAAGCGCTGTGGATCGAATTTGGTGGCGAAGTCGATGATTTCGGCACGCCCGAACGTATGGCTGCCGAGATCGATTGTTTGGCCTATCACGAGATCTTCAAAATAGACGCTCATGGCCGCACCTCCAATGCGGGAGGATGGCGCAACGCGAACAACTGGCTCGTGTCCCAACTCAGCACCACGTCTCCGGCCCCGTTCGTCATTTCGAACAGCACGCGACAGATCCCTACATGCGGACGCGAAGCCAAGGTGCGCTTGGTTGAGCACGTGAAGCGACCAGACAACGTATCGTCAGGGAATACCGGTTTGAGAAAACGTACCTCTTCCATGCCGGGCGAACCCAGAGACGACGAGTCGAGTAGAAACCCATCGCAGATCAGCCGCATCAGGATCGCGCAGCTATGCCAGCCCGAAGCACAAAGCCGACCGACCATTGTCTGCGTGGCCGCTTCCTCGTCCAAATGCAGCGGCTGCGGATCAAAGGCCTGGGCAAAAGCAATGATCTCGGCCTTGGTCACGCTGGTGGTGCCAAGCGCCACCGTTTGGCCAACGATGATGTCTTCGTAATAGTGCGTGGGCATGAGGGGCACTCGGGAGTTAACTGGACGTCGGGGGATCGACCCGCAGGTCCTTGCAGATTTTCCGAACCAGGACATCGTTGATTTCAGCGTGTCGCGGTATAGCCGAGCGTGCGCTGGACGAAGGGTTGCCCCACCACGAATGCCGACCACCCTCACGAAGTAAAACACATCCACACTGCTGGAGGTGCCGCAGAAATTTGCGCCGCTTCATAGGCCAATCTTGACCTCGGCAAAATCAGCGCCTGCCGCAGCGATCGCGTCTGCCCGATTGAAGGCCAAGGCTTCACCGAGCGCGACGCGCAGGCTTTCGAGCAACTCGTCGCGCGAAGCTTCCTGGCAATTCACGCCCGGTATTTCCTCGATCCAACCGACCCACCAGTTGCCGTCCTGTTTGACGATTGCTGTGAATTCGGGGCGGTCAATATTGGTGGCACCAAACGACTTGTTCATATCTCCAAAAACTCCATACCGGTTGGGCCTTGGTTTACTTCGGCCTGATCTGGCCGGTGCCGCGGACGACGTACTTGAACGACGTCAGTTGCTCGACGCCGACGGGTCCGCGCGCGTGCATCTTGCCAGTGGCAATGCCGATCTCGGCACCAAAGCCGAATTCGCCGCCATCGGCAAATTGGGTCGAGGCGTTGTGCAGTACGATGGCTGAATCGACGCGCGCGATAAAGCGCTGGGCAGTTCCGTTGCACTCCGTGACGATGCAGTCGGTGTGTTGCGAGCCATACTTGGCAATATGTGCAATTGCCTCGTCGACGCCATCGACCACTTTCACGGCGATGATGCTGGCGAGATATTCCCGGCCCCAATCATCGGGCTTGGCGGCGATCACACGTGCATCGGCCTTTTGCGTTGCCGTGTCGCCACGCACTTCGCAGCCTGCATCCAACAGCGCTTTGACCAGCGGCGTCAGATAATCCTCCTGCGCGCCGCCGTCGACCAGCAGGCATTCGGTGGAGCCGCACACACCTGTGCGCCGGAGCTTTGCATTCAGCACCAACGGTATCGCTAGATCCAGATCGGCACCACGATCGACGTAGGTATGGCAGATGCCTTCCAAGTGCGCGAACACCGGAACCCGAGCGTCGGCTTGAACGCGCGCAACGAGGCTCTTGCCCCCACGCGGCACGATGACGTCGATGTTGCCATCAAGTCCGGCCAGCATATGACCGACAGCTGCCCGATCTGGCGTTGGTACGAGTTGTATGGCAGCCTCCGGTAGGCCTGCTGCGCGCAGTCCCTCGACGAGACACGCATGAATGGCCTTGGCCGAATGCTGGCTTTCGGACCCGCCGCGCAAGATGCAGGCGTTGCCTGCCATTAGGCACAGTGCGCCAGCGTCCGCCGTGACGTTCGGACGGCTCTCGTAGATAATCCCGATGACGCCAAGCGGCGTGCGCACGCGCTGGAATTTGAGACCGTTCGGCTGCGTCCATTCAGTCATGACCGCGCCAACTGGATCGGGCAGCGCTGCGATTTCTTCCAGGCTTTTTGCTATCGCCTCGATGCGGGCCACATCGAGCATCAAGCGATCGATAAAAGCCGCAGGGCGGCCCGCTTCGCGAGCCGTCGCCAGATCGAGACTGTTGGCTTTGAGGATTGCATGGACATCGGCGCGCAGTGCAGCGGCGGCAGCCGTCAGGGCTAACTGCTTGGCAGCGGTTGGCGCAATCAATAGATCCCGCGCAGAGCTGCGCGCCTTGACGCCGATGGCGCGCATCAAGTCGCCGATGTTGTCCGAACGGTTCACGACTATGATCATTTGCTCAACGCCATATCATCGCGGTGCACGACTTCGGCGCGCCCGGCGAAACCGAGCAGCCCCGCAATGTCAGTGCTCTTTTTGCCCATGATGCGCTGCGCATCGGTATTCGAATAAGCGACGAGGCCGCGCCCAAGCTCACGACCAGCGGCGTTGCGGATCGTCACGGCGTCGCCACGGTCAAAGGTCCCGTCGATTGCCGTGACACCGGCTGGCAGCAGGCTTTTGCCGAGCAGCAGCGCCTTTTCCGCTCCCGCATCAACGACAATATTGCCCTTGGGTTCGAGCTGTCCCGCGATCCAGCGCTTCTTGGCCGTTACCGGATCGGAGGGGGCGATGAACCAGGTGCAGGTGGCACCTTCCGATAGCTGGCGTAACGGATGCAGGGGCTTGCCCGTCGTGATCACCATGTCGGTGCCCGCCGCCATCGCAATGCGACCAGCCTCGACCTTGGTTTTCATGCCGCCTTTCGATAGCTCCGTGCCGGCATCACCAGCCATCGCTTCGATCTCGGGCGTAATTGCCGAGACGATGGGGATATGTGTCGCTGTCGGATCAAGATGTGGAGGCGCAGTGTAAAGCCCATCGATGTCGGACAACAACACCAGACAGTCTGCGCTGACCATCGACGCGACGCGCGCCGACAGCCGGTCGTTGTCACCGTAACGGATCTCAGAGGTCGCGACCGTGTCGTTCTCGTTGACGACCGGAATTGCGCTATGCGCCAGCAACGTTTCAAAGGTTCGGCGGGCATTGAGATAGCGCCGACGTTCTTCGGTATCGCCGAGCGTCAATAGGATCTGCGCAGTTGCAAACCCCCGCGTCAGAAACACATTTTGATAGGCGTGCGCCAACGATACTTGTCCGACGGCAGCCGCTGCCTGGCTCTGCTCCAACTCAAGCGCGCCCTTCGGCAAGCCCAGCGCATGGCGACCAAGGGCAATGGCGCCCGAGGAGACGAGGATCACTTGCCGGCCGCTCTCGCAAAGTGCCGCCACGTCATCAGCCAGTGAGTTGAGCCATGTCGCACGCAGTCGGCCGGTGACCCGATCCACCAGCAGCGCCGAGCCAATCTTGACGACGATCCGCTTCGCAGTGTTCCACTCTGGGCGGGGGGCGGCTGACGCTGAAATTTCCGGCCTCATCGTCATGCTTCGAGATCACTGAGAGTGTTTGCCTGGGTGTCGTGCACGCAACCGACGATGAACGCAACGAACGGCTCAATCCTGCCCTGATCGGCCAAAGCCAAGCCTTCATAGTAAGCGCGTCGAGACGACAAGGGCACAACAGCTGGTGCAAAACCGTCTCGCAACAACATGAGGTTCATCAAAATGCGGGCACCGCGTCCATTACCGTCGTCAAAAGGATGAATGCGTACAAACCCATAATGGGCCAACGCTGAAGCGACAACCAGGTGGACATCCGCTGCTGGCCTTTCGATGGTTGTGCACAGTGCATCTATTTCTGCTGCTACATGGATTGGCTCGACATAGCGATGAATGGTGCCATCGGGTTGCAGCACATGGTTTGGCTGCACTTTGAAATCGCCGGGCCGTGCCGCACTACTACCGCGCAGGATCAACGCATTTATTTCCTTCAGCAAGCCTGCCGTAACGGGTCGCTTGGTTGCCACCACATCGAACAGAAGATCAATCGCCTCCCAGTGGTTCTTCGCATCAAGGAAGTCCTTCAACGGCTTACCTTCTACGGTGAGACCCTGCTCAATGAAGAACTTGGTCTCGCCAAAACTCAAGGTTGAGCCTTCGATGGCATTGCTGTCGGCAGTCCACCGCAGTTTCAATTTTTGCAGGACGATGGGCCAAAGATCGCTCCGGCTCAACCGAAGTGTGTCGATGCGCGCGCGTTGCTGATCTATCTCGCCCAGCTTAGCTGTGAGACCATCACTCGTGACGAAGCTCGCGGAAACGCTCATGGCGTCCAGCTCTCTTGTGCCTCGCCGTCATGTTCGGCGGCGTCCGCTCGGCTGATCTCTCGCGTCAAGGCGAATAGCGCATCCTTGACCCCGATGCCGGCCACGGCTGACAGGATCAGCGGCTTCTTGCGCGCAGCCTTGCGCAAGGCTTCGACGCGTTCGGCCAATGTGTCGGCATCAACCGCATCGCACTTCGATAGCGCCACGATCTCCTTCTTTTCGACCAACTCACCGCCATAGAGTTTCAATTCCCGGCGTACGGTCTTGTAAGCGGTGGCGACATCCATGTCGGTTTCGGTGGCATCGACGAGATGCAAGATCACCCGACAACGCTCAACGTGACCGAGGAACCTCGTGCCAAGCCCAGCGCCTTCCGATGCGCCTTCGATCAGACCCGGAATATCGGCAAGCACAAAATCGACCGAACCGGCGCGCACAACGCCGAGATTGGGATGTAGCGTCGTGAAGGGATAGTCGGCTATCTTCGGCTTGGCGGCGGAGACGGTTGCCAGGAACGTCGATTTTCCAGCATTCGGCAGTCCGATCAGCCCAGCATCGGCGATCAGCTTCAAGCGCAGCCAGATTGTCAACTCCTTGCCTTCCTGGCCCGGATTGGCATGGCGTGGCGCCTGGTTCGATGGTCCCTTGAAGTGGGCGTTGCCAAAGCCGCCGTTGCCCCCGCGCGCAAGGACGACCTGCTGGCCGACCTCCTTAAGGTCGGCAATCAAAGTCTCAAGATCCTCCGCGAACACTTGAGTGCCAGGCGGTACCTTGATGATGCAGTCGTTGCCGCCAGCGCCTGCGCGTAGCCGACCCATGCCACCGCCGCCGCTCTGCGCCTTAAAATGCTGCTGATAGCGGTAGTCGATCAGCGTGTTCAAGTTGTCGACACACTCGACCACGACATTGCCGCCGCGACCGCCGTCGCCGCCATCGGGCCCGCCGAATTCGATGAACTTTTCGCGGCGGAACGATACGGAGCCGTTACCACCGTCGCCGGAGCGAATATAAATCTTTGCCTGGTCAAGGAATTTCATAAAACGAGACACACACCGGAAGGGGGGGCGGCGTCAAGGGTCGTGCGTTAATGGCCGCGTTAACTCTCTAGCCCGGCCTTGCGGCGTTCAACAGCGGAAACGACGTGAAAACCCAATGTTCTGAAGGGTTCAGGTGCAATCCAACTGGCCGTTCCATAGGTCCGCACTAGGTCGGTCTCTACGCTTTGGCCAGTGATATGCTCGGCGAGTTTTTTGCCCAGCACCGTGCCCTTGACGATACCGGCACCATTGCAGCCGGCCGACGTATAAAGCTGGTCGTCGATGCGGCCCCAGAACGGCGCACCGTTCATGGTGAGCGCCGTGGTGCCGCCCCAGGCATAATCGAACCCAATATGGGTAAGATCCGGGTATCGGTTATGGAACCGCAAGAGTAGGGCGTTGTAGGCACTTTCGAGCGGCAAGCCGCGCTCGTAGGAATAAAGCGAACGGACCATCAAGCGGTCGGCGCCAACACGGCGCACGGTGGTACCGAGGCGATGCGACGCCAATAGACCCCATGACGCCATCGAACCAAACTGTGCGCGTTCGGACGGCGGCAGCGGTTGGGTGATCGCGGCATAGGTATAAATCGTCACCAACTTGTCGCGCAGATAACCGAAATTCTTGACCGCAGCATTGGTCGCCATGATCACGTGGTCGGCGGTGATTTGCGCATCAGCCGTATGCAGTTCCCATCTCCCGTTCCGGCGAAGTTCGCGAACCGGCGACTGCTCGAACAGCTGGATCGGCGGCGGCAGCGCATCGGCTAGCCCCCGGATGAGTGCTGCCGGTTGCACGAGGTAGCCTTCTTCGGTGGCTAGGCCGCAGCGGTAATAAGAACTGCCGATTCGCTCGAGAAGTTGGTCACGGTCGAGGTACATGTGCGAAACGTTCGATGCCCGCACGATCTCGAACGAGGCCTGAACGGATTTTTCCCCGTCGACGGTCGCCGCAGCCTTGATCCGCCCGCTGCGATGCAAGTCGCACGCGATGCCGTAACGCTCGACCAGGGCGACAAGCCAATTGAAGCCCTCGGCGCCATAGCGATTGCGCGCGTCGGTCTGCGCGATCTCGTCGTCGCTGAGGCCACCAGCAATGTCGCTTGGGCTCAAAAACCCCGAATTTCGCGCCGATGAGCCTTCACCGACAGTCGTTGCTTCTAACACAACGATCTCGGCTGAGGGATCGAGCTCGTGCAATCGTCGGGCGGCAGCTAATCCGGTGTAGCCAGCGCCAACGATGGCGTATTTCGCGGTGATGTTGCCGCTGGCAGACGCCCGCGCTGTGCGTTGTGGCAACATGGCGTTCCAGCCGCAAACGTCGGGGTAGGAGGGATACGTCAAATTTTTCGGGCCCGATGAACTCTGCTGTTGTCAGGCCCAAGCTATCTTATTCACTGATCGCACACCACAACCCGGGCCTTGGCGCAGCGACCCCGATCCGGTAGAGGTGCGCCCGATAGACTCACATGGTTAATCACAAGGGCACACCGCCATGCTCCCGACCCCGCGCGCCGACCTGAAGCCCAACACCGCCGATTTCGAGCGCATTCCGCTGGTCAAGCCGACCGGCTTTCGCGAATACGACGCGCGCTGGCTGTTCCCGGAAGAAATCAACCTGATGGGGCTTAATGCCATCGGCTTGGGGCTCGCTACTCTCTTTGCCGAAAAGGGCATCCCCAAGCGCTTCGTCGTCGGTCACGATTTCCGCTGGTACTCGGGCTCGGTCAAGCAGGCGCTGATGATGGGCCTGATGGCGGGTGGCGCGGAAGTGCACGACATCGGCTTAGCCCTCTCGCCGATGGCCTACTACGCGCAGTTTGCCCTCGACGTCGAAGGCGTCGCCATGGTCACAGCTAGCCACAACGACAACGGCTGGACTGGCATCAAGATGGGTATGAACCGACCAATGACGTTCGGACCCGACGAAATGACGGCGCTCAAGGAAATCGTGCTCAGCGGCCGCGCCGAAACGCGCGTCGGTGGGCGCTATATTTTTGTGGAGGATTTCGCCGCGCGTTACATTGCGTCCCTCACCGACCGGCCAAAGCTGAAGCGCCGGATCAAAGTCGTCGCTGCGTGCGGCAACGGCACGGCAGGTGCATTCGCTCCGCAAGTGCTGGAAGCGCTGGGCGCCGAGGTGATTCCGCTCGACGTCGAGCTCGATCACTCTTTTCCGCGCTACAATCCGAATCCGGAAGACATGAAGATGCTGCACGCGATGGCCGAAGCGGTCATCAAACATAAGGCCGACGTGGGCCTTGGCTTCGATGGCGACGGCGACCGTTGCGGTGTGGTTGATAACGAGGGCCACGAGATCTTTGCCGATAAGGTTGGCGTAATGCTCGCCCGCGACCTGTCGGCGATCCACAAAAACGCGAAGTTTGTCGCCGACGTGAAGTCAACCGGCCTGTTCGTCACCGACCCCGTGCTCAAAGCCAACGGCGCGACGACGACCTACTGGAAAACCGGCCACAGCTACATGAAGCGGCACACGCACGAAGTGAAGGCGCTGGTCGGCTTCGAGAAGTCCGGCCATTTCTTCTTCCAACCCCCCTTGGGGCGTGGCTACGATGACGGCCTGATCGCCGGCATCGCCGTGCTCGACATGATCGACCGCGCAGGCGGGCGCACCATGGCCGACCTACACCGCGCGTTGCCGAAGACCTGGGGCTCGCCCACCATGTCGCCGCACTGCGACGACGAGAAGAAATACGGCATCGTTGACCGCATGATCGCGCACTACACGAAACTGCACGCCGAAGGTGGCACGATTGCCGGACAAAAGATCCGCGATCTCGTCACCGTCAACGGCGTGCGCGTGACGCTGGCCGACGGCACCTGGGGCCTCGTGCGCGCGTCATCGAACAAGCCGGAGTTGGTCGTGGTGGTGGAAAGCCCTGTTTCCGAAGCCAACATGCGCGCCATCTTCGCGGATATTGACGGCCACTTGAGCCGCATGCCCGAAGTTGGGGCGTATAATCAGAAGATTTGATGGGGTTGGTGGCCATGCGGCGGGTTGCTTGGCGCTGACGCGCCGTAAGCTGCCGCTCACACCGATTTGCATACGTCAAGTATGACAATGTATGATTTTGTGCTACGCTGCGGAGGTCTATGAAAGGATCTCGCCATGGAACGCCTCACCATCACACTCACATCTGACCTAGCCACCACAGTAAAATCGGCCGTGGAGGGTGGGCAGTACGGTTCAGTCAGCGAAGTCATGCGTCAAGCCTTGCGCGACTGGGAGCTGGCGGAAGCGCGCCGCACCGCCGAGCTGGTTGCTTTACGCGCCGACGTGCAAGTTGGGCTCGATCAAATTGCTGCAGGCAAAGCAAAGCCCTTTAACGTCGCTCGAATCGTCAAGGCTGGTGAACGGCTGGCCGCCAAGAGCAGCTAAGAGCTATGACCAAGGCTCACCGTCAACTCCAGATTGCTCCTATTGCCGAGTCCGACCTGGCAGAAATATGGGCCTACATCGCGGAGGACTCACCAAAGGCTGCAACAGCCTTTGTCGCGCAGATTGAGAGCAAATTCAAACCACTGCTGGATTTCCCGGGCATAGGCTCTGTGCGCGACAAGATCGCACCCGACCTACGTGCTGCGCCCTACAAGAACTACGTGATTTATTAAACGTTTACAGACGAGTATGTGACGATTGTGAGGGTCGTGCACGGCGCTCGCGATGTGCGGGCACTTTTCTAAATCACATGCTCATTGGCTAGGTCCGCGTCAGTATCCAGGAACAGGGCGTTGACCATCAGCATGGTAAGCATCCGGCGACGACCGCAGTTAGTTCGCGAATATCTTTTTTGCCAACCCCGCCGCCTTTGACTGAGACAATGTTGAGGCGCTTCTCGATCAGCAAGATTGGCAGTTGAGTGATGGCAATGTCGAACCGCTGACCTCCGCATTTATCTGCCGCTTGGACGGTGATGCTCTAAATTAATTCGGCACGAACACAACGAACGCCATCGACTGCAATAGAGGTGGAAGAAAATTGCTCGAAACAGTGCCAGTTTGGCAATCCTCACTGATTATAAGCGTGCCGTTCAAGCGGCAAAATGCGCGCCTGCCTCGAGACAAACAAGGCGAGCCTGAGCTCGGACTGCACGACAGCCATCGTCGAGCGCGACGCAGCGGCCAAAGCCAAAAAGAGCTGATCAACCGCAGCGGGACGGCAAGCGCACGTCTCTTGCCGTCCTACTGCTCGTTTAGCGGTTACCAATCGCGGCGGTGGTGACGCCAATGATTTCGCCGGTGGCCGTGCCCATGGGAATAAGCGTAGGACGGTTGATAGTAACCGTACGACCGATTGTATCCGCGATCATAATAGCCATTGTGGCGTCGGTAGCCATAGTAGCTGCTGCCAATAATCGCTGACCCGATGATCGCGCTGGCGATGCCAAAGCCAATTGCGCGTCCGTTACGTGCTTCAGCCGGCTGGCCGACGGCCATCACCGAGCCCGCAGCCAAAGCGAGTGCTGCTATCCAATTCGCTGTACGTCCCATTGTTACTCCCAAACGTTGAAGTTGCATGTCCCGACAACAGCGATTTGGGGGTGCACTAAGGCAGTATCAACTGGAGCGCCGGTGGTTTCGAAACACAATAAATTCACTCGAATTCAACAGATCCGATGGAACCAATCTGCGACTGACGAAACGTCCTGAAAGAGTGCTTAGGAAGCTTCAATCAACTGCCACCCCACTCTTTCCACGCTCGTTCATGCGGGCGACGTGAAAGCGCTGGAAGTTGCGGTCTTGCTCGTAGGTTTTGCTGCGGATCCACACGAACAGGTCGTAGAAGGTCGCAGCTCCGAAGCCGAGGCTCATGCGGGTAACTTCCAACGGCTGCCCCCACGCCTTCGCATTACCTGGCAGTTCGTCTTTCAGGAAAACGACTGTCGGCGTGAACATGACGCCCCAGCGCTCGGCGAGCTTTGCTTCACTCAACTTCGTGCCGTCGAAATCGGTGACCTCGCGGGCGCCGAAGATATCCAGCTGCACGACGGCGAAGTTGTCGCGCACGTAGTCGTTGATGTACCGCTGAGCCAGCACTTCCTTGTGCATCTTTGTGCAATAGACGCAGCCGCGCTGCTCGAAGAATATAGCGAACCGTTTGCCTTTCGCCTTCGCCTCACTAAAGTCCTCGCGCAGATCGAGGAACGACGTCACTTCCCACGCTTGATGATAGAGCCCGTCGTCGGCTTGCCGCGGAACGACCTTGGGCTCGATGGCACCCGCAACAGGGGGTAAAGCCGAGGGTGCTTGAGCGAAAGCTGCCGTCGAAGTCGTAAGCAAAACAGCGAGCACGAGCCAGAATCGCATCGACTGCCACCTCAATATATCAGTGCAAGTGCAAACCGCGAGGCGACCGCCAGCAGGAAGCAGCCGAACGCGATTTCGAGTGTACGCTTAGAAATGCCGTGTGCAACCCTTGCACCAAGCGGCGCCGTCATGACGCTGAGCGGTGCCACAAGGGCAACCGCAATCAGATTGACGAAGCCAATCGAGCCCGGCGGCAATCCTCCCGTTTGCATGACGCCCCATCCGGCCCACATGAAGCCTAGCATGCCGGGCACGGCGATGATCGGCCCGAAGCCCGACGATGTCCCGATCCCTTGCTTCAGAGGCCGATCGTAGAGGGTCATGAGCATGGTGATGAACGCACCACCACCGATGCTCATCATCGTCGAAATAAAGCCAACCGCGATAGCATAGGCCTCAACCAGATAGCTCTTTGGAATGTCCAGCCCGAGCCGCCAGCTCTCACGGCCGAAAAACTGCTTCGACGACAGTACGATTGCAAATACGATCCAAATCCATTTCAGAACCGAACTCGGGCTCGATTTGGCAACCAGGATCCCAACCACGACGCCGACCATCACCGGCAACCAGAGGCGCTTGATCACGGCGACATCAACGCCACCACGCGCCTTATGCGCTTGAAATGATTTCATCGATGTCGGGATAATGATGGCAAGTGAGGTGCCAACCGCCATGTGCATGCGTACGCTCGGATCGACGCCCAGCGCGCCGAATACTTCATAGAGAACAGGCACCAGAACGCCGCCGCCGCCAATGCCAAACAGTCCAGCGAGAAACCCGGTTGCGAGCCCGCCAACGGCGAGCAACGCAAGGAGCGGCGCAAACGTCGAGGCGGATCCCCAAAGCGAACTTGTCAAACCGTCATTCCTTCGGCATTCAACCGGGTGCGAACGTCCATTCGCGCCGTGTGTTTTTGCAACGCTACTCCAGTCAGCGCAATTGCCTCCTCCAAAACCTGCACGCCAGCCGCGCGCCCAACACCGTGCTCGCTCAAGTGACGACGGAACGCGCGACCACCTGGTTCGCCGTGATAGAGACCCAGGATATGGCGTGCAACATTGTGCAGGCGACCCCCCTTCTCGATGTGGTCTGTCACGTAGGGCAACAGGGTGCGCAGGATGTCGCCGCGGGTACGTGTGATGGTGGGGTCGGCGAAAAATGCATCATCAACGTCGGCCAGAAGCCAAGGCGTCTGATAAGCTGCACGCCCTAACATCACACCGTCGACGTGCTGCAGATGGGCTTGTGCCTCAGCTAGCGTCCCGATCCCGCCATTGATTGATATCGTCAGCTCGGGATGCGCCGCCTTTAACCGGTACACGCGCGCATAGTCGAGCGGCGGGACTTCGCGATTTTCCTTTGGCGACAGGCCCTGCAGCCACGCCTTGCGCGCGTGCACGATGAAAAGGGAGCACCCGGCGTCAGCGACCGTCATCACGAAGCGCTCGAAATCGGCTTCGCTATCCTGGGCGTCGATGCCAATGCGGCACTTCACCGTTACTGGAATTTTGACGGCATCACGCATTGCTCGCACACATGCGGCGACCAGCTCAGGCTCGGCCATCAGGCATGCGCCGAAATTGCCACCTTGCACCCGATCCGACGGGCATCCGACATTGAGATTGATCTCATCGTAGCCATAGGATTCGCCGATGACGGCTGCGGCTGCCAACTTTGTTGGATCCGAACCACCAAGTTGCAGCGTCACCGGATGTTCGCGTGCGTCGAACGCCAGCAACATATCGCGCTTGCCATGCAAGATCGCCTCTGCCGTCACCATTTCGGTATAGAGACGCGCACGCTTCGTCAGCAGCCGGTGGAATGCCCGGCAATGCCGATCCGTCCAATCCATCATGGGGGCGACGGAGAATTTATGCGGCTGAATTTGCAAAGGGTTTCCAATGGTCGTCTGGACCGAAAGTGAGCCTACCTCCGCAGCGGTAGGCTCCAAGCGCGGCTCATTATAATTCAATCGCGCCAAGCGTAGATCATAATTTGGGCGGCATCTTTCGCCTCGACACTGTAGCCTTTCGCTCGCAGTAGCGTACAAAGGCTCTCGCGGGAATGCCCCAACTCGTCTGCGTACTCTGCCTCCAGCACGATGTTGCGCACCTTCGCGGTATCGGCGGCTTCGATGCCCGCCAGCACTTCCACGAAGTGGCCCTCGACGTCAATCTTAAGCAGGTCAACGGCGGCTAGGCCATGGACGGCAATTTCACGCGAGATCGTGGTGCTGCGGACCTTGTGGGTAATCAGCTCCCCTTTGTCACGCAGTTCGCCGACCCACGGCAGCTTCGAGCCGTCGAGCAAGGTGGAGAAGCCGGAGTTCCAAGGTGGCTGATGCAGCGAAAGTTCCTGGTCCGCCACGCTTGAGACCGCGAGATTGAAGCAAGACACGGCCGTCGTTTCTCGGTTGATAAGGCGCGCTGCGTTATCACTCAGGCATTCGAATGTCGTCGGGCTTGCCTCGTAGGACAAGATGGCGCGCGGCTGATACTTACGCGCCGCCCAGATAGAGTAAAAGCCAACGTTGGCCCCAACGTCGATGATCGTTGGCTGCGCTGGCAGCTTAATGCTCGGATGGTCGTAGGCCGCCCCCGTGAAGATCTCGTCATAGATATACGTAATGTCGCGTTCGAAGACATCGTGGTGGGAAATATCGAGATCGCCCAATTTCAGGCGCTTTAGGGTTGTCATAGTCGCTCCATGGAGAGGCAGGGCAAAGTGTCCAAAGTCTTATAGCAATCGGCGCAGAGAATACCACACCAGGGCACCAGTGAACGCAGCGTTCTGAGCGTCTGACACTGCCTACTACTATGACTAACTGGCGTTGCGCTCAGGCTCGCCAAGAGCTTTAAGTACAGCCTGGAACGAGCATTAAAACACGGACATTTCCGACGATGACGAAAAACACAAGCGATCAACTGCCGATGATCATCGTCGGCGGCGGCATCGGCGGGGTGGCGGCGGCTCTGGCGCTTGGCAATAAAGGCTTCAAGGTTCTGGTGCTGGAACAAGCATCGGCGTTGGGTGAGATCGGTGCTGGCATCCAGATAGGCCCAAACGCCTTTCATTCCTTCGACGCATTGGGGCTCGGTGACGTTTTGCGCGGCAAAGCCGTGTACATCGACAATCTCGTTTTGATGGATGCCATGCGCGACGAGCGCATTGCCGCCATCCCGCTGGACAAGCCATTTCGCGAGCGCTTCGGCAATCCCTACGCCGTCGTCCATCGCGCCGACTTACACGCCGTTTTACTCGACGCATGCCGCGCGAACCCCCAAATCGAAATCCGCGTGGCCTCTCAGGTCAAATCCTACGATCAAGATGGATCATCGATTACGGCAACATTGGCTAACGGAACATCCGTCAAGGGTCGTGCACTGATCGCGGCCGACGGACTGTGGTCTCAGATCCGTCGTCAGATGGTCGATGACGGCGCCCCGCGCGTATCGGGTCATACGACCTACCGTTCGGTCATTCCAACCGCTCAAATGCCTGAGGATTTGCGGTGGAACGCGGCCACGCTGTGGGCTGGTCCGAAATGCCACATCGTGCACTATCCGTTGAAGGGGGGAGACGTTTTCAATTTGGTTGCGACCTTTCACAACGACGCGGTTGAACCGACAGCGGGCAAACCGGTTTCTCATGAGGAAGTCCGTCGTGGCTTCGAACACATCTGTGCACGGGCACTAAAGATTATCGATCACGGCACCAACTGGAAGCTGTGGGTGCTGTGTGATCGCGCACCGATCCAGAACTGGGTCGATGGCCGCGTCGCCCTCCTGGGTGATGCCGCACACCCGACGCTGCAATACTTCGCGCAGGGCGCGTGCATGGCCCTGGAAGATGGCGTCTGTTTAGGCGAAACAATGGACCTGCTCGTCAATCAGCACGGCGAACCCATCGAACAGGCATTGATCGCTTACAATAAAGCGCGAGCGGTGCGCACCGCCCGCATTCAACTTGGCTCGCGTTTGATCGGCGAATATATTTACCACCCCGACGGGGCGATGGCTGACGTGCGCAACGCTGCGATGCGCGCCAAATCGCCCGATGACTTCTACAATGATCTGCAGTGGCTCTATGGTCAGCCACGTTCGACAGTCACGCTGTAGATGACTTTCGCTAACAGCGCCCCGCGCGACGTAAGCTGCGGCGACGTCATAACCCTGAACTGTCCCATCATTTCGTTGCGCCCCTAACTCCATAAAGGATGGATCGCGGACATACGATCATCGGCACTGCCCATGCCATTCGCCCAACGCACCCAGATGGCGAACCCACGGTCTCTACCAACCTCTTTTTTTGAGCGGATGGAGCGGGTGAAGGGAATCGAACCCTCGTCGTCGGTTTGGAAAACCGTTGCTCTACCATTGAGCTACACCCGCGAACCATGTTGTTTTATGCCGACTTTCGCGCGTCGTGGCAAGCGTGCAAACCGGTCGAAGTGGCCGAATGGGCGTTGCAATCCAAGCAGATGGGATTGAGTGCCGAATAGCGCTCCCGCTGCCCGCCATGGCATGCTATCCGCTGGCCTACAACGTTTTGCCCTCCTCGGTTAGCCCCCCATGCGCCTCTCTGTTGTCACCGCTGCTCTTGTGGCGGCCCTCGTTGGGGTCGCGAGTGCGTTGGCCGTTGTCCTGGAAGCCGCCGCTGCCGTGGGCGCGACGCAGGCGCAAACCACGTCGTGGGTGACGGGCCTGTGGCTTTCGATGGCAGCCAGCAGCATCGTCTTGAGCACATGGCATCGCATTCCAGTGATCACGGCTTGGTCGACGCCAGGGGCCGCCGTCATTGCCGCGACCGCTGGCGTTTCCATTAATGCGGCCGTTGGCGCGTTCCTGGTGACTGGCGCCCTGATCCTTTTGACAGCACTTGTGACGCCACTGGGCCGTCTGATCGAACGTATCCCGGTCGCAGTTGCCTCTGCCATGCTGGCCGGCGTGCTGGTGCGCTTTGTGACGGCGATGTTCGACGGGCTGAAAGTTTCGCCCGAACTGGTGCTGCCGCTCATCGCCCTGTTCCTCGTGCTTCGGCTATGGAGTCCGTCAATGGCGATGCTAGCCGTCATGGTGGCAGCGATCGGGCTTGCGATATGGGGCGGCGCGTTTGCCAGCGGCTGGCCCAAGCTCGCGTGGTCGAATTTTACAGTGATTACGCCGGTATTCGACCCAGCCGTACTCATCGGCCTCGCCGTGCCGCTCTATCTGGTGACGATGGCATCGCAGAATTTACCGGGTGCTGCGGTCCTGAGAGCCGCAGGTTATCCCGTGCCGATGGCGTCCTGCTTCGCCGTAACCGGCGTGGCATCGGTTGTATCAGCGTTCGTTGGGGCTCACACCGTCAACCTAGCGGCAATTACGGCTGCGATTTGCACTGGCCCCGACGCCCATCCCGACCCAAACAAGCGTTGGCTCACTGGCTTGGCTTACGGAGCGGTGTATACCATCATTGCCGCGTGCGGCGCTTCCATCGTCGGTTTGTTTGCGGTGTTCCCAGCAGTCATGATCAAGGCGATTGCCGGTCTCGGCCTGATCGGCTCGCTCACCGGGGCGCTCGGACAGGCATTGGCTGATGAAAAGTCACGGTTTGCTGCCGTCGTGACCTTCGTGATCACTGCCTCAGGTGTCACGCTTTTTGGTGTGGGTGCCGCATTTTGGGGTCTGGTTGGCGGACTGCTCGTGCTCTGCCTCGATGTTCTCGCCCAACCGCGGCCATCGTGAACAGTATTCAAAATTACATTTCACGCATTGCATCGAACGCGACACCCCAGTATACACCGGCTATCTCATGCAAGAACGCGAGAGACCGCTGCGGCACCCTGGAGGCCGGGCGTACTAGGCACGGGCCGGCTTGCGGCCCATTTTCTATTGGAGATAGTCATGGCTGACATGATCGAAATGAAAGCCACGGCGCGTCCACGAGCCGGCAAGGGAGCCGCTCGGGCAGTGCGTCGTGAAGGAAAAATTCCAGCCGTTATCTACGGTGACAAGAAAGACCCCGAAACCATCGCGCTCGACGAGAACGAGCTGTGGAAGATCGTGACCAAGGGCAAGTTCCTGTCCTCGGTGTTCATGATCGACCTTGAGGGTCGCAAGCTCAAGGTACTGCCGCGCGATGTGCAGGTTGATCCGGTGAAGGATCGCCCGGTGCACGTTGATTTCCAACGCGTTGCAGCCGACGGCATGATCCGTGTCAAGGTGCCGGTGAAGTTCATCAACGAGCTTCTCTCACCAGGTTTGAAGCGCGGCGGCGTGTTGAACGTCGTGCGTCACGATGTCGAAGTGATTTGCCCGGCAGACCACATTCCGTTGGCGTTCGAGTTCAACCTCGAAGGTCTTGAAATTGGTAAGTCGATCCACATTTCGGCGGTGACGATGCCACCGAACGTGCGCCCGACCATCACCAACCGCGACTTTACGGTTGCGACCGTTGCCGGTGCCTCTGCCAAGGGTGAAGTCGAAGCAACGCCTGTTGCAGCCGCAGCCGCAGCACCCGCCGCCGCCGCTGGTGCAGCGCCGGCTGCCAAGGCTGGTGCGGCTCCAGCGAAGGGTGCAGCTGCTGCTCCCGCCGCCAAGGCTGCAGCGAAACCTGCTGCCAAGCCTGCTGCGAAGAAGTAAGACGTTACACGGCTCCGGCACGCGATCGCGCATTGCGTGCCGGACGACATCGGCATTTGCCGCCTTCGAAAGGCTGGCTTCATGAAATTGTTCGCAGGCCTTGGCAATCCAGGCGCGAAATACGCTAGCAATCGCCACAACATCGGCTTCATGGCTGTCGAGCGGATCGCCGACCGCCATCGGTTCCCTGCGTGGCGACGCAAGTTCGACGGGTTTTGCACCGAGGGCGACATCGGCGGCGAGCGCGTGCTGCTGCTGAAACCCGAAACGTTCATGAACGACAGTGGCCGCTCTGTTGGCGAAGCCGCGCGCTTTCTCAAAATCGACATTGCCGATATCGTTCTGTTCCACGATGAATTGGACCTCGATGCGAGTCGCTTGAAGGTCAAAGTAGGCGGCGGCAACGCTGGCCATAATGGTCTGCGCTCGACGAGCGCGCACATTGGCAACGAGTACACGCGGGTGCGCATCGGCATCGGCCATCCCGGTTCAAAAGACGCCGTTACGCACTACGTACTTAACGACTTTGCAAAGTCGGAAAAAGAATGGGTCGACAGCATGCTCGATGCGCTGGCCGACAGTGCGCCATGGCTCGCAAAAGGCAACGTGGCGCGCTTTCAATCCGATGTTGCGCGACTGACAGCTGGGGACGACGCACAAGAACCGGCGCCCGCGAAACCACCGCGGGATGTTGCGCCAATCGCCAAACCCGCCAAACATCCCTCCGGCGACCGCGCGTCAAAAGCGCAAAACGCCATCGCCGAGAACCTGAAAAAGTGGCTCGCAGGGCGCAAACGACCCGACGGAGAGTGACCCCTTTTTCATCTGGTCTACACTACGCTGATCCAGCGATGAGAGACCTGCTGACTTCTCGTCCAGCACGGTGAGGTTGCGAGCCGCCCGTAGGGCGCAATAGCCTCCTTCGGGCGTATTGCGAATGGTGCGTCGTACCGTGGTCCCGCCTATCCAGCAGCAGACTTCTTCTTGCGTCGCGAGGCTGCAGGAGCGTGGGTAGAGGCACTAACCAACGTCGGCTCCAACCTGTTGATCTCCTCCCAGAAGGCCGCGCGGGCCTGCTCGGCCTCTTCTGCCGGAAGCCAGTTGGTCATCTGCGGGAAGACGGTCTTCCAGAACGCGACCTCTTTCGTCGTCCACGGCATATCCCTGGCGATGCGGGCCTTCTCCAAAACCTTGTTGACCTCGGAGCGCACTTTTTCGAGCGAGGGCGTGTAGGACTGCTTCGGCGGCGGTCCGAATAGATCAGACTGCGTGCCGAACAGGTCAGTTTGATTGCGGCGTGACATAGGGCTCCACGAGGCAGATGCGAATCACCTAATACTATGCCTCACCGCACTTCCGAATGCACATGTGCGGGCCTAGTTTTCCTCAGCCTCTTGCGCCGTTTCCGTCGCGCCAAGCCCGCCCGCGGCGATCAGTTGTTCGTGCTCAAGCAGTGTTGCATCCAATATGTTCTCAAGCAGCTCGGCTTGTGCAGGCTCGAGAGCGACGAGACGGCCGAGGACATGCAGCAGGTCGAGCAGGTCGCTGCTGTACTCAGGCAGCCAATGGTCGGGCTGGATGTCGGACAACGGTGAAGGCGGTCGGCGGTCGCCGATGATCGGGCGGCGACGATCCTTCTTGCGATAACTGAACCACTGGTTGAGTACGTTCATGCCCGAGACGTCATAGTCGACCATGGCTTGGCTGACGTTCTCGACATAGCCCTTGCCGACGAACAGCCGGCGGGCGGCGGCGTCGTAGCGCAGCTCGTTGGGGAAGTCATCGGGCGTTGACGGAATCGTACCCGCGCGGGGGATGGTCGGCCCATCGTTGGCGATGCGCGGCGGTCCCGGTGGGCGGACAGCGTCCTCGTCCACCATGCGCTCGCCATAGGTGTGCAGCCAGATCACCTCGCGGCCGAGCGCGACTGCACGTTCGAACAGGTCGCCATCGGCTGTGATCGGCAGCCGCAGGCCGGGGCGCACGAGGTCGGCTTTGAAGCGCGCCGTGAAGGCCGGATGCGCCATCACGCCCGCGATGTAGGCCATCATGTCGTCGGGCAGAATCGTGCGGCCGTAGCGAAGTGTCAGGTGCGCGAGGAGGGACGGCTTGATGTTGGAGACGGTAGCGTCGGAGTTGCGCCAGAGGGGGTAAACGCGGCCGGCGAAGGAGCCCTTGTAGTAATCTTTGTCAGGCAGGTAACCTGCAAATGAAATAGCGGGACCAGATTTTGGAGAAGTTCTAGACAGAAAGGTGAGAAATATCTGCTGCTCAGAGAAGCATGACCAAAGCGATGGGCTCGGCCGGTTTATCAACCTGTTATCCGGAATGACCCATTGACGATCTAAAGTTCGAAAGCAGTACCGCACTGGTTGGACAACGGGGCCAGTATCGCTTTCAATCGGAAGCAAGCGAGCCTCATGCCCTGATAGACCGCCTGAAAGTAACTTTTTGGTCGTCCGATCTCCTTGCTCATGAGGATGAAAAAGCAACTCTTTTCGATCCCCATCTTTCTCTTGGATCAATGCAGACCAACGGGCAGCCAGTGAAGTCAAATCTGGTGCGGTCACCCACGTTCGGCCAGCCTGCACTCCTGGTGCCGCGTGATAGAGCACGTCTTCAAGATCGCTGAACAGATCCCACTGGGAATTGGCAGAGCCATAAAAGGTTTCACGCCAATCGCTTGGGCCATCGACCCAATCGGCGGACTTCAGCGACAGCACTGCCAGCGCCGCGAACTTCACCTGCTCCCGATGCCCCTCAGGCAGCGCTATGTATTTGAGCTTCGCAGGCTTCTCGCGATCCTTGCCGGCTGTCCGCGCGGCTAGCACGATGCAAACCGGCTGCTGCACGCCCTGGAAGATGCGCGTATTGACGGTCGGCTGATGACCTTCCGGCGAGCAATCGATCACCCAGATCGCGTCGCAGTCGCGCCGCAAATCCTCGCGCATTTTCTGGAAGCCGGGACCGTTCAAAAAGCCCGCGACGGTGATGAAGCAGATGATGCCCGCACCGTCCTTATTGCCGCCAACAGCCTCCCGATGCCCCGAGCCGAACACCTTCAGTGTCGCCCATCGCCAGAAATAGACGTAGAGATTTTTCAAGTGATGCGTGTGCGCGCCGATTCCCCATTCGGGTGGCGGCGACCAACGGTCCATCGGCGCTTGGCGACCATCACTCCCATCCTCAATCCAGCCACCCATGTCGGCGGCCTTATTCTTATACGGCGGATTACCGATCACGACCGTGATCGGTTGCTCGCGCTTGATGCGGTTGGCCTCCTTGCGCGAGGCAGCAATCGTCTCCACCATGCTGGAGAACTGCGTCTCGGCCGCATACGGATCGCCCAGCGTATCCGTGACATAGAGGTTCGGGATCGGTGGAATGAGGCCGCCCACGAGCGCCTGCATCTCCGCGATCAGCCGCAATTGCGCAACCGCGAAAGGGCCAAACTGCATCTCGAAGGCGAACATCCGCGTGGCGGCCTTTTCAACTTCGGCCGCCACCGCGCCAGCGCCCTTGTCCGCCTCGACGCTCCTGGCGATCTGGCGCAGCACGCCAAGCAGGTAGGTGCCGGTACCGACGGCGGGATCGCAAATGTAGACATCCTTTGCAGCTAACCCGTCGCGCTTCTTGAACAACGACTTGTCGCGCAGCGCCTCGTCAACCAGCCGCACCATCGCATCCACGACTTGCGGCGGCGTGTAGTACGAGCCGGTCTGCTTGCGCAGATCGTTGTCGTAGACCGCCAGGAAATCCTCGTAGAAGTAAAGCCACGCGTCCGCGTCGCCCTTCGAAACGAGATCCCAATCGACGACGTTCAGCACGCGGCGCAGCGTGTCAAGCGCAGAAGCGAGTGCGGTTTTGACGTTCTGGTCGTCGACCAGTAGCCGCAGTGCGGTGCCGATCAGCCCGCTCACCTTGCGCAATTCCGTCGCGGCATGATCGAGCCCATCGGCTAGGTCGATTTTGCGCACGCGCGCGACCAACAGACCGAAGGTAACCGCCTGCGCATAGCCGTCGGCAAACTGCTTGTTGCTCGCTTCAGGAAACAACAGGTTTCGCCATTCGCTCGACAGCGACGTGAGGCCGGGGTTGTTGCGATCCAGCTCCTCGGCCACCTCCTCGCGCAGCAAGCGGCACAGGCGGGCCGCAATGCCTGCGAGTTGCTTGGCCGTGCGCGGGGCGATCGGTTGCCACGCCAGGAAGTCAGTGAACAACCCAAGCAGGGCTAGGGGAGCGGCGAGCTTTGCGCCTGACTTCTCGATATCGCCGTCGAGCGCGACCGACGCTTTGAGTTCGCCGTCCTGCCACAGCGTGAAGCCGTTGCCGTCCGTGTAGATAAGATTGGGCAGCGTCTTGAGTTTCTGCCACTGCTTCTTGTCGTGCTCGCCCGTGAACCGGCGCGGATCGTATCCTTTGCCGGGCGCCTTGACTTCGATGAAGCCGGCGAGCGCGTTGCGGACAGACACCGCAAAGTCAGGGCGCGAGGACAAGTGCGCGAGCGTCGTCTCGCCGACAAGCTTGACGGTGTTCTTTTGATGCCCCGCCAGCGCGGCCAACTGCAACACAAGCGTTTCGAGGGGTGCGCGAAGTTGGTCCTCTGGCGCGCCCGTGATTGCGGCGTTTGCGAGCTTTCCCTTCGCCGATGCGCCAAAATTCGCAATGATGTCCGCAAGTTCAGCCATGTATTCCCCCGGCGCACGCGATGCGGCTGGTCGTATCGGTGCCAGCATCGAAAGATCAGTACGTGCAGCAGCAATCAAGTGCAATCGCGGGTCCGCTTTGGCGGGCGCATGATTGTCCGCCACTCCTTGTTCACGATATCTGCTCGCTTGGTGGGGGCGCGCGCCAATGTGCCGATGCTGACGCAATTGCCCACGAACGCTCCGGGTTAGTCGCCACCCGAACCAATCGTCGGCTCTGCGGGGATACCGGACGTGGCCATCTCATCGCGCCGGATCAATGGCGCCACTTTCCGACTGTCCCCCCCCGCCCCTTGCCCCAGCCGCCCCCCCGGTGTACCCCTCCAGCCAACCAGTCATCACCCCTCACCGGACCTACATCACATGGGCTTCAAATGCGGTATCGTCGGCCTGCCGAACGTCGGCAAGTCGACCCTGTTCAATGCGCTAACGCAAACACAGCAGGCGGAAGCTGCAAACTATCCGTTCTGCACCATCGAACCCAACGTCGGTGAGGTTGGCGTCCCCGACCCGCGCCTCGACAAGCTGGCCGCCATCGCCAAAAGCTTGCAGATCCTGCCGACGCGGCTAACATTCGTCGATATCGCAGGCCTCGTTCGCGGCGCTTCGACCGGCGAAGGCCTCGGCAACAAGTTCCTCGCCCACATCCGCGAGTGCGATGCCATCGCCTACGTGCTGCGCTGCTTCATCGACGACGACGTCACCCACGTCGAAGGCAAGATCGACCCGTTGGCCGACGCCGAAGTGGTTGAGACCGAACTGATGCTGGCCGATCTCGAAAGCTGCGAGAAGCGCCGGACGGTGGCTGAGAAAAAGGCCAAGGGCGGCGATAAGGAATCGATCGCCTTGATGAAGCTTTTCGACAAGGCACTCGAACTGCTGCGGGAAGGTAAGCCAGCGCGTCTGGCCAAGCTCACGGCGGACGAAGCCCCGGCCTACCAGGCCCTGCAATTGCTCACTTCCAAGCCCGTGCTCTACGTCTGCAACGTCGATGAAGCCTCGGCTGCCACGGGCAACAAGTTCTCGCAGATGGTCGAGGAAGCCGCAAAAAAGGAAGGCGCTGGCGTCGTCGTCATTTCAGCGAAAATTGAAGCCGAGTTCGCTGGCCTCTCACTGGAAGAACGCGCTGAGTTCCTGAAAGACTTGGGGCTTGAGGAAGCCGGCCTCAACAAGCTGATCCGCGAAGGTTATTCGCTGCTGGGGTTGCTCACCTATTTCACGGTCGGCCCGAAGGAAGCACGCGCCTGGACGATCACGGCCGGCACCAAGGGGCCTAAGGCTGCTGGCGTTATTCACACCGACTTCGAGAAGGGCTTTATCCGCGCCGAGACCATCGCCTACGACGACTACATAGCCTTTAACGGCGAGAACGGATGCAAGGACGCCGGCAAAATGCGTCTCGAAGGCAAGGAATACGTCGTCAAGGATGGCGACGTGATGCACTTCCGGTTTGCGAATTGAAGGAACACGCGGGCGCGCGTTGCCGTGCCGTCCGTGCTAGTCCTATTGTGTGTGATGGGCTGGCACAGTGCACCTATCTCGCTACGGAATGAAACATCTCAGGAGCATTCGCAATGGCCGACAAAACATCATTCACCGCCGACGAATGGAACACCCTGCTTGGCGCCCCGATGCTGGCTGGCATGGCTGTTACATTGGCTGAACCAAACGGCCTGTGGGGTATGCTGAAGGAAAGCATGGCGGGGGCGCGCGCGCTGATCGAGGCGAAAAGCGACGCAAGCGCCAGTCCGCTGATCAAGGCGATCGTTGCCGATATGGAAACATCGGAAGGTCGCGGGCATGCCAAGGATACCTTCAAGGCCCAGTTGTCCGGCAAGTCGGCACCAGAAATGAAGCAGCAGGTGATGGCAGCGTTGACCAACATCGGCGCCGTGCTCGATGCGAAGGCGCCGGCCGATGCGGTTGGCTTCAAGACCTGGCTCAAGCACACGGCGGAGCGGGTGGCCGAGGCCTCGACCGAGGGTGGATTCCTAGGCTTCGGTGGCGTTAAAGTGACCGATGCCGAGAAGGCATCAATCGCGGATATCGCCAAGGCGCTGCATATTTGAAGGCTGCGATGTGCATTAAACAAAACAGCGAGGGATCGTCAGATCTCGAGCTGTGGCATGTTCAGCTTTTTATTTAAGCGGCGCGCGCCCGACAGGATGATAGGGCGACTGCATCAAGAACGGCCGGGGCGTTGCAAACACCACTGTGCCGGGCTCCGCATGTCACAAAGCTGCGACCGGCACAACCGACCAGACTGGAACGACACAACCTTCTTAGCCCGTCAACTCGCGCGTTTGAACGTCTGTGCGCGACGGCCATCGCCAGCCTCCGCTTTGTAGATCGTACCCTGGCGGCCGCACTGCCCATGATGACCAGCTTGACGATGCCGGTCGCAATGCGCCCGACAAGCTCGCGGCGAATTTCGCGGAGTGACTGAAGTCGGAAATTGCGCGCTGGACGACCTTGCGAGGGTGTCAAGGCTGAGGACGTAAACTGGTTGCAGGGTTGCCTCTCCGTTTGAACCAACGCCACAATCGCCCGTAGGGCCAAACCCACATTTTTTGCGCTATTGGTTCAAGTCACAGGATCGCAACGGCTATTGCAGTAATAGGCGTGAGCGGATCATCGTGCCACATACTGAATAGCGCGACTGATTGCTCAACATCCCATCGAGGCTTGCATTTTGATGGGGCAGCACACCCGATCGTAATCAGAGAGCCGAGAACATTGAAGGCATCACCCTGCCATCAAACAGGTGTCTGAGTTTGGCGGGGCAATAAACACGTGCTCGACGACGCGTCCGTGGCTGGTTCAAGCCCGGTGACGGATCGAGTGCATCGGCATACGCCACATGCGGTTCGCCTAGTTCGCACCGTGTCTTAACCCCAGGGGAATCGCATTTGAAAATTCTGCTTGCCCGTAGGGCGGCAAATCGATTCTACGGACTGGCACCCTCGATCCTGGTGGAGCTGGTGCCATGCGCGATTTCATTGAAACATTTGAAGGCCTTGATGACCCGCGCAC
>JANOYV010000007.1:0-21931 GCA_031429105.1 Hyphomicrobiaceae bacterium | reverse complement strand
CTCGTCACCTTCATGACCTATGATCTCGGATATATCGACTTGGAACAGAAAACCCTGCAAACAATCGACAACCCATTCGGCTCAAGGTTGTAACCTATGTCTTAGGTACAAATTGTTACCCATGTCTCCGGGTCGGACATTGAAATGATTGGTCGGGGCGGAGGGACTCGAACTCTCGACTTCCTGCTCCCAAAGCAGGCGCTCTACCAGGCTGAGCTACGCCCCGACGATCTCGAAGGTGACCCCGAGTCGCCGTGTAGTGCCCGTTCTTCGCAGGCGCGTCAAGCAATGCTATTGAAGGGGGGTGAAATAGGCGTGACGGCTTCGTCAGTCAGGGGACAGCGTTGAAGGCTTTGTGCTGCACCCGGTCGCCCGGTTTGATGCCCAATTTGGCTGCAGCGCCGGCCGCCAACTCCAAGACTGCGGTGACTTGACCCTCAGAGGCGATGACGCGCTCCGACATCGGTTCGGTATGGGTCTCAATGCGATGAACGATGCCGTTGCCGCGGATAAACACCATGTCGAGTGACGCGTAGGTGTTCTTCATCCACATGGTGATTTCTTGCGGCGTTCCATACGGGAACAGCATGCCGGTGCCCTCGGGCACTTTGGCGCGAAACATCAAGCCGCGTGCCTTTTCGTCCGGCGTCTCGGCAACCTCGATGTCGATCACTGTAGGTCCAGCCTGGGTCTGTACCGTTAACGTCTCACGGCGCATGCTAGCCTCCGCATGCGCTGGTTGCACGACCGCGCCGAGTGCTAGAATGAACGCCAGAATAGTCAATAAAAAAAGCAGGGCCACCCTTGTGGTTGCCCTGCTTTTGTTCAGTGTCGGATCGCGCTGTTGCATGCGCGATAAATAAGCGCCTTAATGCTGTGATGGCAAGCCTGATGGCAAACCATCTGGTCGCATCTCAGCCGCCATACAGCCCTTGGAACCATGCCCCCAACGGACCTGGACGATCTGCCCCGGACGTAGTTCGGTGAAGCCAAAGCGGCGGAGCGTTTCCATGTGCACGAATACGTCGGGCGTGCCTTCACCGCGCGTGAGAAACCCAAAACCTCTGACGCGATTGAACCACTTTACCATCGAGCGTTCCCACTCGCTCTCTGGCTGGACCACGACATGGGTCCGTTGTGGGAGCTGCGACGGGTGAATTGCTGTGCTATCGTCGAGGCTCAGGATCCGAAATGCTTGTAGCCCCTTGGGACGCTTCAGAACCTGGCAGTGAATGCGGGCGCCTTCGTAGGCCGTTTGGTGACCACCAGCCCGTAGGCAGGTGACGTGAAGCAGAACGTCAGGCAGGCCATTGTCAGGTACAATAAAACCATAGCCTTTGGATGCGTCGAACCACTTAATCGCGCCTGCAATTTCGAAGACCTCGAGGCCTTCTGCATTCTGCGCGCCGCCCACCTCGGCGATTAGTGTCGGATCAACACCGGTCAAATCGTTCAATTTAGTCACCTCCATGCGGAGTACCCCCTTACATCGCTTTACTGCTGTGACCACGTCAACTCGTGGACTTCAAGCAATGAATGTCTCCGAAGATGCCCTCTACAGAAACGCTCATCGTTGAAGTGGCCGGAACATGCAGAAAAAGGTTAACCACCGCTACTGCTTTTTTTGGGAATCGGTTGCTGTCTACGCGCCAGGGTTGCCGGTTCGGTGTTTACAGAATATTTTATACTATTGAAAAATAACAATAATACGACACTCGACGGAGTGCCTTGGTTAGGACTCTGGATTGTCGTGGATTAGTCATGATTGATGCTGTCGGTAACAAAATGCGTCGACATTTTTACACAAAAAACCACCGACTGATTCGTCTGATTCGGTCGGGATGCTCCGCCTACGGTGCGCAAAATCCTCACGTGGCAAAGCTGCCACTTATGCACCAGTTGTCCTTGTCGGTTGGGACAGGTTGTCACAGGCACTCTTGGTTAGGGAATAAATGTGCAGCGACCTTTAGGCGACCTGCAGCAAACATTTGAGCGTTGCCTCGCCAAGGTCTCCCCCCAGGGGTGTCGGTTGCATCCGTTTGCCCTTGTCCCTCAAGGCGTGGGAGCGTATCACCCAGTAGCGACTAGCCTCTAAAGGCTAGATTGAGATAGTCGGAGGCGGAAATGCGTTATCTCCACACCATGGTTCGGATCGCGAACGTCGAGCAAAGTCTCGAATTTTACTGCACAAAAATGGGTATGGTGGAGACCCGGCGGGTCGAAAGCGAGACCGGTCGCTTTACGTTGATCTTTCTTGCCGCCACCGAAGACAAGGTGCGGGGCATGGCCGAAAAAGCGCCGCTACTGGAGTTGACCTACAACTGGGACCCGGAAGCCTATACCGGTGGCCGTAACTTTGGGCATCTCGCCTTCGAAGTCGACGACATCTATGCCACTTGCGACCGCCTGATGAAGGCTGGCGTGACGATCAACCGGCCACCGCGCGATGGCCGCATGGCCTTCGTCCGTTCGCCCGACAATATCTCGATCGAGCTGCTGCAAAAGGGCGAGTCGAAAGCTAAAGCCGAACCCTGGGCGTCCATGGGCAACACTGGAGTCTGGTAAGCTGGTACGCCACTGATCGAATTGTGCCCGATAGATTTTTGTTTGTTGCCCTCGAAAGCGCTCGCCCATGTCGGATACACCGTCGCATCCAGCGCCGCCACGGACTACAGCACCCGCCGCGGACGCTGTGCCAGACACGCCGCCTAAGATCACCGCACGCGATGTCGCGTCCTCGACGGCGATTGGCGCGGCCACACGCGTTGGAATGTTTAAGCGCAAGGCCAAAGCTGCTGAAGGGGCAGCGGCGGGTGCTGCAACCCATGGCGGCAAGCGCACCGATCGCAGCCAGTTAATCACCGGGCTTCTTGTGGTGGGCGTTATGATCGGCACACTGGCGCTGATGATCGTGCTCAACAAGTGATCCAGGCGCCACCGAAGGCAACACCAAGGACAGCTGCCGTTATCGGCGCCGGACCAGCCGGTTTGATGGCAGCTGAACGATTGCTGGCAGCTGGGGTCACCGTCGAAGTGTTCGATCAGATGCCTTCGGTTGGCCGCAAGTTCCTGATGGCCGGCCGCGGTGGGTTGAATTTAACCCACAGCGAAGGGCTCACTGCGTTTGTTGCGCGTTATGGTGCCGGCGCAGCTCATCTCAAAGCCAGGATCGAAGCGTTTCCGCCCGACGCGTTACGTGGCTGGGCTGATGGCCTCGGCCAGCAAACGTTTGTCGGCAGCAGCGGTCGCGTCTTTCCGAAGCCGTTAAAAGCCTCGCCGTTGCTGCGGGGGTGGCTGATCCGGCTTGGGCGTGCAGGCTTGAAGCTCAATTTGCGGCATCGCTGGACCGGCTGGGATGAAGCCGGCCGCATTACGTTCGATGTGGCGGGATTGCCCAGTGTCACAACTGCGCCCGATGTCACAATTCTAGCGCTCGGCGGCGCGAGTTGGCCGCGCCTTGGATCGAATGCTGCCTGGGTCCCCGTGCTCGAGAAGCAGGGGATCCCGGTCAGCCCGCTCATGCCCTCAAATGTCGGCGTTACGATCTCCTGGTCGGAGATTTTTCGTCAACGGTTCGAGGGCGAGCCGCTCAAACGGCTAAGCGTGACCTGTGCTGGTCAAACCCAAACAGGCGAAGCCGTCATCACGCGTACCGGTCTTGAAGGGGGGGCGATCTATGCTTTGAATCCAGCGATCCGGGACGAATTGGCGGCGAATGGTTATGCTGATATCACCGTCGATGTGCGCCCGAGTTTTTCAGCTGAGGAATTGACGGCTAAGCTCGCTGTGCCACGCAATAAGCAGTCAACCTCGACATTTCTGCGCAAGGCTGCCGGTTTGCCGCCGGTTGCAATTGCCCTGACCCGCGAAGGTGCCGGCGGCACGCTACCGGTTAATCCGCTGGCGCTGGCAACCTTGATCAAGGCGATTCCGTTGCGCGTGACCGGGCTCGGTGGTCTTGCCCGCGCGATTTCGACGGCCGGTGGCGTCCGGTTCGATGCGGTTGATGAACATATGATGTTGTCCGCTCGGCCTGGCGTGTTCGTGGCGGGCGAAATGCTCGACTGGGAGGCGCCAACCGGTGGCTACTTGCTGCAAGCCACATTCGCAACTGCCGCTGCGGCCGCCGACGGGGCGGTAAACTGGCTCGAGCGCCGCTAAGTTATTTCGACGTTCGACTGCCGGATTTGTAACCATGCGACGTCGATGAGAATTGCATGTTGGGTGACGAACGCGCAATCCTTAGCGCTATGACGCCTAGCTCCAAAGCCGCCGGAAGACATCCAACGCACTGGTTAGCAGTACATCTGCTCGTGGTAATGGTGGCGCTGCGCGCATTGATCCCGGCGGGCTTCATGCCGGACTTCGGCGCGGCGCAGGGCGGTTCGTTCCAACTCGTCTTATGTACAGCGGCTGGACTGCACGCTGTCACCGTCGATGCCAGGGGAGAGCCGACCGATCCGTCGCCAGTACCTGCTGCCCGGCACGAACATTGCGCGTTTGCGGCCGCTCCCTTAGGCTTGGCTGAGAGCCCATCTGCACTGGCTGTCGTGCCGGGCGAAGCCGTCGTACTGGTACACACCCCCACGGCTGATCAAAGGCTTGCTGTTCCGCCGCGTTGGAATTGGCATGGCGCGCGTGCGCCGCCTGTGTGGATTGCCTCGCTGATCCCGTTCACGATCTAGCATTTAACCCATATCGCGCCGACGGTCGACTGTGAGCCTTGAAGTTCCAGCGACCGCTGCGGCTCTCGCAAGGAGTTTTCGACCATGATCCGTTCCTTCGGCTGCTTCGGCGTCGTCGCTGCTGGGATATTGACTCTAGCTTCGACTGTTGCACGAGCGCACGACTATCAAGTTGGCTCGATCAAGATCGGCCATCCCTGGACCCGCATGCCACCCGCAGCTGCAAAGGTTGCGGGCGGGTTCATGACCTTGACCAATACCGGCACGGCACCTGACACGCTGATTGGCGGGACATTGGTCAACGCGAGCCGCTTCGAAGTACACGAGATGAGTGTGACCGACGGCGTTATGCGGATGCGGCAACTGCAGCCTGGTCTCGTTATAAATCCGGGCGAAACGGTTGCTCTGAAGCCAGGCTCATACCATGTCATGTTCATCGATTTGAAGTCTGTACCGGAGGCGGCTAAGCGGCTGAAAGGAACTCTGGTATTCGAGAAGGCCGGTGCGGTCGAGGTCGAGTATACTGTCGAGCCAGCGGGTGCTGGTACCTCCGGCGGGCATGACCACGGCGAGGCCGAAAAGACTGGCAACACGAAGACTGGCAACACGAAGACTGGCAAAGGGGCGGGTTCGGGATCTGGTTCTGGATCCGGCTCAGGAGCAGTAAAAAATGCAAACCAGTAATCTTTTGCGACGCATTCGCATGGGTGCGTGGATCGCGGTCGTCGTAGCTTTAGCGGCGACCGGTGCCTATTTTCTCAACGCGCGCGCGCCCAACATCCAAAAGGTGATCGGGGGGGCGGCCAATATTGGTGGACCGTTCGAACTCACGGCGCACGATGGCCGCGCATTCAGCAATCTCGATCTCGTGGGCAAACCCTATGCGATTTTCTTCGGGTTTACGCGTTGCCCAGACATCTGTCCGACGACGTTGCTCGACATGTCGAACCGTTTGGAGGACTTGAAGGGCGACGCTGACAAGTTGCGCATTATCTTCGTCACTGTCGATCCAGAGCGCGACACGCCTGCATTCCTGGCAGAGTACATGAAGTCGTTCGACAAGCGGATCATCGGTCTGACTGGCAAACGCGAGCAGGTTGCTGCGATCACCAAGGCCTATCGCGTGATCTACGAAAAAGTACCCAGTTCCGGTGCCGACTATACGATGAACCACACGGCAACCGTCTATTTATTTGATGCTAAGGGAGGCTTCGCTGGCACCCTTGCCTACCAGGAGGCAGAAGCCAACCAACGGGCCAAATTGCAAAGGTTGATCGGCGGGTAGCCCCTGATCGCAAGTGCCGTTCGGTGCTGGCGTGGCACCTGGAGCTAAGCATCGAACTGGCGGCGCCTCGTGTCAGGTCATCGATACCGCTTTCGAGGATCGGCGCGCTGCGATCCAGGCATCGCGCTCACGCTCAAGATCGACCCTTTCTACGGCACGCGCAACAGGTCCAACCGTTGGGCTCTTTTGCGCCGTGCGCTCACGGATGGCAGCTCGAATTGCAAACTCGATATTGTCGTTGAGTAGCCGAAGTTCGCTCAAAGACAACGAAGCAAGCTGTAGGTCATTCACGCCCAGCACCTTGAAGTTGTTTCAGTTCGTCAATCTGGATCTCACGATTCCTGCATTTAGCAAATGTCACCAGTTGAACGCCATGTTCAATACCGTCCACACACTTGTGCCCAGGCAATAAGGCAGCGGCTGGGCGACAGGGCAACCAGGATTGTGCTCACAACGAACTAATCGAAGAGTGATCTAGGCGCCCAGCGGGCACTGATCAACTGGCAAATGAGCCCGCTGCCGCTGCGTGTTGATCTAATGTTGCGGAGAAAAAGCAATTATTTATCAATACATGGACGACTTTTACTCCCTTTTAACCATGATTACCGCATCCTCAACGAACGCTGGCGGCTTGGGTTGCTTGACGTGACCTCAAGTGAACGCTCAGCGGTGTCGAGTTGAGGAGTGGAAGTCGATGATGAGTGAAGTCATGCGTCTCACGACCTTCTTTGCGACCCTTGCGATGGTGAGCCTGTTTGCCACCTCGATTGCAATGGCAGCGGCGGGTATCTCCAATACCAGCGGCGTACCCCTGCTGTGTCGAACGTGCGAGCCGATCACGACAGTGAAATCCAAATTGCCGACGGCCGCCATGCATTCGCGACGGGCACCGAGCCAAGGCTATCGGCCAGCTTGAAGACAATCGAATAAGGCTTCAGACTTTCGGGCGGCTAGCTTGCAGCCCCTTCACCACGCGATCGATCGCCATTAATTCGGCGATCAAGCCTTCGAATTGATGGAGCGGCACCATGTTGGGGCCGTCGGATATTGACTTGTCGCGGTCGGGCGCTTCGTGCGTTTCGATGAAAAGGCCTGCGACCCCCACTGCGACCGCCGCACGTGCGAGGACCGGCACGAAGCGCCGGTCACCGCCCGAAGATGTGCCATGGCCACCCGGCTGCTGTACGGAATGCGTTGCATCGAAAATCACCGGACAGCCAGTCTCGGCCAAGATCGGCAGCGCGCGCATATCGGACACCAGAGTATTGTAGCCAAAGCTGACGCCACGCTCCGTCAGCAGCACGCGCGAATTGCCGCTTTCGACCACTTTCGCGACCACGTTCTTCATGTCCCAAGGGGCCAGGAACTGGCCCTTCTTGATTTTGATCACGCGGCCGGTTTTTGCAGCTGCGATCAGTAGATCCGTCTGGCGGCACAGGAAAGCTGGGATCTGCAACACGTCGACCACCGAGGCCACCGCTTCGCAATGGCTGATCTCATGCACGTCGGTGACGATCGGCAGGCCAAGGGTTTCGCGGATTTCGGCGAACACAGGAATTGCAGCCTTCAACCCGATGCCGCGTTTGCCCGAGATCGAGGTGCGGTTCGCCTTGTCGAACGAAGATTTGAAAACAAGGCCAATGCCGAGCCGACCCGCGATCTCTTTCAAGGCGGTCGCCATTTCGAGCGCGTGGGCGCGGCTTTCCATCTGGCAGGGGCCAGCGAAAATTGCGATCGATCGATCGTTGGCAAATGTCACTTTGCCAACGGTGACGGAGGTGTCCGGTGTCTTGGGTGCGGTTGTCATGGTCACTATATCGTTCATGAATTATCTCGATTGAACAAGGCTGAAGTTCAGGTCGGGCGCGGGGTGCAATTCAAGCATACATCGCCCGTCGTCTTCTTCTTCCCCGAGCCTTGCTTCGGTTGCGAAGGTGCCGAACACGTCGGCCGACCAGCGCAGTCCCGATAGCACGGAGAGTCCGGCATCTTGCCGCGCGATGCGCAGTAGGACTGGCACTCCTCGTAGCATCGGTTCTGCTTTTCCTGCGCCGTGACGTTTCCGTTCATCGAGAAAGTCGCTACCGCGAACAAAGTCAGTATGGCCGTAACGAGTGTTTCGCGTATCATTTTCAGCCTCCTTGCTTTGAAATTCAACGTGCGTGGAACAGGTTCCGAGGTCGTAGCTGCCGTTGTCATGGTCAGCTTATAGCGTTGTCGCATCGAAGCGGCGATAGGAGGCGAGCCAACATTGCACAGGTTTGCACTACTTGCAGGCGCGAGAAGCACTTAACCGATACTGATCGCCCATACTTCACCGCGGCCGCCAGCGCCACCGGCACCAGATGCTGCGCCGTTGGTCGAGCCACCGCCGCCGCCGCCGCCGCCACCGGGTATGCCACCTGCGCCGCCGACGCCACCGGCAATCGTACCTGCCGAATCGCCAGCCCCGCCGCCGCCACCGCCGGAACCGGCGCCGCGCTGCCATGCTTTGGCATTGCCAGCGACGCCGGCGCCGCCACTGGCGGTGCCACCGGAGACCGCAATGGCCTTGCGCGAAGCGCCGCCGACCCAATAGCCGTCGCCCCCGACACCGCCAGCCGCGCTGACGTTCGCGGTCGAGAGCGAACCACCTGCGCCGCCGCCGCCGCCGGCCCGACCGCAATTCCAGTACACGCCTTGAGCTCCAGCGCCTGAACCAGCCGACCCGCCGGTGTTACTTGCGCCGAACGAACCAACCCAACCCGATCCGCCAGCCCCGCCAGCAGCACTTTGTCCGCCAGTGCCGGTGAGCCCGCCGGATGCCGATAGCACCGTCAGTGCGCCGTCGCGAACGGCGCTTAATCCGCCGTTGCCTCCGGCAGTTCCATTGGTTGTGTCGATGGTGATCGCGGCCCCACCTGTGCCACCGTTACCCACGTCAACCGACAGCGTGGCCGGTAGTTCGGCCGCCGTGAATTCTTCATCGACAATGCCAGCACTGGAGCCGCCACCGCCGCCGCGTCGCTCAGTGGCTGCCGCCCCCCGGCGTCCCGATGAACCACCAGCCCCGCCACCCAACAGGATGAAGCGCACGCGACGCGCCCATGCGGGTTTGGTCCAGGTTCCACTGACGGTGAATACATCGACCTGGGTTTGGCCGCTGCCGAACGCGAAGGTCGCAGCCCCCGACGTGCGGTCCACCACCATCGCCTCTTTCCAGACGGTACCGTCCGGGCTGACCTTGAGGTGCAGGTTGTCATCGCCCGTGGTGCCAAACTCGGCGCGGCCGGAGAAGTTCGATTGGTAGAGGAGGGATGCGGTATCGGCGCTCGCGTTCTTGTTGATCTTCAATTGGTGGCCGTTGCCCGCGTTGTTAAGCAGGGTCGCGGGAGCAGAAACCGATAGTCGATTGGTGGTATCGGCGGTGGCATTGACGCCGACCAGCGGCGTCGGGTTGACGGTGATGTCGACCCAGGACGTATCGAAATTGGCAGCGGTCGCTTTGGCGAGGACCTTGCCGGTCGCGCCACCGACGGGAACGCCGGGACCGGTCGCGCCGGCGGCCCCTGCGGGACCGGTCGCACCGGTTGCACCCGTTGGACCGGCAGCGCCCGCAGGACCGCTCGTGCCAGCCGTTGACCAAACAGTACCGGTGTGGACCAGAAGTATGTCCTCATCCGCCACCCAGGCAACGAAGCCCTCACGCGGCGTGTAGAACGCCCATGCGCCATCCTGGAAGGCTGCGATCTTGCCTGTCTGGCCGACCCAGGCGAGGGTCGCAGACGCGTCAACGATGTAGCGGGCGCCATCGGCAGGGCTGGCTGGCGGTGCCGATAGGTTGCGATCAAGCACCGTGATTTGGACGATGGCATCCAGCGCCCGTACAGCTTCATTATGGGTGACATGCTTCTGCGCCTGGGCCGGTAAGATATAGGGCAGCAGTAGGTTGGGGCTCTCGGTGGTGGACATCGTTCAAATACTCCTCGATGCGCGCAGCTAAGCGCGCGATTTTTTCACTTGCGAGGAGTATGAGGCGGCAGGGTCAGGCGGGGATAACTTCCCGTAAAATGCGCTCTGAAAGCCCATTTTACGGGTGATTTTGGCAACTGCTGCGGTCTATCGCTACGCCGTTAGCCATACTATGTTAGGCCTTCGACTGGTTGCAGCAGATGCTTCAACGACTTGGAGTTTGCCCCCCGATGATGACGTTCAACGATTTATGGCACGGGGCGCCAGCCAACGAGAGCGTTTCGACGCCGTGTATCGCGCCGTTTGATCTGACGAGCCTTGAAGGTAAAATCGTTCAGAAGGGTACCGCCGTCTTCCACAATCAGTGTGCGATCCGTCTCGGCGTTGCGTTGAAACGGGCAGGCGTGACCGCTGATATGTTGCCGGGCTTGCAGCATTGCGCCGTCCATGGCCGCGATGAGATGCACTTCATCAACGCCACCCAGTTTGCGAATACGCTGGCACGCGCCAGCATTCCTGGGCTTGGCAAGTTGGAGAAGTACTCAGGCGCCGATGCCGCTCAGTTTTACCCCAAGATCTTCGGCCGCACCGGGTTGATCTACCTACAGGACTACTGGGCGCGCACGACCGACAAACCCGGCCAGCCGACCGGCGATCACATCGACGTGTGGAATGGCTATCGCTCGTCGACCAAGTGGCTGATGGAGTGGTTTTCGTGGCTCGGCTACTATTCGAATTATGCCGGCGCCAAGGAAATCTGGTTCTGGGAGGTCAAGTGAGATATCTCATCGCGATGGTGGTTGCTATTGTTGCTGCGCTGACGGCGACGATCTTTTTCTCTTCGCCCATCGCCTCGACAATTGTCGCAACCCAGACTTTCGACAACCCGGACGACGTGGCGACGATGCACGCCGCAGTCTTCATGGCTGTCAATGTGACAGCGCTGGCCTTAGGCTGGATCGTTGGTTGGACGCTGGGAGCTCGCTTCGAGCATAAAATGAGGTGAGTTATCCCCAGGCTGTAACTGCGCTATTCTCAGTCCCATGATTCGCTGCACCACATTTGCCGGACGAGAAGTCGCGGTTTTTGGGCTTGGGCTTTCCGGCACGCCGACGGTTGCGTCGTTATTGGCTGGTGGTGCGATCGTTTCGGCCTGGGATGACAGCGAGAAAAGCCGCGCAGCGGTAGTGGCAGCCGGTGTTCCAGTGGTCGATCTCAGAACAGCGAACTGGAGCCGTTTTGCCGCCCTGGTGTTGGCCCCCGGCGTACCCCTCACCCACCCCGAACCGCACTGGACGGTAAAGCTTGCCCAAGCCGCCGGCATCGAGATTATCGGCGATATCGAACTGTTCACCCGCGAACGCCAAGCGCTCAGCCCCGACGCCCCCTTCATCGGCATCACCGGCACGAACGGGAAATCGACGACGACGGCTTTGGTCGCCCACCTGCTGCAAGCGCTCGGGCTCGATGTGCAAATGGGCGGCAACATCGGGGTGCCGATCCTGGCGCTTGAGCCCTCGGCGGCGGACCGGTTCCACGTGATCGAATTATCATCGTTCCAGATCGATCTGACCCCGACGTTGCAACCGACCGTCGGCGTACTGCTCAACGTCACGCCCGACCATATCGACCGGCACGGCACGCTCGAGCAGTACGCCGCAATCAAGGAACGCTTGATTGCCGGCGCTAGCGCCATGGTCGTCGGCATCGACGATGCGATCACCCGCGATGTTGCTGAACGGATGGCCGCGTCTGGCCGACTTTATCCGTTCACGGTCGGTCGTGGTGCTGCCATCGTGCCCAGGCTCTACGCCATTGGTACGACCCTGTTCGTGCACGAAATGCACGGCACGCACGCGTCCAGCACCGAAATCGCGAACCTCGATGCGGCGCCCAACTTGCGCGGTCGCCATAACGTGCAAAACGCGCTCGCAGCCCTCACGGCCATTCGTGCGTTGCAGGACCGGCTGGACGCGACAGGCTCGACGATCAAGGTGTGGCGGCCTGTTGAACTCGCCGTTGCCTTGGCGACCTTCCCTGGTTTGGTGCACCGAATGGAGGACGTTGGCTCGGTCGGCACAGTGCTCTTCATCAACGACAGCAAGGCGACCAACGCCGACTCGACCGATAAGGCGTTGGCGGCCTACGGGCGCGATATCTTCTGGATCCTCGGCGGCAAGGCCAAGGTCGGCGGAATCGCCGATCTTGAGCGCCATTTCGGCGGCATCGCCAAGTCCTACTTGATCGGTGCTGCAACAGACGACTTCGCAGCGACACTAGATAGTAAGGTTGCGTTTGAACGCTCCGGCACAATTGATGTGGCGGTGGCCAATGCCGCACGTGATGCGGCAGCGTTTGCAAGTGCTAATCCGGGCTCGAGCCCGATCATCCTGCTGTCGCCAGCCTGCGCGTCATATGATCAATTCCGTTCGTTTGAGCATCGCGGCGATGTGTTTCGCGACCTCGTCAGCAAACTGCCAGGCCACATCCCCCGTGCGAGGATCACTTGATGCGGATCTCTCGGAATGACCGCAGTGTGCTGGCGACCTGGTGGTTCACGGTTGATCGTGGCTTGTTGTCGGCGATCCTCGTGTTGGCTGGCATCGGACTTTTGCTATCACTGGCGGCAAGCCCCGCGATTGCCCTGAAGAAGGGCTTTCACGCCTTCTACTTTGTCGAGCGGCAAGTGGTGTTTCTTGGGGCTGGCCTGATCGTGATGCTGGCCGTTTCAACGCTTGAGACGCGCAACGTTAGGCGGCTCGCGCTGGCGCTGTTTCTCACAATGGTGGCGGCGATGGCAACCGTCCTGCTGGTCGGCGATGAAATCAACGGCGCCAAGCGCTGGGTGAGGTTAGCCGGGTTTTCGCTGCAACCGTCGGAGTTTGCAAAGCCAGCGTTTGTCGTGCTGGCCGCTTGGGGATTAGCTGAAGCCCGCCGTCGCGCAGACATGCCGGGGCTCGGTATCGCGGTGGCGGCGTACCTCGTGTTTGTCGGCCTTCTCGTGCAGCAACCCGATGTCGGTCAAACGCTGCTGGTCACCCTGGTTTGGGGGGCAATGCTGATTTTAGCCGGACAACCCTTGGCGCTGGCCGCAGCCGTTGCGGGGGCGGGGGCAGCTGGATTGGCGACTGCATACTTCACGTTGCCCTATGTGCGTTGGCGGATTGACCGATTCTGGAATCCGACGGCGGGCGACAACTCGCAGACCGATCGGGCGTTGCAGTCGTTTGTCGAAGGTGGTTTTTTCGGTCGCGGGCCCGGCGAAGGCACGATCAAATCTGTGCTGCCCGATGCCCATACCGATTTCATCTTTGCGGTTATCGCCGAAGAGTATGGTGTAATCGCCTGTCTGGGATTGATCGCCTTGTTCGGTTTCATCGTGCTGCGCGTGTTCGCACGCTGCCTCGACGAGCCAGATGATTTCAGGCGGATTGCAGCGTCTGGTCTGGTGTTGGTGTTTGGCCTTCAGGCGTTGATCAACATGGCGGTAAGCGCTGGGCTGGTGCCGCCCAAGGGTATGACGTTGCCGCTGATCTCGGCTGGCGGGTCGTCAACGGTTGCGGTGGCCCTTGGACTTGGGTTGATCCTGGCGCTCACGCGGCGACGCGCCGATCCAGCGCGCTATGCTTTGCCACCGTTACGTCCAACGACCCATGCTTATGTGCCATCGACTGAAACCTTAAGGGGCAATTGATCTCGTGATTGAACCGTTTGTGATGTTGGCGGCGGGCGGCACCGGCGGGCATCTGTTCCCGGCGCAGGCGTTGGCGGAAGAGCTTGGTCGACGCGGCATACCAGTCGAGCTTGCAACCGACGAGCGCGGCGACCGCTATGGCATGGGCTTTCCCGCGCGCAAGATCCATCAGATCGCGTCAGCGACTTTGGCCGGGCGCTCTGCCGGTGCGATTGCCACTACCGGCATGAAACTCACGCGCGGCATTGCTTCTGCATTCAAGCTGATGGGGCAGTCACGCCCCGCTGCTGTTATTGGCTTCGGCGGCTACCCAAGTTTCCCGCCGCTGATGGCCGCCCGCATGCGTGGCATTCCAACCGCGCTGCACGAGCAGAACGCGGTCTTGGGGCGCGCCAATCGGATGCTCGCCAAACGCGTAACAGCAATTGCAACCTCGTTTGAAACATCGGCGATGTTGGACGGCGCGCTTGCCGCCAAAGCTCGGTTCACCGGTAATCCGGTGCGGGCAGCGGTGATTGAAGCATCAGCCACCGCATATGCTGTGCCACTATCGACCGACCCGTTTCATTTGCTGGTGTTCGGCGGCAGTCAGGGCGCGCGGTTTTTCTCCGATAGTGTACCGCCTGCATTGGCGTTGTTATCGGCTCCCTTGAAAGCGCGGCTCCTGGTAATTCAGCAAGCGCGCGCGGAGGATCTTGAGCGTGTCAAGGCTGCCTATGCGGCCTCCGGCATCCAGGCCGAGATCGAGCCGTTCTTTGCCGAACTGCCGCGTCTGATGTCGGCCAGTCACCTCGTCATCGGACGCGCTGGTGGATCGAGCGTCGCCGAACTCGCAGTGATTGGTCGCCCGAGCATTCTCGTGCCGTTGCCGCACGCCATCGACAATGATCAACTGCGCAATGCCCGCAGCATGAGTGCTGCCGGTGCATCCTGGCTGATTGAACAAAGCGCGCTGACCCCCGAGCGCTTGGCAGCCGAAATTGAGGGACTGGCGGCTGATCCGCAACGCCTTGGTGTGGCCGCAGCGGCAGCACGGGCCGTTGGTCGACCGGATGCCGTCAAGCGATTGGCTGATCTCGTCCAGGAATTGATGGCGTCGAAGGCGATGCCGGCATGAGACTGCCAGCGGGCCTTGGGCCAATCCACATCATCGGCATTGGCGGCATAGGAATGAGTGCCATTGCCGAAGTGCTGCACGCGCGCGGAATTAAAGTTCAAGGCAGTGACCAGTCGCACGGCGCCAACGTCTCTCGTCTACAAGCACTGGGCATTCCAGTCGCCATCGGTCACCGGGCTGAGAATTTGGGGACGGCCCGCCACATCGTGATTTCGAGCGCGGTGAAACCCGGCAATCCTGAGTTCGATGCGGCGCGGTCTCAAGGGCTTACGGTCATTCGGCGGGCTGAAATGCTGGCCGAGATCATGCGGGATTATGCGACGATCTCGGTCACCGGCACGCACGGCAAGACGACTACGACGTCGATCCTGGCGCACTTGCTGACCGCATGCGGGGTTGATCCAACGGTGATTACCGGCGGCGTGATCGTCGATTGGAAAACCAACGCACGGACGGGGCAATCGCCGTGGATGGTGGTCGAGGCCGATGAGAGCGACGGCACATTCGCGCGGCTGCCGACGGAGATCGGCATCGTCACCAACATCGATCCAGAGCATCTCGATTACTTCGGCTCGGTCGAAGCCATGCACAAAGAGTTCGAGATCTTCTATCGCAACATTCCCTTCTACGGATTGATCGTGACCTGCCTTGATCATCCGGTGGTGGCAAGCATGATCGGCAAGCTCGATCTGCGCCGAGACGGCCGACGGCTGCTGACCTACGGGCTCGACGCCGATGCCGATCTGCGCTTGCTCGATGCACGCATCAAGGGGCGCACTACGGTGTTTGATGCTCAGTTTTCGAAACGCGTTGCCGGCGGCGCGCGCACCCTGCAACAACTGCGGGTTCCGGTTCCTGGGCGGCACAATGCCCTCAACGCGCTGGCCGCTTGGGCGGTTGCCAGAGAACTCGGCGTCAGCGACGAGCACTTACGTGCAGCACTCGCAAACTTCTCCGGCGTCGAGCGGCGGTTCCAGCATGTCGGCACTTGGAACGGTGTCGAGATCATTGACGACTACGCGCATAACCCTTCGAAGATTGCAGCGGCCCTTCACGCCGCGCGTGGCTGCACCAAGGGGCAGGTCATTGCCGTATTCGAGCCGCATCGCTTCACCCGCGTGCGCGATAGCTGGAATGAGTTCTGCCGCAGCTTCAAGGATGCCGATCACGTTGTGGTGCTGCCGATGTATACCGCTGGAGAAAGCCCAATCGAGGGCATCACAAGTGCCGCGTTGGCAGCTGGCATCGTGAAGGCGGGGCACGCGTCGGTTCAATCCGTCGCACAGGCTACAGAGGTTTCAGCTCTTGTTGCTGCAACAGCAAAGCCTGGCGACATGGTGATTTACTGCGGCGCTGGACGATCGTCCGGCTGGGCGCACGCCTTGGCGAAGGAGCTGCCAAAATGAGCACGGATCTGAGTGGCGCGCTCACCGAGGTAATGCCAGCCTTGCGCGGTCGCTTGACGCCCGGCGCTGTACTTGCCGACGTGACCTGGTTCCGCGTTGGAGGTCCGGCCGATGTTATGTTTGCACCTGCGGACGAAGCCGACCTCGCCTACTTTCTCAAGCACAAACCGACCGACGTTCCTGTGACCGTTATTGGTCTCGGCTCGAACTTGCTCGTCCGCGATGGCGGCATTCGTGGCGTCGTCATCCGCCTCGGTCGTGGCTTTGCCGATGTGAAGGCCGAAGAGGGCCATAAGATCCGCGCAGGCACTGCCGTGCCGGACGTGAAGGTTGCCCGCGCAGCCGCTGATGCTGGCATCGCGGGATTGGCGTTCTATCGCGGCATTCCTGGTTCGATTGGTGGCGCGTTGCGCATGAACGCTGGTGCGCATGGCCGCGAAACAACGAACGTGCTGATCGAGGCGCGTGCCGTTGATCCAAAGGGCAACATCCACGTGCTGAGTCACGCCGACATGGGCTTCACCTATCGGCACTGTGCCGTGCCTGCCGACTGGATTTTCACACAAGCGCTGTTCCAGGGCATGCCCGGCGTCACAACCGAAATCCTGAAGGAGATGGACGAGGTCGCAGCCTACCGCGAGGCAAATCAGCCGATCAAGGATCGAACCGGCGGTTCAACATTCAAGAACCCACCGGGCCACAGTTCGTGGAAGTTGATCGATGCGGCGGGCTGCCGGGGCATGAAGATCGGCGGTGCGAAGGTTTCTGAAATGCATTGCAATTTTCTGATCAACGAGGCTGCTGCCAAGGCGTCCGACATCGAGCGGTTAGGCGAGACGGTTCGCGCCAAAGTGAAGGCTCAATCGGGTGTTCAACTCGAATGGGAAATCATCCGTCTGGGCGAGCCGAATGCCGGTGAAGCTATTGGATCGTCGCTCGCCGAAGGGGCCAACTAATGCGCAAATTCAATCATGTGGCTGTCTTAATGGGCGGCTGGTCGGCCGAGCGCGAAGTCTCGCTGTGGTCAGGCGTGCCTTGTGCCGATGCCCTCGAATCCGCTGGCTATAAGGTGACGCGGGTCGATGCCACGCGCGATCTTGCAGTCCAGCTCCGTGAGGTCAACCCTGAGGTTTGTTTCAACGCGCTGCATGGCCGCTGGGGCGAGGATGGCTGCGTGCAAGGGCTGCTCGAAGTGCTTGGCATCCCCTATACGCATTCAGGTGTTCTGGCCTCGTCGCTCGCCATGAACAAGGTGCGGGCAAAATTGGCAATGGCGGCAGCAGGCGTGCCCGTCGCATCCGGTGTGACGATGACCCGAGAGGACGCGTTGAAGGCGCATGGGCTAGCGCCACCTTATGTTGCCAAGCCAATCGCCGAAGGCTCATCGGTTGGCGTCGTCATCGTGCGCAATGGCGCCAACCGACCGCCAGACACGATTGGCCAGATCTCCGATCTCAACGGCAATATCATGCTGGAGGAGTTCGTCGCGGGCCATGAATTGACCTGTTCGGTGATTGGCGACACGGCGACCGAGATCATCGATATTGTGCCAGCGGCTGATCTGGCGTTTTACGACTACAAGGCAAAGTACGCAGCCGGTGGCTCAAAGCATATTCTACCGGCAGCACTTCCAGCCGATGTCTATAAGGCGGTGCAACGTCATACGTTGGCAGCCCACAATGCGGTTGGCTGCCGTGGCGTGTCGCGCTGCGATTTCCGCTACGACCCGGATAAGAACCATCTCGTTTGTCTCGAGATTAACACCCAGCCCGGCATGACCAGCACATCGCTAGTGCCCGAAATGGCAGCGGCCTGGGGCTGGTCTTTTGCGGATTTATGCGCGTGGTTGGTCGAGGATGCGTCCCTCGACCGGTAACTCACGCATTCTCACCTTTGACGAGCGTGCAGCCGTTGATGCGCCACGAGCCGTCGACTTCGATCATGTCATAGGCGGCGGTGACAAAGGTGCCATCAGCGCCTTCGATCAATACGGTCTGCACCAGCCGATCTTCGACCAGATCAAGTTTCAGGAATTTCGCCGACCGCGACCGGAAGATCTGTGGAAAGCCACGCCCGACCATCGTCATGAAGTTGCCGGCGTCGCCAAACATGCCTTGGATCATCGGCGAGGCATGAATGAAGGCGCCGGCGCGATCATCCCGTTTGAACGCATCGAGCTGCTCGGAAATGACCGCGCGGATCATCGTATCGCGACTTGTCGAGGACTGTTGCGCTGACAGGGGCGCGATCCAGAATACGGCAGCAAGCAACGACAAGGCGATCCGCAGCATGGTCAACTCCTCATGGGTTGAGTTTAATCGACAACAGGCACAACATAGTTCAACGGCATTCGTCCGCCATCAGCATAAACCGTCGTTCCGGTGAGATAACTGGCCTCGTCGCTGGCGAGCCACGCAACAACGGCTGCAATCTCTTCCGGTTGACCAAAGCGCCCGAGCGGCGTGCGCGACAGCACCTTGTTCTTGAAGGCATCGTCCTTCACCACATCCTTGATCAGCGGCGTTTCTATGGTGCCAGGCCCGACCGCGTTGATGCGCACGCCTTGACCCGCCAAAGCCACCGCCATCGATTTCGTCAATTGCATGATGCCACCCTTCGACATCGAGTAGGCAGCGTGATCGGGCAATCCGAACCACGCATTGACTGAGCTCATGTTGACGATGGCACCCGACATGCCCTTGGACGAGGTCTTGTTCGGTCCCTGTTTCACCATCTGCCGGGCAGCGGCCTGCGCCATCATGAATGCGCCCTTGAGGTTGATGCCGATGATGCGGTCGAATTCGGCTTCTGTCAGATCAAGGAATGGGCTGTCATCGACGACGCCGGCGTTGTTTACGAGCACATCAATGCGACCGAATGCCTTCAGAGTGGCAGCAACGAGAGCATCAACCGAGGCCTTCTTCGATACGTCGCAAGCGGTGAATTGAGCTTTACCCTTGGCCGCCACGATGCCAGCCACCACTTCAGCGCCGGTCGCGGTGTTGACGTCGGAGACCATGACAAGGGCGCCCTCCTTGGCAAGGCGTTCGGCGCAGGCGCGACCAATGCCTTGGCCGGCTCCAGTGACGATGGCGACGCGATCTTTTAACAGCATGGGAAGGTGGTCCTTTGAACAATTGGAGTGAGTGGGGCCAAGTTAAGCCCAATGGATTGGTTGGGCAATGCAACTCGTGTTCGCCCTTCGTTCGCCGTAAACGTCGTGCCATAGTCGGATCGTCCGGGTACCTGTGTTAACCCCTTGTTAGGCACCCGGGCGTTAGGTGATTGTTTACTGTGGTCGTGGCGTTTGTTCGAGAGTTCATAAGTCCCATGCGTAATGGTCGTCGTCCGCGCGCCGTGGCAAGCCGCGCCGCGTCGCAGTTGCCGCTGAATTCGATCCTGCGTGGCGATTGCCTCGCCCAGCTCGCAAAGCTGCCGTCGGAAAGCGTCGATCTCGTTTTCGCCGATCCTCCCTACAACCTGCAACTCGATGGCGATCTGCTGCGACCAAACAATACAGTCGTCGATGGTGTGCATCAGGATTGGGACAAGTTCGCGAGCTTCGCGACGTATGATGATTTTTGCCGCAAGTGGCTCGCCGAATGCCGCCGGGTTCTAAAGCCCAATGGCGCGCTGTGGGTGATCGGCTCGTATCACAATATATTCCGCATTGGCGCGACGTTGCAGGACCAGGGGTTCTGGCTGCTCAACGACGTGATCTGGCGCAAGACCAACCCGATGCCGAATTTCCGCGGGCGGCGTTTCACTAACGCACACGAGACGCTGATCTGGGCGAGCCGTGAGCAATCGTCAAAATACACATTCAATTACGAGTCGCTCAAAGCGCTGAATGACGATCTTCAAATGCGCTCGGATTGGCTATTCCCGATTTGCGCTGGCCCAGAACGGTTGAAGGACGAGGGCGGCCGCAAGGCGCATCCGACGCAGAAGCCGGAAGCGCTGTTGCATCGGCTGTTGTTGGCCTCGACCAACGCTGGCGATGTCGTGCTCGATCCGTTTTTCGGCACCGGCACCACGGGTGCCGTTGCCAAGCGCTTGGGGCGCAACTGGATCGGCATCGAGCGCGATGCCGATTACGCCAACGCTGCCCAGGAGCGGATCGACGCCGTGCAGCCCTGGGGGCCTTCGGCACTCGATGCACTGCGTTCGAAGCGAGCCGAGCCGCGGATCCCGTTTGGCACCATCATCGAACTTGGCATCTTGAAGCCCGGCAGCATGTTGTCTGACGATCGCGGGCGGTTCCACGCCGAGGTCAAGGTCGACGGCACGTTGGCGGTCGGTGGCTGGCAGGGTTCGATCCATCGACTGGGCGCGCAAGTCCAGGGGAAGGCCGCCTGTAACGGCTGGACCTTCTGGCATTATCGCGACGGCGCTGCACTGTCTCCCATCGACATGCTGCGCGATCAGGCCAAGCGCCAGTTGGGCCTCGACAAGCGCCAGCCGCTGGTTGCTGCCGAGTAGGGTTGCAATCGTACTAGTTGCAAGCACGACGGATCGTGGCAAGGTGCGGAAAAACGCTATCCAGCCGGGAACCGCGCTCATGATGTCCGATACTAAACCTAGATCCAGCAAACGTCGCACTGGCGGGCACATTCTCGTCGATCAGCTGGCGATCCACGGCGTCGATATGGCGTTTGGCGTTCCCGGCGAAAGCTACCTTGAAGCGCTCGACGGGCTTTGCGATCACAACATCCGCTTCATCACCTGCCGTCACGAGGGGGGCGCTGCCATGATGGCTGACGCCTATGGCAAGCTGACGGGGAGGCCTGGGATCTGCTTTGTCACGCGCGGGCCGGGTGCTACCAACGCTTCGGCTGGCGTCCACGTCGCCTTTCAGGATTCAACGCCGATGATCCTGCTGGTCGGGCAAGTCGGTCGTGACATGGTCGAGCGCGAGGCGTTTCAAGAGATCGACTATCGCCGCATGTTCGGGCAGATGGCGAAGTGGGTCGCCGAGATTGACGATGCGCGCCGCATCCCGGAGTATCTCAGCCGCGCGTTTTACACGGCGACCTCGGGTCGTCCTGGTCCCGTAGTGTTAGCACTGCCGGAAGACATGCTGACAGATGTCGTCGAGACAATGGACGCTGGCGCATACAACCGTGTCGCGATCCAACCGGGGGCAAGCGATTTAGCCAAGCTCGGCGCTTTGCTCGCCAAGGCCGAACGGCCACTTGCCATCATTGGCGGCGGCGGGTGGAGTGAGCGGGCACGGCAGGACTTCGAGGCCTTCAGCCTCGCTCATAATTTGCCGGTCGCTGCCTCCTTCCGTTGCCAGGATTATTTCGATAACGCGCATCCAAATTACGTCGGCAATGCGGGCGTTGGCATCAATCCGAAACTTGGCACCTACATCAAGGAAAGTGACCTGCTGCTGGTCGTCGGTGCGCGCTTAGGCGAAATGACAACGCAAGGCTACACACTGATCGACATCCCGCGGCCGAAGCAAACCCTGGTGCATGTTTATCCTGATCCCAACGAGATCGGTCGCACCTATCAGCCAGATCTTGGCATCGTCGCGAGTTCAGATGCGTTTGCCGCAGCTGTCAAAGGGTTGCCCGCGAAGGCTACTAAACCAGCATCGCGCGTCGAAACGGGGCATGCCGAATTGCGCAGCTATTCAAAGCCGCTCACGTCGCCGGGCGACGTTCAAATGTCCGAAATCGTCGCGTGGCTGCGTAAGCGCCTGCCACCTGAAGCCATCGTGACCAATGGTGCCGGCAACTACGCAACCTGGGTGCACCGGTTTTGGGGCTACGGCAAATTTCGCAC
>JANOYV010000006.1:0-2222 GCA_031429105.1 Hyphomicrobiaceae bacterium | reverse complement strand
CGACCTATGCGCATGAGGGGACGCCAACCGGTGGCGACTGCTGGCGGCGCACGGGTTGGCAGGTCAAAGGGTCAAACCCGGGTACGCTCCCGGTGCCGATTTGAGGCTCGCCGCAGCGGCGCTGTGGAACCCGGCGTGTGGGCGTAATCCACCGAGTGCTGCGGGTAGGCCAAAAATCCTGTCGCGAGGTGGCCCGTTGCTGCTTCCTCTACCCAATTGCGGAATGCCCGCGCGGCTTCCGGCCACCTCGCACCCCTCACTTTCGAGGGGGAAAATGAAAAACGGGAACAACGTCGGAGTGCGAATGGGAGATAAAAGTTGTATCAACACACATCAAGCAAACGTGGCTACTGCGAAATTGCCGACGGAAAAGCTTCCCGAGCGTCGGAACCAGCGCACCGGCGACCAAACGATATCAATCGGCGGCGTCTCCAGCCAGATGCTTCGGCGAACCCGCCGCACTGAACCGCACCGTTTGATTTTCGCTGCCCACCAGCTTAATGGTCGGCGCGCATCTTCACCCACGCCACCAATGGTCACGCCCATGTCCGCAACCGCCCCCACGCCGCGTCCCGGCATCCTCGACATTCACGCCTATGTGCCGGGCGAAAGCAACGTGCCCGGTGGCATGACACCAATCAAACTGTCATCGAATGAAACGCCGCTCGGCGCCAGCCCGAAGGCGATCGCAGCGTTCCAGGCCGAGGCAATCCACCTTGAACGCTATCCCGATGGGTCAGCGACCAAACTGCGCCTCGCCATCGCCAAGGCTTATGGCCTCAACGCCGACCGGATCGTGTGCGGCGCTGGTTCGGATGAAATCCTGAGCCTGTTGTCCCAGGCCTACCTTGGGCCCGGCGACGAGGCGATCTACACCGCGCACGGCTTCATGGTCTACAAAATCGCGACCCAGGCACGTGGCGCAACGCCGGTCGTCGCACCTGAGACCGACCTGCGCACCGACGTCGATGCGATCCTGGCCCGTGTCACCGCGAAAACCAAAATCGTGTTCCTAGCTAATCCAAATAATCCGACGGGCACCTACATCCCCTTCGATGAAGTCCGCCGCCTGCATGCCGGTTTGCCAGCCAACGTGCTGCTAATCCTCGACGCCGCCTATTGCGAGTACGTGCGCCGCAACGATTACGAGGCTGGCCTCGAACTCGTCGCAACCTCCGAAAACGTCGTGATGTCGCGCACGTTCTCGAAGCTGCACGGGTTGGCGGCCCTGCGCCTCGGCTGGATGTATGGACCAGCCCACATCGTCGACGTGATCAATCGCATTCGCGGGCCCTTCAACGTGGCTGCACCTTCAATTGCAGCGGGCATTGCCGCGATCGAGGATCGCGGTCACCAGGACGCGGCGATTGCACACAACGACAAGTGGCTGCCGTGGCTGACGACCGAGCTTGAGCGTCTCGACCTGAAAGTGACGCCAAGCGTCGGCAACTTCCTGCTGGTGCATTTCCCGGAAACACCGGCGAAGAATGCGGCGGCAGCGGACGCGTTCCTGAAGTCGCGCGCCATCATCGTGCGGCGCGTGACCGGCTACGACCTGCCCGGTGCCTTGCGCATTACGGTTGGCACCGAAGCCGACAACCGCGCCGTGATCGCGACACTCACCGACTTCCTCAAGGCCAAAGCGGCATGACGGCGCCCCTGTTCAAACGCATCGCCCTGATCGGCATCGGGTTGATCGGCTCGTCGATCAGCCACGCGGTGAGGCGCGGCGGACTGGCGGCTGAAATCGTCGGCCACGCCCGCACGCCGGAAACGCGCGCAACCGCATTGCGGCTTGGGCTGGTTGATCGCGCGTTCGCCACCGCAGCGGAAGCCGTCGTCGGTGCCGATCTCGTCATCCTGTGTGCGCCGGTCGGTGCCTGCGGCGCGCTTGCCGCCGACTTTGGCCCGCATCTGGAGCCTGGCACAATCGTCACCGACGTCGGCTCGGTGAAGGGCGCCATCGTGCGCGATTGCGCACCCCACATGCCAGCGGGCGTGCACTTCATTCCCGGCCACCCGATTGCCGGCACCGAACATTCAGGGCCAGAATCCGGGTTCGCCGAACTGTTCGACAACCGCTGGTGTATTCTGACGCCGCTTCCCGGCGCGGATCAATCGGCCGTCGACAAACTGAAGGCACTTTGGGTCGGCATGGGGTCGAACGTCGACATCATGGATGTCGAACACCACGACCTCGTGCTCGCGATCACCAGCCACGT
>JANOYV010000005.1:0-17340 GCA_031429105.1 Hyphomicrobiaceae bacterium | reverse complement strand
TCCGCCAGCGCCGAACTCCTTGCGGTGTTTGGAACTCTGGCTCATCATCCCGAGAAATCGGAGTCCGGTGTTTTGCGATGCACAAAATGTGAAATTGACAACCGGGCGGGACGCAGATTCTGTTCGTCCTGCGGCACTTCGGGCTATGTGTGAGCGGATCGAGCTGCGGACATTGAGACTGTATGTTGTTTCATTGTGCGCGCCAGCCGACAGGATTGGATGCAAAGTTTTGCTGCGCTGCAGCCGGAATGGTGCAATTCTCGCAACGAACGGTCGGTCTTGGGTTAACAACTAGCATCATCGACCTTGTCGACGCCCGTCCGCTGCCGGAAGAGGTTCCTCAGCTCGCCGGCCGCTACTCGATGGACGCACGCATGCGTGTTAGCGTCCAGCTGACGTCGGTCCCTGCATAGGGCGATTGGGCGAACTGTAGTTGACAGCCCGAACGAATGCTGAATCTGCGGTGTTCCACTTGCTTCAGGAGGAAGATCACCGCTATTGCGGGCCGGCGAGCAACAGCGAAAGCGGCAGAGGCATTCGATCAGGTTGTCTATTTTCTCGAGTCCTTCGAAGCGCTTGATGATCATCGCCACCGGGGCAAAGTCATCTATCCGCTCGATGAGATCCTGCTCCTTGTCCTGCTCGTCGTGCTGACTGGCTGTGACTGCTGGGTCGAGATCGAGAGGTTTGGCGAGACGAAGCTCGACTCGCCGCGCCGCTTTCGCCTGTTCAAGGACGGCACACCCTCACACGAGCAGCTCGGCGACATTTTTGCCCAAACTGCTGCGCCGTGCGCCCGGCAAGGACAGCCTGCGCGTCAGGCTTAAAATGGCGGCCTGGGACGACGACTTCCTGGCCAGCCTGATCAAGCAGAACCAATCTTCTCCCGGTTCCTCCGGACCGCGATTCGTTCTCCGACCGGGGGATAGCGGTGGTGTTGGTAACTAACGCTGGACAACGCAACGTGCCTCCCGCAGTTTCACAATGATCACAGCTTGGCGCCAGTGTGGGTCAGCGAAACAAAGTCGCCTAACCCGCTGTGCCCGCACGTTATGATCCAACAAGTTTCGGTTCTTGCAGGAGGCACCCCTATGTCGAAGAGTAAATCCATTACTCGCCGCGGAGTTCTAAAAGGTAGCGCCGCCGCTGGCACTGCAGTCATTACTGGCTTTCCGGCCATCTCTTATGGCCAGGCGGACGCCATCCGGTTAGGCCATCTCACTCCTCGCACCGGCTTTCTTGGCCCATTAGGTGAATACGCCGTGCAGGCGATTGACCTCGTAGTGGAGGAAATCAATGCTGGCGGCGGCATCATGGGCCGCAAACTTGAGATCCTGAAAGAAGACTCGGTTAACCCGCAGACCGCCTCGACCAAGGCCGAGCGCATGATCGAACGCGATAAAGTAGCAGCAATTGTCGGCGAAATCTCGTCAGCGTCGTGCCTGACGATCGCCCAGGTCGCTCAGCGCACCAAGAACCTGTTCCTCAACACCGGGGGCAACTCGGACGCACTACGCGGTTCCAACTGCAACAAATACATGTTCCACGTCGAGAGCCAAAACTCGATGTATGTCAAAACCTGCGGCCGCTCGCTAATGCAGCAAGGCCTCGTCAAGGACAAGAGTTGGTTCTCGCTGACTGCCGACTACGCGTTCGGTCACGACCTGCTGAAGGTCGCGAAACGCTTCATGGAAGGCAACGGCGGCAAGTTCGCAGCCGACAAACTTGTGCCGACGGACGCAACAGATTTCTCGGGGTTATTGCTTGAAATACGCAATGCCAAGCCGGATCTCGTGATCTCAAACCTTGCCGGCAACCAGATCACCAACTTCCTCAAACAGTACTCAGAATTCGGCCTAAAGTTCCCGGTCGCCGGATTCGGCTTCGATACAGCGCTTGCCTGGGGTGCGGGTAAAGAGAACTTTGGTGGCACGTGGCCGGTGGTCTGGCACCACCAACTCGAGACGCCAGGCTCGAAGGCGTTCGTTGCGGCGTTCACCAAGAAGTATAACAAACCACCAGAAAACCAAGCCTGGGGCGACTACATGGCCGTGAAAATCCTGGCTCAGGCGATGACCGAGACGAAGTCGACCGACGCCGTCAAGATCATCGAGTACTTCGAGAAGGGTGCCACGTTCGACGTTCTGAAGACTCGTCCCGGCTACTTCCGCGCCAGCGATCACCAGCTGATGCACGAGATGTACACGATCCAAGCGCTGCCCGCCGCCGAAGCGAAGAACCAGTGGGACATCTTCAAGGCCTCCGGTGCGGTTCCCGCTGCCGCCGAAGAACTGGAAGCTATCGCCGCGACCAAGGAAGAAAACAGCTGCACCTTCCCGGCTTGACGGAGGCGACGATCAGGGGATTTTTCGTCTACTGCAAAATCACACCTTCTCGTCATGTGTGGAGGCGCCCATACACGACATCAGGCCATCGGTTCGGTGCCAGTAGCAGGACGCCTCATCGCTGCTGATACTTGTCGTGGATGGCCTGCCTTCACGGCCATGACGAAATTTTTGGGTAAAGCGACGGTCGCTCACGATCGTCGCTTTACCCACCGTCAGGAAACCGCACCATGAACGCTGTCCTATTCTTCCAACAGGTCGTAAACGGGTTGCTTGACGGGGTGTACTACCTGCTGATCGCGCTTGGCCTGTCGCTAATCTTTTCACTTGGCGGCATTGTCAACCTGGCGCACGGGGCGTTCTATGCGATTGGCGCCTATATCTCGGTGCTGCTGCTGCCGCACATTGGCTTCGGCGGCTCGCTGATCGTCACGCCAATTGCTGTGGCGGTGATCGGTATCCTCACGGAACGCCTGCTGTTCCAACGGTTCTATCGCGCCGATCCAATTCTCTCGCTGCTGCTGACATTTGGCCTTGCCATGGTGGCTGAGCAAGTGCTGCGGGTCGCCTTTGGTGCACCGCCGATCTCGGTCGCGATCCCCGCTTGGCTGAAGGGTCAGCTGTTCATTGGCGATTTCGTCTATTCGTACTACCGTACTGTGTTGCTGGCGATTGCCATTGGCTGCATCACGGCCCTCTGGTTCCTGCTACAGAAGACCGCTTTCGGTCGTGTCGTCCGAGCCGGCGTGCAGAACCCGGACATGGTTGGCGCGCTTGGTATCTCGCTACAGCCTTACATGATGGCCGTCGCTGGTCTCGGCATCGGCCTCGCCGGGCTGGCCGGCGTGCTATTGGCGCCGATTTACTCGGTCCACCCGGCGATGGGGCAGGAGATCATCACCCCGGCGTTCGTAGTATGCGTGATTGGCGGCCTCGGTTCATTCTGGGGCGTCGTGCTGGCGGCGCTGCTGGTCGGCCTCGTCAAGGGCGTGATCACCGGCATCGGCTATCCGCAGGCCTCTACCGCCGCGATTTACTTCCTCATGTTGGCTGTGCTGCTGATCCGCCCGCGTGGTCTACTTGGCGAACGTATCCAACGGTTCGAGTGAGGATGCGTACATGGAAACGCCCCAAATAGATTCACAAATTACCGCGCCGAACATCATCGCCAAGCCCGCCACGACGATGCACGACCGCATTCCGCTGTACGTTGCGGGTCTCGGCTTGCTGCTACTGCCTGTCATCATGCCCGCCATCGGCCTGACGGTAACGTCGGCAACCGAGGTGGTGATCTTTGCCATCGCTTGCATGGCCTTGAACGTGCTGGTTGGCTACACAGGGCTCGTCTCATTCGGCCACGGCGCTTGGTTCGGCCTCGCAGCTTACGCGGCGGGGTTAGCTCAGCGCCACTTGTTCCCCGGTGGCTTTGTGCTGCCGCTACTGTTCTCCGTGCTGTTCATCATCGTACTGTCAGGCCTGTTTGGCTTGTTGATTCTGCGGCGGCGCGGCGTTTATTTCTCGCTGCTGACACTCGCGTTGTCAGCGATGCTGTACGTCATTTCGTTCCGCTGGACGGCGGTCACCGGCGGCGAGGACGGTCTCGGCGGCATCACCCGGCCAAGCTTCGCCGGGTTCGATTTGGAAAACCGGCTGACCTATTACTGGGTCATCGCCACTATCGCATTTGGCGTCGTCTGGTTTCTGTGGCGCTTCCACCGTTCGCCCGCCGGTCAGGTGCTGGTCGCTATCCGCGAGAACGAAACCCGCGCGAAGTTCATCGGTTACGCGACACAGCATTATAAGTTGTTAGCGTTTGTCATTTCGGCGGCGCTGACCGGGCTTGCGGGGACCCTGCTGTTATTCAACAACCGCATGACCTCGGCGGACCCGATCGGCGTGCCGTTTTCCGGCGAACTCATTGCAATGGTCGTGGTCGGCGGTATGCGCTCGTTCCTGGGCCCCGCACTCGGTGCGATCTTCTTCATCGTCTTCCGCGATTATCTGTCTAGCGTGACGGAAAACTGGTTGCTGTATTTCGGCCTGCTGTTCGTCGGTTTTATCGTATTCTCTCCAACCGGCCTTGTTGGCGTGGCGCAGCAGGTATTGGCGCCATTCCTGAAGAAGTCACCCGCCGAGGACGCCGCCATGGCTGCCCGTCAGGCCGGTGCGACCGTGCTGCCGGAATTCCTCAAACCGGACCGCAAGAGCGATAGTGCAGTGCTGGAGGTCTCCAGCATCGCCAAAAATTTCGGCGGTATCAAGGCTGTGCGTGGCGTCAGCTTCTCCGTCAAGGACCGGTCCCTGCATGCGCTGATCGGCCCAAACGGTGCGGGCAAGACCACTGCGTTCAATCTGATTTCCGGAATGTTCACGCCGGACACGGGCGGCGTGACGCTTGGCGGCAACAGCATTGCCGGAAAGAACCCCGAGGCGATCACGCGGGCAGGCATTGGTCGTTCGTTCCAGATCACCAGCTTGTTCCCGGCGCTAACCATCGAAGAGAACGTGCGGTTGGCGGCGCAAGCACGTGACCCAAAGCGGTTCAACATCCTGACGCCAGCAGCTGGCCTCGACAACGTCAACCGTGAAACATCGGCTATCCTCGCGACGATGGGCCTGATGGGTGTCGAGAAGGCCGAGGCAGGATCGCTATCCTATGGCGGCCAGCGGTTGCTCGACATGTCGCTGGCGCTCGCCACCAAGCCGCGCGTGCTGCTGCTCGATGAACCCTTAGCGGGCCTAGCCGCAGCTGAACGCGACCGTGTTAGCCGCCTGATCAAGCAGATCTCCGTCGACATTCCGGTGTTGCTCGTCGAGCACGACATCGATCGAGTGTTCCAACTCGCCGACCATGTCACCGTAATGAACGACGGCGAAGTGCTGGTCGACGGCTCGGTCGAGGATGCGCGTGGCTCGAAGCGGGTGCAGGAGGTTTATATCGGCGCCGGCTCGCATGCCCTTGCCGAGAAGCCACGCCCGTCTGCCGCCAAGGACAGCGTGCTGCTAAGCCTCAGCAACGTCAACACGCTGTACGGTAAGAGCCACATCCTGCGCGACGTGTCGTTCAATGTTCGCGACAACGAGATCGTCGCCCTGCTCGGTCGCAACGGTGCGGGCAAATCAACGGTGCTGAAAACCATCGTCGGCATCGCCCCGCCCGCGACCGGCGACATCATGCTGGGAGCCGAGCCGCTGGCTCGCCATCCGTCCGCCGAAGTAACCAAGCGCGGCATCTCCTATGTGCCTCAGGGCCGGGGCCTGTTCGCCGGCATGAGCGTCGCCGAGAACATGGAACTCGGCCGGCTGAAGCGCCGCAATGGCAACGGTGTATTCTGGGAGGAGGAGAAAATCTTCCAGTTTTTTCCGCGCATCAAAGAGCGCTGGCGCTCCCCCGCCGACTACCTCTCCGGAGGCGAACAGCAGATGGTCGCCGTCGCGCGCGCGCTGTCCGGCGACACCCGCGTGTTGTTGTTGGATGAACCTTTCGAAGGTCTAGCCCCGGCGATCGTCGAAGAATTGTTCGAAGCCTTCGACCGGCTCCGGCAAGAGGTTTCCATCGTCATCGTCGACCACCACCTCGACCTGGCTCTGGCGCTGTCCGACCGAACCGTGGCGCTGGAACGCGGGCAAGTGGTGCATACGGGGCCGTCAAAGGCGCTGAGCGAGGATATAGAGCTCCGACGCAAAGTATTGTGGCTGTGACAGGCCAAGAAATGAAAAGGAGGTGCATGATGAGAGAGTCCCACCCCGGAGTTATTCGAAGCCGGGGTTGATAGAAATATGCTCCTGCATTCCCACCGTAAAATCAAAACTCGAAAGTCTCGATTGTAAAGCCGCCAAGCAGGTTACCCGCGCCGAACGGACCGGATGTTGCAGCGCACATGCCGAAGCACTCAGCTCGCAGCATCACTACAACCCGAGTGTTACGCACCGGCACTGAGTGCCGCTTGGGGTCAACAAGCCCCCTTAACGGTGTTCAGTCGACGGCCACAGCATTTCCGATAACGACCGTTGTCAGGGAGCGCATGGTCGGCGACGCGAAAGGCCGATACCGACCGTCATGCTGCGTCGCCGAATGGCATCCCATGCTGATCCGTCCCACACGGTAACGCGACAGCCGGGTTCGAGAACGGACTTCGGCAATTGGTTGTGTCCGCCGAGCCAGCGCCAGCTTTTTTGCTCGGCATCGACTTTGCTCGGCAACGACCTATACGTAAACGACGGCAGCACCATGCGGTTGCAACCTCGATTGTTTACGCAATCCCGGCGGCATATCCGTCTCGCTGTGGGTCGGCGCCACCTTCGAGCACACCGTCGAAATTGGTAATCGCGTGAACGCCGGCAAAGGCGAAGCTCATGTAAGAGCGCTTGACTTTGTAGCCGGCGGCTTCAAGCGCTTGCTGCGTGGATCTCGGTATCCGATTGGAAATGTCGATCGTCTCACTGGTCGCACTGAAGCGTGGCGCCATGACCGCTTCTTGGGCGCCCATGCCGAACTCCAGTATGTTCAAAAGCACTTGCAGAACCGCCACCGTTATCCACGCGCCGCCGGGCGCTCCGAGCGAAGCGACGGCCTTGTTGCCGTCGAACACGATGGCTGGCGACATCGACGAATAGCGGCGCTTACCGGGCGCGATGGAAAGCACGCGGCCCGGTCTTGGATCATACCAGTTCATGGCGCCGTTCAGCATGAAGCCGGTGCCGGGCGGGATGACGCCAGAGGGGAGGCCAAGCGTATGCGTCAGAGAAACGACGAGGCCATCGGCGTCGATGCAAGAGACGTGGGTTGTCTCCTTGGTGTCGGCACCAACCCGGGCCAATGTTGCGCGCTCGCCGCGTTTTATCCGTGTTGCGCATGCGTCCGCATAGTTGTCAGAAAGCAGCATTTCGATAGGCGGCTTCAGGAAGTCTGGATCGCCGATATGCACTTCTTTGTCGAGCCCGGCGATCTTCATTGCCTCTGCGACGATGCGTATGTAGTCCGGACTATTGTGGCCGAGACTCGCAAGATCAAAACGGTCGAGAATGCGCAACATCTCGCCCACGACGATGCCGCCGGCTGGCGGATCGGGCAACGACACGGTGTAACCCCTGAATGGCACTTTCAGGGGTGGCGCAGTCCTTGGCCGGTACACTTCGAGATCGCCTGCCGTCAGTATGCCGCCATTGGCCTGCATGTCGGCCACGATATGCTGCGCGATCGAGCCGGTGTAGAATGCTTCTGCTCCGTCCCGGGCCAGTAAGCCGAGGGTCGCGGCGAGGTCGGGATTGCGGACAATATCGCCAAGGCATTTTGGGGTTCCATCGGCGCGCAGGTAGATGCGGCGACCGTCGGCTGTGTGGCCCAGCTTGTCGCTGAAACTACGGCGGCCATAGGCGGTTTCGTCGAGCGTGAACATAGTGTGTACGTGCGGTCGGATCACCCAACCTTCGTTGGCTATCGCTATGGCGCGCTCGAACAATGAACTCCATGGCTTACTGCCGAACGTCGCGTGCGCCTCGGCAAACAGCCGCAAGATACCAGGCACGGTGACGGAGCGGTGCCCGAGTTCGTTGACAGCATCCTTGACGACGTAGCCATAGCCGTCGCTGCATTCTCGTTCGAACGCCTTGCTCCACATCATCTCGGACGCGGCGGCAGGGCAACTGGATAGGCCATTGATCACGACGTGCCGGCCACTGCGCGGATCGAAAATCTGCATCGTGCCGAGGCCGCCGATCCCGCACATCAATGGGTCGACCACCCCTTGCGTAAAAGCGCAGGAGAGCGTCGCGTCGATCGCATTGCCGCCGGCTTCCAGCATCCGGGCGCCCGCCTCCACCGCCTCGGGCTGCGGGGCGACGATCATCGAGCGAGCTTGTGGCAGACGGCGCTGTGGGCGTGGCATCGGTCAGGTCCTCTTCGATTTCCTGCTTCACTGTGGCGATGCAGTCGGCAGTTCGATCATGCTGCCGTCGGCACCGCCGCTGTGCAGCGTGATGCGGGGCGGCCGGCCATGCGGGGTCTGGGCGAAGTGGTCGCCATCGGCGCCGGCGAGCGAAATCCGAATGCGGCTGCCTTTGGCGAAGCGCCACGAGATCGGTAGCATCGCAAACTTCATGCTTTGGGGCTCGCCGATCGGCATTGGTCGGGCATCCGCGCGTGCGAAGGTGCGCCAGGGCCATGTGGCTTGATAGGCCTTTGGTGGCTGCGCTTCGGCACGATGCAGCGCGCGCAACAGGCCTTCTGTTACGTAGCGGATCTGACCATCGGCCTCGATCTCCGAGAGGTAGACGAAGATCGCAGCGTCCGGCTCGCTTGTGCTGATCCGCAGCGACAGCACCGGGTGCCCGGTCATCTCCAGGTCTTGGTCGAGCGGCGCCGTCGTGAAGTTGAGCATCCGGCCGTCGCGACCCGGCCAGTCGGTATAGTAGGACGTCGCATCAATGCCGGCGATCCGCTCGTAGCGGGTCTGGCTGCCGGTGCCCATCCTGAAGTCGGTCTGATGGGTGGCGCTGCTCTGCTCCGACGCGGGGGGCGACTGCAGCCGACCGCCAGCCGCGGTATGGAAGCGCTTCCTGTCTCGAACCGGCGGCCATGATGGCGCCGCGCGCCACTCTTCGGCGTGAACAGTGAAGTAGTGCACGGGCTGCTCGCGTTCGAGGCCAGTGGCGCGGTTCGCCAGATGCTGGTCAAAAAAGCGCAGGATCTCGCTTAGTACCGAGAACTCGGGCTCTGGCCGCGTCCGCCATGGCGAGGCATTGATGCGCGCGCCGTGATCCCAGGGTCCGAGCAGCAGGCGCCGCTCTGCGTTCGGTAGCGAAAGGTAGCGCGAGATAGAGCCGTTGGCGTAGCCCGCGCCGTCCATCCAGCCGGAGACCGTGTAGACCGCCACGCTGGCCGGGATCTTGTCGGCATAGTGGTAAGGGCTGAACGAGCCTGTCGAGAAGCTCGGGTCGTAGGGCAGCGTATCGTCGCGAAATTTGAAGTCAGTTATGAAGTCCGGCATACTGAAGTTGGAGAAATGCTCCTGGACGGCGGAGCGCGCCATCGATCCATCGCGGTCAGCATCGACCGGCATCGGACCCTCCAGAGCCGGCTCGCGATAGTAAACGAACTGGCGCCGAAGTTCGCGATTGTCGTGGTCGAGGGCTACCATCAGATCGTCATAGACCCGAGCGAGCCGCTTAATCAGAAGGCCGCCGGGGTAATAATTGTCAGCGTAAGTGTCCCAGACGGCGAACAGCGGCGCGATGGCCTTCACGGCAGGGTGGCCGGTGCTGGCGAGAAAATCGCAGGCGGCGCCGAGGTAGGAGACACCGGTCGCGCCGATCACGCCGTTGCTCCACGGCTGAGCCACGATCCAGTCGGCGATGGTTGAATAGTCCTGGCGCTCCCGCGGCGAACGGAAGCTGTCGCGGGTACCGAAGCTGGCACCAGTGCCGCGTGCATCGACCACCACGACGGCATAGCCGCGCGGCACGAACATGTCGCGATAGCGGAACGTGTTCGGTGACGCCTCGACGCCGGCCGACCCGGCTGTCACCTGGAACCGGCGACAGTAAGGTGTGAGGATGACGATGGTCGGCCATTTTTTCGATGCGTCACCGTCGGGCAGGTGTACGTCGAGGGCAAGTTGGCAGCCGTCCGGCATCGCCACGTATCGTGAGGCAGGCTTGCCGACAGTATGCTCGGCTGGTCGCTTGGCGATGTACTGGCTTGGGGCCAAGTGCCATGCGCTGCCGCGCAAGTCATGATCAGGCACGCTCAGATCTCCTCAACCGGTGTATCGTGTTCGAGATTCGTGAACCCATGCCGGGCATGCGGACGCAGTCCTATTTCCACTTTGCCAGGAAGAAGCGCGGATTCTCGTCGGCATAGGCCTTGAAGCTCAGCGATTTGTTGAAGGCGTAAACGGCTGGTGCGGTGGCGAGCGGCAAGACATAAACGTTTTCGGCGATCTTTTTCAGGATGCGCGCATAAAGCTCCTTGCGCTTCGCTGGATCGATCTCGACCGATGCCTCGTCAGCCCAGGCCTTCAGTTCCGGGTCCTGCACTTGGTCGTCTGGCAGGCTGGTGAAGAAAGGGTTGATGATCGCAGAAGTGTCGTTGACCGAGTAGGAGGCCCAACTCGTGTCGGTCAGCTGTGCCTCGCCCTTGTGCTGCTTTTCGCGAATGGCCGCGTACTGCAGAAACTGCAGCTTGGTCTTGATGCCGACTTTGGCGAGATAGCCCATCTGCGCCTCGATGCGCGGACGGGTGCGGAAGCCGTAGATGTCCATCTCGAAGCCGCTCGGATAACCCGCCTCTGCCAGCAGCGCTTTGGCCTTCTCGGGATCGTAGCCGATCTTGCGGACATCGGTAGAGCAGCCGGCTTGGCTCTCGTAGCACATGGCGTGCCACACCCGTGAACCGGCGCCGAGCATGTTCTTGACGATCGCCTCGCGGTCGAGCGACATCGCCACCGCCTCGCGAACGCGCTTGTCCTGAAACGGGTTCTTGCCGCCGCGTCCCATCACGTCGAACTGTAGAAAATAGATGCGCATGGTTTCCGATGCCAGCACTTCGATATCGGGCACCCGCGCCAGCTTCTTCGAGGCGTCCTCATTGAGCTGCCACACCCAGTCGAGATTTCCCGCCATCAACTCGGCCATCTGCACGGTCTGGTCGGGGATGATGCGGAAGACGATATTCTTGATCGCCGGCTGACCCTTCGGACTGTCCGTCATGTACCCAGGATTGACGGTGAAACTGCCCTCCTTGCCCGGTTCCCACTTGGTGAACAGGTAGGGACCGGTGCCGACGAGCTTGACGTTGAGCCGCGACGGGCCTGCTTCGTCCCAAAACTTGTTGGGCATCATCGGCACTGGACCAGACAGGTATTCGAGCGCTGCCGGAAACGGCTTATGGGTGGTGATCTTGACCTTATGAGTCCCGAGCTTTTCGGCCGACTTCATCCAGTTGACGTTGCTGGGATTGTTGACCTTGTTGTCAGTGTTGATGACGTAGTTGATGGTATAAACGACGTCATCGGCGGTGAACGGGCGGCCATCGTGGAATTTCACGTCGTCACGCAGCTCAAACTCCATCGTCAACGGATCGCTCCAGCGCCAACTCTTGGCCAGCAGCGGCTTATATTCGGATGTGTCGGGGTCGCGGTATATGAGCCCGTCCCACACCATCTGGGCCATGATCAGTACGGCTTCGCGGAACGAATTGTAATAAGGATCGGCGGAGGTGATCGACAGCCCGGACGCCCACCTGAGCGTGTCGTCCTTCTTGCCGGCTTGGCTTGGCAATGTGCCGAGCAGAAGCGCCACGACCGACATTAATCCGAGCATGGGCCGCCAAGATATGCGCTTCATTCCGGTATCCTCCGATGGGCCAGCGTCATCGGGGCAGAGTCTGAGATAGAAATACGGCACCGTCCAGTGCGCTTACGTGCATGGAGCGCGTTACGCGGCGCATAGCCGACTCGTGGTCCGGCGCGGTTGCAATCGGGCAGCGGCAGGCTAAGCTGGTGCGCAGTCTCCAACACGCCCTGGTTACCCCCCCATGCTCGTCTTTATCGTCAGGCGATTGCTACTGGCCGTGCTGGTACTGGTGACGGTATCGGCGATTAGCTTCACATTATTGCAGGTTGCCGGCGATCTCGCGCAATCAATCGCGGGGGATAGCGCCACCGTTGCCGACGTAGAGGCGGCCCGGCGCGCCCATGGTCTCCATCGCCCCTTCATCGTGCGTTACGTCGACTGGCTTGGCTCGGCGCTGCGCGGCGATCTCGGTCTTTCCTTCTTCTCGCGCGAGCCGGTGGTAAAACTGATCGTCGATGGCGTGCCGATCACGGCGACACTCGGTTTCTGGGCGATCGTCGTGGCGGTGGCGATCGCGGTGCCACTCGGCATTCTCGCGGCGCTGCGTCCGAATTCCTGGATCGACCGCTTGGCATTGACACTGGCGGTGATCGGTCAGGCGATGCCAAGCTTCTGGCTGGCCCTGCAGATGATCATCCTGTTCGGATTGATGCTGCGTTGGTTGCCGATCTCTGGTTCGGGCACATGGCAGCATCTGGTGATGCCGGTCATGGTGCTGGCATTGAACGCGGTGCCGGGCATCATGCGGCTGACACGCGCCGGCATGATCGAGGTGCTGGCGTCAGATTATATCCGGACCGCCCGCGCCAAGGGACTAAGCCGCTGGACGATCGTCAGGCGGCATGCCGTGCGCAACGCCATCATTCCGGTGATCTCGCTGGCGGCGGTGCAGCTCGGGTTTCTGCTCGGCGGCTCGATCATCGTCGAGGCGGTGTTTGCCCTGCACGGCGTCGGACATCTGGCCTGGATCTCGATCAGCCGCTCCGACTTCCCGGTGGTGCAAGGCATCGTGCTGATGTTCTCGCTGATATACGTGTTCCTTACGCTGGCGGCCGATCTGCTCAATGCGGCGATCGATCCGCGGATCAGGCTGACATGACTACTGATACCCATTCGAGCGAGCTACCGAAACGGCGCGCCAGAGCATGGCAGGCAGCGCTGAAACATCCGGGGTTACTGTTCGGTGGCTTGGTCTTGGTCGGTATGTTGGCGATGGGCCTGCTGGCGCCGTTGATCGCACCTTTTGACCCCTACGCCCAGGACATCACCAAGCGTCTGATTGATCCGGTCTGGCACCCAGGTGGCGGCTGGTTGCATCCGCTTGGCACCGATCACCTGGGGCGTGATTACCTCAGCCGCATGATCTATGGCGTGCGCATCTCCTTGATCATCGGATTCACCACAATGTTGATCTCGGGCTTGATCGGCAGCAGCCTTGGGCTGGCGGCGGGATATTTCGGCGGTCGCGTCGATCGCGCGGTAATGTTCCTGGTGACGACGCGGCTGTCGATGCCGGTGATCCTGATCGCGTTATCGGCTGTGGCCTTGATCAAGGGCTCGCTGACAGTGGTGATCGCTATCCTCGGCTTGTTGTTGTGGGACCGGTTCGCGGTGGTCGTGCGTGCCGCCACGCAGCAGATGCGTAGCCAGGACTATGTCACCGCCGCAGAATGCCTCGGCTGTTCGAAGGCATACATCATCGCCGGCGAGATCTTGCCCAACGTCATGCCGCAGATCATCGTCGTCGCTACGCTTGAAATGGCGCATGCGATCCTGCTGGAGGCGGCACTCTCCTTCCTCGGTCTCGGTGTGCAGCCGCCGACGCCCTCGTGGGGACTGATGATCGCCGAAGGGCGCGGTGAGATGCTGTTCAGTCCGTGGATAACGGCGATCCCCGGTCTGGCCTTGCTGCTGCTGGTGCTCGCGATCAACCTCGTCGGCGATGGCCTGCGCGACGTGACGGCACAGGAGCAGCGGCATTGACGGCGTTGCTCGAAATCGATGGTCTCGAAGTCTCATTCCCGGTGGCGCAAGGCATTCTCCGGGCCGTCCGAGGCATCAGCTTGACTGTCGACCGCGGCGAAACTCTGGGCGTGGTTGGCGAATCCGGCTGCGGCAAATCTCTGACCGCCCTGGCGATCATGGGATTGCTGCCGCCGCGAGCAAACGTGGTTACGCGCCGCTTCACTTTCGATGGCGAGGATCTCGCCAACGCCGACGAGGCGCGGATGTCAGAGTTGCGCGGCGATCGGATGGTGATGATCTTCCAAGAGCCCATGACGGCGCTCAATCCGACTTTGACGATCGGCCGGCAACTGACCGAAGTACTGCAGCGCCACCGTAACGCTTCGGCTAAGGAGGCGCGGGCGCGCGCACTGGATCTCCTCAGTCGTGTAGGCATCTCGGAGCCTGCTGCCCGGCTCGCGCAATATCCGCACCAGTTGTCGGGTGGCCTCAGGCAGCGCGTGATGATCGCCATGGCGCTGATGTGCGCACCAAAGCTCATCGTCGCCGACGAACCGACGACCGCTCTCGACGTGACGATCCAAGCGCAGATCCTCAACTTGCTGTGCGAGCTCAAGGCCGAGACTGGTACGTCGCTGGTGTTCATCTCGCATGATCTCGGCGTCGTCTCGCGCATCGCTGATCGGATTGTCGTGATGTATGCCGGCGAGGTGGTGGAAACCGGCACGCGCGCCAACGTGCTCGGAAATCCGCGCCATCCCTATACGCGCGCCTTGCTCGAATGCCTGCCGCGGCCACGCAGCGGCGATCGCGGCGGGCATCTGGGTGCGATCCCTGGCCTAGTGCCGAGCCTCGTCGGCCCGGTAGCTGGTTGCGCATTCCGGACCCGGTGCACATTCGCGACGCCCGAATGTGCGGTCGCCAACCTAAACCTCGTCGGTACCAAGGCGCACGCCTCACTGTGCCGCCGCGCCGACGAACTATGGGGAGCGCTCCCCCGTGGTTGACTGCGAGCAGCCATCACCTGGCGAAGTGCTGCTCGACGTGCGAGGGGTCTCGCACCAGTTCGAATTGGCGCAAGGGCTGCTGTCTCGGAAGCGGACGTTGCGCGCAGTCGACGACGTGTCGCTCACTGTGAGCCGTGGCGAGATACTCGGGGTAGTCGGTGAATCCGGGTGCGGCAAGTCCACGCTGGCCCGTATCCTCCTCGGCATCATCGCGCCGTCACGGGGCAGTGTGCTGTTGCAAGGGCGTTCACTGTCGTCGCTGCCGCGACGAGAGCTGGCGCGGATGGTGCAACCGGTGTTCCAGGATCCCTACTCGTCACTCAACCCGCGCAAGACGATCGGTGAGATCCTAGAGCTGCCGCTTCGGGTACATGGCATCGGCACCAGCGCTGAGCGCAGCCGCGCCGTCGCCGAGGTAATGGCGCAGGTAGGCCTTGCTGACCGTCTACGCGGGGCACTGCCAAACCAGCTGTCCGGCGGTCAGCGCCAGCGCGTGGCGATTGGCCGCGCGCTCGTCGTGCGGCCGCAGATCGTCATATGCGACGAGCCGACCTCAGCGCTCGACGTGTCGGTGCAGGCACAGATCCTCAACCTGCTGCTTGATCTGCGGAAGACCTTCGGTTTGACGCTGGTCTTCATCAGCCACAACCTGGCGGTGGTCGAACACCTGTCGACGCGTGTCGCGGTCATGTATCTTGGCCGGATCGTCGAGCAGGCTGACGTCGATACGCTGTTCGAGACCCCGCGGCACCCCTATACGCAAACACTGCTGGCGAGCGTGCTGACACCAGACCCCTATGCCGGTCTGCCGCAAGTAACGGCTTCCGATGTCATGCCGTCGCCTATTGCGCCACCAACTGGCTGCACATTCCATCCGCGCTGCCCGTATACCGAGACTGCTTGCAACACTGAGCGCCCCGTTCTGCGGCAGGTCGACCGCACGCTCGTCGCCTGCCATCTGGCGAAATGAAATCGCACGTCGGCTAAGGTTTCCCGGCTGCAATATCGTTGCGCACTATGATCGCGTGCTCAAGTGCGGGCCGTCCAGTCATGTTCCAGGTAGTGATGCCGGCGGCGAGAATGCATTGCACCAAGCCCTCGCTCAATTGCTCGACTGTAAGGCCGAGACGGATGGCGTTGGCCGCATGCACCTTGGCGCCTTCGGTGGCGCCGATGACGGTGTCGAGCAGCGCAAAGATCAACTCTTTGGTCTTGAGGTCGAGCGCGCCGTCTTTCATCAGATCGCTTCGGATCATGCCATAACCGGCAAAAGCCGCAGGCGAGTGTTCAAGCAGCAGCTTGAAGTTGTTCGGAACCGAACCTCGGGTCGTTTCGAAGTTGGCAACACCAAGCTTGATTGCATCGGCCAGGAGCTTCTTCTCGTCTGTCATTTGGAGTTCCTCGGGATTAAACGACCGCAAACACCGTCGGCACCGGTACTTCATAGCCCGAGGCACCGTCGGCTAGGACACCGGCTCGTCAAACTGGAAGCCTCGTGTTGGATCGTCAGAGCCAGCCCTTGCCCGATTCAGCGCTGTTGGCCCTTGCCGCTTCTGTTCCTCCGAGTGCTCCACTCCCGCAGCTGAGCGCATCGCGTCGGCATTCGTCAAGTGTTCGGCGATCGGTCGCTTTCGGATGGGGGCTTCGAGCATTGACGCGACCGGCCTTGATCGTCGCGATTGTTGAGGGTTCGCCGCAGTAGCGTCAATGTCTCCTGTCACGTAAGCATCCGGCCAGGACCGCAGTGATGAGCGGCACGGATTAGGCTGTCTTGTCCGGTGCTGCGCGCGCGGCATTCCAGTTCCACGGCAGCAGGTCGGCGATCTTTTTCATCGGGTGATCGGCGATGCGGGCTAGGACGTCGGCGAGCCACGCGCGGGGATCGACATCGTTCAACTTGCAGGTCTCAATGAGCGCATAAATGGCGGTGGCGCGGACGCCACCCGAGTCTGAACCGCAGAAGGTCCAGTTCCGGCGCCCGACCGCGATGCCACGTACGGCGCGTTCAGCGGCGTTGTTGCTCATACAGAGGCGGCCATCGTCAAGGAAGCGTGTGAAGGCGCGCCATCGTTTCAGGCTGTAGTCGATGGCTTTGGCGACAGGCGCCTTTGATGAGAGCCTGCGCCAGCAACTGTGGCCCAGCCCGTCCTCGAGCAATCGGATGCGAAGGTGCCGGTGTTTCTGTCACCTTACGCAGGCGCGACAGGTAAAGGGTTCGCAGTCGTTCTGGATGACTTTGAAGGCAGCCGGGATCAGCTCCAACGTCTCCGTCGTGATCTCGCCGAGCTTGCGAATGCGATCACTGCCGCAATGGCGGCAGGCGCAGGGTGCTGCGTGTACAATGCGCTCACGCGGCAAGTGCGATGGCAGCGCACGCCGTGTCGGTTTCTGTGCTACTTCAGCGGTTGATGATGCGGATATCGGCGCTTCGATGGTGGCTGCCGTTTTGCCAGCGGATGCTGCCTCGACCAACTCGCCGAGCTGCATCTCCAGTTGATCGAGCAGACGCGCACCTTTTTCTGATGACGCGCCGTGCGTGTCGCGCTGCAGTTTCGCGATGGTGAGTTTGAGGTTTGCGATTTGGCCATCGAGATCCAATGCGCGCGTTTCGGCTTTAACGGCGCGCGCATCGGACGCGATGAGAAGTGCCGTCAGGGCAGCGATATCTT
>JANOYV010000004.1:0-61986 GCA_031429105.1 Hyphomicrobiaceae bacterium | reverse complement strand
CCGCCGAGCACGCGGAGCATCGGCTTCACGAGTATGCCGAATAACAGGCCTCCAAGTCCCATGCCAGCCAGCACGAAGCCTGCCTCGCGAATGCCTCCAGCCCCGCGCGCCTCAAGCAGAACCGCCAGATACGGTAGCAGACCGAAGATGCAGACCCCTTCAACAAATACCGCCGCGTAACAGACCTTCGCGCGCGGATTGGCAAATACCAGGGTATAGCCAGCCTTCATGCCAGCAATACTGAACGGTTTGCGTTCAGCCGTTGGGCGCGCATCCAATGATTTGACCGACAACACAAACGAGGCGACGACGAACAAACAGGCAATCGCCATCACCCAGCGCCAACTGATGATGCTGCCAATCAAGCCTGATCCGATCACGCCGATCATTTGCCCGACCAACATCGCCATCAGCAGTTGCGACAACGCAACTTGACGCTCTGCCATTGGGAACCTGTCGCCGACAATGGCAATCGCCAGGGGAATAGTTCCGCCAGCCGACAATCCGGCCAGCACACGCGCAATGAACAGTGTCTCGATGCTCGGCGCGATGGCCGCCAGGATCAACGACACGACCAATGACGCCAAACACCATTTGATGATCCGCGCTTTGCCGAGTGCATCGCCTAACGGTCCAAGGATCGGTTGACCCAGTGCATACGGAAACGCGAAGGCCGACGCCAGCAGCGCGACCGTGCCAGGGTTCGACGCAAGATCACGCGCAATTTCCGGCACCAGTGGGTCAACCACGCGAACGATCATCGCGCTTGTTAGGCATGAGGCTGCAAGGACGAGGAGGAGATGCACTATGCGTTGCCTATTGCCGTTGAAGGTTACTCACTACAGTACGGCGTTCGAGCGCCAATAGATGCGCAAAAGCTGCCCTTCGGCCATGCGTTGGGCTCAACGGAGGCCTGCTTGGGAAGTGCTCACACGCAGCACGCGGCTATACTTTACCGGCCTCTACCCGTATTTCGTCGGAGTGCTGCCCGAGATCAGGTGCCGGACGGCGAACTAGGCACGGCGCACGGGAGAGCTTGATCGGGAAGCCCAACATGCGCACCATTCCGTGTCCGGGGTGCGGCACATCGATTGCCATCTGCTGATGCTGGACCTGCGGATCGGCAAATACCCCGGCAATCGTGTTCACTGGCCCACATGGCACGCCCGCCGCGTTGATACGCTCGATCCAATACGTCGCCACTTGTGTGCGCAATCGCCCCTCGACAAGCGCGTTTAACCGCGCCCGGTACTTGATACGCAAAGGGTTGGACGCGAATTGGGGATCAGCTTTCAACTCCGACAAACCGAGGACATCCATTAAACGGCCAAAAAATACGTTGTCGTTGGGTGCCACCGCGATCTGCACATCCTTGGTCTGGAACAATCCGTAAGGTGCCGCAATTGGATGGTCATTGCCGGTGCGTACCGGCTCCTGACCCGTCGCGAAGTAGTTCGAGGCAAGATAAGCGAGCAGGCTGACAATCGAATTCGTCAAGCTCACATCGACATGCTCGCCATGACCGTGCCGCTGCCGCCCGAGGAGGGCTGCCGTAATACCCAATGCACCATAAATCCCAGCCACCAGATCACTGATCGGGATGCCGGTTCGCAGCGGCGGATCATCGGCGCGGCCATTGGTGCTCATGAAGCCGCTCATCGCCTGGGCGATGAAATCGAAAGCTGGGCGGTCACGATACGGGCCGTCCGCACCGAACCCCGAAACGCTGCATGTGACAATCCCGGGCCGCAACTCCTGCAAACGTTGAGTGCTAAAGCCCAGGCGATCCATCACCCCGGGTCGAAAGTTTTCGACCACGGCATCGGCGCCGGCAATCAGTGCTTCAAGTGTGCGGCGGCCATCGTCACTCTTGAGATCAAGAACGATCGAGCGCTTATTGCGATTGAACGATGCGAAGTACCAGCTCATCCCATCATGGCCAGCGCCTTGTCCGCGCACACTATCGCCATCGGGCGCTTCGACCTTGATCACATCGGCACCGAGATCCCCCAGCATCATCGTGCAGAACGGCCCAGACAATACCCGCGTCAAGTCGATCACGCGCAATCCAGCAAGGGGCAAAGGTTGTGATGGCGTCATGTGTTGCATCAGCTCGTCTCAATCAGCTTCCTGGCAGTTACCTGGGTGTGCGATGCCGCATAGCGGCAATGCTGGCTACTTGGCAGCCAAGGTTTATGGTGCACAAGGCCCGACCGCTGCGCTACTGTCATGCGCAATGCGACGTGAAGCAAAAAAACCAATAGGTGATGCCGTGGATCAAGTCGAAATCGTCGAAGTCGGCCCGCGCGACGGCGTGCAAAACATTCCCCAATTCGTAGCCACCGAAACCAAGGTGGCGCTGATCAAGGCGCTGATCGCTGCCGGCTTCAAACGAATGGAAATCGGATCGTTCGTCAGCCCCAAGGCGATTCCACAGATGCGCGACATGGAAGACGTCGTGGCTCAACTTGGCCCCATCCCGGGCGTGCGCGGCATGGTATTGGTGCCAAACGCCAAAGGCGCTGCCCGGGCGCTGGCCGCCGGTATCCGCGATATCGAGTTCGTGATCTCGATGTCAGACGCGCACAATCAGGCCAACGTACGCCGTTCAACCGTCGATTCGATTGCCGACCTGCGTGCAACACTCGCCGAGATCGATCCCGACCGCACGATGAAGCTGCGCATTGGGCTTGCAACATCGTTCCACTGCCCGTTCTCCGGCCTGATGGACGAACAGGCCGTGCTGTCAACGATGGAACAGATCGTCAGTATTCGTGACGGAATGGAATTGGCGATCAGCGATACCACGGGCATGGCGATCCCATCGCACGTGAAAAGCCTGACCGGGCGCGCGATCAAGACTTTCGGTCGACAGGCGACGTTCTGCTTCCATGGTCACGACACCGCAGGCTTCGGGATTGCCAACGTGCTGGCTGCTGCCGACGCTGGCATTCGCACGTTCGATGGTGCTGTCGGTGGGCTTGGCGGCTGCCCCTTTGCCCCAGGTGCGACCGGCAACATCGCCAGCGAAGACATGGTCTACCTGTTTGCCCGCATGGGCGTGAAAACCGGTATCGACCTCGATCGACTGCTTGATGCGAGCGCCATTGCCGTCGCCTTGCCCGGCGCCGTTACCGGTAGCCACGCCCGCACCATTCCACGCGGTCGGCTGTTTGGCACGTCATCCACCTCAGATACCGTCTGCGCATAAGCGGCAACCAGAGATAGGTTCTATACCGCAACCGTTTCGCCAGGTTGTTTGCGCCCGACGGCAACGCGACTTTCGCGCTCCTCGGGGCGGCCGAAGTGTTCGAAATAACGTGGATCGATCTTCTCGACCGGCAGGCAGATCAACACGTCAGTCGTGCCGAACTGGCGATCAATCACCGCGCCGTCGCCCACGAACGCGCCAAGCCGCAAGTAGCCCTTGATCAACGGCGGTAGCGCCCGCAGCGCGATCTTAGCGTCAACCTGCTGTTTCGGCAGGATATCCATCGGCACGTGCAGATTCTCATGCGCGCGCACACGCCATTCGGGCGGCGCCAACGCGAAATGGTGCAGGAAGCTCAGGGCCATCGCGTGCTGGGCTGGGTCCGTGCCTTCGAAGCTGGCACAGCCGATCATCACGTCGACCTTGTGCTCGCGCACGTAGGTCCACAATCCGTGCCACAGAAGTTCAACCGTGCGTTTATTTCGATAAGGCTTCAGAACGCAGCTACGGCCCAATTCCATGAACTTGTGCGTCTTTGCACGGGCCGCCATCAGCGGCTGGATATCGTATTCGCCTTGCGTGTAGAAGCCCGATCCACGTAGCGCCACTTCCTGGCGCAACACGCGGTACGTTCCAACCACGCGGGGCTTGCGCCCGCTGCTCCACGTCAGCGATTTATCGACCTCGTGGTCGAGCACAAGTAAATGGTCGCAAACGGCATCATAGGAGTCTTCATCGCGCTGGCGGAACTGTGCGGTGATCGTCGGTTGAGCCGACATCTCCCGATAGAATACGTCGTAGCGCAACCGTTGGGCTGAACGGATATCAGCCGTGCCGCGCGCAAGCCGGACCTGCAAGCTGCCGATCTGACCGTACACTTTCGGCAATCGCTCGGATTTCCGGCTGAAACCGCGTTTCTTGACCCGACGCCTGATCGTTATCAGCGCCGCCAACCTCAACGTCCGCTTGCCAGTTGCGCGCCGCAACTTGGCGAGCTGGCGATTGCGTCGTGCAGCTTGGTACAGGTAACCCAGTAGCCTGCTGTCCTGCTTTTCTGCGAATTGCATTCACGCCCCCTAGAGAAGACGATGCCCGATTGGCGCTTAGCGCGCTAGACCACTGGAAGAAACGCTCACATGACACGCGCGGCGTAGCATCGCTTTATGACAAGGCAGAGACGGGAGGTGTTCGTTCACACGTCAGCACCGTTGACGCTATGCGGCGGCGGTTGCCGCAGGGTCGATCGGATCGGCGGTGACGACACTGCGCGGGGCGCACCACCGCGATAGGATCCGCTCGAGATCACCGCGCTCAAAGGGCTTGGCGAGATAGTCGCTCATGCCAGCTTCCAGACAGCACGCTCGGTCCTCGGGAAACGCATTGGCGGTGAGCGCCACCATTGGTGGCACGTAGAATGTGCGCCCCAGCTCTCGGATCTGCCGGGCAGCCTCGAGGCCATCCATTTCCGGCATATGCACGTCCATCAACACGATATCGAAGCGCTCAGACGGTACGCGCGCGGTCGCCCTGATCGCATCGACGGCCTGCCGACCGTCGGACACAACGCACGTGAAGCAATTCGCCTTCTCAAGCACACTCGATGCCAGCAAGGCATTGATCGGGTTATCCTCGGCCAGAAGCACGCGGCGCTGTGGCCCAGTATGGGTCGTCGGCGCAAAAGCGGCCCCCCGTTCGACGACATCGACCCCATCGTCGTCCAATCGATTTTCGCTCCACTGTGACCCGAGTTGGGCCAGCAGTGACTGTGGACGCACCGGGCGAACCAGATAACTGTCGAACCCGTGAGCCCGGAAATTACGCAAGCCACCGCGCGCCGTCGCGCCGATCAACACCATGCCACGAATGTCGAGATCCGGCGCCGTTTGCCGCGCACATGCCAAAAACGCTCCAGCAAGGGCCGCATCCTCATCGACATCGACGATCACGAGTTCGACGGGCGTACCTGTGGCTGCGGCCGCCTCGATCCGCGACAGCGCATCGACTTCGTCCAGTTCATCGACGATGACATCGGCTGACCGCAAGATCGCACAGATCGCGCGGCGCTCCAGCAATCGATCCATGATAACGGCAGCACGCTTGACGCGTGGCTGTTGAATGACCGGCATCAAAGATTTCAACGTTGGCGCATCAGGCGTCGCTGGGAGCGCCAGATCAACAGTAAACAATGCCCCACGTGCGGGCGCACTCGCGACTGTAATGTCGCCACCCATCGCCCGCGCTAGGCACTTCGAGATTGCCAGACCGAGGCCAGTTCCATCTTGACGGCGCCCGACGCGGCTTTCGAATTGTTCAAATTCCGAGAACAACGTTGCAAGCGCTTCTGGATCAATGCCAGGTCCGGTATCTTTCACCGAGATACGGATTCGGCCTTTGATATCGCCGGGTACAACCGAGACGAGAACCCCGCCACGCTCGGTAAACTTCACTGCGTTGCCAACAAGATTTAGCATGATCTGCCGCACACGCGCCTGATCACCAATCACCACGGATGACAACTCCGGATCGATCATCCAAGCGATCTCCAAGCCCTTCTCGTGCGCACGAGGGGCCAACAACTCAACCGCGCCTTGGATGCACGCGTCGAGTGCAAATGGCTCGGCTTGCAGGGTCAGCTTTCCGGCTTCGATTTTGGAGAAATCGAGAATTTCATCGATCAACGCAAGCAGCGTTTTGGCAGACTGGTCGACCGCACGCAAATAGGTGAGCTGCTCGGGGCTAAGCTTGGTGTCGAGCAGCAATCCGGCCATGCCGAGAATACCGTTCATCGGCGTGCGGATCTCGTGGCTCATTGCCGCCAGAAACCGCGACTTGGCGCGGTTCGCTGCTTCCGCCTGATCGCGCGCCTTGGCGAGTTCGGTTGCAGCGAGCCTAGCTGCCGTCACATCATGCCCGATCAGTTGGACGTCGAATACGCCCCCCTCACTCGCTCGAACGCGATATTCTTCCCATGCAAACCACCGAGGACCATCAATGGTTTCCAGCAGCTGGCAAAAATTCCGGCTGGTGCGCCCCGAACCACTGTCGTTCAGGAGTTCCAGCTCACTGGAGACGACGACAGGCGCAAAGCACGTTCCTATTGCGTTATCCGCATCGATCCCGAATGTTTTGCAATAGGCTGCGTTGACGAACGATATGCGTTCGTCGGCCTGCCGCCACACGATGATATCGGCTTGGGTATCCAGCAGGTTTCGAAACCGCGCTTCGTTCTCGCGCAGCACCCACTGCATGTCGCGCAGTTGTTCGATGCGTTGATCTAACCGACCGAGCTGCTGATTTTTCGGCTCACGCGGCTCGGCAGTCAGCCGGGCAACTGCCAACGACCGTAAGCGCACCAAGGCCGCACGCACCCGCGCGCGCAGGCGGTGTGCCAGACTCAGCTGTGTACTCTCGATCGGCACCAGACGAACACGCAGGTTACGAAGCCGTCGGCTTCTACTCCTGGGACCTGACCATGGTGCGCTTTACAATTCCTTGAAAAGTTTAGTTAAAATTCCGTCATTTACTGTTCAAACCTTTGCCGCATGACGTTTGCGGGCCGGATCCCAAGCTTTGATCCCCGCACGACGATACTGCGGCGGCAACTTGACCTCGACACCAAGCTTGTAGGCTGCGTGCCAACCCCAATGCGGATCATCGAGGAACCCGCGCGCGAGCGCCACCATGTCGGCGCGGCCTTCGGCAACGATGGCCTCCGCCTGCTCGGCCTCGGTGATCATGCCGACGGCCATCACCGGCATGCCAGTTCTTTCTTTGATCGCGGTCGCGAATGGCACCTGAAAGCCCGGTGCCACCGGCGGCGCAATCTTAATGTCGATGCCACCGGTCGAAATGTCCATAAAATCGCAACCGAGGTCCTTCAGGCGCTGAGCAAAAACGATCGAGTCTTCGATGCCCCACGCACCATCAACCCAGTCGACCGCCGAAATCCGAATGCCAAGTGGCTTGTTCGACGGCCACGCCTCGCGCATCGCCTTGAATACGGCGAGCGGCAACCGCATGCGATTGTCGAGACTGCCACCCCATTGGTCGGTGCGCTTGTTCGCGTGCGGCGACAGGAATTGATGCAAAAGATAGCCGTGTGCGCCGTGCGCCTCGACCAGATCAAACCCGAGGCGTGCAGCCCGCTTGGTGGCCGCTGCATACATCGCGGGCAGAGCCTCGATCTCCTCTGCCGTATAGGCCTGCGGTACGTGCCAACCGTCGCCGAACGGGATTGCCGATGGTGATTTGGTCTGCCACGGCTTTTCCAACTCCGGCTCATTCATTTGCGCGCCCTCCCACGGGCGCTTGGCCGAAGCCTTGCGACCCGCGTGGCTCAACTGAATACCGAGCTTCGCCGAGCCTCGGCGACGACATGCCTCGACCACCGTTTTCAAAGCAGCTTCGTTGGCGTCGCTGTATAATCCAAGGCAACCATGCGTAATCCGCCCCTCACGCTCGATGTGGGTTGCTTCCAGGATCAGCAGTCCGGCGCCTGAATTGGACAGCGTGCCCAAATGCATCATGTGCCAGTCGTTGGCTGAGCCATCATCGGCGCTGTACTGGCACATCGGCGCAATGACGACGCGATTGTCGAGGGCGAGGCCGCGCAATTCAATGGGAGAGAACAACTTCGACGACATGGGATCAGCGCTCCGATCAAAGGGGATGTCCGAAGATAAGCGAACAAGTTCCTTTGTTCAAGATTGCCGAACTAATGCCAGCTATGCGCGGGCACTCACACGCCCAGATGTTTGTGCATGAGTTCAGGATCACCCGTCAGTACGGACGGTGGACCCTCGACCACAATCTCGCCTTTGACGATGACAACGATGCGGTCCGCAATGGCGGTGACTGCCGAAACGGCTTTATCTACGACGAGTGTCGCAATGCCGGTATCGCGAACGAAGCGAATGGTACGCCAAATTTCGTCGCGAATGAGCGGCGCCAAACCTTCCGTCGCTTCATCGAGAATAAGTAGACGCGGGTTGGTTGCGAGCGCGCGCGCAATCGCCAGCATCTGCTGTTCGCCGCCGGACAACTGATCGCCCTGATTGCGAATGCGCTGCTTCAGCCGCGGGAACAGCTCCAGCACCCGGTCTCGGCTCCACTGATTCGAACCATCCGGACCGGCGCGCGCCGACATGTCGATGTTTTCCAGCACCGACAGCGACGCAAAAATTCCGCGCCCCTCCGGCACGTAAGCGATGCCAACGTCAGCGGCCAAACGGTGCGTCGGCGTGCCCGTCACATCGCGACCATCGGCCAACACGCGCCCCGAAGTTGGCGGCACCAAACCCACCATTGCGCGAATGAGTGTCGATTTACCCATGCCGTTGCGGCCCATCAGCCCGACCGTTTCGCCAGCGCCAATGCCAAACGTGATGCCGCGCAGAATATGGCTGCTGCCATAGTGGGCGTGCAATTTTTCGCAGCTCAAAATCGCAGGCTGCTTTGGGCCGTTGCGCATCACGCGTGCCCCCCGAGATAGGCGTTTTGTACGGCAGCGTTGGCTCGAATTTCGGCTGGTTGCCCCGATGCCAGCACTTGCCCATCGACCATCACAGTCATCGTGTCGGCAACGGCGAAAACGAAATCCATGTCGTGCTCGATCAGCAAGATCGCGTGTTCGCGTGCCAAGCTCTTGAGCAGCTGCGCGATGCGTTCACCTTCTTCCGGGCCCATGCCAGCGAGTGGCTCGTCGAGCAGGATGACTTTCGGGTTAGACGCAAGCGCCATCGCAATCTCAAGCTGACGTTGGCCGCCGTGCGACAGCGTGCCAGCCGCACGGTGCTCCGCCCAATCGAGGCCAACGCGCTTCAACGCGGCACGCGCGCGCTCGATCAAATTGCGTTGGTTCGAAGCGCGACGAAATATGCTGCCCTTATCGGCACCGACCGCTTGCACACCCAATCGCACGTTCTCCAACACCGTGAGCGGCTTGAAGATGTTCGTGCGCTGAAAAGAGCGGCCAATGCCTTGGTGCGCGCGGGCGTGCGCCGACGCTTTCGTCACGTCAACGCCTACTAATTCGATTCGCCCAGCCGAAGGCGTGATCGCTCCTGCTAGCAAGTTCACTAGTGTTGATTTTCCAGCGCCATTCGGGCCGATGACGGCGTGCAACTCGCCCGCGTGGAGTGAGATCGAAACATCACGCACGGCAGACAAGCCGCCGAAGTTGCGGCCAAGCGCATGGGTCGCGAGTAGAGGGGTGGAGCGATGGTCAGTCATGGCTCACCGCTTGCCCCTGGCCAGGTCGCGAGTGCGCCTCTTCAATTTCCGCTGGCGCATTGCTGCTGTCGGGCTTGCCCAGCTTCATAAACTCCGGCAGCTTGAATCCCATGATCCCCTTTGGCAGCAGCAGCACCACAGCCAGGATCACCGCGCCCTCAACCAGCAACTTGCGCTCAGTCAGTAGTTGCGCAACTTCGCCCAGTCCGGTGTAGGCAATCGCCCCGACGATCGGCCCGGCGAGTGAGCCGAGCCCGCCCATCAGGATCATCAACAGCGCTTCCGCCGAGCGATGCCAGCCGACCAACTCCGGATTGACGAACGCGCGGTGCAGCGCCCAGGCGTGCCCTGCGACGCCTGCCAACATGCCGGCGATCACGAACGCTGCCAGCTTGTACCGATACGTGTTGAACCCCAGCGCCTGCATCCGATGTTCGTTGACCCGGATGCCGGTTAGCACCTGCCCGAACAGCGTGCGCAGCAACCATGCGAGACCAAGGTACATGGCGATCAGTTGGATCAGGTTCACGTAGTAAAGCGCCATCGGTCGTTGGCGGCGCGTCAATGTGAGATCAAAGCCAAACAGCCCAAGGATTGGTCGCGTGAGATAAGCGCCATCGGTGCCGCCGCCGATCTTGGTGTCGTGAAAAATGAAGAACACCATCTGCCCGAAAGCGAGCGTCACCATCAGGAAGAAGAAGCCTTTCGCGCGTAGCGACAACGAGCCGATCAATAACGCGGCGATGCCGGATACTGCCACTGCCGCAGGCAACGTAATCGCAATCGATAGACCAGTGTCAGGAGGGCTGATCAGATAAACAACGTAGGCTGCCAGCCCATAGAACGCGCCGTGACCGAGGCTGACGAGGCCCGTACATCCGACCAGCAATTGCAGGCTGAGTGCCAGCATCGCGGCGATCAGCGCGGTCGAGCCTAGTTCGATATGATAGGGCGATGCGACCAGCGGCAACAGGGCGAGCAGCGCTGCAGCAATCGCAAGTCCGATCCAACTTAACTTGGAAGACGGCACCATCACCGCGTCTCCCGCCCGAACAAACCTTGCGGACGCCACAGCAAGACGATCGCCATCAGCACATAGATCGAAAGCCCCGACACCTTCGGCACGTAGGCCTTACCCAGCGTATCGACGAGGCCAATCAAAAGCGCTGCCCAGAAAGCACCGGTGACCGAGCCCAGTCCGCCGATCACCACGACAACGAACGAGATGATCAGGAACCCGTCGCCCATATTAGGGTAGACTGAATAAAGCGGCGCTGCCAACACGCCTGCCGTCAACGCCAAAGCCGTACCGACAGCGAAAACCGTGGTGTGGATGCGGCGCGCGTCAAGGCCGAGGATATCGACCATCTCGGGCTTTTCCGCTGCCGCTCGGATCATCGCGCCGAACTTGGTGCGCTCGATCCACAAGTACAGCCCGGCTGCCAACAGCAGGCACAGCCCGATCACCGCGAACCGATAGGCCGAATAGCTAAAGCCTGCCGTGATCGGTACCGAGAAATCCAGCAGCGGCGGTATCGGTACGGATTGAAAGTCGTTACCTGCAATCGCCGAGCGCGCCTCTTCGGCGAGCAGGATCAGCGCGAAGGTGAGCAGCACTTGGTCCAAATGCTCGCGCTTGTAGAAGCGTTGGAACAAGCCGCGCTCGAGGATGGTGCCCAGCAACAAGCCGCCGATGATACCCGCTGGCAAGGCGAACCACAGCGAGCCCGTGGCTTTCGCAACCAGATAAGCCGTGTAAGCGCCAATCATGAACAGCGAGCCGTGCGCGAGATTAATCACGCCCATCACGCCAAAGATCAGCGTCAAGCCGCTCGCAATGAGAAACAGTAGGAGCCCGTATTGGACACCGTTGAGCAGTTGCGCGAGCAGGATCGAAAGGTCCATGGGTTACTTTGTTGGGCAGTGAGCATGACCTGGCCACTTCGAATGCAGCATAAGCACCAGACCCTTCACAACCCACCCAACTTCAATTCTTGCACAAGTACAAGACCGCAAAAGAACGTCATCCCGGCGAAGGCCGGGACCCACGACAAGTTTCAGCAAACTCGATATCTACAGTCGGAAAGATCGACGCAAGAGGCCCAATAGAGATTCTCAAACTGGACCGCGCAATTGTTCGTTGTCGTGGGTCCCGGCCTTCGCCGGGATGACGGCTGTGGGGAGGCTCGACTCCACTCACCACCTTCCGCTGATCACGCCATCTTGCAGGCTTTGCCGGGGTCGGCGAGTTGTTCGGCGGCAATGCCCATGACCTTGTTTTCGCCGTTGGTCACTTTGCGCAGATAGATATTCTGCACGATGTTGTGCTCTTTCGACATGGCGACGGAGCCCCGCGGACTATCGATCTTGGCGCCTTCCATGGCGGCGTGCAGACCCTTCTCATCTTCCATGTTGCCCTTCACCGCATCAAGGCCGATCGAAAGCAGCTGAGCCGCATCGTAGCCTTGCACGGCGTACACGTCGGCATCGCGTTGCGCTTTGTCCTTGAAAGCTTTGCGGAACGCTACGTTCTTCGGGTTATCGATGCCATCGCCATAGTGCAGCGCAGTTTCGATGCCTTCAGCGGCGGCTCCTTGTGCTGCCAATGTGCCCTCAGTGAGAAAGCCCGATCCGCACAGTGGCACCTTAATGCCGGCGGCCGCATATTCCTTGACGAACTGGACCGCTGCGCCACCAGCAAAGAACGAGCCGACGACATCGACACCGAGGCCTGCAATCTGCGCCAACAGCGGCTGGAAGTTGGTCTCGGGGAACTTGAGTGTCAGCATGGATACGAGTTGCCCACCATGCTTCTCAAGGCCCTCTTTAAAGCCCTGACCGGACTCCTGGCCTGCCGCATAATCCCAGGTGATCCAAGCCGCTTTCTTGATGCCGCGCTTGCCGAGCACGAGGCCCATACCGTGCGCTGGCTGCCAGTTCGAGAACGATGTGCGATAGACATTGCGCGCGCACAACTCGCCGGTGACCGCGCCGTTGCCCGCGTTCGGCACAATTGTCAGAGTGCCACTTTCCTTGACGACCTTGTGAATGCCCATCTGCACGCCGGAATGGACGGTGCCGATCAGCACATCGACTTGGTCGCGCTTGACCAGACGGTCGGCGTTTTGCGGTGCGTTCTCGGGCTTTGATTCATCGTCGAGCTTGATCAGTTGAACTTCGCGACCGCCGAGCTTGCCGCCCTTTTCCGCGATCAGCAATTCAACAGCAAAGGTAATGTTCTCGCCAAGCTTCGCGAACGTGCCCGAGTAGGGCAGCATCAGGCCGACCTTGAGCGGCTTTGCTTGAGCAATGGCCCAGCCGGTCGGCACTGCAGTGGCGAGACCCGCTGCCGCCGTACCCCTGAGAACGCCCCGTCGCGTCAGTGTCTTGGACTTCAATACCATTGCCTTTTCTCTCCCTGGAATTGACGAAATGCCAAACCGCTTTAAGTTGCAGTCTATGCACTATAATGCATTAACATACGTGAGAAATCTAATCCTACCAAGTCCGAAGTTGGGAAATACGCGCGAAATACAACCTTACGTGAGGTCGCTTGTAGGTTCCAAGGGGAATCACAGCCGCAAGGCTTCGCCTTCAGAGGAAGAAAACTGGCATCATAGGCCGATGATCGAACCTCGTGCTGCGCTTAGTATCGACGCCTGCGACTGCCACGATCCCAGTCGTCAGTTGGGGTTGATATGAGCGGCAGATCTGAGGCCCGCCGATATCCTCTGCTGGTTTCACCCGCAGCAGGCCTACATATCTTGGCAAAGGGGCTGAGCTTTGGCGAACGGGCAATAACAGCGCGTTCCCGAGAGCGTGTCGGTCGTCAAATATCCATTGCTGAGCAACCTTTCGAGCTTGGCTTGCAAGGCCCGGTCCATCGGGGTGCGCCATGAGCTGGGCAAACAATCCCACGGTAGAGTCAGATTTGTGCCCAGACCTTTTACGGACAGCAAGCGCTCCAGTGGATGAACATTTTTGTCAGCACGAAGTTGGCAACGATTGTCATATGTAAACTCGAGACCTGCCGCCAAAACGGGCTTCTCCAGCAGTGTCTCGTAATATTTCACAGCCGCCTTACCGGCCCGAACGCGATAGGTCTCCTCGCACAGATCACCTTCCATTTTCTGCAGCTCTTTTTGAAAATGGTCGCGAAGCTCGTGTCGCACTTCTCCTGTGACGCCAAGCTTAGCTGCCGACTCGGCGAAGCGGGTGATCTGGCTACCACCATTAAAGCTTGCGACCGCCACTCCGATACAAAATACCAATCCCGCTGCGACGCCTGCAGCAATTTACGGCAAATTGGCGCCCTACGGGAGCGCTTGCGCAAGTGTCTCGCGCCCGGAAGCTCGGTTACCAAAGCTCATAAAGTAACTCCTACGAACAGCTCGGGAGTCACTTATCAGCCTAAGCATAAAATCATGTAAATGGGGGCGTTTCCCACCTGCCCCCTCGCAACGAAACCAAAGTTAAAATCCGTTAAGTCGTCGCGTAAATTCAACATGAATACCGCCCGTGTCGTGCACGCTTAGCCCACCACCTCCGGCACGCGTTCGGCGGGCGGGGTGTTGCGCGAGCGCATGCAGCGCACGAAGCCATCGATCACGACCATGCCAATGCCGGGCAAATCGCCACCGCGCACAGATGAAAGCAGATTCTTACCCGCCGAATGCTGCGCCCGGTCCATCAGCACAAAGTCAGCGGCGCGGCCGACCTCGATCAAGCCACAGTCGAGCTCACGCGTGCGCGCGGTATTGCCCGTCGCAAAGCAGAACACTTTTTCCGCCGGCATATCGCCGAAGCTAGACAGCATCGAGATCAATCTCAGAATGCCGAGTGGCTGCACGCCGGAGCCAGCTGGGCTATCCGTGCCAAGGATCACCCGATCGAGCTGGCCGATGGCACTGGCGATCTTCACCGCGTGTAGGCCTGCATACTCGTTTCCGTTGTGGACGACTTCGATGGCACGTTCGCAGCCCTCGCACAGGCACTCGATCTGCTTCAAGGGCAGCGCCGTGTGTCCGCCGTTGATGTGACCGATCACGTCGGCGTCAGCCTCGAGCACCGTGTCAGCATCGATGTAGCCCGAACCCGGCACGCTCGGGCCGCCGGTATGGATTGTCGATTGTATGCCGTACTTGCGCGCCCAGGCGACCATCTTCTTGGCTTCGTCGCCAGCCTTCACGGTGCCAAGGCCGACCTCGCCCAGAAGCTTCACCCCGGCGTCCGCCAGCTCCTTGAAGTCATGCTCCTCCATGCCCTTCTCAATGGTTGGCGCGCCGGCATGCAGCTTAACGCCGCCCGCACGAAAATTGGTGAAACAGCGTTGCGCCGTGATCGCTAAAGCCTTGACGCCAACAATGTCACGCGGGCGGCCCGGCAGATGCACTTCGCCAGCAGAGATCATCGTGGTGACGCCGCCGTTGAGATAGGATTCGATCCAGCCGATCTGGTTCTGTCGCGGCGTCCAATCGCCGAACACGGGGTGGACGTGGCTATCGATCAGACCCGGTGCCAGCGCGCACCCTTTGGCGTCAATCGTGGTTTTGGCAGCCCCCGTATCGCAATCCTTGAACTTGCCCACTTGGGTGATACGGCCATCAACCGAGACGACGGTATCGGCGTCAAAGATCGGCTTTTCCAGCATCCCCGACAGCAGCAGCCCGATATTGCGGATCACGACTTTGCCAGCGGTGGCGGTGTTTGCGGCAGCTTCGGCCATGCTCAGCTTTCCTTCTCAGTTTTTCCGCCACCATCGTGTCAGAACGAGGCAACATGCGCTAGGTCATGGGCTCGACGAATTAACGAGTTAACGCGGGCAAAGCGGCGCGGGGCAGCGATGTGCCTTGACCTCGCGGGCGAAGGCAGCAAAGTGCGCTGGTGTGGCTGCGTCGTGCCCGATCAACCAGCCCTTTCGGACCCCATCCCGCTTCATGAGCTCAGCCGTCGTCAATCTGTTTCGTCTTGGTCGTGCTGGCTTCGTGCTGGCGCAGCATGGCGTGCGCTTTGTGCCGAAGGGGATCAAGGTGCCGTTCGTGTTGCATCTCGCACGTGCCGCCACTTGGCCGATTCGGATTGTTACGTGGCCGTTTCGCGCGGGCCAACCGACGGAGACCCGGGTTGCGCGTGGACTGACGAGCCTTGGCCCCAGTTACGTCAAGCTTGGCCAATTTTTGGCGACACGTGGTGACCTGATCGGGCCGGAGCTGACGGCCGACTTGCGCCACCTGCAAGATCGCCTTCCGCCATTCTCGATGGCGGAGGCACGCGCTGCGATTGAAGAATCACTGGGCGGCAAACTCGAAGATCATTTCGTCGAATTCGGTCCGCCTGTCGCTGCCGCCTCGATTGCCCAGGTGCACAAAGCGGTCACCGTCGAGAATGGCGTGCGGCGCACGGTTGCAGTCAAAATTCTACGCCCCGGCGTCGAAAAGCGGTTCCGCCGCGATCTCGAAAGCTACCGCTTTGCCGCTGGATTGATCGAGCGGTTCTATGCCCCGGCTGCACGTCTGCGGCCAACCGCCGTCGTCGAGAACCTCGCCCGCACCACCGACCTCGAAATGGATCTGCGGCTGGAGGCCGCCGCCATTTCTGAGATGTCGGACAATATCAAGGGCGAGACTGATTTCCGTGTGCCCAGCGTCGACTGGCGGCGCACCCAGCGCCGCGTGCTGACCATCGAATGGGTCGACGGCACGCCGATCGCGAACAAGCAAGTGTTGGCCGACCAGGGTCTTGACCTGAAAGAGCTTGGCCTCGTCGTCCTGCGCACTTTCCTACGCCACGCCATGCGCGACGGCTTTTTTCACGGCGACATGCACCACGGCAATCTGTTCGTCGATGCGGAGGGCAAGGTCGTCGCCGTCGATTTCGGCATCATGGGTAGGCTCGGTCCGCGCGAACGCCGGTTCCTGGCGGAGATTCTGTTTGGACTAATCACGCGGGATTACCGGCGGGCAGCGCAAGTGCATTTCGATGCCGGATACGTGCCAGCCCACCACTCGGTCGAAGTGTTCGCCCAGGCCATGCGCGCCATCGGCGAGCCGATTCATGGCCGCACGGCGGACGAGATCTCGATGGCCGATTTGCTGGGCCAGCTGTTCGCCTACACCGAAGTCTTCGACATGGAGACCCGACCCGAACTGATCCTGCTGCAAAAGAGCATGGTGATCGTCGAGGGTGTGGCGCGCTCGCTCGATCCGAACCTCAACCTGTGGGCTGCGGCCGAGCCCATCGCGCGCGAATGGATCGAGGCAAACCTCGGTGTCGTGGGCCGTTTACGTGATGCCGGTGATGGCGCAGGAGCCTTGGGCCGGATTTTGGTGGAAGTGCCGCGACTGCTCGAACAGGCTGAACGCACGTCGAACGCGTTCGCCCAGATGGCGAGCCAAGGCGTGCGCCTCGACGACGATACGATCAAGCGGATGGCGCAGGAAGATCGGCGCGGGCGCGTGCGTGACGCACTGATCGTCCTCGCGATTGGATTTGCCGCGTTCGCCATCGGCAAATGGTGGCTCATCACATAGACGACTTTTGCAGCACGGCGATGAAGAAGCCATCGGTGACGTGGTCGTGCGGGGTCAATTGTAGCGTATCGGTGCGACCATCGGCGGAGGCGGGAGGCTCGGTTGCCAGCGCTGATGCAGTCCAGACGGTGGCATACGGCGTTACGGAAAACTCAGGCGCGCCCGCGAGAAACGCCGTCACCTGATCGATATTCTCCTCAGGCAGCACCGAGCACGTGACGTATATCAACCGACCACTTGGCTTCACGAGCCCGCGCGCAAGTCGCAACACTTCGCGCTGATCGGCCAAACGCTGCTCAAGATTTTCCGGCGTGATCCGCCACTTGGCATCCGGACGGCGGCGCCATGTACCTGAACCCGTGCACGGCGCATCGACCAGCACCACGTCGAACCGCGGACCCAACGCTTTCAATTCAACCAGATTGCCCGCGTTCATCACCTGCGCGTTGCGCACGCCGGCCCGCTTCAAGCGTTCAAAGATCGGGCGAAGCTGGCCTTTGTCAGAATCGTAAGCGTAGATTTGGCCGGTGTTCTGCATGGCAGCCGCCAGCGCTAAAGTCTTGCCGCCAGCGCCAGCGCACAGATCCATGATCTGCAGTTTCGGCCCCGCACACACGAGCGCTGCTGCGATCTGACTGCCCTCGTCCTGTACTTCGAACCAACCTTTGCCGTGGGCCGCATCGGCCTCCACATTGGGCGTGCGACCTGCACCGACGGGTGCTGGAATGCGCACGCCAAGCGGCGCATACTTGGTTTCAGCCGCGTTGTATTCGGCGAGAGCCTTTAGCGTTTTCTCACGCGTCGCCTTCATTGCGTTAACCCGCAAATCAACCGGCGCACGGCGATTCATGCCTTGGCCCTGGGCGACGGCACGATCACCGAAGACCCGCACGAACGACGGCCACAGCCACTCCGGAACGTCGGCGCGAACATGTGCCGAGGCTGCATCATCAACAGTTCGGCTAAGGCCAGCGCGCTCTTCGTCGGTCAAGGGCGCAAGCGCATGCGGGCTACCATCGGCATCGGCGTCAATCGCCTCGGGCGACAAGGCGAGCGCCCGACCAGCCGCTGCCAACACCAGCGCGCGCGCCCCGTCGCTACCCATTTGCGCGGCTAGCGAAAGCCTGCGTCGCAATACGTCATAGACGATGTTGCCAATAGCCGCGCGATCACCCGATCCGGCGAACCGATGGGCCTTGCCCCAGTCGGACAAGGCGGTCGCAACGGTGCGATGGCGCGCCACGATATCGTCGAGCACTTCGACGGCAGCCTTTAGTCGAGCGCCAGCTTTCATCTCACAGCACCGGCAGGACGGCGCGCACGAAGATCGTGATCCACATCACCATCACGGCAATGACGCCAACGAAGAAGGCATAGGCACGCGGCATAACGGGGTTGGCGCCGAGATGGATCGCCGCATGCACGATGCGGCTCACCACAAACACGATGGCCCAGCCCAGCATCCAGAAATCGACCGATTTGGTGATCAAGGCAAACGCACAGGCCGCGAAAAACAGGACCGGGATCTCGAACTGATTCTTGTAGTTGTTCGCAGCCTTAGTCGCATCTTCCGGCCAGGCATCCTGACCGAGCGAAATGTCTTTGAGGCGGATCGTCTTCGAGACCAGCGCCGCGCGCCGCCGCGAACCCATGACAACAAGCACCGCGAACGTCAGCAGCACCTGCACGAATACAGGCAGGATGATTAGATTTTGGTTCATTCGTGGATTTAACCGTTTCCTGGATAGTTCGGGCTTTCGCGCGTGATCGCGATCGAGTGCGTATGGCTTTCGCGCATGGCGGCGGGTGAAATGCGAATAAACTTGGCGCGCGATTTCAGCTCGGACAGGTTTTGCGCGCCGACGTAGCCCATACCGGCACGAAGGCCACCCACCAACTGATGCACGACGTTGCCAACCGGTCCCTTGTAGGCGACTTGGCCCTCGACGCCTTCCGGCACCAATTTCAGCGTGTCTTTTACTTCTTGCTGGAAATATCGGTCGGCACTGCCGCGCGCCATCGCACCGACCGAGCCCATGCCGCGGTACGATTTATACGTGCGGCCCTGGAAGAGATACGTCTCGCCGGGGCTCTCGTCGGTGCCAGCCAGGAGCGAGCCGATCATCACACAGTCAGCACCCGCCGCTAGGGCTTTGGTCACGTCGCCCGAAAACTTCACGCCGCCATCGGCGATGATTGGAATGCCCGCGCGCCGGGCGGCGGCAACGCAATCCAGGATCGCGGTCAACTGCGGCACCCCGACGCCAGCGACGATGCGTGTGGTGCAGATCGACCCTGGACCGATGCCAACCTTGACGGCATCGGCGCCGACGTCGATCAGGGCGCGGGTTGCATCGCCCGTCGCCACGTTGCCAGCCATCACCTGAGTGGCGTTCGACATCCTTTTTATGCGGGCGACCACTTCCAATACCTTGGCGGAGTGGCCGTGTGCGGTATCGACGACAATCAGATCGCAGCCAGCCGCGATCAACCGCTCGGCCCGCTCCATGCCATCATCGCCGACGCTGGTGGCAGCGGCGGCCCGCAGACGGCCCTGCTCGTCCTTGCAGGCGTTGGGGTAGTTCTGCGCCTTCTCGATATCTTTGACCGTGATCAAGCCAACGCAGCGATAAGCGTCATCGACCACCAGCAACTTTTCGATCCGGTGTTGATGCAGCAAGCGCATCGCCTCGGCGCGATCAACACCGAGGCGAACGGTGATGAGTTTGTCCTTCGTCATCAACTCGCGCACCGGCGTTGACGGGTTCCTAGCAAAGCGCACGTCGCGGTTGGTCAAAATGCCAACGAGCTTGCCAGCCTGGCCCTGCGCGCCGCTCGCTTCGACAACCGGTACGCCGGAAATGTGATGCTCGCTCATCAGGTCGAGCGCGTCTTTCAGGGTCGCATTGGGCGCAATTGTCACTGGATTAATGACCATGCCGCTCTCGAACTTCTTGACCCGCTCCACTTCCTTCGCCTGCAACTCAGGCGTCAGATTGCGGTGGATCACGCCGAGACCGCCAGCCTGGGCCATCGCGATGGCAAGCCGTCCTTCCGTCACCGTATCCATCGCCGAGGACATCACGGGGATATTGACGGCGATGGTCTTAGTCACCCGGCTGGCAACCGACACTTGGCCCGGCATCACTTCCGATGCCTGGGGAATGAGCAGCACATCATCAAAGGTCAAACCCACCTCAGGCGCAATTGCCGGGCCGGGGCCATCATAGGCGTTATTCGTCGACGACTTGGCGGGGGTGGAGGGCGCAGTGGCCATTTGGCAGCTCCTCGTCGGGTTGAAATCGCGATCACTCGGGATTTGCTGCAGTGCAACCTGCTGTGCGCTCACCGGGCGATTTCGAACGCCAAGTAGCACGCTACGTGCGCTTCGGGAAGCGGCTCGGTTAACACGTCGCGGAGAACCAACCTCGTGTGCTCTGCGGCACAGCGCAATGAACCATTCCGGGCGATCCTGCGACAGACAGTTAGATCCAGCATGAGTTCAGGCCAAGGGAGGCCAGTCCAATGACCCGCACACAGCTTTCCTGCCTTATTCTGACGGCTCTGCTGCTGATAACCGGCACCGCCCGTCGCCCGGTCGAATCGAGCAACGAGAAGTTCGTCCGCGCCATGCAGCACGTGTCGGTGATCGAGACCATTAGCGCCTAATTCGCCACGGGCCTTGCCGCCGCGCCAATAGACCAGCCATAACCAATCGGAGGAAACGCCAACGACAATTCAACGGGAGAACGACCATGCCACGCATCTTGATGACCGGCGCCAGTGGCGGGGTTGGAACGCGGTTGCGGCAACTCCTGCCGAAATTCTATCCCGATCTCCGGTTATCCGACCTTAAGGCCCCGGCCGACCTCGCCAAGTCGGAAACGTTCATGGCGGCGGACTTGGCCGACATGGCAGCCGTGGAAGCCATCTGCGAGGGCGTCGATGGCATCATTCACCTCGGCGGCTTTTCGGTCGAAGGGCCCTGGGATGCAATCCATCCGGCCAACATTGTCGGCTGCTACAATCTGTTCGAAGCCGCACGCCGCAACGGCGTCAAACGCGTAATCTTTGCCTCGTCGAATCATGCCGTTGGCTTCTATCCGCGTCATCACCGCATCGGACCTGACGTCACCGCCAGGCCCGATGGCCGTTACGGCGTGTCCAAGGTATTCGGCGAGGCGTTGGCCAGCCTCTATGCCGACAAGTACGGCATGAAGAATACATCTCTGCGAATTGGCAATTTTGGCGATATGCCGCTCGATCAACGTCGCCTGTCGATCTGGCTCCATCCAGACGACATGGTGCAGCTTTGTCGGATCGGGCTCGAGCACCCAGACATCCACTACGAAGTGTTCTATGGCGCGTCCCTCAACGAACGAGCCTGGTGGGACAACTCGCGCGCCTATGATTTGGGCTATCGCCCGGTCGGCCGCGGCGAAGACCATCGCGCGCACGCCATGGCGGAACAGGCAAAAACACCAGCTGACCCGGTGAGTGATTTCTACCAAGGCGGCACCTTCTGCGGCATGGAGTTTGCGGGCGACACCAGCCGTATCTGGAGTTGAGGCAGCGCCAGTTGCCGACGCGCTGCATGACTGGCGCCGCGACACCTTCGCGGCTGGACGACTTTAAGTTCGTCCTCCAATAAGGTATTGCTGCGCTGAACAGCATAATGAAAAAACTATTTTCGATGAGCGCCCCTCACTTATGACCACAGATGATGCCACGCCCGCTGCCGGTTATCGCAGTGTCTTTCGTCCTGGCTTGTTTGCCGGACGCGTTGTTGTGGTCACCGGTGGCGGTAGTGGCATTGGCCGCTGTACAGCTCATGAGCTGTCGGCCCTCGGCGCCCACATCGCACTCGTTGGGCGCAAGGCCGAAAAACTTGCGCAGGTCGAAGCCGAGATCGCAGCCGCGGGTGGCACAGCTGCCTCGTGGACCGTCGATATTCGCGAAGAGGCACCCGTTGTCGAGATGATCAAGGCCATTGTCGCGCGCTTTGGCCGGATCGACGGCCTCGTCAACAATGCAGGCGGGCAGTTTGCAAGCCCTATCGAAAAGATCTCCGCCAAAGGGTTCGATGCGGTCGTGCGCACCAATCTGCTCGGTGGTTTTTTGATGGCGCGGGAGTGCTACACGCAGTCGATGGCAGCGAACGGCGGCGCCATCGTCAACATGGTCGCTGATATGTGGAATGGCATGCCGGGCATGGCGCATTCGGGTGCTGCCCGCGCCGGCATGGTAAATCTGACAGAAACAGCGGCCTTCGAGTGGGCCCCCGCCAATGTTCGCGTCAATGCGGTGGCGCCGGGCATTATTGCTTCATCGGGGATGGATACGTATCCACCTGAGCGGCGCGATCACATCCGCTCGCGCGGAAAACGCGTGCCGCTTGGCCGCTTCGGCACCGAAAGCGAAGTGTCAGCTGCGATCGTATTCTTGCTGTCAGATGCCGCGAGCTTCATCACCGGTACGACGCTGCGGATCGATGGGGGAACACCGAATGTGCGCCCTTCGATGATCCTTGAGCCACGCGCCAATGGCACGGTCGCACCTACCTTCAATGGGTTCCATCTGGCCGAAATGCCAAAGGTTTTGCAGGATTGAGTTGCTTGATCGGCCGACACCAGCCAAACCGCTCGCATGCAATTCTTCTATCCCGACACGCCTGAGCTGCAACTGCCGCCCGGACATCGCTTTCCGGCGGGCAAGTACGCGCTGCTGCGTGAGCTTTTGCTGTCACAACGCACGCTCGGGGGTGCACGGCTGATGCGATCACCCATCGCCACGTTGGCCGAACTCTCGCGTGCCCACGATCCAGCCTATGTGGCGGCTGTATTGAATGGAACGCTGTCATCCGATATCCAGCGCCGCATCGGCTTGCCCTGGAGCGAGACGCTTGCTGCGCGCTCTCGGGCGACGACCGGCGGATCACTTGCAGCGGCCCGCTCTGCGCTTGAGACCGGCCTGTCCGGCCAATTGGCCGGTGGCACGCACCACGCTCATCGCGACTTCGGATCGGGCTATTGCGTGTTCAACGACCTCGCCGTTGCGGCACTCAACCTTTTGGCGGACGGTGGCGTCGAGCGCATCGCCATCATCGATCTCGATGTGCATCAAGGTGATGGCAACGCCGCACTACTGGCGGACAATCCAGCCGTATTCGTGTTGAGCATCCACGGCGAGAAGAATTTTCCGTTTCGCAAAGTGCCATCGACCCTCGACGTCGGCTTGCCCGATGGCACCGAAGATACAGCATACATGCACGCACTGGCCGGCGCACTGGAACACATCGCCGAGTTTCGACCTGAACTGGTTCTCTACCTATCAGGCGTCGACCCGCTGAAGTCCGACACGCTGGGGCGTCTCTCGTTGACATTCGATGGCTTGGAGGAGCGTGACCGCCTGGTGTTCCAGTTCTGCCGCAGGCGTGGCATCCCGGTGTCGATCGCAATTGGCGGCGGCTACGCCAATCCGATCAGCGATAGTGTCCAGGCTTATGCCAATACCTTTCGGGTCGCGCGGGAAGTATTCAACGGGATTTAGAACGCAAACTCAGCTCATAGCCCATAGGTATGCGACTCTCGTGCATGGCTGCCGGCTCCTCGCAGGGGAGTCGACCAGCACACTCAAGGAATTAAAATCTGCCGAACGCTCACGCCGTCGGCAAGGCGATCAAAGCCCTCGTTGATTTGATCGAGCGTGATCTTTTCGCTCATCAGGCGATCAACTGGCAGCAGCCCCTGCTGATACAGCGAAATGAAGCGCGGAATGTCACGCGCTGGCACGCAGCTGCCGACATAGCTGCCCTTGAGCGTGCGCTCCTCGGCCACCAGATTGGTCGCAGGCAGGTTCATCATGTGCGTTGGATGCGGTAGGCTTGCCGTGACTGTGGTGCCGCCCCGGCGCGTGATCTTATAGGCCAGTTCCAAGGCCTTCACCGATCCTGCCATCTCGAACGCGAAATCAACGCCGCCCGATGACAGGTCCTTCACCTGCTCGACGACGTTGGCATCGCGCCCGTTGATGCAATGGGTGGCGCCCAACTCCTTGGCGAGTTTCAATTTATCGTCGAGCATGTCGATCGCGATGACTTGGCGTGCGCCGGACAACTTCAATGCCAGCATCGACATCAGGCCGACGCCGCCAAGCCCGATGACCGCCGTGGACGTCCCAGCCTGAACCTTTGCCGTGTTGATGACGGCACCGGCTCCAGTGACAACGGCACAGCCGAACAAGGCTGCCTCCTCAAACGGCAACGACTTGTCGATTTTGACGAGACTGCCGCGGGCAACCACAGCGTACTCGGAGAACGCCGAAACGCCGACATGATGATAGACCGGCTTACCATCGCGCTTCAGTCGAATTGAACCTGAAGTCAGTGTGCCCGCGTTGTTCGCTTTGGCACCGGGTTCGCACAAGGCTGGTCGCCCTTCCATACAGGGCATGCAGTGGCCGCAACTGGGAACGAACACCAATATCACGTGGTCGCCGACGACAAGATCACTGCCGCCAGGGCCAACCTCGACCACTTCACCGGCGGCCTCATGACCGAGCACCATCGGCATCGTGCGTGGTCGGTCACCGTTGATCGTCGACAGATCCGAGTGGCACAGGCCAGCAGCCCTGATGCGGAGCATGACCTCGCCCGGTCCTGGCGGATCAAGGTCGAGCGTCTCGACCACCATCGGCTTCGATTGCGCGTAGGGCCTTGGGCGTTGCATTTCGTGAATGACGGCAGCGCGTGTTTTCATGATGGTTTCCAGGCAGGTGCAGTGGCGTTGATCTGCTGCAAACGTAAGGGGCGGGGCCGTATGAACACAACAGCGAACTGTGCATGGCGCTTGATCTGTTCGGCATCCCATGGCATCGGGGTCACCCAGGCCTCCGGCGAACGTCCACGAAATGAGCACCCTCATGACCGCTGACATCGTCAACCTGCGTAACGCACGCAAGCGCCGCACCCGCGATCAACGCGAGATCAAGGCGGCTGAAAATCGCGCCAAGTTCGGGCAATCGAAGGCCGAGAAGATGCAGGTCAAAGCCGTCAGTGAACTTGACCGCCGACGCCTCGATCAAGCCAAACGCGAGCCCACAGGTTCAGATGAGCGTTGACGACCAAATCAAGTTGAATGCTGGCATCCCCAATGCGAGCGTAACGGCGCGGCCGATCAAGCGTTCGTTTTCGATTGCCGGCCACCGGACATCGATCAGCCTGGAAGCTGCATTCTGGGATGCCTTACGCGAGGCTGCCCTTCGCGAGCAAATATCGCTCGCTGGATTGGTCCAACGAATTGATGGCACACGCGGCACCGCCGGGCTATCCAGCGCGGTGCGCGTCTGGTTATTAGCTGACGCACAGTTGCGCGCTCAGTTGCCCCCGGCGCTATGACCGCCGAACACGTCCTTCATCCACGACTTCTTGGCTTTCTGCGAGGTCGGCACCTGTCGCTGTTCTGATGTCAGACCATTGGGCGATGCCGACGACCGCCGCTTGGCATCCGATTGCAACGGTTGATCAGCGAGGGGCACTCCAGCCTCCCCAGCAAATTGATCAGGCAGCGTAGACGTAGCATCGGCCCGTGGCGCACCGGGCACGGAGATCGCATCGCCCGGATTTGCTGAAGTCGCTGGCAAGGTCGGTGACGATGGTCCAGCGGCCGGTTGCAATTGGCCGACACCACTCAACGCCGCAGCTGCGCGGGCGGCAGCTTCGTTTTTCTGCCGCTCAGCCTCGGCCTTGATCCGCTCCTCATCGAGGCGTCGGATCCGCTCCAATTCGTCCACGTCGCGCTCCATCCGCCGCACGCCAAGCTCGCGCACCAGCGCCTCAACTGAAATCACCGGCTCCAGCCGCCCGAGAGCGGCGACTGGTCCAACGAAAACGATCGTGACCGGCGGCAGAGCGGTGGGGCTGCGGGCACCTGGAACTGGAGTCGTACGAACCGGTTTGTCGAAACGCTCATCGATTTTCCATTCACTATCGATTTTGAATGATGACAGATCAATTGTTGTTCGGTTGGTGGCGATCCCATCGGGTGTTTCAACCTTGAACGCGCGCACTTTAATTGCGCCGTCGCCAATATCGAAGCCAAGCTTGCGATTGCCCAAACCAAGCTTGAACTCTGGTGTCGCAACTTTCACACCAGCAAGGACCGCCAGTTCGATATTCTGGGTCGTCGCTTCGCGCTTGCCGCTGACAACGTCGTCAGCAATGCGTCGCACCAAACTTGGTGACGGCACGCCGGCATCACTCTTCGTTATATCGAGTTCGCCCTTGCCGGTCAGCGCACCAATCAAACCGCGGGGGGAAAGGCCCCGACCACTGATCGACGCGGTCAGTGCAGCCGTCCCGCTCAACCGTTGGATGGATTGCGCCTGATTTGCCCCGAGTAGATCTAGCCGGATCGCTCCGACCTTCACGTTGCCGGTCAGATTGGCACCTGCCGGCGCTTTCTCTATCAGCCATCTTGACGTCAACCGACTGCCAAGCACATCACCCTCCAGCGATGTAAATTCGACCCTGCCCGGGCCAAATTCCGTCTCAACAACGGCGCGGGATAAGCCTAACTCGGGAGTGACGCTAAACTCACTGGCCTCAAGTCGAACCCGCCCCTCGATGCGATCAAGCCCCTGAAAATCAAACGTGGTCGACTGCCAGACGGTGCCGTCGGTCTCGCGGCTATTCCCACCTTTGCCGTCAGCCAGAAGATCGAGCAGGCGCGGAATGCTGGCATGCGATGCAGTCAACCGCCCATCGATACGGGTGCGGTCTTTGGCGCGCGCTAAAATCAGCTCACCACCGATGATCGAACCCGCCACCTCCAGCGCCGACGGAGTGATCTTGATTTTCTCGTCCTTGAACGACAGATCCGCTGCGCCCTCAATGGCGATGCCGGGAAGGTTGCGCGCTGGCAAGCCGAGTGCTGCGAGTGCCTGTGCCGCATCCGAGGAGCGGATCTGGATTTCACCGTCGGCTGTGATGTTGGCGGCAGATACTGGGGCATCTCCTAACAAAACGATCCGACCAGCAATGCCGGTATCGAATGCTTCGTCTTCGAGCTTGATGTACGTGCTGAGCCCCTGTGCCGGACGACCAGAAATATTCAACAGCAAGCGGCCACGTGTGCTCGCGGGATCGACCGGCAGATGGCGCGCGCTAGGCCCAGCCAGGGCAGCATCAACAGCAAGCAAGCGCCGCAGCCGCTGCCAATCGGGTCGCTCGATGGCGATGTTCAGGTGCAGCGCATGTTGTCGCCACTCGCGTAGTCCGCCATCCAGTCTGGCGGTTCCAGCTAGTCTGCGTCCAAGTGCGACACCGTCGAGCCAGAGCTCGACAGGCAATGGTCCTGTCGCACGCGAATCCGGGACTTTAAGTGTCCACGCGACACGCGCCGGCGCGATTGTTCGCAGACGCGTGACGAGCGCATCATCGCCACCGACATCGAACAACTCGAGCAGTTCTGCCACAGCCGTTTCATCGGCCACCGAAACGGTGCCACGCAATGCGCCACGAGGGCGGGCTGCGACATCGGCGATATCGCCATCGGCCTCCAGTTCGAGTCCGGCACCACTGGCAAATCGCAGCCGCTGCACGGTCAACCGACCGCCAATCACCGCCGCATCGACGTCAACATCGCGCAGATCGCGGCCGGTATCGATGAGACGGCCAGCACGAATGCGCAACGTCAAATCCTGCGCCTTGGGATCGATCGCATAGCGGGGTGGCGCTGCACTCTTGGGATTGGTTGATGGTGTTGATAGCCCAGCGAACTCGCGCGCACGGGCGACGAGGTCAAGCGCTTGCGGCGACAACAGCGTCAAGTCGATCTGGTCGCCTTCGAGCACGAGATCAAGTCGCGGCCTATCGGCCCAACGATAGGCAATGCCACCCGTCAAGACAGCACCGCCAACGCTTGCGAACGCTTCCTTGAAGGCAATGGTCTGTGGCTCGAAGTTGAGCTTGGACCGCAGCGAAAAAGCACCTTCCGCACGGCTTTCCGAGACGGCAGCTCCATGCCCCAACCACGTCAAAAGCCGGTTCAGGTTTGCGCCGCGCAGCGTCACGTCGCCGTCAAACGTTTCGCCAAGGCTGCCAGTAGGAAACACGCCTGAAATCTGCGCCCTTGTACTGCCGGGCAGATTAATCTTCAGATCAGTCAGACGCAGCCGATCATTGTCGCGCTCGACCCGCAACCGCGCATCACTGAGCGCTTCTGCACCAAGTGTAATCTGATCAACAACAATGGTCGATACACCGCGTCCGCTCGCTGGCACCAACCCAGCGAGTGCCGTTGCCAACCGCCGGATAGAAGCCAATGGAGCTAAGGTGGCGGGGGCTTCTGCTTGACCAAGCGCTTGATCGAGATCGAGCCAGCGGGCGGTCCATTCGGTCGTGACGTCGATGCCACGGTTCCACTGCAGTTGCCCCTTGCCCGCGACCAGCTGGGGTTTACCGTTCTGCTCGAACGACAGGCCAACATCCGCAAATGTCGCGCTGCTCGTGTCAGCGGTGATGCCGGCGCGCAATTCAACTGGAACGCGGGCTCCGCTCTTCTGCGGAAGCTGTGCTGACGCTGCCGCCAATTGGCCGACATTGCCCGGCACGAACGCCAATTGACCGGTCAGTTGGCCGTCGAGTTTGGCGCGGCCGCCAAGATCGGCCACGCGCCCGTCAAGCGTGTAGCCATTGCCATTCGAAGGCACCGTCAGCTGTGCCTTAAATCGCAAACTGCCGTCGGGATCGAACGCCGTCGTTGACGTTTTCAACTCGTGGGCAACGCCACCCCAATCGAATGCTCCCTTAAAGCGGAATGGTCCTTCCAGGGCTGCAACCGACAAGTCACCGGAGATAGCCCCGACCCGAAGCAGTTCTTGGCCCTCCGGCCCATCGACGGAGATCGTGCCGTCGGTGATCAGGACCGACTGCAACGCAACGTCGCTCGGCACAAACGGAAGCTGCCCACGCGCAATCGACAACGTCTGCCAATTGCCACCACCATCGGCGTTCAGGCGCAATTTCAGGGTTGGGCGGCGCAACTCGATTTCGCGCGCCTCAATGGCCCCACGCAACAAGGGCGCTGGTGCAAGCCACAAAGTAAAATCATCGGCCCGAAAGAACGGCTCACCGGTTTGCCCAGCGGCATCGGACAAACGCACCTTCTCGAAGCGAACGTACGGGGTTGGCAGCAATCGCAGGTTGACCGCGCCAGCGACACGTACTTCGCGGCCAAGGACGCGCGACGCCTCCTCCTCGAACACGCCGCGATAGCGTGTCCAATCGACGAAATGCGGCCCGGTGAACATCGCTGCAAGAACAGCCACCAGCAAGCCGCCGACCCAAAGGAGAACGTTGTTCATGCTCCTCCCTGACCGGTTGCGATGGGATCTGCCACGTTCATCGACTGCTCAAGCCAAAATGCATGGTACGCATTGTACACTTCCACGCCTCGTTAAGCATGCCGCTAAGCGGTCGGCAACGTCCGAACCTGGGTATTTTCTACTACTGGGCGTTCAGTACGGCTTGTGTATGGCCGAACTGCAAGATCACAAGTGCTTGTGGGCGAATTGCGAGCTTGTGCATTTCGTCCCAGTTGCCGCCACATCTGAAATGCTATGATCATTCCCATGTCAGCGAATCGCACGATCAAACCAGTTCCCGTCGATGCCCCGGTGTCCCAACCAGGCTCAATCTCCGCACGCGCGCTCCAGCGCCCTGCGCCGACCTATTTGACCAGCATCAATCCAGAGCAGCGCCGCGCAGTGGAAACGCTCGATGGGCCCGTGCTCGTTCTGGCCGGCGCCGGCACAGGCAAGACCCGCGTTCTGACCACCCGAATCGCGCACATTCTGGCCTCGGGCCGGGCGCGCGGGCATGAAATCCTGTCGGTGACGTTCACCAACAAAGCCGCCCGCGAGATGAAAGAACGCATCGGCCATTTGATCGGCGAAGCGGTCGAAGGCATGGGCTGGCTCGGCACCTTCCACTCGATCGGCGTAAAAATTCTGCGCCGCCACGTCGAACTCGTTGGCCTGAAGTCCGGGTTCACGATCCTCGACCCAGATGACCAGTTGCGCCTGATGAAGCAAGTGATCGAGGCTGCCCAAATCGACAAGGAGCGTTGGCCAGCACGACAATTCGCAATGGTAATCGACGGTTGGAAGAACCGTGGCCTAACCCCGGAAAAAGTACCCGTTGGCGAAGGCACGTTCGGCGGTGGCAAGGGTCGCGAGCTCTATGCCGCGTATCAAAAGCGCTTGAAGGAACTTAACGCCTGCGACTTTGGCGATCTGCTGCTTGAAGGCCTGCGTCTGTTCCAGGAAAATCCGGATGTGCTGGCCGACTACCAACGTCGATTCCGCTACATTCTGGTCGATGAGTACCAGGATACCAACGTTGTCCAGTACATGTGGCTACGCCTGTTGGCGCAAGGCTCGCCCAACATCTGCTGCGTCGGCGACGACGACCAATCGATCTATGGCTGGCGCGGCGCGGAAGTCGATAACATCCTGCGCTTCGACAAAGATTTCCCCGGTGCGGCCGTCATCCGATTGGAGCGCAACTACCGTTCGACCGGGCATATTCTGGCGACCGCGTCGGCGCTGATCGATCATAACAAGGGGCGCCTGGGCAAAACGCTGTTCACCGATGGCGAACTTGGCAACAAGGTCACCGTCACCGGCGTCTGGGACGACGAGGAAGAAGCCCGCGTTATTTGCGAAGACATCGAGCGCGCCCGCAAGTCTGGCCAAAAGCTCAACGACATTGCAATCCTCGTCCGCGCTTCATTCCAGATGCGCAGTTTGGAAGACCGCTTCGTGACCGTGGGACTACCCTATCGCGTGATCGGCGGCCCGCGATTCTACGAGCGCCAGGAAATCAAGGACGCGGTGGCCTACCTCGAAGTCGTCGCCAATCCGGTCAACGATTTGAAGTTCGAGCGCATCGTCAACGTGCCCAAGCGCGGTCTCGGCGACACCACGGTGAAGCGCGTCCACGATCTGGCGCGTGCGCGGGAAATCCCGATGTATCAGGCCGCCCGCATGATGACGGACTCCGACGACCTGGGCGGTAGAGCGCGCAAGTCGCTGGCTGATTTGCTAAACAACTTCGACCGGTGGCGCGCGCAAATCACAACCATGAAGCATACCGAGCTGGCCGAGATGATCCTCGACGAGAGCGGCTACACCTACATGTGGCAGTCGGACAAGAGCCCGCAGGCGCAATCGCGGCTGGAGAACTTGAAGGAACTGATCCGCTTCATGCACCAGTTCGAGACGCTGGGCGGGTTCCTCGAACACGTCTCGCTGGTGATGGACGTCGATGCTGGCAACGACGGCGACCGTGTTTCGCTGATGACGCTGCACGCCGCCAAGGGATTAGAGTTCGACACTGTGTTTCTGCCAGGCTGGGAGGAAGGGCTGTTCCCACATCAGCGCTCACTCGATGAAAGCGGCTTGGCCGGTCTCGAAGAAGAGCGCCGCTTGGCCTATGTCGGCATCACGCGGGCAAAGAAAACGGGCAAGATCTCGTTTGCACAAAACCGGCGCAATCGCGGGCTTTATTCGGCAGCCGTACCGTCGCGCTTTATTGATGAGTTACCCGAGGCTCACGTCGAAGTGGTCGAAGCCAAGAGCCCGTTCGGCGGCGCCTATCAAAATTTCGGCGGCAACTTTGGTGGCCAGCGTGGCGGCTATGCGCCGAGCCGGTTTGACGACGTATCGCCCAGCACTCAGCCGTTCCAATCGACCTACCAGACGCCGGGCTGGCAACGCGCCCAGCAGCAGTGGAAGAAGGACGGGGCCAAGAAGAAACCGCCAATGCAGCTCGAAGGCGAGTTGATTGCCTCGTCGACCGCCACGCAAACCACCTTCACCATGGGCGAGCGCGTATTCCACCAGAAGTTCGGCTACGGCCTCGTCACCGAGATCGACGGCAACAAGCTGACGGTCGAATTCGAGAAGGCGGGCGCCAAGCGCGTGGTCGACAGTTTCCTAGAGAAGCATTGAACAACCCGTGGTACGCAGACGATGGCGACACAGCCTTCGCCGCGCGATGATCGGGCTTCAAGCAATGAAAAACATACAACTTATCTATGCGTCGCGACCGCTTGGGTTCGACGAGTTGACACTGCTCGGCATCCTGCATTCGGCGCGCACCAATAACGTTCGAGATGGCGTGACCGGGGCTCTGATCTGTCGGCATGATCTGTATTTGCAGTTGTTGGAAGGTCCACCAACAGCCGTCAACGCTGTCTTTGAGCGGATCCAGCGCGACGAAAGGCACATCGAAGTTGTGAAACTATTTGAGGCCGAAATCGACGACCGGCTGTTCCCCGAATGGGCGATGAGGCATGATCCAGCCCACAGCTGGATGTGGACGGCGGCCGAGGTTTCGAACGGTGCGGTTGCCAAGGCATCACCTAACGAAATCCGTGCGATCTTCGATCGGCTGGTGCACGAACCGCCAGCCGTTGCGTGACGCCTTGAAGTTTACGCCGGAACCTTCAATTCCCGCTGCTTCGGCGCCATAATTTCCACCGGCTGTTCGATCAGCCGAGGCGTCAAATCGCGCTTTGGCCTGATCAGCGGATTGTGCCCAGAGGCATCATCCTGATTGGTTACTGCGCGCCACCCCCTGCGCCCCGGCACGTGATCGAGCCCGATCGGATAGACCGTCAGCTTATCCGGCTCGATGCGCATGCGCAGGAAGTTTTTATACCCGGTAATCCCCAGCGCGCCGAACGAGTCCATATGCAGGCGACCAATGAGCGACGTGAGCACCCAATAGAGTCCGAACAGCATACCGCCGAATATACCGCCGATCAGCACCAACAGCGTCGAATACAAAGCGACTCCAAACACGATGCCCGGCCACTCGGCACCTTCTCGCGTGAAGAAATCATAGATCGGTTGAAGCACCGTATTGGTCGTCAGCAACACGACCACGTGGAGCCAAGCATGCACGAACCCGACCACGATCTTGATCGGCCATTTCAGCCACTTGGGCTTCACAAATTCTCGGTCTTCGAAACCGACATAGTAGATCAAGCCAGCATACAGCCCGATGATCATAAAGAAAAACGCAGGGTTCGAAAGCATCGCAAAGAGTACGCGCTCCGTACTGATGGTCGGCCAGATCGCATCTTTTGCAAAGCCGATCCAGCCGCCAGAGGCATGCACGCTTTGTAGATAGCGTTCCACTTCATCTGCTGAGGACTTGCCAAAAACCACGCTGTCGGCAAACCATTTGACGAAGCGCGCCTCATAGGACGGCAGCGGCGGCGGTGTCGGCGGAGTTGCCTTCGGTTTTGATCCTGTTGCCGAAGGGCTGGGCGCTGAACCAGCACTTTGGCTCGTTGAAGGCGGTGACAGTTCTGCTGACAGCGGCGGCAACTGAGGCAACCGCTTTTCGATGTCAGCAAATCTCTTGTTGGCGCGTGCAGCAAGCGCTGCAACGGTGTTCTCGTTTAGCGTTTTCAACTCAGATTTGTAACAAGCAGCTTGCTCGGCTTCCAACCGGTGCTCGATATTGCACTGCGATTTGATACTGACGATCTGCGCCCGCCGTGTCGCGTCCGCCGGATCATGCGTCGCAATCTGAAAGACCCACGCGTACACGAGATAGAACACGCCCATGAACAGCGCGAACTTGCGATTGTGGAACGGCAGCAGAAGATTCTTCAGTCCCAGAATCATGCTGCGTGTTTTTGACGGATAGATGTGCGGCGCATGAAATTCGAATGGTTTCGATTTATCAAACACCGGATCTGTCGCCGTCACGGTGGTCACCGTGTCCGTGAAATCGGTCTTACGATCATGCGGCAGAACCGAATCCCGCGGCACTGTCCAGTGCACCTGCATTTGCCGTGGCAGTTGGTGTGTTGGATGCAGGAATGCGCCGCCACCGCCCGACGTGATCAGTTGCAACTCCTGCGGCAGTGCGTGCTCCCAATCCGCAATCTTGTCGCGTCCGAGCGAATGAAACCGGCTATAGAAATGTAAATCGCCAGCGATCAACGCCACCACTTCGGCGCCTTGCTTTCGCGCCCATTGGCTCACCTCATGCAGTGGCGATTCATCATTCGTCTGCCAAACCGGCGCATGCAAAATGATGATGATCTTTTCGCCCGGCTTGGTCTTCAGGCTCATCGCCTCGAAGTAATTCTTCTGCGCATCGTCGATGGTTTCGTTGAGAGCAAGGTCAATGCCCCAAAACCACCAGCCGTGCGGCAGGGCGAGTGCGAAATAGCTGCGCCGTTGCTCGGCCTGCCAACCGCCAACCTTGACCCCGCGACCGCCAGCAAGACGATCACGGGCTGTGCAAAATACGCTCGTGAAGGCCGCTAGCCCGTCATACCAATCGTGATTGCCAGCGATAAAGAACAGCTTGCGTTTGGCTGGCTCTCCTTCCTTGAGTTGGAAGGCGGCGTTATAGGGATCAATGCAGCGTGCGCGATATTCCTTGATGGTGGCGTTGGGATAGGCCATGTCGCCGCCCATGATCATGATTTCGCCAGCCGGCAGACGCGTGTCCGAGATTTTGCCGAACTTGTCCGCAATCGGCAAAGTGATCGACGGTTGCGCCATCAGATAGGCCATGGCGTAGGTCGCCTCGAAGCCATCTCCCAGATCGGCAATGAAATCGACCCACAACGCGCCGTTTGGATCGAAGGCCAAGCTCTTGGCGGTCTCAAGGCCGGTTGCGGAATCAATGCCGCGGACCACCCAGCGGCCGTCCTGATCCTGGACTGCACCTTTTCCGCTACGATGGACCTCGCGGTAGTCGTGGCGGCCGGTTAATTCAGCCTCGGGCACGGTGTCGGCTGCGGCTTGCATCGGGCGCTGGTCGGCGTAGCTGCCGATCGTCGCCGAAATCGCGTTGCGCACCCCGACCATGGCGAGCACCGACGCGTCCCACCAATTGACCATCTGCGGCAGACGGCGCTTGCGGAGGTCTACGATCAATTTGGCGCTGTTGGTGAGGTCGGCTTCACTTGGGGCACGGGTCACAGGCGTGGGCGCTACAACGGGCATCACACTACTCCCCGGCAACTGATAATTTTTTTAATTATTCCCTAAATGACCATAACTGGACGCAGTTCAGGTCCGCAAGCACAATCCAGCCTGATGCGGTGTCGGCTTTTTTAGGGCGAGATGCCCGCCTCACATTTCCTTCAGTGCGTGGGCGATGATCTTGCGCATGACGCTTGGTAACGCTTGGCCGGCAAGCGCCCGGCGTGGCACCCAGCGACAGCGGGCGCTATCGGCCCAGAACGTCAGTGCGATATCGGTTGGCACCACGGCCACATGGACGACGAGTTGCAGCTTGAAATGCGTAAACACGTGGGCGACGACGTCCGGCACCTGCCACCAGTCAGCCTGCACGGGAGCTGCCCGCACTGCATCCTTCAGTGATGGCAAATCGTCGGCCCAGGCGGTCGACGGCACTTCGATCATACGGGCCAGAAGCCCTGCATCCGGACGCTGCCGCAACAAGATATGCCCATCCTCGCGCAAGGCGAGGAACGCATGTCCGAACCGATCCGGCCGCACGCCTTTTTCAGCCTTACGCGGCAAGGTCGCCTCGATGCCAAGGGCAAACCCCTCGCAGCGCCGATGCAGTGGGCACATCAGACATGACGGGCGCTTTGGCGTGCAGACCGTGGCGCCGAGATCCATCATGGCTTGGGCAAAGTCACCGGGCCGTTCGACCGGCGACAACGCCATCGCGCGCCGCTTGATCTCAGGCTTTACCGTCGGCAGCGGCGTTGCCAGCGCGAACAGGCGCGACACCACCCGCTCGACGTTGCCATCGACCGGCATGGCATGTTCGCCATAAGCAATTGATGAGATTGCAGCCGCCGTATACGGCCCAATGCCAGGCAACGTCAGCAGTGTTGCTTCATCGCGCGGAAACTTGGCACCGTGCTCGATAACAACCGCTTGTGCACATTTGTGCAAGTTGCGGGCGCGGCTGTAGTAGCCAAGCCCGGCCCAGGCGACGAGCACGTCATCGACGCTAGACGCAGCCAGCGCCTTCACCGTCGGCCAGCGCTTCAGGAACGCCGCGTAGTATGGGATAACGGTTTTCACCACCGTCTGCTGCAACATGATTTCGCTGAGCCACACGCGGTAGGGATCGGCTTTTTTTCCCGGTGGATAGCGCCACGGCAGGTCGCGGTGCTCACGGTCATACCAGTCCAGCAGAAGCGCTGCCGTGCTGGGTTCTTGAGCTTGTCTGCTCGTTACTTTGAGTTGCTTGCCGGCCACAGCTGTCACGGTCGACCCTCTGCGCTCATCCGAATCGCTCCCACAATGGTAAGCTCGTCGGAACGGACATGAAATCGCCTTTGGAAATACTCCTGTGAGCAAACTGCCGCTACCGCGCCCAACGTCACGGCCTGTGCCCCCAGCGCAACGGCTGCAGATGCCTAAACCAGCATCCGCGCAGCGCCTGATGGCGAAGCCAAACTATCGCGGTCGGTCGGTTGGCACGTTTGTTCCCAAGATCACGCAGAAAGTCTTCGAGAAATTCGGCTTCTCAACCGCAGCCCTGCTGACCGACTGGGCAATCATCGTTGGCAAGGAACTGGCAGCCTATACCGCGCCTGAGCGGCTGAAATGGCCGCGCGGCTTCGAGGGTACGGGTGATGCCGATGATGCGGAGCACGGCCGCGCTGGCGCAACGTTGATGCTGCGGGTCGAACCTGCTCGCGCCCTTGATATTCAATACAAATCACGGCTACTGATCGACCGGATCAATGCCTATTTTGGCTACCGCGCGGTGGCCGAAATTCGGCTAATCCAGGCGCCGTTGATCCGCTCGGCCCTGCCCGAGCCGCGTCTGCCCCAGGCGCAAACAAGCCCGCCGACGGCTGCCATTCAGGCAATCGAAGATGACGGCTTACGCGCGGCGCTTGCAGCACTTGAAGCTAGTATGCGCATTGAAAATTCAGGCGGCTCCAAAGGATCACTGCGCTAATGCCGCAACTGTGATCAGCACTTGCGACCACCATTCAGTTGGCATTCAGCGCACTTTTGCCTAAATGAGGCCTGAGATCGACTGCATGAACCGGGGCTAGGCTCAGATCTGCCGCCCTGACGAACGAGGAGGGTTTAGCCCCGTGTCAAAGACTGTACTGCCCTTGTCCCGGCGCGCCGTGATGATTGCTGTAACCACCGTTGCATCAGGCATCGCATTGACTGGAAGCCACGCATTCGGCCAACGCAAAGCCGGTGCCGATGCCGATGTCACCGAGCTGATGAAGGCTGGCGACCTTCCCGATCTCGCGATTGGCGCCGCTGACGCGAAGATCACAGTCGTCGAATATGCGTCGATGACCTGCGGGCACTGCGCCACCTTCCACAAGAAGGTATTCCCGGGCCTCAAGGCAAAGTACGTCGATAACGGTAAAGTCCGCTTCATCCTGCGCGAGTTCCCGCTCGATGATCTGGCAGCCGCCGCCTCAATGCTCAGCCGGTGCGCCGGTGGCACGGCAAATGTTGCGAAAAGCTATGATATGACCAGCATCCTGTTCGAGAAGCAGGAAGACTGGGCGTTCGCCAAGGGCAACCCCGTGCCGCGCCTGTTCGAGATCGCCAAGCAAGCGGGCTTCACACAGGAAAGCTTCGATAAGTGCCTGACCGATCAAAAGCTTTTGGAGCAGATCACCGCTAATCGCGAGCGCGGCTCAAAGACGTTTGGTGTCAACTCGACGCCGACGTTCTTCATCAATGGCAAGCGGTTGGCCGATGGTCCATCGACGGAAGCCTTCGAGAAGGCCTTCGACGCGATTCTGAAGGCATCCTGAGCCTATGAACATCAGCGGCAGCAGATTGTTGCGCAGCGCTGCCGCGATCCTTCTCACGGCTGTTACACTTGCAGCGTGTTCGGGCGATGCGCTGCTCACGCCACAGGGTCAGGACAAAGCAACGCCGCTGTTTTCGGGCACGACGCCAGACAAGCCGCAGTTCAATCCGTTCGTTGATGCCTCGGCCCAAGCAACCGGTGGTCGCGAGGTGATCGTCAACCCGACCATTGCTCAGATCATGCAGCCGGTGAACGACATCCCCGAACTTGCCATCGGTCGTGCCGATGCGCCCGTGACGATCATCAAGTTTGCGTCACTCACGTGCCAATTCTGCAAGCAATTTCAAGAAGAAACGTTTCCGACCCTGAAACGCGACTACATCGACACCGGCAAGGTGCGGTTCATCATTCGCGACTTCCCGATCGGCATGCAGTCTGGTGCCGCCACCATCGCCATGCGTTGCGCACCACCAGCTAAGCAATTGGCGCTTTATGAGAAGTTCCTGGCCCAGCAAAACGCTTGGGTCAGCCAGGAAGTGCGCCGCGATCCGATTTTCAAGATTGCATCTCAGGTGGGGATGAACCGCGCTGACTTTGACGCCTGCTATGAGAATCGGGGCATGATTGCGGCTCTGAACTCAACGAAGGAGCGCGGTCGGACACTCGGCATCATCGGTACACCCAACTTTTTCGTGCAGGGCAAACTCGTCAAGAGCACCCTTGATATGAAAAAGATCCGCGAACTCATAGACCCGATTCTGGTAGGCCAAGTTGTGGCCAAGCCGGCGGGTTTGACACGCTAGGTGATCCCGACGCCCAAGTGTTCCGGCACTCCTTCAACGTACTCTGCAGGAGGCTTTGACGACCCGTGCATATGAACCGGCTACGGCTGCTCGGATTCAAATCGTTCGTTGACCCAACCGATCTCATTATCGAGAAAGGGCTGACTGGCGTTGTCGGTCCGAACGGCTGCGGCAAATCGAACCTGCTAGAAGCGCTTCGCTGGGTGATGGGCGAGACCTCGCACAAGTCGATGCGGGCGGCTGCCATGGACGATGTGATTTTTTCCGGCACCAATTCACGACCGGCCCGCAACTGGGCGGAAGTCACAATCTTCCTCGATAACTCAAAGCGCACGGCACCAGCCGAATTCAACGACGTTGACACCATCGAAATCACGCGCCGCATTGAGCGTGAGGCAGGTTCTGCCTATCGTATCAACGGTCGTGATGCGCGCGCCCGCGACATCAAGTTACTGTTCGAAGATGCCGCGACCGGTGCCCGCTCGCCAGCCCTCGTGCGCCAAGGGCAAATCGCTGAAATCGTCAACGCCAAGCCCGAACAGCGCCGCCGCGTGCTGGAAGATGCAGCCGGAATTGCCGGCCTGCACAGCCGCCGCCACGAGGCTGAACTTCGCCTCAAAGCCGCGGAAGGCAACCTTGCCCGGCTCGGCGATATCATCGGGCAATTGGCCTCTCAACTTGACAGCTTGAAGCGGCAGGCCCGCCAGGCCAAGCGCTACAAAGAATTATCGGTCGAGATCCGCCGCACTGAGGCGTTGCTCTTCCATCTCGTGTGGAACGAGGCACAATCGCAAGTCGAGGCCGAGGAAGCAGCACTTCTCACCGCCCTGTCGGCACTTGGCACAGCGGCCCAAGCGGAAGCCGCAGCGACGCGCCTCGAGGCCGAGCTATCGGAAAGCATGCAGCCGTTGCGCACGGCGGAGGCGACCAGAGCAGCCGTACTCGCGCGCATCAAAATCGAGCAAAGCAATTTCGAAGCCGAAGCGAAGCGGTCCGCTGAACGTCAGCGCGAACTGATGGCGCGCATGCAACAGCTCGCGACCGATCTTTCCCGTGAACAGGGGCAAGTGACGGAAGCGCAGGAAACCTTGGCGCGTCTGAAGTCGGAGTTTGACCGGCTGTCGACGGTCGATGATGGCGCTAACGACCAGGATGCGGACAACATCGACAAGCTCGATGCTGCCGAGGCTGCGTGCGCCAAAGCCGAGCGCGAGTTAAGCGCGTTGACGCAAAAAGCATTCGAGACTGCGGCCAAGCGCAAAAGCCTCGATGCCAGCCTACAGGCTGCCAAGGACCAATCGACCAAGATCAGCCGTCAGATCTCAGGCCTCGATGCGCAAATCCGCGAGATCCAGGGCAAAGCGCCGGACGCCCAGCACCTCACCCGATTGCAGGAAGCGGCTCGAACACTGGCGGGGCAGATCACCCAGATCGAAGGCCAGACGATCGAGGCTGAAAGTAACGCCCGCAAAGCCGCAAGTGCTGCAAAAGCAAAGCGTGATGAGGCGCGCGCCGCAAGTTTAGCCGCTGGTGAAGTACGAACCGAACTATCAACACTGGCTCGGATGCTCGTGCCGGTGCGCGACGATGACGTACCGCCCATCGTCGATAAGCTCAAAGTCGCGTCGGGCTACGAAATAGCGCTTGGCGCCGCCCTTGGCGATGATCTCGATGCGCCACTCCAAACCGATCAACCAATCCATTGGCGCCGAATTGATCCTGCCTCGGACGACGCAGGGTTGCCCGAAGGTGCCGAACCGCTGTTCAACCGCGTAAAGGGCCCCGCAGAACTCACGCGCCGATTGCGCCAGATCGGCGTCGTGTCGCGCAGCGTTGGACATCGCTTGCAATCAGCATTGAAGCCCGGCCAGCGTTTGGTTTCACGCGAAGGCGATCTGTGGCGATGGGACGGGTTCGTTGCTGCAGCCGAAGCGCCGACCGCCGCAGCCCAGCGCTTGGCGCAGCGCAATCGTTTAGCCGATCTCGAAGCGCAGGCCTCAGGCGTATTGTCGGCCGCTGATGACGCCAGCGCCAACGAAAAGATCGCTGCCGACTTGCAGACGGCTGCCGAGACCGAGGACAGCCGCATCCGCCAGTTGTGGCGTGATACGTCGGCTGAGCTTGCACGCACCCGCCAAACGCTCACCGAAATTGAGCGAACCGCGCGCGAAACCGAGCAGCGCATGCAGGTCGCAACCGAAGCCAAGCAACGCGCCGAAGAGTCGATGATCGAAGCGGCCGAGCAGCAATTCGAAATCGAGACCGGTATCGAACTGCTCGATGGCGAAGAAGATCTCGCACCGATCTTGACCAAGGCCCAAACCGATGTCACGCAGCTACGGTCAGCCGTGACCGAAATCAAGGCTGAGATCGTCAGCCTCGAACGTGAACGCGTGGCACGGACGACCCGGATCGCCGAGATTGCGGCGGATCAGCTGCGTTGGTCTGCTCGTCAGACTGCTGCCACGCAACAGGTTGAGGCGCTTGAGGCACGTGGGGCAGAGGCTGCCGACGAACTGGAAGCGCTTGTCGAGCTGCCCGAACTGCTCGAGGAGCAACGCCGGAAACTAATGACAGCGCTGTCAGCTGCCGAACAGCAGCGGCAGGAAGCGGCCAACGCGCTTGGGGCAGCTGAAAACGCCATGCGAACAGCCATGCAGGACATGCGGGCAGCACAAGCGGCCGTCGCCAACGAGCGTGAGGCGCGCGCCCGCATCGAAGCACGTCTGGAAAATGCCCGCACCCGGCGCCAGGACGAAGCGCGCAAGATCCGCGAAACGCTCGATTGCCCGCCGGAAGCGTGCCTGGGGTTGGCGCAACTGGCCCCCGACCACAAGCTGCAGTCCTTGGCCGAGGTTGACCGTCAGTTGATCCGCATCAAGTCGGATCGCGAGCGGTTGGGTGGCGTCAACTTGCAGGCAGATGACGAGTTGCAGGCCATTCAGCACCAGGTTGATGGCATGGAAACGGAAAAGCTCGACGTCGAAGAAGCGATCGCTAAGCTGCGTGGTGCCATCGGTCAGCTCAATCGTGAGGCTAAGAAGCGCCTCATGGAAGCCTTCGAAATCGTCAATGGACATTTTCAGCGACTGTTCACGACCCTGTTCGGCGGCGGTGAAGCGCGTCTCGAATTATTGGAGAATCCGGAAGACCCGCTACAAGGTGGCCTTGAAATCATCGCCAAGCCGCCGGGCAAGAAACCCGCCACCTTGTCGTTACTGTCGGGTGGCGAGCAGACGTTGACGGCCATGTCGCTGATCTTTGCGGTATTCCTGACCAATCCATCGCCAATCTGTGTTCTCGACGAAGTCGACGCGCCGCTTGACGATGCCAACGTGGATCGCTTTTGCACGCTACTGGAAAACATGGCGAATGAGACTGAAACCCGCTTCCTCGTCATCACCCATCATCCGATGACAATGGCACGTACCGACCGGTTGTTCGGTGTGACGATGGGTGAACGAGGCGTGTCGCAGTTGGTGTCGGTCGATCTTGCAACGGCTGAGAAGTTCCGCGAGATCGCATAAGCGCCCAAAGCGCTTTATTCGAACACCCGGGCTACACGAAAACCAACCGTATTGGCTGCTGCCGCGCCATCGAATGCCGCCCGCGCTCCAAGTCGTGCCTGCAATGCTGTGCTATCCCACCCGCCACCACGAATGGAATGCTGGCTACAATCACCTCGCAAAACTGTCGCCCGGCCGTCGAGCGCATTGAAGCCCAAATCTGGATTCCAACAATCTTCGACCATCTCCCAGACGTTGCCGTGAACGTCGTGAATGCCCAGTAGGTTTGCCGACGTGTATCCAACGGGGATTGTGCCATCGCGTCCGCGATTGAAATTGGCATGTGTCGAGCCAAGCATCGAACCATGGGTGAACATGGAAGTCACGCCACCACGCGCCATGAACTCCCACTCTGATTCAGACAAAAGACGATAGGTTTTCTTGGTCTTTTGTGTGAGCCACGCCACATAGGCACGGGCATCGCGCCACGTGATACAAACAACCGGGTGGGTGCCTGCTTGCTCGAACCCGGGTTGCCGCCAATTTGCCGACTGGGAACTGCGGCCGCTAACGGCGCAGCCTCCGCCCATCGAATACTTGGTATCATCGACGAACACCGCGAACTGGTCGCGGGTCACCTCATAGCGCCCAGCTGCAAAAGGTTCCTTGATCGTTACATCGACTGGACCTTCGGTATCACGGCGGCCCTTTTCAATCGGTGGTGACCCCATCACGAACCGACCGGCGACAACGGCCACCATCGACGGACACGTGTCACAATCGGCGAAGGGGCCGGTCGGCAGATTTTTCTCAGCACTGACCGTTGCCGTTGGTGCACTGATGCCACGGACCCCAACGGCTGCACCATCGCCCACTTTCAAATCGATCTTCGGAAGGGTGATTGTGGGCAACGACGTTTCAAAGCCTGGTATCGAACCCCTTATTCCAAATGACGCATCACCGCCGCCGAGCATCATGTAAAGCAGAGCTGCGACAGTCGAAAACATCGCCGTCATCACGGCGGTGCGGTGGCGCACAGCGAGGCCGGCCTCGATCGCGAAAGCGACGACGCCGAGCATCACGACGAGAAACCAGAAAAGGGTATCGTAGGCCGTCACGGCAAAACCCTCGGGGCCGAATCATCCGACGCGATCACTTGTGTTGAAAATACCCCACTCACATGCTTTTCGCGAGGTCTACATCCATGCAACGGCCAACCGATCAAGAGGCCGTTGCTCATTTCCCACGCCGATCCGTCCACGACGATACACCTGTGCGTTTTCGCCATACCCCTGCAGTGCAGCTAGACGCGACCGGTTCCTTGACACCCAGCGACCGGACTGCCTATAGAACGGCCTGTTTAAAGCCTTCGTCGGAGCGAAAGTTCCGGCCGGATGGAGTGTTGTTCCTTGTCGACCAACCAAGACGGTAAGTCTGACAAGGCGCAGAGCTCCGGCCCAGGAGGCATGAGTGCGGAAGACCGCGCAGCGCTCGAACAACGGGCAGCGCGGATCGGCGAGAAACTGAGCGTAGCCAAGGGTCGGCATCCCGTGCCGTCTGGCGGCGCGGCGGACGCCGGGGAACAGCGGGGTGCGGCGATGGGCCGGGCTCTGCGAATCTCAACCGAACTCATCGGCGGCATTGTCGTTGGCAGTGCCATCGGTTGGGGTTTGGATCGCTGGCTTGGCAATGAAAAACCGTGGTTTTTCATTGTGTTCTTTATGTTGGGATCGGTGGCTGGCATCCTCAATGTCGTCCGCGCGGCTTCCAAAGGCAAAACACCGCCAGCACCCTCGGTGCCGGATGAAGACGACGAGCGTTAGAATTCGAAGGGGAATTTTTGATCGTGGCGGCTGGAGCGGACGGCGGGCATAGCCCGATCGCACAATTTGAACTTAAGACGCTAGTGCCGCTGAAGATTTTCGGCGTTGATGCGTCCTTCACGAACTCCTCTTTGTACATGTTGCTGGCCACCGGACTGGTGATCGCATTCCTGATGACGGCGATGCGCAGCCGCGCATTGGTGCCAGGCCGAATCCAGTCCGTTGCCGAGATGATCTACGAGTTTGTCGCTTCGACCGTACGCGAGAACGTGGGCGAACAAGGGATGAAGTTTTTCCCGCTCGTGTTTGCACTTTTCATCTTTGTTCTCGTGCTCAATCTGATTGGTATGATTCCCGGCACGTTTACTGTCACCAGCCACATCGTCATCACCGCTGCGATGGCCTTGTTGGTGATCGGCATTGTGCTGGTCTATGGAATCGCACAGCACGGACTGGGCTTCTTCAAGTTGTTCGTACCGTCGGACGTGCCAATGTGGCTATTGCCCATCATGGTGCCGATTGAAGTGATCTCATTCATTTCGCGACCGATTAGCCTATCGGTGCGCCTGTTCGCCAATATGCTCGCCGGTCACATTGCACTGAAGATTTTCGCGGGCTTCGTTGGAACCCTGGTGTTTGCTGGTGCGTGGAAGGTTTTGGCACCGTTGCCGCTCGCACTGACCGTGGGCCTGACCGCTCTCGAATTCCTCGTGGCAGCACTCCAGGCCTACGTCTTCGCTGTTTTGACCTGCATCTACCTCAACGACGCGGTGCACGGCGGACATCACTGATAATCCGCAAGCACTGATCGTTTCATTCAACCTGTCGACCAGAACCACTCGTTTTTTTCAACCCACTCAGACTTTCAACCTCCAGGAGCACTCAGATGGATCCAATCGCAGCGAAGTACATTGGCGCAGGTTTGGCCTGCCTCGGCATGGCAGGCGCCGGCATCGGCCTTGGCAACCTGTTTGGTCAGTTTCTCGCCGGCGCGCTGCGCAACCCGTCAGCTGCAGACGGCCAGCGCGGCACCTTGTTGCTCGGCTTCGCCTTGACCGAAGCGCTCGGCATCTTCTCGCTGCTGATCGCCTTGCTGTTGCTGTTCGCGGTTTGATATTTTGAGGCTCCAGCACTTTACGCTCAAAGCACTTTAAAACCCGAGCACTGGGGCCTCAGCCTTTCATCACGTGCGGCGCATCCGATCATCGGGTGCGCCCATTTTCAGGTAGAAAGCACCGATGGCGTCCGGCCCCACGACCAAAACCAGTCAAACGAAAGCGGGCACAACTGTGCCAGCTGACGCGCACGGTAGCGGTGGCTTTCCACCCTTCAATCCAGCGACGTTTGCATCACAGCTGATCTGGTTCGCAATTGCGTTTGGCGCCCTCTATCTGCTGCTGAAGCGGGTTGCCCTGCCGCGCGTCGCCGAAGTCATCGACGAGCGCCGTGACCGCATCGTCCGCGATCTAGACGCTGCGGAACGACTCAAGAGTGAGACCGATAAAGCGCTAGCAGGTTATGAGCAGGCGCTTGTCGATGCCAAGGCCAAGGCGGGCGCCATTGCCAAGGACGCTCAAGTCAAGCTAACCGCCGACATCGATCGTGAGAAGAGCAGCGTCGAAGCTCAAATCTCGGCAAAGCTTGCTGATGCAGAAACTCGGATCAGCGCCATGAAAACGCGTGCGCTGTCTCAGGTCAACGAGATTGCCACCGATACCGCTGCTGCCGTCGTCGCTCAGCTGGGCGGTGGTCAGGTGACAGCCGACGAAGTGCGCCGCGCGCTTGCGCCAGCGGCCGGGGAGTAAATCGCGATGTTCAACCCGGTTAATCCAGAATTCTGGGTCATGATTGCGTTCATTATCTTCATGGGGCTTCTGGCCTACATGGGGGTACCGAAACTCCTGACCAAGGTGCTCGACGATCGCGCCGATGGTATCCGTCGCGAGCTCGACGAAGCGCGGCGCCTGCGGCAAGAAGCCCAGCAGTTGCTGACCGACTATCAGAAGAAGGCACGCGACGCCGAGGCCGAAGCAAAGTCGATTATCGATCAGGCGCGCGTTGAAGCCGAAGCCATGGCCAAGGAAACCCGCAAGGGTCTCGTCGAAAGCCTGGAGCGTCGAACCAAGCAAGCGGAAGACAAGATTGCCCGCGCCGAATCCCAAGCCGTTGGCGAAGTTCGTGCGGCAGCAGTCGATACCGCCATTGCAGCAGCCGAGCGCATCCTCAAAAGTAAGGTCGCAGGCAGCGTCGGGGCAACGATGATCGACCAGGGCATCCGTGATCTCAAGGGCCGCCTGAACTGAATTGGCGACGGACAATCGTCGCGTTCGCCGTTAGCTTGGTATCCAATTGCCAATCCAACGAGCGAGGCCTGCCGTGCGAGAAAAGCGAACAGTCCGTTTTCTTGCGGCAGCCACGTTGGCAGGTCTGTTTCTTGGCACTTCACAGGCGAAGGCTGTCGAGCCTGAAAAAGTAACGTTTCCATCAAACGACGCGCAGGCGACGCCACTTACGGGCTATCTGTACAAGCCAGCCGGGGCGGGGCCATTCCCTGCCGTGGTGGCCGTGCACGGATGTGGCGGTCTATTTACGGTAAGCGGCAAGATTCAGAGCCGGAACGTCGACTGGGCTGATCGCTGGACGGCAGCGGGCATCGCCGTTCTATTCCCGGATAGTTTCAATCCGCGCGGCTTTACTCAGGTCTGCACATTGAAGCAGGCTGAGCGAAAAGTCGTGCCGTTCGGCCGCTCATTCGATGCGAGTGGTGCCGCCGACTGGCTGGCCAATCAATCATTTATCGACAAGGGCCGGCTTGGGTTGGTCGGCTGGTCGCACGGTGGCAGCACGACACTTTGGACTGTCCGCCAGGGCGGTGAGCCTAAATCCTCTGAATTTAAAACAGCGATTGCCTTCTATCCCGGCTGCCGGGTGCCCTTCGAGCGCGAGTCTTGGAAGCCGCGGTTGCCACTGAAGATCCTGGTGGGGGCAGCGGACGACTGGACACCGGCAGAGCCGTGCCGTGCGCTCTCCAAGAAGCACAATGTGCCTCTGGTGGAATATGCCGGTGCGTACCACGCCTTCGACTCACCGAATTCTCCAGTGCGCCTCCTGAAAGGACTAGGCATGACTCCGAATGGAACCGGGGAAGCACATATTGGTACCGATCCAGCCGCCCGTGCAGCCGCAATCGACGAGGTCATGAAGACGCTACGGGCAGCCTTCGACTTGCCCAACTGAAACGCCAATGTTTTGCCGTGCTGCCCCGATGACCGCCTCGGATCAGTGCTGTGCGATCAACGCTCCAAGCTTGGAAATGCCCTCGGAAATTTTCTCAGCCGAGGGCAGTGAGAAGCTTAGCCGCATCGTGTTGCGCCCGCTGCCGTCGGTAAAGAACGCGTGCCCCGGCACAAAGGCAACCTTCGCCTCAGCGACTGCGCGCTTCAGAAGTGCTGCCGTATCGATATTCGGTGACAGCGTTGCCCAAACAAAAAGGCCGCCTTCCGGGCGCGTCCACGTCACGCTTGGCGGCATGTGCTGCGTAAGCGCTTCCAGCATGGCATCTCGTTTGGCGCGATAATGCCCGCGTGCGCGCGCCACCTGCGTATCGTAGCTGGCAGTTGCCACGCGATGCATCACCATCTGATTGATCGCCGGACAGTTGAGATCCGACGCCTGCTTGATCAGAACGAGACGACGGACCAGCGCGCTACTCGCACAAATCCAGCCAACACGTAGTCCCGGCGTCAAGGTTTTCGAAAACGTGCCGAGATAGACCACCCGCGAGCGATCAATGCCGCCGCTGACTTTGCTATCGAGCGCCAGAAGCGTTGGGATGTCGGTGCCTTCGAACCGCAACGCGCCGTAGGCTGAATCTTCAAGCACCGGTACATCGAGATCGCAGCTAAGAGCCAGCAGTCGCTCGCGGCCCTCTAGCGATAACGTAACGCCCGTCGGATTGGCGAAGTCTGGGACAACATAGGCAAATTTAGCTGTGCCACCGGCAGCGGTCGCCGCTTCCATGTACGAAGCGGGTGTTCGATTGCCTTGCTCAAGACCCAGCGTATCGAAGCACGGTTCATAGGCCGAGAAGGCCTGTAGCGCGCCGAGGTACGTGGGCGCTGCCACAAGCGCCGTATCGTTCGGCGACAGCAGCAGGCGGCCTAGAAATTCCAGCGCTTGCTGGGATCCATTGGTGATGACGATATTGTCGGCTGTGCAGGCAACACCACGCGTTGCCATATGCCCGACGATCCAGTCGCGCAGCGGCTGATAGCCTTCGCTGGCAGAATATTGCAGGCTTTGCGCTGCGGTTTGAGGCTCTGCCAGGATGGCCGAGAATGCATCCTTCACGGCATCGACCGGAAACAACGCCGGATCTGGAATACCGCCCGCAAACGAAATAATCCCGGGCTGATCGAGAAGCTTCAGCAGTTCGCGGATTTCGGAAGACCGCATGCGCGACGCCCGCGTTGCATAGCGAGGTTCAAAGATGCTCGAAAGCTCATTCATGGCGCTAGCCTCATGTTGCGGCGCTTCGATCAGACCCGACACTTGTTTATGTCAGCAATGCTGACCTATTGACAAGAGTGACCTGAGGACAAACTTGAAGAGAACCACCATTCAAGCCGAAAAGGAGATAGCTCCATGACCATCGCGATCCGACGCGCGAACGAACGCGGCCACGCCAACTTCGGCTGGCTCGATAGCCATCACACATTCTCGTTTGGCGACTACCATGACCCGCGCTACATGGGCTTTGGGCCCTTGCGCGTGATCAATGAAGACCGAGTGACCGGCGGCGGCGGTTTTCCAACGCATCCGCATCGTGACATGGAGATTATCTCCTATGTTCTCGCCGGTGCGCTTGAACATAAAGACAGCATCGGCACCGGCTCGGTTATTCAACCGGGCGATGTCCAACGCATGTCGGCTGGCAGCGGCATCCGCCACAGCGAGTTCAACGCATCGAAAACCGATACGGTCCATTTCCTGCAGATTTGGATCGTGCCGGAAACACCGGGTATCGCGCCCGGGTATGAGCAAAAGTCGTTCACGACCGCTGAAAAGCACGGCCAGCTTCGATTGGTCGGTTCGCGCACGGGTCGCGACGGTTCGGTGACGATCCATCGCGATGTCGATTTCTATGCTGGTGTCTTGGGTTCGAACGACAAGGTGCGACACGACCTGAAACAGGGACGTATGGCCTGGCTTCAAGTTGCGCGCGGGGACGTTCAACTCAACGGCCAGACGCTGCACGCGGGCGACGGTGTGGCGATTTCACAGGTCGGTACACTCGAACTGAGCGGAGCAGCTGCATCGTCCGAAGTGTTGCTGTTGGATATGGCCACCTGACAGCAGACTCCGATGCGTACATGTGGCGTCAGCACTGCTATGGTGAAGACAAGATCAACTGAGAGCTTTGCCATGGCCGAAACAAAACGTGCAGCTTGCGTGATCGGCTGGCCGGTGAAGCATTCGCGCTCACCCAAGCTGCACGGCTACTGGATCAAGAAATACGGCCTAGATGTTGCCTATCGCGCCGAGGAAGTGGCCCCAGCCGACTTCCAGGCTTTCATCGCGAGCCTGCGCGCTCGTGGTTATGCCGGCGCCAACGTGACCATTCCACACAAGGAGATGGCCTTGGCGTTATCCACGCCCGATCAGCGCGCCATCAACGTCGGCGGAGCCAATACACTGTGGTTCGATGGCGATATACTGCGCTCAACCAATACCGACGTTGAAGGTTTCATTGGCGCGCTCGATGCGGCAGCTCCAGGTTGGAACACGCGCACGCGCGAAGCCCTCGTGTTGGGGGCAGGTGGCGCCGGTCGCGCCGTCATCTTCGGATTGATCGAAGCTGGTATCGAAACAATCCACGTTGCCAATCGCAATGTCGACCGGGCAGTCGACGTTGCGCAACACTTTGGTCCAAGCGTCAAGCACGCCCCCTGGGCCGATATTCAAACGCTGCTGCCATCAACCAACCTGCTTGTGAACGCGACATCATTAGGAATGACCGGCCAGGAGCCGCTCGATATCGACATTGCGGCGATGCCTGCCAATTCTGTCGTGAGCGATGTCGTTTATGTGCCACTGAAAACGCCGCTGCTGCGTTCTGCCGAAGCGCGCGGCTTTGCCACCTCAAATGGCCTCGACATGCTGTTATATCAGGCCGTGCGCGGCTTCGAGCTGTGGTTCGGTGTGCGTCCGGTGGTGACGGCTGAACAGCGCGCGCTCCTGGTCGCAGACTTGCTAGACACCTAGGTCAGCGCCACGACCCCAACTAGGCCAAGGCTTTCACGTCATCAAGGCTCAAGTTGCCCGGCACGATGGTAATCGGAATTGGGAAGGTGCCTGCTGTCTTGCCGACGGCTAGCGACGACACGAGCGGACCCGGCCCCTTCGAGTCGGCCGATGCGCCCAACACCAGAATTGCGATATCCTGATCTTCCTCGATCAGTTTGACGATTTCCTCGGCGGGCTTGCCCTCGCGGATAACCTCGTCACTAACGATATCATCGAAGCCGGCCTGCGAAAGCTTCCGGCGGAACAACCGAAACAACGCCTTGGCCTTCGTGGTTTCTTCTTCGAGCTGAATCTGCCGGACACCAGCCCAGTGCTGGTAGTCCTGGGGCTCGATCATATACAGCAGCACAATTGATCCAGCCGAGTGACTGATGCGGCTTGCCGCAAAGTACAGTGCTGCTTCGACCTCGGAACTATCGTCCATGACCACAAGGTATTTACGCTTGTGGCCTGGGTCATAAACCGAGCGTTTGGTGCTGGTCGGCATTTGATCAAGCTGCCATGGATTTCAGGTTTCGGCAATCGACACGTATGGCGAACGACGGAAGATGTGTTCGCCCCATCGCTACTTACCAATAAAACCGACAAGCTCTTTGGTTTCCCTATAGATCGGCGCTGCAATCGCACGCGCACGATCAGCGCCATTCGTTAGTATCCGGTCCATCTCGGCGGGGTCCGAAACCAGGCGGCGCATTTCATCGCCGATCGGCCCGAGCTTGGCCACGCATAGATCGCGCAGGGCCGTCTTAAACACGGAGAACGATCCGCCGCCAAAGTCTGCCAACACGGCCGGCTTCGTTGTACCTGAGAGGGCTGCGAAAATCCCCACAAGATTGTCCGCTTCCGGTCGGCTGGCCAGACCTTCAACTTCGGTCGGCAGCGGCTCAGGATCGGTTTTGGCTTTCTGGATCTTCTTCGCGATGGTGTCTGCGTCATCGGTCAGATTAATCCGCGACAAGTCGGACGGGTCAGACTTCGACATCTTCTTGGTGCCATCGCGCAGGCTCATCACGCGCGTCGCTGGCCCGGTGATCACAGGCTCTGGCTGGGGGAAGAAAATGCCATCGGCATAGCCTGCCGCCTGAATGCCTGAGGCAAAATCGTGATTGAATTTGGCCGCGATATCGCGCGCCAGTTCCAAGTGCTGTTTCTGGTCTTCGCCAACTGGCACATGCGTCGCACGGTAGGCAAGAATGTCGGCTGCCATCAGCACCGGATAATCATAGAGACCGACCGACGCGCGTTCCTTCTCTTTGCCAGCCTTCTCCTTGAACTGGGTCATCCGGTCGAGCCAGCCTAAGCGCGCCACGCAATTGAAAACCCATCCGAGTTGCGCGTGTTCGGCGACCTGGGACTGGTTGAACAATATGCTCTGTTTCGGATCGATCCCGCAGGCGATATAGGCGGCAGCGACTTCACGGGTTGCGGCTCGCAGCACGGCTGGGTCCTGCCAAACCGTAATCGCGTGCATATCGACGACGCAGTAGATGCACTCGTAGTCGGCCTGCATGCGCACCCAGTTGACCATCGCGCCCAGATAGTTGCCAAGCGTCAAGTTGCCAGACGGCTGCATGCCGGAAAACACCCGGCGTGAGGCATGAGACATGGATGGAACGGATGGCGTATTCATGGACTTTATCCTTGGACCCAAGCAGGCGATACGGCCTGCCGACGCCGGGTTATGGCCTGGAGACCGGCTGGGTGCAAGGATTGCGATGATTGCTCAAAAGATGAAGTCGGTGGCTGTGACGCTGGCAGCGGTTACACCCTGCAGTTTGATCGTGTCGTCGCCGATTGTTACGACTGCACTGCCAAGGCTGTCATCGGCGACCTGTATCGAAATATCGAACGTGGCCGCACTGAACCCACGCCCCGACAGGTCGATAAAATCCTGCCCGCCGGATGGATCAGCGTCGAAATCAAGGATAACGTCGGCGCCTGAACCAGCTAGCCTGAAATCAAAGACATCGCTGCCGCCGTTGCCGGTTACTGTATCGTCGCCTTCGCCACCTATCACACGGTCATCGAACGAACTGCCAAGGATATGATCGGCACCACCTGCACCATCAAGTGTCACACCTGAACTGGCCGAATTGGCAAATAACTGATTATCTTCGCTATTGCCGACACCGCCGGTCGCTGCTTCATAGATGATCAATTGTTCGAAATGGGCTGACAGTGTCGTAGTGCCGACCGCAGTTGAAAACACTGTATCGAAGCCGCCGTCGGCTGCCTCGTTCAGCACATCGACGCCGCTTTCGATGATGTAAGTGTCACCGCCACTGCCGCCGCTCAATTGATTGGCGCCGCCCAGACCGATTAATACGTCATCACCAGCGCCACCCGATAACGTATCGCCAGCTGCGCCACCGTAGATCACATCGTTGCCAGCGCCGCCGTCAAGCATCACGGCTGCCGTGGCGGAGATCCAGACCAGCAAGTTATCCAAGGCGTTGCCTACGCCGCCGGTGGCAGCACCGGACAGAACGAGGATCTCAACGTTATCGGCAAGCGTCGTCGTGCCCACAGCGGTCGAGAAAACGATGTCACGCCCACCGTTGTCGTTTTCGGTAATCGTATCGAAACCGCTGGTCAGGATGTAGACGTCATCATCGGCACCACCGCGCAACGCATTGGATCCACCGAGACCAATCAGGAAATCATTGCCGTTGCCGCCATCGAGTACATCGTCGAACGCACCACCGTATATGACGTCGTTACCGTCCTCGCCATCAAGCGTGACAGCCGCACTTGTCGAGGTGCCGGCCAATAGGTTGTCGAGCGCATTACCAACGCCACTGCGCGCCGCGCCGTAGAGCACCAGTTGCTCGACATTGGCCGACAAAGTGGTCGTGCCAGCGAAATTCGAAATGATCGTATCTTTGCCCTCGCCTGCAAGTTCAACGAAGATATCCAAACCGCTTTCGGTATAGAAGATATCGTCGCCAGCATTGCCTTCGAGTACGTTTGCGCCGCCGAAGCCAAGAAGCGTATCGTCGCCGATGCCGCCCCACAGCGTGTCATTGCCGATGCCACCGTAAAGGTAGTCATCGCCTCCGGCACCCTCGAGTGTTACCGGTCCACCGACGTCAACTGCCCACAACGCGTTGTTGCCCACGTTGCCGATTCCGCCGGTGGCACCACCCTGCAATACCAGCTGTTCAACATTTGCCGACAACGTCGTCGTGCCGCTGAACGTTGAGATGACGGTGTCGTAGCCAGCCGTCGCACCCTCGGTGATGGTGTCGGTGCCGCCCAGCACGTAGTAGACATCATCGCCCGTGCCGCCGATCAGCGTATTCGTGCCGCCATTGCCGAGTATCGCATCATTGCCGGAGTTACCGAACAGCGTGTCATCGCCAGCGCCACCGATCAGAACATTATCCTGCGAGTTGCCGGAGCCACTGAAATTACCAGTGCCCTTGTAAACGAGTTGTTCGAGATTGCTCGACAGCGTCAATGCAAACTGTGTCGTTGTGACCGTATCATAGCCAGCGCTTGCCTGTTCGATGATCGTGACGCCGGACTGGTTGACGATATAGAGGTCGTTGCCAGTGCCGCCAGCGAGCCGATCAATACCGCCGCCGCCCAACAACACGTCGTTGCCAGCGCCGCCATTGACGGTATCATTGCCCAACCCACCGGAAATCTTGTCGTTACCTGGGCCACCGGTGATGGTCTCATTGCCAGCGCCGCCGTCGTGCACCAGCGTCGACGTTGCGCTCGTCAACAGCACGATGCCCGAGCCTGGACCCGTAATCGTGTTGTCGCTGACGACCGTGTGATCAACCGCGCCTGTGCCTTCGCGCACGCCATATGTTGCCGCGGGCGTTACTGTCTCCGTGATCGAATTATTGATGATAAGGTTATAGCTGGACGCGTGGATGATTCCTGAAGCCCCGGTCGTGTCGTCGAATTCGACGATGTAGACTTCGGCATTGCTACCGACGGTGGCGATTGGATTCACCCGCGAATTGTTCGTTAACGTATTGTCCTCGACCGAGATATGCGCTGAGCCCTGAATGCGCACACCGTTGCGCCCGTTGTCGTGAATATCAACGCCAGTGACCAGGACGTTGTTAGCAAAGACCAATCGAATGCCGTCGGACGTGTTGTTATAACTCGCGCCGCCTTCGATCAGAATGTTATTGGGACCAGGAATATTTTCGCTGCCGCGCTGAACAACGATGCCAGCACCGCCGTTGTCGTGCGCACTATTGTCGCTGAACACGCAATCGTTTGTACTGGTGACAATGTTGAAGCCATGCCGATCATTATTGGACGCGACATTACCGGCAAACACCCCATCGACCTGATAATCGAGGGCAAAACCGTCGAGCCCATTATGTGAGCCGACACTGTCTTGGATCGTCAGTCGATGGGTTTGCTCGTGCGGGTCGAAGCCGTAACCGGTGCAATTTGTTGCAGCGACGCGAAGAACATAGACATCGGAACAAGCATCGGTGCTGCCGGGGAGCACACCGCTGTAAAAGCCATCGACTCTTGCCGTCGGATTGTTCGCCCGATTACCGTCGAGTGTCAGATCGGCCAGGCCGAAGTTATTTGTGATGACACCCGAAGCCGACCGCACGATGCCGGTGATGGCTTGGTCTTGACCGTCGATGACGCGCAAGCTGGACGAGCCGATGCCGTCGCCCTTGAGGAATACGTTGTCCAACAGCTTGATGCCGCCAGCAGACGGATCCGGCGTAACCCCGTCCGATTTGAAAGCAGCACCGATGCCATACGTACCGGTTGGCACATAAACGATGCCGCCACCGGCATCATGAGCCGCTTGCACCGCTGCCTGAATGGCGTCGCGATTGTCGAACGAAGTGCTAGCGACCGCACCATAACTCAGAATGTTGAAGACACCTGGACCAGCCGTTGGTGCGCCTGACTGGAAAAAAACTGCCGGCGGCGCAAATGCATACGTCGCGTGTACCGTCAAACTATCGGCGGTAACATTCGCACCTGCCGTTTCAACTGGCATTTAAATATACTCACGCACGCTTACGGATGCCGTGCGCGACCCCACGCCCCGACTGAACTTAATCAGCGGCAGCGTAAACGAAGCAGGCTGATTAAACGTTAATATGGGTTTTACTTACGGGAAAGCATACGGACGAATTGACCGAGGCGCAGCACGCCGGTGACATGGATGACGGCAAAAAACACCAGACATCCCAGTAGAATGAGGAGAGCCATGGCGCCAAACTTCACTGGCGCTAACCGGATCGGATCGATGAATGCTGCGAAAAATGGCAAGGTAAACCAAAGCACGAAGCCCATCACTGCGCTTGCAAGAACGATCAGGGGCAGATTGCACGTGAACCTTGCGTCGGATTTAAAGTGCCCGCGCACCACAAGTCCACGCCACAGTTGCAAAGCATTAACCCAACCGGCAAGCGTTGTTGCAATCGCGATCCCAAGATGCGGCATCACGCCAATACGACTGAACAAGGCAAACAACGCGAGCGACGCAACCACGTTGATTACAAAATTGATCGCGGCAAACCGCATCGGCGTCTGCGTGTCTTGCCGCGCAAAATAACCGGGCTGGAACACTTTCTGGATCACGAATGCGGGCAGGCCCAGTGAGAAGATCGCCAGTGCCATCGCGGTCGGCGGCACATCGACTGCCGTGAACGCGCCGCGCTGGAACAACACGGCGATCAGCGGATCTGCCAATAAAAACAGGGCGACCGCTGCCGGGATCGTCAATAGCAACGCAAACTCAAGCGACCGGTTTTGACCATCGAGAGCTGCTGCCTCGTTCTTTTGCGTCAGATGACGCACGAGTTCGGGCAGTAGCACAACGCCGATTGCAACTCCGACGACCCCAAGCGGCAGTTGATAAAGCCGGTCCGCGTAGTAGAGGAATGCGCGGGCGCCATCCTGGAACGATGCAATGATGCCGCCGATCAGAAGATTGATCTGTGTAATGCCGCCGGAGATAACGCCTGGGACACCGAGCGCCACCAAGCGGCGGACATCGGGCGTCAACCGCGGGCGACGAAAGCCTAGCCCCATCCCCGCGCGATAGGCCGCGATGCTCAGAAACAACAATTGCGCGATACCAGCGATCGTGACACCCCAGGCGAGCAGTACACCGGCTTCGCGCCCCCCCGTCACATCGAAGTAAACGGCACCAAGCATCACGAGCATTAGCACGAGGTTGAGCAGGATCGGTGTAGCCGCCGCCGCCGAAAACCGCCCAAGCGCGTTGAGCACGCCGGACAGCAGCGCCACCAGCGACATGCAGATCAAGTACGGAAATGTGATCTGCGTCATCACGACCGACAGGTTGAACTTGTCTGGCGTGTCGCTGAAGCCCGGCGCAATGGCATACATCAGCCACGGCATGGCCACGATCGCCACACAGCTCAGCAGCAGCAATACGAACAGTAGCCCTGCAAGCGCCTCTTCTGCGAAGTGGCGAGCCTGCGGCTTGCCTTCCGCATTGAGCTTGGCTGTGAACAGCGGCACGAATGCCGAGTTGAAAGCACCTTCGCCAAACAGACGCCGGAACAGGTTTGGGAACTGGAAGGCAACGACGAACGCGTCGGCAGCGGCGCCCGTGCCAAGCACGCGCGCGATCAAGATGTCACGGCCAAACCCCAAGATACGGCTCATCATCGTGAGGCCGCCGACAGTTGCGAATGCGCGGTATAGTTTCATCCCGCGGGGAGTAGCCGAGCTAACGCGCGGCGGCAAGGCCAGGAAGTGCCATGCCGATGCGACCGAACCCCGGTAGCTTGATTGCAGGATGGAACGGGTCAAGCCCTAACACCAGTCCAAGCACATTCACTTCCACGCCTTCCGCGCGGCCAATGCTGATGCCGAGCACGCCGAATAGCGAGACCTGATAGCCAGTGCCGCTGGCGGTTTGCCCAAACCAACGCCCGTCCGCCCGCCAATCCTTACCGATGGCCGTCGGCGGCAGGGCGATTTGCGCTTCGGGAACCCGCGACAACACAAACGCAGTGAATGAATTCGAGTTCGGCCCCGGCCAAAGGGAATAATCGCCGCCTTTGTTAAAGGGGTAAGCCGCGACTGCTGCCTGAACTTTCGGAATGAGCGCTTCGGCAGCCTTGCCTTCAACGCTGCCGATTAATTCGGGCGCATGGCCGTACCAACGGCCATCCGGCGCCCAACCATCGACCTTGACCGGCTGCCCCCAGGCGACCTTGTCGAACCGTGTATAGCGGGATGCCCCCTTCGCCTTCACCACAATCCAGGTGTGATGGGCGAATGCGCCACGCCAACTGCCTGTTCGGGCGGCGTAAACGTGCACCAACGCCTCGGGCTTCTCCGACGGTCGCGGCAACAAACCGGCGCTCGACCAATCGGCATTAGCCCAACTATCTCCGTGGTCTGAGACCTTCCAATAGGCTGCATGCACGCCAAGCGGCAGCAGAAAGATCAGCGCATAGATAGCAACAATCGTTTTGAGCATGAGCCGACATGTGGGGACTGAAACGGCTGCATCAAGGCAAAGTGGCTCAGTGCGTTGCCGCTGCGGCATTTATGCGAGATAAAACAAGCCTTCACAGTTTCGAGCAAACAACAGATGCCCATGCAGAACCGTGTACTACCAGATGGCCGCATCATCGTATCGCCTGCGCGCGGCACGATGATGGGCAACCGCGGCGGCGTATTCCACACAGCCGAGCAATCGCTCGGACGCAAACACTGGCATTCGAAGCAGTGGATCTGCTGTGTGCTCGCCTTCAAAAACCGGCGTCGGCAGCTGATGCAGCCGCGCCGCTACACCGAATTGTTCTTTCTCGATGAGGCAACGGCACTGTCAGCGGGGCATCGGCCATGCTTCGAATGTCGCCGTGCTGCGGCCAATGATTTCGCCGTCCGATGGAATGGTCTGCGCGGCAAGTCCGGGCGCGCTAAGGCCGACGACATGGATCACGTGCTCCACGCCGAGCGGCTGGATGGGGCCGGAACCAAGCGCACGTTTCACACAGGTATCGATGAACTACCGGACGATGTTTTCATACTCGACATGCGCGGCGGCATCGCTCGCATTGCTGGTCCAAGGTTGCAAAGCTGGTCGCACGACGGCTACAGTTCGAGCATGCCAAGGCCAAAGGGCGTCACATTTGAAGTGTTGACCCCGCCCTCGATCGTTGCTGTGCTTGGCGTCGGCTATCGCCCCATGCTTCATATCAGCGCCACATCCTGACGCCACACTTTGGCAGCATTTCCCGCCCGCCTTGAGGTTGCACGCCCGCCATGACCCGTAAAAGTCTGAACCGTACCCTCCGGCGCATCTACATTTTACTATTCACCGTGCTGCTGATTTCGCTGGTCGCGAAGTTTGGCGACAACGTGCCCGGTATCAAAGGCTCACCGCTCGAAGCCATCCTCAAGGATGTCTACGAGTACATGAAAGACATGGCGTTGGTGTTCGTCACCGTGATCGCCGCCTACCTCGTTAACGTGTTCCAGAAGCGCTCCAAGTTCGTCGAGAGCTTGGAAGAAGAATGGCGCGGCATGGTGCGCACTAAGTCGGCGCTCTACGCCTACTGCGAGAAAACGTTCCCGACGGAAGAAGACTATATCAGTGCCTTCTGCCGGATTTCCGAGACACTCGACAACATGCGCATCGTCTATCGCAACGTCGGCGAGACGAAGGCTTTGGTCGGACTTTATCCGTATGCACCACTACACGACATGCGTCGCGCACTGCAAACGCTCGACCCATCGAAAAATCCAAACGTCGCGCCAGAAGCCCGCAAACTAACCCGCGATGCGATCCTGCAGAGCTTCTACGCGTTGCGCGAAAACTTCCTAGAGGAATTGGATCTCGAAGCGCCCTCGCACCCGCTGCTCATCTCGAGCGGCCATCGGTTGAAGATACCCGGCGCCACCGCGCGCGCTAGCGCAAAGCAAGAGCGCCAGCGCAAACGGCAGGACAAGGTGCCGGCGACCCGCCCCGATATCGACGCGATGCTGCAGGAGCAGCGCGAGCGGGAGAAGGGGTGACCGAACCTACAATCCCCGACACCCTCACATGAAACTATACGGGTCGACATCGACGCTCAGACGGAGATCACCCTTTGGCTCCGGCATGTCGGCTAACCAAACGCGCAGGTAGCTTTGGATGTCGATCTCGCGCGGGGCTTTCAGCAATAGCCGCCAGCGGAACCGCCCGCGCACGACAAATATCGGAGCTTCGGCCGGGCCTAACAACTCGATGCGATCGGCTGGCGGCGCCCGCCTTGCGATCTCGCGGGCGTAACGCTCGGCCACGTCCTTCTCGCGCGCAGTGACGATCAGTGCTGCCAAGCGGCCATAGGGCGGCAACATACCGATCTGCCGTTGGCGGATCTCCCGCTCAAGAAACGCGTCGCGATCGCCGGAGATGATGGCTTCCATCACCGGGTGCTCCGGCATGTGCGTCTGCACGAAGCCGCGCCCTTTGGCGAGCGCACGACCAGCACGCCCGGTCACCTGATGCATCATTTGGAACGAGCGCTCAGCCGCACGTGGATCGGCTTGGCCGAGGCCCAGGTCGCCATCAACGATGCCTACCAAGTTCAGATCGGGGAAGTTGTGACCCTTGGCGACAATTTGCGTTCCGATAATGATATCAACCTCGCCCGCCTCGATGCGGTGGATCACCTCGCGCATTTCGACGAGGCTTGGGATCAGGTCGCTCGACAGCAGCGCAATGCGTGCATCGGGGAAGCGCTCGGCAACCTCTTCGGCAATCCGCTCGATACCGGGACCGCAAGCAACGAGACTGTCCGGCTCGGCGCACTTCGGGCATTTCTCCGGCAACGGCAACGCGAAACCGCAGTGATGACAATTGAGCCGCTTCTTGAAGCGGTGCTCGACAAGCCACGCCGTGCACTGCGGACACTCGAACCGATGGCCGCACTTGCGGCATAAGGTGAGCGGCGCATACCCCCGTCGGTTGAGAAACAGCAGCGATTGCTGCCCGCGTGCGCGGGTCTCGACCATGGCTTCGACCAGGATCGGTGATAGCCAGCGGCCCTGATCCGGCGGATTTCGGCGCAGGTCAATCGCTGAAACTTCCGGCATTTCGACGCCGGAATAGCGCCCCGGCAGTACGACGTGTCGATAGCGCCCAGTGCGAGCATTGACGTGGCTCTCGATCGACGGCGTGGCGCTCGCTAGGATCACCGGGATTTTGCCGAGGTTGCCGCGCACCACTGCCATGTCGCGAGCCTGATAGTGCACGCGGTCATCCTGTTTGAAACCGGCATCGTGCTCTTCATCGACGATGATCAGTCCGAGATCTTCGTAGGGGAGAAACAGTGCCGAGCGCGCCCCCACCACGACCCGCGCACCGCCGGTCGCCGCTGCTCGCCAGATCCGGCCACGCTCCGGTCCCGAAAGTGCTGAATGCCACTCGACCGGCTGACAGCCGAACCGACTTTCAAACCGATTCATGAACTGACTGGTGAGCGCGATCTCAGGCAGCATGATCACGACCTGCCGCCCCTGTTCGAGCGTGCGCGCCACCGCCTCGAAGTACACTTCCGTCTTGCCCGATCCGGTCACGCCATCAAGCAGCGACACCGAGAAGTTTTTACCATCAACCGCCGACCGCAACGTAGCGACGGCGGCTGCCTGATGCTCGCCAAAAGCCGCCACCGCGTGCGCCGGATTAGGCCGCCGATAGGTGCGCTCGGGGATCAGCACTTCGACAAGTAGACCTGCCTGCACCAGCCCATCGACGACGCCGGTCGAAACGCTGGCTTCGAGCGCCAACGCCGACTTGACACGGATCAAGCCGTCGCCCGCAATTTCCATCGCCTTGAAACGCGCAGGCGTCATGCGTGGTGGCTGGGCCGCACCTTCGGCCAACCTGACGCCGGAGCGCGGCTTCTGCGGCTCAAACGCCGATTGCGCCCCCATCATCATCCGCAGCACCATGCCGAGGGGGGCCAGCGTATATTTCGAGATCCATTCGGCGAACCGCATCGATAGTACTGGCAACGGCGGCACGTCGATCCGCTCCGTGACCGTTTTCATCTTCTTCGGGTTAAGAGGCTTGCCAGGCACGCCCAGCGGTTGGTCCCAAACGACGCCGATCCGCGTTTGCGGGCCAAACGGCACCATGATGAAGCTGCCTGCCTGCAGCACCGTGCCCGCTGGCACGAAGTAGTCGTAGGTCTGGTCAAGCGCCACCGGCAGCAGCACTGGCACGGTTGCCATGCTTAACTGCGTTTGCTCTGTCTCATCAAACAGGCTGTTCAAGGGGTGGATCACCAGATTACAAGGACGAATCAACAAGAGGCGTGAGCTTAAGGGCAAGGTTGCGACCACCCCAAGGCAACACTGCCGCACCGGGAGATAACCCATGAAGTTCTTTGTCGATACAGCCGACGTCGCCGAAATCGCCGATCTGGCGGCAACCGGCCTGCTGGATGGCGTGACGACCAATCCTTCGTTGGTGGCAAAAGCGGGCCGCGACTTCAAGACCATCATCAAGGAGATTTGCGCGATTGTGCCCGGCCCGGTCAGCGCCGAAGTTGCAGCGCTGGACTACGATGGCATGATCGCCGAAGGCCGAACACTGGCGAAAATCGCAAAAAACGTCACCGTGAAGCTGCCACTCACCTGGGAGGGCTTGAAGGCCTGCAAGACGCTGACCAGTGAAGGCACGATGGTCAACGTGACGCTGTGCTTCTCGGCAACCCAGGCGCTGTTAGCTGCGAAAGCTGGCGCGACCTTTATTTCACCGTTCGTTGGCCGTCTCGACGATCAAGGCA
>JANOYV010000003.1:0-51906 GCA_031429105.1 Hyphomicrobiaceae bacterium | reverse complement strand
CGCTGCGGGCTGCCGTCCGATCTGATTGATCGATTTCCGCACCAACTGTCGGGCGGCCAGCGCGCCCGCGTCGGCATTGCGCGTGCGATTGCAGCGAAGCCCAAGCTGCTGATCCTCGATGAGCCGACAGCAGCGCTCGATGTTTCAGTGCAGGCCGTCATCCTGCAGCTGCTGGATAAGCTGCGTCGCGAGGAAGGCATGGCCTATCTGTTCGTCAGTCACGACCTCAATGTCATTCGCATGATGTGCGAGCGCACAATCGTTTTGAAGGAAGGGCGCGTTGTTGAACAGGGCCCGAGCCAGCAGTTGTTCACAAATCCAACTGCTGACTACACCCGTGCGCTGATCGCTGCGATCCCGCACTTTGATCCTGGCAAAAAGTCTGATCAGCTTTCCTTGAAGCCGTAGTCCGGAATGCCCTGCTCGTTGCCGTAATATTTGTATGGCAGGAACTTACCGCTCATCGTGATCTTGACGCGGTCACCCTTCGGATTGGCTTCACGCTCAAAATCGAAACTGAAATCGATCGCCGACATGATGCCATCGCCGAATTCTTCTTCGATCAGCGCTTTCCACGCCGGACCGTTGACCATCACCATTTCGTAGAATCGGTAGAGCAGCGGATCGGTCGGCGGCATTGGTGTGCCGGTGCCGCGATAAGGGACTTCGTTCAGCATTGCCTCTTCCGTGGCCGACAATCCGAACAGGGTGGCTGCCTTCTTCGCCAGTGGCTTGACGAGCTTCATCTGGCCGAGCAACGCGCCAACAATCATTGTTGGAGCCATGCCGCCGATCTCGGTTGTGATGTGCTTCCAGGTCCAACCCTTCTCGCGCTTGATGTCGAGGATCTTTTCAGTCAACTGCTCGCGCTTCATGGGTCTCGCTCCTTGGTGTTTTGGGATCGGGTCGGATGGAGTTGGTGTTACGAGGGATTGCTCGGTTGCCTCGTCAGTCTCATGCGGCTGATACACGCCCGGGCGGTAACGCTGCGCCGTCCGCTTCGCGGGTCTGTTCTTGATGAGCGGCTGCCACCGCATGGGTCGTGCCTCCAAGTGCTGGCCTGACGATGGGGGGATTGCGTCGTGCCTCGCTGCCAACGGGGGCCACGCCACGCAGTTCCTTCGAGCGCGTTACGAGAAAGTCGATCAAGTGATTGCGCAACGGATAATAGTTCGGGTGCTTGTGCAGATCGATGCGGCTACGATCCTTGGGCAGCGTGTTCTCGACAATTTCAGCGACGCTGGCGTTCGGTCCGTTCGTCATCAGCAGGATCTTGTCGGCGAGCAGCATGGCTTCATCGACGTCGTGCGTGATCATGAACGTCGTTTGCCGGGTCTTGGCGCGGATAGAGATCACTTCATCCTGCAGGCTACCGCGGGTCAGTGCATCAAGCGCGCTGAACGGCTCGTCCATCAGCAGGATTTGCGGCTCAAGACTCAGTGCTCGCGCAATACCGACACGCTGCTTCATGCCGCCGGATAGTTGTTGGGGCTTCTTATTTTCGGAACCCGTCAAGTGGACGAGATCAAGATAGCGCATGGCATGATCGCGAACCTGCGCTTTTGTCCACTCCTTGTGACGCGATGAAACGGCAAGCTCGACATTGCCGAGCGCCGTCAACCACGGCATCAACGCGTGCCCTTGAAAAATCACCGCACGATCGAGGCTCGGGCCCATCACGTGCTGGTTGTTGACGACGATGACGCCGTCGGTCGCTTCGTCGAGACCAGCGAGCACATTCAGGATCGTCGACTTGCCGCAGCCCGAGTGGCCGATGATGCAAGCAAATTCCCCCTTTTCAACACCAAACCAGACGTCCTCAAAGACCGTGAGCGCACCTTTGCCGTTGGGCTCCGGGAAGGACTTTTTCAGCCCTTGCACACTGATGAATGGGGTTCTCATGTTTTGCCAACTCTGGCCCGTGTGTCAATCGGCATAGGCCACCATCCGCTGCAAGCGCGCCATCCCCTGGTCGAGAATCATGCCGACGACGCCAATGGTCAAAATGGCGATAATGACGTTGGTGATCGAGAGGTTGTTCCACTCGTTCCAGACGAAGTAACCGATGCCGGTGCCGCCGACGAGCATCTCGGCTGCAACGATGACCAACCACGCAATGCCGATCGAGATCCGCATGCCGGTGAAGATCGTCGGAGCGGCAGCTGGCAGGATGACCCGGAACGCTGTGCGGGCTGGTCCCAATTCGAGTGTCTTTGCGACATTGATCCACTCGCGGCGCACGGATGAAACGCCGAACGCTGTGTTCAGAAGCATCGGCCACAACGAGCAGATAAAGATCACGAAGATCGCCGAAATGCCGCTGTCCTTGATCGTATAGAGGGCAAGTGGCATCCAGGCGAGCGGCGAGATAGGCTTCAGAATTTGAATGAAGGGATCGAGCGCGCGGCTCATCAACGGCGACATGCCGATCAAAAAGCCAACGGGAATGGCAACCAACACGGCGAGCAGATAACCAAGGGCAACGCGGGCCACCGAATAGGCAAGCTGGATGCCGAGCCCCTTGTCGTTGGTACCCCGATCATAAAACGGATCGCGCAGATGTTCCCACAGCTTGGCTGCAACATCCATGGGGCCAGGCATTGCCGACTTGCCCTGAGTGGCTGTGATGCCCATCAGCTTGGCGTATTCCGGATCCATCTTTGTCGTTGGCCCGGTGCCACCCACTGCCAAGTGCCAGCCGGTCAAAAACAACGCGAGGATGATCACTGAGACCAGTGATGCCTTGACGTTCGTCGACGCCCAAGAGCGCGTGGCCATAAGATCAAACTCCTATTTTAATGGCCACTCAGGAGCGCTTGATCGGGAAACTCTTCAGGTAGTCCTCGGGCTTGGCAGGATCGAACGCCTTGCCCATCACCGAAAAAGTTTTGGTGGTTGAGGTCGGCACGGGGAGACCCGCCTCCTTCATGAACTTCGCAGCATCGGTCGCAAGGAATACTTGTTTAGCCACAGCTGCATAATCAACATCGCCCTTGATCTGCCCCCAACGCTTCATCTGCGTCATGATCCAGACTGCGAAACTCTCCCATGGGAAGGGATCAAAATCGACGCGGTTCGGCTGCTTGACGATGGAGCCGAGGCCATCCGCAAACGTGCCGGTCAGCACCTGTTCGACGACAACTTGCGGCTGATTGAGATAGTTGGCCGGTGCGATCGCCTCAGCAATCTGCTTGCGATTTTCTGCCTTGGAGGCAAACGCCGTCGCCTCGATAATGCCGCGCAGTAGCGCCGCATATGTATTAGGCATCTCGGTGACGAATGCTTTGGAAGCGGCAAACGCGCAGCAGGGGTGACCGTCCCAAATTTCGCGCGAAAGCATGTGGATGAACCCAACACCATCGAACACGGCACGCTGGTTCACCGGGTCTGGCGCCAGAAACCCGTCGATGTTGTCCGCGCGCAGGTTTGCCACCATCTCGGGCGGCGGCACGGCACGGATCTGCACGTCGGTATCGGGATCGAGGCCGGCTTCGGCCAAGTAATAGCGCAACAGGTAATTGTGCATCGAATAATCGAACGGAACGGCAAACTTGAAACCCTTCCAGGACTTCGGATCACGCTTGTCCTTATGCTTCATCGAAAGTGTGATTGCCTGACCGTTGATGTTCTCGATGGCAGGCGCGACATAGGGAATAGGGTTCGAACCGACACCAAGCGTAATAGCAATCGGCATCGGCGACAGCATATGTGCTGCGTCGTATTCCTTGTTCATTGTCTTATCGCGAATGACAGCCCAACCAGCCGTCTTGACGACTTCGACGTTAAGACCCTGCTTTGAATAGAACCCCATCGGGTGCGCCATGATGATCGGTGTCGCACAGGTGATCGGAATGAAGCCGACCTTGAGGTCCTTCTTTTCGGGTGCAGCCCCTTGGGCGAAAGCGTCGGTGATGCTGCCGAGCGGCAGGAATTGGGAAATTGCAGCGGTCGCCGTCGAGACACCGACGGCGCGCAGAAATGCCCGCCTTGTGGCATCCTGCGGGAACAACGCGCGAACAACAGCGCTTTCGACAACACGCTGCATCCGCGCGTCGGTCGACAGGGCAAGTTGATGCTCAGCCTCGCTGGTGTGTTGACCACACGAACAGCCCCCGTGTCCAAGTGCACGGCGACTATTGAACGGATCTTGGAAGCTCATCTTTCCACCCCACCTGCGTTTTGCGTAACGAACAGGCACCAATAACCTGAACGTTAACGGGCGCATCGCAATGGGCGTGCCAGTATTAGAAAAACTCTTACAGCATTGTTTTGTATTGCAAAATTTATAGCTTCTATAGCTTGCAGTCTGTTCAAATGCTGCAAATTGCGGCAAGTGCGCAAATTTTGCGCAGCGTGTCGGACAGTTTTCGGTTCTACGTTGCTACGATCAACCTAATGCCGGAACCATCATTGCTCGTCGCCGTCCCATGCCTCCACCTCGCCAAAGCCATAGCGCAATTGCCAGATTAAGCACATTCCAGGCGATCCCATGAATGAAGCCCATCTGGTATGAGCCGGTATAATCGTAGATCACTCCCGTGAGCCAACCGCCGAGCGCCATACCGACAATGGTCGACATCAAGACAAGGCCAACGCGCGTTCCAGCTTCCGCAGCTGGAAACTTCTCGCGCACAATGATTGCGTAGCTCGGAACGATCCCACCCTGGCTTAGACCGAACAACGCCGACACGACATAGAGCGTCAAAAGCCCGTCGAACGGAAGATACAGCATTAACGCCAGACATTGCAGACCGGAGCCGAGCAACAGCGTTTTCACACCACCAATTCGATCAGCAATCCAACCCGAAGCAATCCGGCTCACGACGCCAAGGCCCAACATGAGCGACAACATTTCAGCACCGCGCGCGGTGCCAAATCCAAGGTCGGCGCAATAGGCGACAATGTGCACCTGCGGCATCGACATGGCGACGCAGCAGGCAAGGCCCGCAATCACAAGAAGCGATTGCAACAATGCTGGTGATGCTAATCCTTCGGCTTGATCATGGCCCCGGGAGGCTTTTGTTTGCGCCGCCTCGATTGGAGATCTGCGTCGCAGCAGTAGTAACAACGGCAGCATCGTCGCCAAGCAGAATAGGCCGACATAAACGTTGGTCTGACGCCAGCCGTAATTGGCAATGCCGTATTGCAGCGCTGGCGGCCAAAGTGCACCGGCCAAATAGTTGCCACTCGCACAGATCGCAACTGCGATGCCGCGCCGGCGCTCAAACCAATGCGAAATATCCGCAATGAGCGGACCAAACGTAGCCGACGTACCAATGAAACCGATTACCATTCCCTGCACGAGAATGAATTCCCACAATGTGCGCGTTTGGGCCGTCAGTATGAAGCCCGCGCCAAGCGCCAGCGTGCCCAGCACCAATGGCGGCACAATGCCGACCCGATCCGCGAGGCGTCCCATCAGGATGCCGCCAAACGCAATCCCCATCATGGTCATCGTGTAGGGGAGGGAGGCTGTGCCGCGCTGCACGCCAAAATCGGCCTGGACTGTCGGCAAAGAGACGACGACCGACCACAAACCAATGCCGCCGATGGTCGAGACGAGGAGGGATACAAACAAGCGCAGCCAAGCGTATCGGCTGTCGATTAGATCTGTCGCTGTCTGCACACTCCCGTCGGCCGTGAACTGGCTCGACTTTCCCATCTTGCGTTCCGCTCCGCTTTTCATTTTATCGTGAAATGAATACACTGATTGGCGAGTCTGGCCCACTGGTGTTGCAGGCGGCAGCCATGCATCCGGCAGGCAACCAAAGCCCGGCGCGCATGGCGTGTTGCCTTGCCCTATTCGTTTCACAATGCTGGTATCATTCGGTCCAACTAGCGAACAACAACCCAACAGACCCCTCACACCAATGGCAGCTCTGACCCCTGACATTGCGCAAACTGAAATGGCAATCGTCGAACTGACGAATGTGTTTCGCGCAGAGCAGAAGCTAGGATCGGTAAAGCCTAACGCTCAGCTCAGTGCGGCAGCACGTGCCTACGCTGAGTTCCTGGCAAAGTCCGATATGTTCTCGCATACGGCCGATGGACGGCAGCATTCCGACCGCGCGCAAAGCGCCGGCTACGCCTATTGCCAAATTTCTGAAAACCTTTCGCTCAATCTGGATAGTCGAGGGTTTGAAACGCGGCAACTCGCGCGCGATGCCGTCGAGGGTTGGAAAAATTCACCCGGTCATCGCAAAAATCTGGTGGCCCCCCATGTGGTCGAGATCGGCGTTGGTGTTGCCAAGGCGCGTGGAGCGGAGAAATATCTCTCGGTTCAGCTGTTTGGCCGCCCGCAAGCACTCAAGTTCGAGTTCAAGGTGCAAAATGGCCTGACCGACGACGTCGTCTATACCTTTGCCGGCAAGCGCCATGAAATCAAACCTCTGAACGTCATAACCCATGTTGCCTGTCAGCCTGACCCCATAACCTTTGTGCGCGCCGGCCCACCGCTGATCGGACGCAGTCTAACCGGCACGTATCAAGCACGCGATGGAGATCTGTTCACTCTGCGCGGCTCGACGAGCGGTGGCGTGATCATTGATGTATCGTCGAAGGTGAACCCGGCCAAGGCTTCGCTCATCCCGTAGGACTGTGGCTTTCAATGTGACGACGCAACAGCCCCGGCAGTCGCATCCGCACGTCTGGTAACGCGAGTTCGCGCGCATGGAATACGCGCGTTTCCAGAAAATGCGCCGTCAATACCAATCCTTTCAGAATGGCATCGGTCGTGACTTCCGCCGGTCGCTCCACTGTGAGAAACGATGGCAACACCAGAAGCTTGTGCTTGAACGGCTCGGCTGCCGTGGTCGATACCGCTCGCCCGGATTTTGGCGACACGTAAGTCAGGTCGAATTTTACCCCCGTGGCAGCACACGTCGCAAGGTCGAGGCCAAATCCCAACTCAGCCAACAAGGCGAGTTCCCAGCGCACATATAGTGCTGGCCAGACCGTTGCATCGTCGAGGAACCCCAAGACGAACAAGGTAATTTCGTAGAGGTTGGGGTGTGGATCTCGCTCAGGCAACATCCGGCTCAGTGCCGCGATCGAACTCAATCCGGCGAGTGCCAACGGTTCGGACATGGCGGCCGAAGCATAGCCACGTCGCAGCTCAATCGTTGCATGGCCTAGTTGATCGGCTAGTCGCGCCTTCCAGGTTGCATCAACATGATTGCCGATTTGTAGCGCAGGTCGTAGCCGCCGCGAGCGACCACCGTGAACCAACGCGCTGTGCCGTCCATGATTGCGGGTGAATAGCTCGACCACGACCGCCGTCTCTCCGTGCGGCCTAACCGATAGAATTATGCCTTCATCCGTCCACTCCATGCCGATCACTATACAGCGGTCAGGCGCTAGATGTTGAGCGGTTTAGCGGCGGGTGACGATGGCACAGGGATAACGCGCGGCAACGGGACGCCAGGAGGTGTCGCTCTAATCGACGGTTTTCCCGGCACTTGCTCGATCGCACAGGGATTGGCCGTAGCCACACAGACAATCTGGCGCTCCGTAAAAGGCTGGCAGTTGAGCATCTTTGTCGTTGCCAGGCGCCAAGCGGCAGTTGGCACACCGACCAACCCTGCTGCCTGTGACCATGCAGCAATTGCACGCTTTTGCCCGTCGGCAAGCGTCGTCCCGGTTTGTGGTCCGCTCGATACCGATGGGCGACAGACGCGGACTGCAGCCTGTGTCGCGGTGCTGAGCCCCGTGCTGATCGCAACAACCAAATAAATGAAAGTGCGGTTCAAGGCTCCCACCTCATTCCTTTGGGAAATCCAACCCCATTTCACGATACCGCTCGGGATCGTTGCCCCAGTTGTCACGTACCTTAACGAAGACGAACAGATCGACCTTGTGCTCGACGATGGCTGCAAGTTGCTTGCGCGCCTCCATCGAAATCGCCTTAACAGTCGCCCCGCCCTTACCGAGCACAATCTTACGCTGGCTTTCGCGCTCGACGAAAATCGTCTGTTCGATACGCACGCCGCCGGTCCGCAGCTTTTTCCAGGATTGAGTTTCAACCGTGATCGCATAGGGCAATTCGTCGTGGAGGCGATGAAAAATCTGCTCACGCGTTATCTCGGCAGCCAACATCCGCATCGGTAGATCTGTGATGTCGTCTTCCGGATAGTGCCAGGGACCGACCGGCATCGAATTCGCAAGGTATGCCGTGAAATCCTTGACGCCGTCACCGTTGAGTGCCGCAATCATGAACGTCTTATCGAAGGATTGACGCTTGCTAATTTCGGCGGTCAGTCGAAGCAACTTCTCCCGGCCTTCCAGCCGGTCGATCTTGTTGAAGACCAGAACTTTTTTCGACATGGATTTGCCGAGCTGGGTCAGGATGCGGTCGACGTCGTCATCGATGCCGCGCGCTGCGTCCACGACCAGCGCCACGACATCGCCGTCGCCAGCGCCACTCCATGCGGCTTTGACCATCGCCCGGTCCAGACGGCGCTTGGGCTCGAAGATACCCGGCGTATCGATAAATACGAGTTGGCTTCTATCGACAATCGCAATTCCGCGGATCGGCATCCGCGTTGTTTGAACTTTGTGACTGACAATTGAAACCTTCGCCCCAACGATCTGGTTCACCAGCGTTGACTTGCCGGCATTCGGCGCCCCGATCACCGCAATGAAGCCACATCGCGTTTCTGCGGTGGGGGCTGGCGTCTGGACGATGTCAGTCATTTGGAGGTGCCGCCCATACTTTCTGACGCATCAAAAACGCAGTCGCTGCCGCCTGCTCGGCGATCCGCTTGGAGCGACCATCTCCGCGTGCCGGATCAAAACCTGCGACCTTCACCTCAGTCACAAACTTCGGCGCATGATCTGGCCCCTTACGCGCGAACTCAATATATTCCGGCAATGGCAAGCCCTGCCCCTGTGCCCATTCTTGCAGTGCTGACTTTGGATCAGCCGACACATCGGGCAAAGCCTTGAGAAGTGGCTCCCATAGACGCCGCACAATGCCACGCGCTGTATCAAATCCTGCCTCGGCGAACACGGCCCCTAGAACCGCTTCCATGGCATCAGCCAGGATCGTTTCCTTGCTGCGTCCACCGTGCACGGCTTCACTCTCGCTCAAAACGAGTTCGGCGCCAAGACCGGCTTGGATTGCAACAAGAGCGCAGGTTCCGCCGCGCACGAGCCGATTGAACCGACGCGCCAGATCACCTTCCGACGCATCCGGGAACACTTCGCAAACGAGTTCTGCAACCGCCAGTCCCAACACCCGGTCACCAAGAAACTCAAGCCGCTCATTGTCTGAGCGCGGCTGAGCAACTGTTCGTGCACTAGAGTGCGTCAGAGCGTGGGTCAGCAGCCCGCGATCCTTGAAACTGTAGCCAATCGCTTTTTCCAGCGGCGTTGCTTTGCGCGCGCGTGAAAGCCCCATGATGCTAGCGAACAAGACTGAAAAATCTCGACCACCGCACGTCGAATGGCCAAGTCCACGGTGCTGTGATGCGGAACGCCTTCGGTTCATCGAACGCGCCGGAGAAGAATATGATTTCAGCTCGCCCCACAAGGTTCTCAAATGGGACAAATCCGACGCCGTTCTTCACCAAGCTGAACCGACTGTCAGAAGAGTTGTCGCGGTTATCGCCCATCATAAAGTAATGGCCGATCGGCACCTTGAAGATACCGGTGTTGTCTGACCCACCCTGATTGTCGTCAGCGTCAAGGACGCGATACTTTAGACCCTCCGGCAGTGTTTCTTCGTAAACGGGGATTGGATCGATTTGATTGCCATTCTCGTAAGTCGAGAACGAGCCCACCCTGCGTTTTGGGACGACTGTGCCGTTGATATAGAGTTCGCCTTTGAGCATCTGGATCTCATCGCCGGGCATACCAACAAGACGCTTGATGTAGTCCGTCGAATTATCCTTGGGCCATTTGAATACGACGACATCGCCACGCTTGGGCTGGCTGGCGAAGATTCGACCATCAAACATTGGCGAACTAAGGATCGTGCCGCCAAATGGAATCGAATGACGGCTATAGCCGTAAGACAGCTTTGAGACGAACAAGTAGTCGCCCACCAGCAACGTCTCTTTCATCGATCCGGACGGAATATTGAACGGTTGATAGAAGAAAATGCGTACCAATATCGCAAGCGCCAACGCCTGAATGACAATTTTGGCTGTCTCGCGCCAGCCACTATCGTGCTCGTCGTGTGCCTTCATATCGGTCTCGGTCTTGAGGCTCATGGATAAATGCTCCGGTCCGATCCCGGCTATAGACGTTTCATGCCCGTTGCGCAAAGGCGTAGTGAAGACGAAAGCCAACCGACAGGCCCCACTGCGCCAGTTGCTAGTCAAATTCAAGGCGGGCGCCTGGAATCGACGTTGCAATCACGTTCAATCCACGTACTGCACGTCGCTCGAAGCCAAGAGGACCTTCATACTGTCGAGTTGGGTGATGCCGGTGGCAATTGTCGCCTGTACTTTGATTTCAGCGGCCCGGATCAGTTCAAGGCGGTTCAGCACCTGATCGAGGAGGGCGAGCGGGATCACCACAACGCCATCGCGATCCCCCACAATAACGTCGCCCGGCGTTATCGACACACCGCCGGCAACGACTGGGAAACCAACCCGACCGGGCCCAGTTTTGACGCAGGAATTAGGTGTGATCCCGCGCGCGAAAGTCGGCATTCCAATGCCAAGCATACCCTCCAGATCACGCGCCATCCCATCGATCACAAGGCCCGAGAAGCCAGCGTTACGGGCAAGCCAGCAGACATTGTCGCCAATGACGGCCGTACCCACGAACGCATCTGCGGCAGCGATCAGACAATCACCAGGTCTGCCAAGTGCTACTGCCGCCAAGATAGCCATGTTGTCTGAAGGGCCGGTTTCGGCAGTAATAGCGACCCCCACGAACTGTGCGCGGTTTGGATCGATCGGTTTGATCGCCGCATCCAATCCACCGCGCCCATCCATGGCATCCACAACATGACCGGTCTGCGCACCGATCAGAGGTTTCAGCTTTTCTGCTGACGGCCGCTGCCATTTCTTCTTGACGACGAGTAGCGGCGGATTGTCCAGCATGCTGAGATCTCCCACGTTCTAAGCGCGATCTTCGATAATGTTACACCAAAACACTAGCCGATCACGTGGTCCACGGCTTAAGTGCATGCAGCCATGCAAATTTACCTACCCATCGCTGAAATGCCGATCAACGTCGTACTGCTGCTCGCCATGGGGCTTGCGGTAGGCGTGTTGTCGGGTCTGTTCGGCATTGGTGGTGGCTTCATCGTAACGCCGATGCTGATTTTTCTCGGCGTGCCAGCGCCGATTGCGGTCGGCACAGGGGCGGCCCAAGTTGCAGCGTCATCCGTATCTGGAACCGTCAGCAATTGGATGCGCCAAGCGATCGACTTCAAGATGGTCGCGATCCTGCTCGGCGGCGGCATGATCGGTGCGACCCTCGGCGTCTTCATGCAGCGCTGGCTTAAGGCCATCGGGCAGCTTGAGCTGTTTATTTCCTTCGTCTACGTCGTCCTGCTCGGGACCATCGGCACATTGATGTTGATCGAGAGTATTGAAACTCTCCGCCGGAAGCGCGCCAATAAGGGACAGCCGTCCGCAAGCCGCACCGGACACCACAACTGGATCCAAGGACTGCCTTTCAAAACGCGCTTTCCTGCATCGAAGCTCTACATCAGCTCGATCCCGCCCGTGGCAATCGGAATAGCGGTGGGCTGGCTGACGGCAATCATGGGCGTCGGTGGCGGCTTCTTGTTGGTGCCGGCGCTGATTTACCTGCTGCGCATGCCCACTCGTATCGTCATCGGCACGAGTGTGTGCCAAATTATGTTTGTAACCGCCTACACGACGATCATGCAGTCCTGGCAAAACAACTCGGTCGACCTCCTGCTGGGCCTCCCCCTCATGATTGGGGGCGTGATCGGCGCGCAGTATGGCGTTCGCCTCGGTCAGAAAATGCAAGCCGAGCAGCTCCGGGTTTTCCTGGCTCTGCTGGTTCTCGGCGTGGCCCTACGCATGATGATCGACCTGGCCGTGCCGCCGAAGGAGATTTACTCCATCGACGCCCGGCGCAAATCGTAAGTTCCGTCACGCTGCTTCGCCAAAATCCAGTTTGAAACCGTGCAAGTCGGCCAAGCTCTGGATCGCAGCCTTCGCATCGGCTGGCGGCATGGCAGTGAATGGCGGGCGCACTTCAGCCCAACCTTCATCGTTTCGGTAGTGCGCAATAATTGCCTTTAACAGCGGAATAGCTGGGTAGTTCTGGAACGTTTTGCGAAGGGCTGAAATATCGGCCTGCATCCGATCGGCATCTGGACCCTGCCAATTGTCAAACAACTTTCGCATGGCGGCCGAACTGATGTTTGCGGTTGCCGAGATCGTGCCAACGGCACCCGCACGCAGTCCATCCAACAGATACAATTCGGCGCCGGGGAATAGCTCAAAACCAGGGAAGGTCTCGAGGATGGCTTTCATGTTATTCCAGTCGCCCGAGCTGTCCTTCAAACCAACAATCGTTTGCGGAAACTCTTTCCGCAAACGGGAGATCAGCGTCAGGGGAATGCCAACCTGGGAGATCTGCGGGATGTGATACAAATAGACCTTTAGCCGATCATCGCCGACCTCATCGATCACATCGGCATAATAGCGGAAAAGACCCTCTTCGCTGGGGTTCTTATAGTAGAATGGCGGCAGCATCAAAACGCCGCCACAACCGACATCAACCGCATGTTGGGTCAGGATTGCGGCATCGGTGATCGAACACGCACCTGTACCCGGCATCATTTTCGATGGATCGATACCGGCATCGACCAAATCCTCAAGTAGTTCCATGCGCTCATCGAGGCCCAGCGAATTTGCTTCACTCGTGGTGCCAAAGGGTGCGAGGCCCGTACACCCATTCTGCAAGAGCCATTCAGCATGATCGATAAAGCGATCAGGGTCAGGCGAACCATCTTCGCCGAATGGGGTGAGCACGGGGGCGATGACGCCGGAAAAATTCGGTTTGGCAGCCATGGGATCGGCTCCTCGTTCTATGACATTTCTGATGATTGATGCTGAGCCGGAGGCTATTTCTGCCGTCACGGCATAGGAATATCGGGCTGCTTGATGGGTATATGATAGCCCTTCTGCACGGCCGGGCGCGCGGCAATCTCGCGATACCAACGCAATACGTTCGGAAAATCCTTCAGATCGATCGACTGCCACTCGAACCGGGCAGCCCACGGCCAGATCGCAATATCGGCGATCGAGTAGTCGCCAGCGACAAACGCAGCTTCCCCCAGGCGACGATCAAGTACACCGTAGAGCCGCTTTGCCTCCGCCAGATAACGCTCTTCGGCATAAGGCGCCTTACCCTTGTTATATTTTACGAAATGATGGACCTGGCCGAGCATCGGCCCAAAACCTGCCATCTGCCACATCAGCCACTCAGTCGTGCGCCAATGCGCATCCCCTGTTTGAGCCCAAAACTTGCCGGTTTTTTGCGCCAAATACATCAAGATCGCACCGGACTCGAAGACCGATTGACCGGTTTCATTGTCCAAAATTGCCGGAATCCGATTATTCGGGCTAATCTTCAGGAACGCAGATCCGAACTGCTCGTTTTTATTGATGTCGATCGGATGTGCCCGATAAGGCAGTCCGATTTCCTCCAACATAATCGAGACTTTACGCCCATTGGGCGTCGACCAAGTGTATAGATCGATCATGGCAGGCACTCCTGATGGTTCGCGCTATATTGGCACGCACGATATCGGCCGGCGGGCAATGAACCACGCCGAACAGCGCAACGCGCTGTACTCATCATCAAGGGTAGCGATCACCGGCCTCAAGAGCAATGCTGACAACACCAGAAGCTGATTTTGTTTGATCAAAACGATGGACGCACCAGACGATTTCTGCGGGATCCTACCATGCGAACCTTGACGTTCATGCGCCATGCCAAGTCAGACTGGCCATCTCCCGAGCAGGTTGACGGCCCACTGCTGGACAAAGCCCGCCCGTTAGCGCCTCGCGGTCTGCGGGACGCTCCTCGTATGGCGGCCTGGATGGCATCGGTCGGCTTGCAACCGGATCTCATCATATCGTCGACCGCTGTTCGGACGCGCCAGACACTTTCGATTATCGCGTCATTTCTCAAGTTCACGACAGTCCCTACCGAGTTTCGTGATGATTTCTATCTCGCCGAAGCCGAAGACATGATCGAGGTGGTTCGAGACTGCCCGCATGCTGCCAATCACATCTTGATTGTCGGTCACGATCCGGGACTGCACGACGCGGCATTCATTCTAATCGGTGCTGGACCGCTGCGAGCCCGGCGCAACCTTGCCATGAAGTTTCCGACGGCAGCCGTCGTAGTGATCGATTTCGAAATCGACAAATGGACAGGCTTAGTGCCCGGCAGCGGCACATTGCGCCACTTCATGGCGCCGAAGCAGCTGCCAGACGCCTGACACATAGCCCAGCCCTTGACGTTGATAGCCCGTCCCCGCTACGCCGCTAATACCCTATGAGGACACTGACCATGATCCTGCTGATCGATAACTACGATAGTTTTACGTATAATCTTGTCCACTATTTGGGTGAGCTCGGCGGGGTTTGCGAGGTTCATCGCAACGACCAGATCACAGTCGACCAAGCCTTGAAGCTAAAACCCAAGGCGATTGTGTTATCACCTGGGCCGTGCACGCCGAACGAGGCCGGCATCTGCCTGGATCTGATCCGGGCCGCTGGCGCATCGATCCCGCTACTCGGCGTGTGCCTTGGTCATCAGTCGATTGGGCAAGTCTATGGTGGCCGGGTGCTGCGTGCGAAGCTGCCGATGCACGGCAAGTTGTCGACCATTCGTCACGACAATCGAGGCCTATTCGCTGGATTGCCGGGAAAGCTTGACGTCACACGCTATCACTCGTTGATCGTCGAGCGCGCGAGCCTTCCAGCGGATCTCGAAGTTACCGCCGAGACGAGCGATGGCATCATCATGGGCTTGCAGCACAAGACCCACCCGGTGCACGGGGTACAGTTCCATCCTGAAAGCATTGCCTCTGAGCATGGTCATGATCTGTTGGCGAACTTCCTGAAACTTGCCGGACTTTCACCGAAGCGCCGCAATGCGCTAAAAGCTGCCTGAAGCACGAGACCCGCCAATGCCAACGACCGAGTTGAGACAACTTATCCAGAAGGTCGCCTCCGGCGCGACATTGGAACGTGCCGAAATCACCAGTGCGCTTGAAATCATGACGGCCGGACACGCGACGCATGCGCAAATGGGCGCGTTTTTGATGGCGATGCGGGTGCGCGGCGAAACGGTCGACGAAATCGCCGGTGCCGCATCGTTCATGCGCTCAAAGATGACACGTGTGAACGCGCCTGCGGGTGCTGTCGACATTGTCGGGACCGGGGGTGACAGTCACGGCACGTATAACGTGTCAACCTGTGCCTCTCTCGTGGCGGCAGGCGCTGGTCTGCCGATCGCGAAGCACGGCAACCGCTCGGTGTCGTCTATTTCAGGTGCCTCAGACGTGTTGGCGGCCCTCGGCGTCAAGCTCGATGTGACGCCAGCGGTGATCGAACGCTCGATAGCGCTGGCCGGCGTCGGCTTCATGTGGGCGCCCATGCACCACCCAGCCATGAAACACTGGGCGCCGATCCGAGGTGAACTTGGCATCCGCACGATCTTCAACTTGCTGGGGCCGATCTCGAACCCAGCCGGAGTGACCCGCCAAATCGTTGGCGTTTTCTCCTGGCAGTGGGTTGAGCCGGTAGCGCAGGTGTTAAAGAGCCTGGGCGCCGAGCATGTTTGGGTTGTGCACGGCCACGATGGCCTTGATGAATTGACAACCACGGGCGCGACCGACGTGGCAGAGTTAAAAGACGGCAAAATAACCGTCTTCGAAGTAACCCCGGCCGATGCAGGTCTACAACCAGCCAAGTTGTCCGATCTCAAGGGCGGCGACGCGCAAACCAACGCCGAGGCAATCCGCGACGTACTGGCTGGCACCTTGTGCCCGTTTCGCGATATCGTTCTCTTGAACGCGGCGGCAGCCCTGATCGTCGGTGGCAAGGCTGCAAGCCTGACGGATGGTGTCGCGCTTGCAACTCACTCCATCGAAAGCGGCGCGGCGCGACGCACCCTCGACAAGCTAATCGCCGTCAGCAACGAAGTTTAATCATCCATGACAACGTCATCCAAGCCACTTGACGGCATCCTGGTGGTGTCTCTCGAACAGGCGGTGGCAGCGCCGATGGCGAGCCGCAGACTGGCCGATGCAGGTGCACGCGTTATCAAACTCGAGCGCCCCGAGGGCGATTTTGCACGCGGCTACGATACTATAGCCTTAGGACAGAGCTCGTATTTTGTGTGGCTCAACCGCGGCAAGGAAAGCGTGCGCGTTGATCTCACAACGGCAGCTGATCTAGCGCTGTTCGATGCACTATTGGGCCGCGCCGACGTGTTCATCCAGAATCTGAAGCCAGGCGCAATAGGGCGACTTGGTTATCCCTTTGACTCACTACGCGCCCGATATCCCAAACTGATTATTTGCTCGATTTCGGGCTATGGCGAAACCGGCCCCAACGCGACGCGAAAGGCCTATGACCTTTTGATCCAAACCGAAGCTGGCCTGGCCGCGATCACGGGCGGACCGGACGAGCCGAGCCGTGTCGGCGTGTCGATCGTCGACATTACAACTGGTATGACCGCCTACGAAGCCATTCTCGAAGCACTGATCGGTCGGGGACGCACTGGCGAAGGGGCCGACATCCGTGTCTCGATGTTTGACACGGTGACCGAGTTGATGGCCGTACCGCTTTTACACGCATCCGTCGGCAAACCGCCGAAACGGATCGGCCTCGCGCATCCATCGCTCGCCCCCTACAGCGTTTTTGCAACACGCGATCACGTGCCCATCCTCATCAGCATTCAAAATGATCGGGAATGGATTGGGTTTGCCAGGGATGTTCTGAAGCAGCCTAGCCTCGGCCACGATGTTCGTTTTGCGACAGCCGTCGCCCGCGTCACCAATCGTACGGAGACTGATGCCGTTGTGACCGCTTGCTTCGCGGCACACTCCGCCGAGGACATGATCGCACTTTTGAATTCAGCAGACGTTGCCTACGGCTGTGTGAGTGATCTTGCCGCCGTGTTGGCTCACCCCAATTTACGCCAGATAATTCTTACAACACCGGCGGGCGAAGTGCGGCTACCGGCTCCCGCAGCCCAACAAGAAGGATCGCCGCGCACATTTGGCGCGATACCAGCACTTGGCGCCCATGATACCAGCGTCCGGGCAGAGTTTCTCGCCTAGAAACGGGCCCAGCGACCTTGCGTTCGAACTCGGTACGCCAGATGCTGGCAGCAGCGCGCACACGATTGGACATTGACACTCATGAGAACCGAGACGCCGCTGGCAATACTTCTGAAGGACTACCGGCCTTCGGCATTCCTGATCGACACGGTCAATCTTGACGTATCACTCCATCCAACCGCCACCCGTGTGCGATCAAGACTTAAAGTACGCCGCAACCCAGTAGTCGCCGACCCTCGATCCGCCGATGCACGCACTCTGCACCTCGATGGCGAAGGGTTGCATTTAGAACAGATCAAGTTGGATGGTCGGACTCTAGGCAATAGCGACTACACGGTGACGGAAACGTCGCTCATTATTTTAAACGCACCGGACAAGGCGTTTACCCTCGACATCACGACGGTGATCAATCCGGAAGAGAACAAGGCACTTCAAGGGCTTTATCGTTCGCGAGAGATTTATTGTACGCAATGCGAAGCGCAGGGGTTTCGCCGGATCACCTATTTCCTGGATCGACCCGATGTGCTGTCGCGCTACACGACGCGAATCGAGGCCAGCATTGACGAGGCATCGGTATTACTCGGCAATGGCAATCCAACGGAACGGGGCACGCTTGACCGAGGCAAACGCCATTATGCGATATGGAAAGATCCCCACCCCAAGCCCTGCTACCTGTTTGCCCTGGTTGGCGGCAACTTGAAGTCGGTTGCATCGACGTTTCGAACAATGTCTGGCCGCTTAGTGGATCTGACGATCTACGTCGAGCCAGGCAAGGAACATCGCTGCGCATGGGCGATGGACAGCTTGAAGCGGTCGATGGCGTGGGACGAACGACGGTTTGACCTCGAGTACGATCTCGACGTGTTCAACATCGTCGCTGTGTCTGACTTCAATATGGGTGCGATGGAGAACAAGGGCCTCAATATCTTCAATGATAGACTTGTTCTGGCGAGCCCGGACACGGCAACAGACGCTGCCTATGAGGCCATCGAAGCGGTGATTGCGCACGAATACTTTCATAACTGGACCGGTAACCGCATCACCTGCCGCGATTGGTTCCAACTGTGCCTGAAGGAAGGCCTGACTGTTTTTCGCGATCAGGAGTTCTCGTCCGACGAGCGTAGCCGAACCTCGCAACGGATCCAGGATGTGCGCCAATTGAAGGCACGCCAATTCCCTGAGGATGCGGGGCCATTGGCGCACCCGGTCCGCCCTGAAAGCTATATCGAGATCAATAATTTCTATACGGCCACGGTCTACGAAAAAGGGGCCGAGCTGTGTCGTATGCTACAGACCATCCTAGGCGTGGAAGGCTTTGCGCGCGGGCTGAAACTCTATTTCAAGCGCCACGATGGGCATGCAGCAACGGTTGAAGATTTTCTCGAGAGCCTGAGCGATGCCAACGACTTTGATCTCACCCAGTTCAAACACTGGTACACTCATGCCGGCACCCCAGAATTAGTCGCCAACCTGACCTATGACGCAGGTCAAAAATGCGCGACGCTTAGTCTTGAGCAAACCATGCGTGGCGGCTCGACTGATATCAAAAAGAAGCCGTTCCATATCCCTGTTTCCTTGGGGCTACTCGATCCCAAAGGACAGGATCTGCCATTAACGCTGGATACGGGCGAGACACTCACCGATGGCCTGCTCCACCTGACGACACGCGCGCAAACATGGCGTTTTACCAACCTTGCATCGCGACCGGTGCTATCGCTGCTGCGTGGCTTCACAGCGCCGGTCAATCTGACCATTAACCAATCCGACGATGACTTGGCGTTTTTGATGGCGCGGGATCCAGATCTCTACAATCGCTGGCAAGCTGGGCAAGACTACGCTCTGCGCGTATTGATCACAGCTGTCACAGCGATCAAATCCGGGACTCGCCCTGTTCGACCACAAAAGTTGATTGCAGCTCTAGCGCGAACGCTCGACGACAAATCGATCGACCCGGCCCTTAAATCCCAGATGTTGACGCTGCCGGGCGAAGCAGAGGTCGCCCGGGCTATCGCCCGTGACATTGACCCAGCCGCTATTCATCTTGCATGCCGTGGATTACGTCGGCAGGTCGGAACGGCGCTCGGCGAACAACTGGTCGAAACCTACCAACGTTTGGAAATCAAGGGGGCCTACGCGCCGGATGCCAAGAGTGCCGGTCGCCGCGCTTTACGCAATACGGCTCTAGGTCTGCTCACTGCGCGGGGGACGGCGGAGGATATTGCGCGGTCGGCCAAACATTTTTCCTCTGCGCGCAATGCCACGGATGAAATTGATGCCTTGGCCATTTTGTCCAATGTACGAGGACCTGAGCGCACAAAGGCCTTCGATGCCTTCCACGACAAATGGAAGGGAGATCACCTTGTTATCGACAACTGGTTCGGATTCCAGGCTTCCTCGTCACTGCCGACGTGCCTGACGACCGTAAAGCGCCTAACCCAGCATCCGCTATTCCAACCCAAAAACCCCAACAAACTGCGGGGTCTACTAGGCGTGTTTGCGGCGAACCCCGTGAACTTTAATCGTCCCGATGGACTTGGTTACGAATTCATCGCTGACAAGGTCTTGGAGATTGACGGCTTCAATCCCCAAGTTGCATCGCGAATTCTGACCTCGTTTCGCAGTTGGCGAAGCCTAGAGGCTGGGCGACGCAAACTTGCGCGCCGCGCGCTCACCCGAATTGCTAAGTCGAAAACCCTGTCGCGCGACGTCCACGAGATCGTAACTCGGATGCTTGACGGCTAAGTCATTAAATATTTTCCTACGTACACAAATGATCACCGTTCTGCCAAATTCTTGAATGCGGGATTTAAACTCTCTCGACACCCGAATCGAATTGCGTTGAAGTGTTATCAGCGATTCGGCTGAGTTTTGCCGGTCGCTGGGCAACGCGCACTTCAAAATTCGGGCAGGAGATGAGGATGACGTGGACCACGTCCGCCGCACGCGGGGAAGCTTTGGCCAAACGTCATTGGACCGCGTTTCAGGAGAAACCGGTGCGCTTCTGTTTGGTGGCAGTCGCAGCCGTCTACCTGATAGCGCTTGAGTTTGAACGCTCCGGTACGTCGATCGGCCGCATCGGCGATCAGGCAACGGTCGAACTATCACTCCTCACCATCACGCCGACAGTCGTCGCCATGTGCGCCGGATTGTTGTTCGCCCTGCTTCAATTTGCACAGCCGAACGCGTTAGTGCGCAGTGCGCAAGTTCATCGTGCACTGCCACCCCGGCGCACTCAAATTTCCCCGCCCCCTGCCACCGTCAATGCTCTTGGCACTGAAGCCCACGAGGGGCTTATGTCCAGGCTCAATCACGACTTGCGGACGCCATTGAATGCCATGCTTGGTTTTGCCGACCTCATGAACGCTGAAACCTTCGGCCCCCTCGGTGACGAGAGATATCGCGCTTATGCGGCTCATATGCAGACGTGTGGGCGCGAGCTGCTGAGGGCGACAGAAACAACACTTGCCATGGCTGCATTACTGACTCGTCCTCATCCATCGGAACATGTCTCCTCACGATTGAAGGACCTCGTCCTGGCAGCTTGGGCCGACGCCACCAACCTGCACACCGGCAACGGCTGTACCCTCGCACTTCAGTTGCCCGATGACATGATGGTTAGGGGCGATGCCCACGCCATCCAACAGGGTCTGATCAATCTGCTTGGCGCGGCCATCGCCCGGGCTGGCGCGAGTGCACCCGTCAGCGTGCAAGCGATCATCAGTCACGGCCGGATCAACACCTCAATCTCAGTGTTGAATGGGCAGAGCTTGCGCCCCGCGACCACGGGGTGTCGCGCGCTAACTAGCGCTTGGCCAAACATCGAAGACATGCCGATAGCCGTCTCCCGGACACTCTTTGGTCTGCAGGGAATTCCCCTCGTTGAAGCAATGGCCACCTCCGGCCAATGGAGCGTTTCACTCTCGCTTGAAGCTGCATCCCAGGCAGATCTATTCGATGAGCGCCGCAGCCTTGAGCAAAACGTCGTGCCGAAGCGGTGTGCTTATCACTCAACAGATTTCTTCGGCGTAACATCCTTGTCGAGTTCCCGGTCGGTTTGATGGCCTGCGCCGCCGCCGCGACGCACGTCGCGCCACTTCAGAAAGCCTGCGCGCTCATCGGCCGTCAGTCGGCTCGCCATATCTGCGGAAAGCTTGATGATCGAATCCCTAAGCCGCGCCTCGGCCGCCTGGACCCGCGCTTCCACCGCTAGAAAAACGTCTCGGTTAAAGGGCTCAGCCCTGAATGCTGCAGCCGCTTCCTGACGAGCAACGCGCAATTCTACGCGCAATGGGCGCAGGAGTTGTTGCGGACGAACTTGCCCCATTGCGGCCCGTAGCTCCTTACGACGGGGTTCAGGCAACGCCCCAATATAAGCCGCGAGGTTGCCAGCGAGACCACCCCCGCCGCCGCCGGCAACGGCATAGCGGAATGGCCAAACAGATCGCGCCACGACGCCAACGATAAATAAATTAATGGCAAGCGAAGCAATCAACGCAATCCACATCCAGCGTCGTGCATTTCGCACGGGGACTGGGCCAACCGACGTCGCCGGTGTGTTCGAGCCGCTCATAGGCTATCCTCGTCGCTCAACGCACCGTCCTCATTCGAGGCCAGTGCCAGTTGATCAGCTAAATTGCCAAATCCAACCGCGTCGGCGAACTCATGCAGCCCTGGCAAGGTAGACACGTTCGGCGCGACGGATAATCCCAAAAACAATGATGCGGCCAGCACTGCACTTGCAGCCCAACCGGTCCGACCAAAGCGAACTTGGTGTGGCCTCGTTTGATCGCGACCTGCCGACAGTGAGCTGGATAGCGGTTTTGCCAAGCGCTGTCTCGCCGCATTAAATGCAACCACATTCACCGGCTGCGAAGTCGAACCCGCCATCATCGCAATGCGCTCGGCTAGCAGGCGAGTCTGAATGCGATCAACAACAGGGGCGGCCTCGAGAACACGATCAAGCGCTGCCGCCTCAGCGAGATACCGGCGCGCGGCCAGACCATCAGCGGCGGATGAGCACAACAGCACTTCGGCAGCAGCGAGCCGATCCCTTGGCCAACGTTGCCGGCTGCTGCCATAGGCGTCAACCAACTGCATGAAAGCAGCAATCGACCCCGGCATTTCTGTCTCACTCTTGTTCTTCGACATCGACGTGCAACCTTGTTTTCTAATCTTCAAGCAATTGGCGCCACTCGGCTTGTAATTGTAATTTCAACGCACGCCGGGCCCGCGCCAGCAAACTTTCGACGGCCTCATCGGATACCCCCAGTTCGCGACCGACCTCGATTTGGCTAAGACCTTCGTAATGAAACAGAGTCAGGGCCAGCCTTTGCCGTTCAGGTAGTAACTTCAGCGCCAGATCGACTCGGCTGCCCAGTTCAGAGGCCTCAAGTCCTGTTAGCTGGCTGGCTGCGTCGATCTGTTCCGGCACCTCATCCGTAACATCCGTCCGCCGCCCAGCGCGAATTCGATCAATGCTCAAGTTCGACGAGACGCGCCGCAACCATGCACCAACGCCGGTAGGGCCTATTTCGATCGTCGCCGCCTGCCGCCAAAGTCGCAGCATCACTTCTTGTGCGACGTCCTGTGCTTCGGCATCGTCTCGGAGCATGCGCTTGGCGACACCCAGAACCGAGCCCAGATGCCGATCAACGAGGCAGCGGAAGGCAATTTCGTCGCCAGCAATAATTAGTTGCGCAAGCGCAGCATCATTCACGTCGCGCCCAGCATTGCTCTCCCCTTGACTGGTCGGTTGCTCATTTAGCTTTGGCGCCACGCTTGCCCTCTGGCTGTCACCGTCGAACCTGACTTCATGCTACGAACACGCGCCAGTTGCACACTTGTGTCGCCGTACTCGTAAGTTAAAACGGTCGCACGATCATGTTTCCGTCGCAATTACACGACGAGGCGGTCAAATTGTGTGGCGACCTCTGCCAACGTCTGTCGTAGATGTGCCTCTAGGCTATTGAAATCGGGCATATCGGCGACCCGGGCCAGCAGTTGTTTCAACCCCTCTGGAGCGGTTTCGGGGGCGAACACGCCCTCGAAACACAACCTCAGGATTTGAGTAAGATCTGCTACCAACCGTGCCGCCGGTCGTAGAATATCTGCCGCACTCGCGGACAGCAGGCCTGCTGCCTCAGCCTGCGCGAAGACGTCAGCAGTACACGTCGCCAGGATTTCGGGATGCGCTGCACCGAGCAAAAGTTGCATATACTGCGCAATAAACTCTAGATCTACGAGGCCTCCGTGAACCTGCTTCAGATCCCAGATATCCGTCGTGCCCTTCTCAGCCTCGATCAGGTGGCGCATTTCTCGAACATCTGCGGTGATGGTTTTGCGATCACGCGGCTTTCGGAGTGTTGCCGCAATCGCCGCTTCAACTCGACCACGAATAGACGGCTTGCCAGTCAGCAGACGTGCCCTCGTTAGCGCCATATGCTCCCAGGTCCACGCGTCACGGTTTTGATACTCGATAAAACTCGAGAGCTGGGTCGCGACCGGACCCTTCTGACCGGACGGGCGCAGCCGCATGTCCACGTCATAGAGGCGACCTTCCGATGTCGGCGCAGCCAATGCCGAGATCATTCGCTGCGTGAGGCGGGCGTAGTACTGACTGACCGGTAGTGGCTTTGGCCCATCAGACTGGATTGCGGTTGGCGCATGGTCGTACACGACAATCAAATCGAGGTCGGAAGCCGCGGTCATTTCGGCGCCGCCGAGCTTACCCATCGCAACGATGGCAGCGCCCCCCCCATCGACATGGCCGTGGACTGCTTCAAAATCAGCCTCTACCGCTGCCTGCAGGCCGCTGATCAATTCCTCGGCCAACATCGAGTAGGCAGCCCCCGCTTGCGCCGCCCGGATGCTGCCTGACAATACGCGCACGCCGATGATGAAAGATTGCTCTGCACCCAGCACCCGCGCACGATCAAGCTGATCCTGAAGGTCCACAGCCGCAGCTAACTCGGCTTCGACAAGTGCATGGATTTCCTCACGCGTTGGGAGTGCCCCGATCACTTTTGGATCAAGCACGGCATCGAGCAGCCGACGACGCTTGCTCAAAATGCCGGCCAGTCGCGGTGCAGACCCCATGATCTGGGCGACCAGATGCATCAGCTTCGGATTGGCACGCAATAACCCGAACAACTGTACGCCGGCGGGTAGTTCCGCCAGGAAGCGATCAAAACTCGCAAAAGCCGCGTCTGGATTGGCGGTCTGAGACAACGCCTCAACCAGCAATGGCTGTACCACGGTAAGTCGCTCGCGTGCGGCGGACGATGAGATCGCTCGATATCTGCCATGATGCCAGCCGCGTACAATGGCGATCACCTGGGCCGGCTGCGAGTATCCCATTTTGCCAAGCGCCGCGACAGTGGCTGGATCATCCGCCTCGCCTGCAAATACCATATTGATATCACCAGTCGTCAGCTTGGGGCTTGCCTCAAACAGTGCCGCGTAGTGACCCTGGACTGTTGCCAGACGTCTGATCAAAGCGTCGGAAAGGCCAGCCGTATTATCGAAACCGGCAAAACGTGCGAGGCTTGCCAGCGCGATGTCATCTGACGGCAATTCGTGCGTTTGCTCGTCATTGACCATTTGCAAACGATGCTCAAGACTGCGCAGGAAGTGATAGGCATCAATCAGCTCGTCACGCACTTGGGGCCTAATCCAGTTGCGCACGGTTAGTCGATCGAGTGCATCGAGCGTTGATTTGATCCGCACATCGGTCTGACGACCGCCAGCTATCAGTTGTTGCGTTTGGGCAAAAAACTCGATTTCGCGAATGCCGCCACGACCCACTTTGATGTTGTGACCCGCCACCGCAATTTGGTCGAAACCACGGAATGCATGAATTTGCCGTTTCATCGCATGAATATCCGCGATTGCCGCATAATCGAGGTACTTGCGCCAAATGTAGGGGGAAAGATCTTTCAATAGGGCCGCACCCGCCTCGATATCGCCAGCAACCGGGCGCGCCTTGATCATGGCGGCGCGTTCCCAGTTTTGCCCAAAGCTTTCGTAGTAGTGCATCGCTGCCGTGGTCGAGAGCGCCACCTGCGTCGCGCCTGGATCAGGGCGAAGGCGCAAGTCGGTTCGAAAGACGTAACCATCCCCCGTGCGCTCCTGCATGAACCGCACGAGATCTCGCGTCATTCGTATGAAAAATAGTGGTGCTTCAAGACCAGGTTTCAACCTTGTCCGGGCAAGGTCATAAAATACGATCAGATCGATATCGCTTGAATAGTTGAGTTCGAAAGCCCCGTATTTGCCCATCCCCAAAACGATGTAACCTGAGGTCGCCTCCGGTGCCGGGTCACCGGCTTCAGGCAGCCAATCTCCGCGAGTAACGGCCTGTGCAAACAGGAAACGAACAGCGGCGGCCAATGCTGCGTCTGCGGTTCGAGTGAGCACGTTCGTCACTGTCATCACCGGCCACACACCACCGAGGTCAGCCAGCGCAGTCAACAACGCAACATTCGTCTTGAACCTGCGGAGCAGCGTCATAAGCTCTGAGACCGTCGTCGTCTGTGCTGAGGCGTTCAGCAGATCGGCGCGCCAGTCCTCAAAGAGCACTTCAGGCGCAGCCGACAGAATTGTGTGGAGTCGCTGCGGGTCGCGCGCCAACAATCCCCCGAGATAGGGCGAGCCTTCGAAAATCCCGACCAGTACCGCCTCGACCATCGGTGCATCGAACACCGCCGCATCTGGCAGTGCTGTCCGCAGGTCGCTCAGTTGAAACTGGGCTTTGGCAAGGCCATCTCCGACTTTGGGATGAGTGACAATCCGCTGCCACAGCGGCGCACCGCTGAATTCAATCATCACTCCCCCTCCCGCGTTCGCTTCAAGGACGACGGCAGGACGAGTACAACGCGCAGCCCCGGCGCGTTGTCCTCAAGTTGCATCGTGCCTGCATGAAGTCGCGCGACAGCGGCAACGAGGCTCAGTCCCAACCCAGTGCCAGGCTTCGTACGGCTTCGATCGAGACGAACAAAACGGCGGGCAACGCGTGTGCGATCCGCAACTGGAATGCCAAGCCCCCTGTCGCCGACAACGATGCGAATAGCACTGGTGGATACGTTCAGCCCAACGGTGATTTCACCCTCTCGACTTGCAGGCGGCATCCCATATTTGATCGCATTGTCAATGAGGTTGGCGATTGCCTGCCCAATCAATTGTTTGTTGGCACTGATGAACACTGGCCCGCTCGGCATCAGTGTCAGATGCTGTCCGGCCTCATCAGCCACTGGCTCGTAGAGATCCGCAACGTCACCCAGCAGCTGGTTTAGATCAAAGATCTCGGCACTGTTGTCGACTGCACCGGCTTCGAGCCGCGCGATCAAAAGCAACGCGTTGAACGTCTGGATAATGGCGTCGGCATCGTCGATTACACGCGCCAGTCCATCAGCATGGGCAGCTGCGCCTGCCGGATCGCGCCTCGCAGCCTCAGCCCGCGACCGCAGCCGTGAGAGCGGCGTCTTCAAATCATGAGCAATGTTGTCGGATACTTCGCGCATCGCTGCCACCAGTTGCTCGATCCGCTCCAGCATCGCGTTGAGGTTGACTGCCAGATGATCGAATTCGTCATCGGACCCAGAAAGCGGAATGCGCCGCGATAAATCGCCGGCCATAATGGTCGCGCCCGTGTCTGTAATTTGCGTGATTCGGGTGAGCATGAGGCGGCTAGCAATGAGCCCGCCGACAAGACCGGTTAGACTCAACAAGCCGAAACCCACCAAAAACAATCGCCGAATCCGATCAATCAGCGCACTTTGATCGGTCAAATCGCGTGCGACAAGCAATAGGCTTCCATCTGGCAACAACGCGGGGATTCCAACTGCCGGTCGGGTGGCAGCGTAGGTGAAAGTGCCCCCTTGCCCTCGAATGCCGATTTCACTTGGCCAAACCAACAGATTTCCACTGAGCTTAGTGCCCGCCGCATCAAGCAGCAGCAATAACGCTCCACCGGCGTTCGGCGCACCTGATCGCCCCGCTACAGTCTCGACCAATGCTAATGTGCCACCGGCTTGAGCAACATCAATCAGCGATTGCCGTTCAATTGAGACCGAGCGCAGCACTTGGGCAGTGAGCAGGCTATTGGTCTGCCAAAACAACGCGCCAACCACGATCGCGGCCGTCAAAACGAATGCTGCAACCACGAGCGCCGTAATGCGAAATGCCGTGGTGCCCAACAGCCGCGCCAAGCCGCCCGACCGCGCCTCAGGCACGGACGACGCACTCATGGCTGTTGCTTGATCAGACAGCGCCATCACGCAACATGTATCCAGCGCCGCGCACGGTGTGCAGCAATGGTCGATCAAAGCCCTTATCGATTTTTCCTCTGAGGCGCGAGACGTGCACATCGATCACATTCGTCTGCGGATCGAAGTGGTAATCCCAGACATTTTCCAGAAGCATCGTGCGGGTCACTACTTGGCCCGCGTTACGCATCATATATTCGAGTAATCGATACTCACGCGGCTGTAGCACCACCGCGCCCCCAGCCCGGGTTACGCGATGCGCTAAACGATCCAGTATGAGATCGCCCACCTGATAACGAGTTTGCGTCTCCACCGGTTCCGTGCGTCGCACCAGGGATTCGATACGCGCCAAAAGTTCAGTAAATGCGTAGGGCTTTGTCAGGTAATCGTCACCACCAGCTTTCAAGCCCTTCACCCGGTCATCGACGGCACCCAGCGCCGATAGGAACAGTACGGGTGTGCGAACACCTTCCGCCCGCAGTGTTTTGACAAGGCTCAAACCATCCTGCTTTGGCAACATTCGATCAACGATCAAAACGTCGTGGCAGCAATCACGAGCGATCACCAAACCATCATCACCGTCATGTGCGACATCAGCCGAATGACCGCTTTCCTTCAATGCCTTTTGCAGGAAGAGCGCTGCCTCGACATCATCTTCAATGATTAGCACACGCATGGCCCTGGACCCGTTGACCGATCTTGATCTTCTACTTAGCACTAACAACGAAGGGGTGCACCGTTATCCCGCTGTTGGGAAACTCGGCGCACCCCTTAAAGTCGACCAACCTCGGTCGATCAGACGTTAGCCCTTCTTGGTCACCATTTTGACCGAGACAACCCGACGCTGATCACCCGATTTCACCGTAATCAAAACGCTCGGGCGGCCTCCGTCCTGGGCTTTCTTAACGGCAGCCTCGATGTCAGCCGTCGTTGCCACCGTCTGACTATTAACCTCGATCACCACGTCGCCCGACTTCAGTCCCTTGGTCGACGCATCTGACTCAGCATCGACATCTGAGATCGGGACACCATCCTTGGTCGCACCCTTCGCATTGAAGCTGAGGCCTAAAGATCCAAACTCCGCCGCTGTTGGCTTCGTCGGCTCGACCTTTGCTGTGACTTCTGTAGACCCGGGAAACCTTCCAAGTTTGACCTTGATGGTCTCCTCCTTTCCAGCGCGCAGTAACTTCACGTCAACATTGGTGTCAGGGGCAAACTCGGCGATTTTGCGCGCCAGTTCGCGACTATTCCCAATGGCGGCACCGTTGACCGACTGAATCAGATCCTGCGTCTTCAAGCCTGAAGATGCTGCTGGTCCAGGTGTCGTCACTTCATTGATCAGCGCGCCCTTGGCATCCTTCACACCAAGGCTTGCAGCGATATCCTCATCGACGTCCTGGATCTTGACGCCGAGCCAGCCGCGACTGACCGAGCCCGAGTTCTTAAGTTGCTCGACCACCTCAGTCGCAATTTTGGCTGGTACTGCAAATGCAATACCCACGTTGCCACCGTTTGACCCAGGGCTATAGATTGCGGTATTCACACCAACGACTTCACCGTCGAGATTGAAGGTCGGCCCGCCCGAGTTGCCGCGATTGACCGCAGCGTCAATCTGCAGGAAGTCGTAGGGGCCGGAACCAATATCGCGACCAAGCGCCGACACGATGCCAGCCGTCACCGTTCCACCGAGCCCGAATGGATTACCGACGGCCAATACCCAGTCACCAACGCGGCCCTGGTTCTTGGCAAACTTCACGAACGGAAATGACTTCCCGGTGGTCTTAATCTTGAGCAGCGCCAAGTCGGTACGCTGGTCGGTCCCGATCAGCGTTGCCTCATGCTTATTATTCTCGTCGAAAGCAACGGTGATCTTGGCCGCACCATCAATCACGTGATTGTTGGTCACGACGAAGCCGTCTTCAGAAATCACAAAGCCGGAGCCCTGTGATTGGGTCGGTCGTGGCGTCTGGGGACCACTACCGCCACCACCGAATTCGCGCGGCAACTGATCAAAGAACTTACGTAGCGCATCACCTTCGGGACCATCCGGAATCATATCCTGCGGACCACCACGGCCGGGGCCAGCAGGTGGGCGCTTGCCCGGTGGCGTATTTGGCTGATTTCGCGCAAGCTTAGCACCACCGCCAGTAACCGAAATGCTGACGACCGACGGCTTAACTCGCTCCACGATGTCGGCAAAACTCAACGGCGCGCGCCCCATCGGCGTGATGACGCTATCCGGCGCCTTTAACTGGGCCAAGGCTGGGATAAGCGGTGCGACAGCCGAAAGTGCCAGCATGCTAACGCCAGCGACAATACCTAGCGAACGGGTCGATGATCTGGCCCGGCGTGGCGCGAAAGTTGCTTTGGTAGTGAACAGGCTCGTGGACGACATCCGGCGACCTTTCTTGGAGTGGCGGCTGACAGGGGCGCTGAGGCTCTCGGGCATCAACGTCGATTTACCGTTTACTGGACCTTGCCTTACGACAGCCTTGCGGAAGAATTAACGTTTTGTAATTCTGGCCTGATCCAATGTGCGCCAGCCCACCTGAGTATTGCGTTATGCGTATCGGGCCAAAAGTTCGAGCAAGCCTAGTGGTAGCAGCGATGATTGCTGGGCCAATAGGCGTATGGCCATCCAATGCGGCAGTCTTCGGTTCAGATGAGCGTGGCGCTTTGCCGACCCGTCACAAGTCGCTGACACGCTCCATTGCGTTGTTATTCAACATAAAATCGAAGACGGTTTGCTCAGCATTTTGCGTGGCCGATGACGTCATTGCGACGGCTGGCCATTGCCTGTTCAAAACAGCTGGCGAAGCGCCCCTCGATGCCAATGATTTTCGATTTGGACCGCCTTTGGCCCGGCCTGAAGCGTTTGCTCGCGTAGCCGGTTCCCGCAATGGCACAGCTGCACAGAATGTTCGTGCGGGCAATACGCGATTAAGCGTTAAGCCGCCGATTGATGCCGTTCAGGATTGGGCCTTAGTGCGCTTGGATCGTCCCGCTTGCAAAGGCGCGGTGCTGCCAGTTCGCCCCATGCCATCGACCGAAATCATGATCCAGGCTGCAGCCGGTCAAATATTCCATGCTGCGTTCCATCGTGATCGGCTGCCGTGGAAACTTATGCACGCCGGACCCTGCTTGATGGCGCCGACTTTCGAAAAAATTGATCGAGCTCAAATCGAACAGGATTTCCGATCGCCTGAACGGCTTTTGCTACATCGCTGCGATACAGCCGGTGCATCGTCCGGCTCGCCGTTACTATTGGATACACCAAGCGGACCGGTGGTCATCGGCATAAATGTGGGAACGTATGTACAGTCTCGAATTTTGGTGCAGGACGGCACCGTAATGTTTCGAACAAAGCCGGAATCGATTGCCAATACAGCCGTCAACGCTCAGGCGTTCGCTGATCAAATCGTTGAGTTCGCCCGCTCGCCAAAGCGTCAAGACTTGGTAAGCCGCTCCAACCGCGCGACCTCGTCCTTTGAAAGCGGCATCGGCGGCACTTCAGGCAATACTGCTCCCCGCGACCTGCGGCCAAGCATCCAGCCAGCAAACGCCAGCAATAAAACCGGCGTTGCCCAGAGCAAAAGCGTTGATCGCTCAACCGGCGGGCTTAGCAATACAAACGTGCCATAGCGGGCAACGACGAATTTCCGCACGCCCTCATCGCTGTCGCCAGCCTTAAGGCGCTCTCGCACGATCAGGCGCAAGTCTCGCGCTAGTGGTGCGTTACTGTCGTCAATCGACTGATTTTGACAGACAAGACAACGAAGTTCGGTTGAGAGCGCGCGGGCACGTGCTTCAAGCCGCTGATCGTTGAGAATTTCGTCCGGCTCAACCGCGGAGAGCGGTAAAGCCGACATGAGCATCGCGGCTAAACAGGCCATCGGGCGGCGCATTGAAATTACTCCGCTGGCACGATGTTGGGAGACGGGCGCACCCGGCGCGACGCACCAATCCGCAACCGACGGTCGCTCAACGACAGCATACCACCAAGTACCATCACGATCGCCCCGAGCCAGATCAATCGCACCAGCGGATTGAAATACAGCCGCACTACATATCCACCGTCAGTCTGCGCGTCGCCGAGCACCACGTAGAGGTCGCCGCTCCAGGCGTTATAGATCCCAGCCTCGGTCGTCGGCACCGGCGGTTGGTCGTAAATGCGCTTTGCCGGACTAAGTGTCGTAATAGGCTTCGACCCGCTCGTCACATCGAAAACGCCAACATCTTCCCGATAGTTCGATCCACGCCCTGGTCCAGTGCCCCGGAACCTGAGTGTAAAACCAGCAATTTCAACGCTTGATCCGGGCTTCATCACCAGAACTTTTTCGGACTGCCAAGCAGTGGTTCCAACGATACCCAGCACCATCATGCCGACGCCCAGGTGCGCCGCCGCAGTGCCTAAATTTGAGCGCGGCAGCCCCTTGAAGCGCTCCCAGGATTCCTGCCTCGGCACTTGGCCCAGCCTGACCCGCGTTATGATTTCTGCGAAAGCCCCCATCACAACCCAGACACCCAGCGCAAGTGCCGCCGGGGCCATGACCGGCCCACCCCACATGAAGGCAATGCAGCCGATCAAAACGCTAAGCGTCACAACCAACATCAACATTAAGCGCTGCATGGCCGCGTAAAGGTCGCCGCGTTTCCAGGCCATCAACGGCCCGAACGGCAGGGCAATCAATAAGGGCACCATCAGCGCACCAAACGTCAGATTGAAGTACGGTGGCCCGACTGAGATCTTAGTCCCCGTTACGGCTTCCAGAGCGAGTGGATACAGCGTCCCAACGAACACCGTCCCACAGCTCGTCGTTAGCAGGATGTTGTTCAGTACGAGCCCACCCTCCCGACTAATTGGCGAGAATAGCCCGCCCTGTTTCAACGCGCCGACCCTGAGTGCGAACAGCGTCAATGCCCCACCGGTGAAGAACATCATCAAGGCCAGAATGAAAACGCCGCGTGTCGGATCAACTGCAAACGCGTGCACCGAAGACAGCACCCCCGAACGCACCAGGAACGTCCCCATCAGCGATAATGAGAAAGTGAGGATTGCGAGCAGGATCGTCCAGACTTTCAATGCCTCGCGCCGCTCCATCACCACGGCTGAATGCAACAGCGCAGTACCTGCCAACCACGGCATGAAAGACGCGTTTTCGACCGGGTCCCAGAACCACCAGCCGCCCCAACCTAGCTCATAATAGGCCCACCACGATCCCATTGCGATGCCAAGTGTCAGTGACATCCATGCGGCCAGCGTCCACGGCCTAACCCAACGCGCCCACGCCGCGTCCTGTCGCCCCTCGATCAAGGCTGCAACGGCAAACGAGAATGCAATCGAGAAACCGACGTAGCCGGCGTAGAGAAACGGTGGATGGAATGCCAAAGCTGGATCTTGCAGCACCGGGTTCAAGCCCTGCCCTTCGATGGCTGCCGGATCGATTCGCAGAAATGGGTTGGACGTCACGACGATAAACAGGCAAAAGGCGAGAGCAATTGAAGCCTGTACGCTCAAGACCGTTGCGCGCAAAGTCATCGGCAGGTTTGTGCCAAATACCGCTACCGCTGCACCGAACGCTGCCAGCATCAACACCCACAGCACCATCGAGCCTTCGTGGTTCCCCCAAACACCGGAAATCTTGTAGAGCAGCGGCTTAGTCGTGTGCGAGTTGGTGGCGACGTTTGCCACCGAGAAATCCGACGTCACGTAAAGCCACATCAACGAGACAAACGACAGCATCACAAGAGCCAATTGGCACAACGCGGCTGGCGTCGCCACGTTCATCATCGCAACGTTTGATGTCCGCGCGCCCCACAGTGGCACGACCGTTTGCACAAGTGCGACGGCAAGCGCGAGCACCAGTGCGTAATGTCCGAGTTCTGCGATCATGGTGCTGGCTCAGCCTCCGGTCTTGGGCGCGGCGGACGGTGCATCGCTTGGATGGGACGCCTTGTCGCCAAGTTTCACACCCTTTTCTTTCAGCGCCTTTGCGACGTCAGGCGGCATGTAGGTCTCATCGTGCTTCGCTAACACGGTGTCGGCGATGAATTGACCACCTGCATTCAACCGTCCTTCGGTCACAACGCCTTGGCCCTCGCGGAATAGATCAGGTAGGATCCCGTTGAACACAACAGGCACCGACTTCATTGTGTCGGTGACCGCAAATTCCACCTGCGTGCCTGCTCCCCGCTTGATCGATGCAACAGCGACCAACCCGCCCAAGCGAAAACGCGAACCAGGAGCCACTTTTTTGTCGGCTATGTCACTGGGCGTGTGAAAATAAGTCACGGTATCTTTTAACGCAAAAAGCACTAGAATTGCTGCTAGGCTGAGCAACCCAACACCCGCCGCAATGACCGTTCCACGTTTTTGTTTGCGGGTCATGAACCAAGCCCTATTTCACGCGCCAGCGCGTCGACTGCAGACAGTCCGGACTTGTCATTGGCCAACGCGCGGCGAGCTTCGATGAGCGCGGCATTCGCTTTTGCAACGTCACCCAGCACCGCATAGGACCGTAACAGCCGTTGCCACCCTGCTGCATCTTGACCATTGGCCTTGAGGCGGGAGTGGAGCCCTTCGACCATGCCGCCGATCATCTGTTGGCGCGCCTCTTGCGTCATGGAAGAAGCCGCTGCGGCCTCATCCGCCGACGGTCCGCGCGTCGGCTGCGTGCGACTAGGGTTGGAAGGTGTCTCCGGAGCAAGCGTGGCAAGCCGCTCGATGACCGCACTGCGCCAAGGCGCATCAATGGGGGCCAGCTTCAAGAGTGCGCGATAGTCATCTGCTGCTGCCATTAACTCACCACGCTGCTCGCGTGCGACGGCCAGCCAGAAGCGGGGCTCAATGCGTTCAGGCTCGACGATCATGATTTTCTCATAGACCGCACGCGCCTCGTCAGTCACCCGACCGTCGGCTGCACGAACTGAACTTTCCGCAAGCCCCAGCAACCGTTGCGGCGTTTCCCCTAGCAACCGAATGGCCCGGGCATAAGCCATGCGGGCGTCCGTGAAGCGCTGATCACGCAGGTAGACAGGTGCAATGACGTCCCAGCCTCGACCATCTTCAGGGGTGCTGCGCAGCCGCGCCTCGACCTGAGCAATCAACTGGTTGACATCCGGCACGCCCGCGGAGGCCTTCGTTAAGGCGACCGCTGCCTGCGGCTCACGAGGCTGCCCCGGCAGCCCAGGAACGCCATGCGTGACGTAGAGGGCAACGGCAATTGCGGGGATTGTGGCAATAATTCCAACGCGAGTAACGCGCGCCATGTGGGGCTGCGCCGGTAGCGGAACACGGTTCACTTCCGCAGTTTGTGCAAGCAGCCGCCGCGACAACTCCAATCGAGCGGCTGCCGCTTCCTCATCGCCGATCACATCGCGCGCGAGATCCCGATCAATTTCGGCCTGTTGGTCCCTGTAGACATTCATACGCGCAGCATCAGCCGCCGCCACATCAGTGTCGTTGGATGGCTGACGCAACAAAGGCCAAGCAACTGCCAGGACCACTGCGCCGGTCAAAACAATAAGAATGAGCCACAGCACCATGAGTGTCGACGTTTCCCTCGGGTGTCCTCAAAGTGAGAGCACCTCATCAGGTATACTTCCGGGCGAAGGTATACTGCATCAAGGGAATAGGCACGCGCGCCGCGTGGCGCAAGTATGACGGGTGGCAAGGTCGCGAATGTCGCGGGCTCGTAACCGCCTCAACTCACGTTGGTCCAGGTACCGTCCGGATTGCGGCACGCCGTACCCCGCATCGCCTGCGGACGACCATCGATGTAGATCTTATGGGTATAATCCCGGCAATGCTGCGGGCCCCGTGTGTATGGCTCAAGCGGCACAACCTCGCCGTAACGGCCATTATCCGGATTGCGCCAAGGGGTCATCTCGCCAGTGCGGCCGCGCTCAAGTGCCGAGAGCTCGGCCTGCTGCGCCAAGATGCGGTCTTGCTTGTCCATCGACCGGCCTACCTCGCTACCAACGATACCGCCGATGAAGGCTCCGGCAACGGTCGACAGGATCTTGCCATCGCGGCCCCTGCCGACGACGTTGCCGAGAATGCCACCGGCAGCCGCGCCGACCACCATACCACTGTCCGCTTTGGTCGGGCCTTCTGGCCCACATGCCGCAAGGCTCAAAGGGACGAGGGTAATAGCGAGAGCCTGGAAAAGGCGCATAGACTTACCTCTATGTAGGCACTTGAGCCCGACAAATGGAACGGATCGATGTTGCCAGTGCAGGTCGATTCGGGCAAAAATTCGTCGCGAAGAGCGGAACATCTGAGGAACTTCATGCGGTGCCGCTTTGGCGCACCATGCAGCCAGCGCGGAAGCTGTATCAAACAGCTGGAAGGTCAAGCCTTACCGCCAGCCCGCCGTGCGCAGATTGCGCCAGGTCCATGCTACCCCGATAGCTTTGCGCCAGATCGCCAACAATCGAAAGTCCCAATCCCGTACCGGGCTTACTCTCGTCAAGGCGCAAACCCCGCTTGCCGATCTGGGTCCGCTGCTCTGCGGTCAATCCCGGTCCGTCATCCTCCACGACGATCTGGAGGCGTCGACGGGCCGCGCGTACGGAAGCAGACGGCGCGTCTATTGACAGATACACGCGCCCCTTTGACCATTTGCACGCATTATCCAGAAGATTGCCAAGCATCTCTTCGAGATCCTGCTTTTCGCCTTGGAATTTTGCATCGTCTGGACAATGGACGGTAATCGCCACGCCTTTATCTCGATAGATCCGCTCAAGCGCCCGCTGCAACGGTTCGACCAGCGGCGCGACTTCAGTTGCCTTCCCAATGGTTCCAGATTGGGCCGCCATTCTCGCCCGATCGAGGTAAAGATTGATCTGATCGCGCATCACACGGGCCTGTTCGGCGACCTTGGTAGCAAATGGCCCCTTGTCGTCATCCGCTTCGTTAGTGATCACGGCCAGTGGGGTTTTAAGTGCATGCGCCAGATTGCCAACCTGAGTGCGGGCACGGTCAACGATGTCCTGGTTCGATTGGATCAGCGCATTGAGTTCCTGCTGCAACGGCTCAATTTCAATGGGCAAATGACCTTCCAAGCGTTGCGCTGCGCCAGCCCGCACCTGTGCCAGGCCGCGCTCAACCGCACGCAAAGGCATCAGGCCGAACCGCACCTGGAACAGCGTCATGGCAACAAGACCGAGGCCTGCCAGCGCCAGCGCCATGGTGAGCTTAGTTCTGAATTCAGACACACGCGTTTCCGGCCAATCGATAGGGCCAGCGACGATGATCGAATAGCGTCGCCCCGTCACTTCATCGCCGAGCCGCTCGACCGCTTCGGCGATCCGCAAGCGTTGGCCGAGCGGTCCTGTACCATCGCTCCAGCGGATGTCAGCGGCGTCGGGTGCAATCCATTTGAGAAACGGGGATTCAAGTTCAGCGGTCGCCAGCGAATTCGAAACACGCCGCGGACCCGTTGGTTCGTCCAGTGGCTTGATCTGCCAATACCAACCCGAGTGCAGGCGCTGAAATAGCGGCTCGCCCACGTCTCCCGGCGTACCAAGCTCAGTGCTGGTATGATCAATGCTGTCGGTTTGGACCACCGACAGCAAGGTTTTGATTTTATCATCGAAGCTCTGGAACGCTTCCTGAGCGTACATCGAATATATAATAAATCCGGCTAGAGGGAGGACCAAAACCGTCCACCCCAGCGCCGTTGCAAAAAGCCTGAATGCGAGCGAGTTAGGACGCATCGTCCTCTTGCGCAAGACGATAGCCAAGGCCGCGAACGGTTTTAATCAGGTCACCAGGGATCTTCTTGCGCAGGCGACCGATAAAGACTTCGATTGTATTGCTGTCGCGATCAAAGTCCTGCTCATAGAGATGCTCGACCAATTCGGTGCGCGACACAACGCGCCCATTGTGATGCATCATATACGCCAGCAGTCGATACTCGTGACTGGTGAGTTTGATGGTCTGCCCATCATAGGCCACGCGCGCGGTCGTCGTATCCAGCCGAAGCAAGCCGCATTCGATTTCACTCTTGGCGTGGCCTGACGCACGGCGCACCTGGGCACGAACGCGCGCCAGCAGCTCTTCCATATGAAACGGCTTTGCCAGATAATCGTCGGCGCCAGCATCCATGCCGGCGACCTTGTCGCTCCAGCGATCACGCGCGGTCAGGATAATCACCGGCATCTTTTTGTCGGCGCGGCGCCACTGCTCGAGGATGCTAATCCCATCCATTTTCGGCAGGCCTATATCGAGCACAACGATGTCGTAAGGTTCTGTTTCCCCGAGAAAGTAAGCCTCCTCGCCGTCCATCGCCTTGTCGACGGCGAAGCCTGCCTCGGTCAGGGCCGCAACAAGCTGCCGATTGAGGTCGGGATCGTCTTCAACGACAAGCGCGCGCACGGGAAACCTCGTAGGTCACTTCCAAGTGGACACCAAAGCCCACATGGTCATTATAACCCGGCATTCATCCCGTTCATAGGGCCGCAGTCAGCAGCATTCGGATACAGCTTCTTAAGCACTCACAGTATAGATGGCATCACCAATTGAACCGTGCAGTTCAATAATGTTTATGTTCAAGCTGCCCGGCAGAATACGTGGAGCGAATCTACCTTTCGACATAGTTGTAGCTGCGCTCCAAATGATATCGCCCAGTTTATCAGGTTCGCCAACGCGGCATTAACAACAGATTAACGCCACCACTCACTCCAACGAATGCTCCGGCAACGTTCCGTCTTACCTATCAGCCGCCTACCGCCCGAACGGGGTCCGCGCATCAACCGAGACTGTCTTTAGGTGGCCCTTGGCCTCGCGCACGAGGAGGCGATAAATGTACCGCCCCTGCTCTTCGCACAGTGTTGTTTTGACGATCTCGGCACCGCTCAGCGAGGGACGTGCCAGAGCACTGACTTGCTCGACCGCGACCAAAGCCTCGCGCTTCACGACAGGGGCCGCATCCGACCACGACGCAAAGCACTTCGACGCGCTATCGGCCTGGGCCGAAACCGCTGCGATGGTGGACAGTACCATTAGGATGAGGGTGATGCGGGGCTTCATAAATTGGGTTTCCTGCTCAGCAGGAGTGGTTCTAGCCATGGCAGCCTGAACCGGGGATGAATGCTGCAACGCAACATTACATCCGTGATCAGGCCACACCTTCAAAGTTGCAGCGTAACCGCCCGACGTTCGAGCCGTGTCGTCGCGCGAAACCGGCCGTAGACCGCCATGATCGACCCCGCGAGGCCGCCGAGGGCCTGAACGACCTGCACACCTTGGGCGCCTAATTGCCGGATCATTTCGCCGGTAATATCGAGCCCGATAAGGGGGCCCAGTACCGGCAGCACGGTCGATGCGGCAGTAATGATCGTGCCCCAGACGGTAAGAGACTGCCCCCACCACTTGGCATCAGTTGTGAGTCCTGGGGTTGCGCTGTCTGCTGCTGCAGCTGCCTTGATATCAGTCATCGGTCTCACTCCTGTCGTGGTTGGGAACTTAGAAGGTTCGCTTGCGAGGCTCTGGGCACGTTCGAGCGTGCGTTCGACACGGGCGAGCCAACCCCGGCCGAATCGCCAGAAATGGCCCAAGGCCCGGTACCGCGCGCGGCGCGCCTCGGCATAGCGCTGCAAGAGTTCATAGATCGGCGTGTGTGCACACGCGTCGAGCGTCTGAGGACCAATCTCGCCGTCAACCGCCACGCCGACGCACTCTTGTAGAATTCGAGCAGCCGTTCCGACTCCATGATTGACCGCCGCATCGAAGTGCATCAGCGCGAGGGCAGGTGGCAGCACATCAGCTTTTGCAGTCGTCCAATAGCGCTGCTGATATATGAGCTGGACTTCCGTTGATGTTATCTGCCGCAGCGCCTGTTTCAGTTCGCCAATTGTGGAGGCTTCGATCTGTACGCGGCGGTGGGCCCCGAAGGTCGCAAGCGTGATGCCGAAGTTCGTTGGTCCGCCAGGGTCGTAAGGATCCTCGGTCCACCCGCCCTCCATTTCGAGGACATGCTTTAACGCATGTTCAAAAATTGTCGTGACAAGTGCCTGTGCGGTGAGTTGTTTGAACGCCTGCTGCGGCCATCTGAGTCCCAGAAGCCGGTCCCGCGCCATCGCCGTAACGGTGACTGCATCGCCCTGATTGCCACCCAGGACGAACACACGCGCATCATCCTCATCGAGATAGAATGCAACGTGACCGGACGTCGTGTCACCGCCGCGCGAGAACACCGCGACCGCGCCCAGACGCCCCTGCGCTAGCGGCTCACCCCAGCCCAAGTAGGAGCGCGCCAACAACGATTGCGTACTGGCGACACCGCCACGTTGCAGCGTTGCCCCAACGAAAGCCGCACACCACGCGACTTCGTCATGGGCAATATCGCCGTCACCCAACTCACGATAAAGCGCCATGATCCGCGCGTTATCATCAGTGCCCGCGATTTCGCGTTGACCAAGCTCCGCCCACGCGTGATCCATCCAGGCCGTTTGAGCCATGGCGTCACTCCTGTTGTTTGGAAAAGGCTAAACGATAGCTGCGCGGCCTGTGCCTCGGCCGAAGCTCGGGCTCATCTGATGTGCCGCCAAGGACACCGAACTCTGTAGCGAGCCGAAGTCGGCAATTTGCTGTGCTGCCGTATAGGTCGCCGAGGGGACCGAGCTCGAAAGGGTGCGAACCACTGCAGCACCAGACTGAATGTCCACTTCGTAGGCCTCGTTCAGTTCCGACAGCGGCACTTCGGTTGTCGTCCAGGTATCGCCACCAATGCGTGTGCGCCTGACCCAGGTGATCACAATATCGCCTCCGCCGTTACGCGTTGCTCTAATGTGCACCGGACTGAAGGGCCGTGCGCCGATGCTCTGATAGGCGTGTGTGCCGCTGAGATAACTATCCGAGCCCAGATCTATTGCTGCCGGGCCGATCCGCCAGTTATAGGGCAGGCCAACATCGTCAGCCGCCAGGTCAATCCGGGTCAGGCCTGAATCCAAAAGAACGAACGGCGCGCCAGCGGCAATCGGACCCAGTTCGAATGCGCCTTCGGTTCCAGCCTGCCCACGCAGCAAGTTCGAAAGCTCATAGGTGTTGGCCGCAATCAACGTTGCCGTTTCAAACTGCAAAACTTCCCATACCCCAACAGCATTGCGCACCGCCGCCGCATTGGCTCCCGACAGCATTTTCAATCGCGTTGCCGACTGCGCCGACGAACCATTCGATAGCAGCACTTGCAACCGTGCTGCTCGATCAATCCGCCCTTCGGGTCCGATCGCAAGCGTCGTCAGCGTTTGGCCTAAGGCGGCGCTGGAATTGATAAAGCTCTTGAGTTGAAACCCCGTCTCTTCAGCTGAGCGATAGACGGCCAGTGCCCCCGGCCATGGCGATTGCGCCGCCACGATATAGCCAGCGTTGACCGGCTCATCGCCCGTCAGAAGTGGCAGATCAAGAAACAGCACCTCGGGTTGGCCGGTCGCCTGGACGACAACCGAAGCCGCCGGTCGCTCTGGTGCCAAGGTGCGCGCGTAAACATCCGGGTCAAGCCCGCGCGCCTCGATTGAACGGGCACCATGATCACACACGTCTGTAACGCGCACGAGCCGCAGGCGACCGCCGACGTCGAGCCAAAGTGCGTCACCGGGTTCAATCGCCAACCGGCTCGGGGCCAAGACGAACGACGCTCGTTCGCGTGCAGCCCAGGTCTCATAGAGCCAGCTCTCGACAAGTTCTCCAGCAGCATCAGGATCAAGAATGATAGGCAAATCTGCTTGTGCGACACGGCCGCTAGCACCGGTTAATCGGCGTGCCTCAGCCACAGCCTGCCGGTAGTCGCCATCGCTCGACACGTAAGCGATTTTGGTTGAAGCCGGTAAGTCCGTTTCCTGTCCCCGCGTCAGGGTTACGGTGGCAATGCCAACCTTTGCCTCGACCGCAAGATCCTCAGTGATGGTCGCAACAGCAGCATCGGCACCGCGATGGCGCAATTTGATCTGGCCACCGCTTTCGAGACTGTCGAAGAAGTAGGCAAGTTCAAGCGGTTGCAGGGCATCGCGCAACGCCATGATGCGATCAACGACATAGCCTGGCACCACACCATCAAGCGTACTTGCATCGAAGGCCGCAAAGTCGAAATCAGCCATCAACTGACTCACGAGATCACTGAGCGTCAGTGCTGCTGATCGCCCGTTGAGCCAGTGGCCTCGGCGCCAATTGTCGCCATCACCCCAAGTGGCCGTGTCGTTTGGGTACGCCGGATAGGGGCGCAAATCCCAGGCATAGACATGGGTGCGGGCGACATTGACCATCGGCTGCCCGAATATCGTCGATACCGGATTGAGCCCTGCAACCGCACCAGGATGGCTCGGATCATAGGCTTCGAGAATCGCCTGCAGGTAGCGCCGCTGCATGAAATCGTCCCGGCGGCCGGAGGAATACCGTGGCAACGCCGATTCCGCACTTTTCGCATCGACGAAGCTGTTGGGCTGGTTGGCAGCCTTATCGACCGCCCCGCAGCCGGTTTCGAGGAACCAGACCGGTTTCGATTGCGGGACCCATGCGGTCGTCGCGCCGCTTTCAATACCACCCGGACGATTGTAATGCGGATTGAGCCACCACGATTTCAAATCCTTGAACCGGTAGACCCAGGGTTTGCCCGCGCCGTCAGTAATCGTTGATCGGGCCTGCGCTGCGCGTGCAGTCTCATCGGCGTAATACCAATCGAACCCTTCGCCACCTTGTAAATTTCTCTTCAAATAGGCGAGATCATAGATCGAGCGCACTCCGGCCACGCGGTCGATGTGGGTTGCCCCATCGCGCCAGTCGGCCAACGGCCAGTACAGATCAATCCCAATTGCGTCGATGCTGGCCGAGGCCCACAGGGGATCAAGGTGGAAGTACACATCGCCTGAACCATCGCCCGGCTGATGACCAAAGTATTCCGACCAGTCGGCGCCATAAGTCACTTTGACGCTCGCACCTAGAATGCTCTTCACGTCGGCGGCCAACTGCTGGAGCGCTGCGACAAACGGAAAGGTCGATGTCGCTGATCGCAGCGTCGTCAGCCCGCGTAGTTCGCTGCCGAGTAAAAACGCCTCGACCGTTCCGGCCGCTTTGGCGAGCCACGCATGGTGCAATATGAAACGCCGATACGACCACTCGGCCGGGCCCGCATAGGCCACCACATCACCTACGAGTGAAAAATCATTCGGCTGGGCTGTGCCAATGAAACTTGCCAGCTGCACAGCTGCTGCCGTTGTCTTATCCACCGTGCCGACGCGGCCCGGCGCTGGATCGCACGTCACACGACCGCGCCAAGGGTAGGCCGGTTGCGAAGCGCTGCCATCATAAGGGTTGGCCTGCGCATTGCCGTCGGCGATGTCCATCAGGATGAATGGGTTCAACGTCACCTTTAGCCCACGCGCATTGAGCGCACGCATTTGATCGACCATCGTCTGGTCAGACGGCGTACCACCGTAGGCGGCATTACCTTCGCGCTGGCTTACAACTTCGGCTGTGGCGCGCGAACGCCCCGCGACCGACCAGATCAGTGGTGACGTATCTTTCTGTGCGCGTTCAACGCGGGGCTTGATCTCGCAGACACCACAGCGCAAATCCGTGCCGAACCAGCTACTCACCAGCGACACCGATCCAACATTCGGCAATTGCGCTTGCAGTTGATCGACGGCCACGACCGCATCAGTGGCGCCAGCGAGCGTATGGACATTCTCAGATACCCGTTCGCCAGCAAATCCAATTCGTGTGACCGGTTGGGTTGATGCAAAGAACTCGCCTGAGCCAGGGATCAGAACCACGCCACGCACCAGCGACGAGAAGTCATCGCCGCCCCGGAACACTTCGAACGACAGTTGCGGCACGCGGTTGCCGAAAGTTGAGAGCGCGAGGCGCTCAAAAACAATATACGCAACGCCGCGATAGGCTGGAGCGTCAGCGCCTTCACGAGCCACGATCACGCTGTCGGATACTTGCGTTTCGGTGCCTTCGTGCAACCGATACGTGACGCCCGCCAAATCGAGTTCGCGGCCGTCGGCCCACACGCGGCCTAAACTGGAGATCACACCTTGGCCGAGAGCTACTGCGAAGTTGGCATAGTAGCGAAACGTTGTCTGGGTCGCGCCACCACCACTGCCACCACCTTTGCCACCGCCACCGGCTTCGCTGGTTGAAACCACTTCCTCGAAATCGGTCGCCCAGATGACTTGGCCGCCGACGCGGGCCCGGCCATAGATCCTGGGGATTGCCGCGCCTTCGGTCGATGACGTCACCCGTAAGTCCGACAGCCGCGGACCGCTCGTACTGCGCGACTGGCCCGACGCGCCAAACAGCGCCTGATCGACGTAAGATCCAGCCAGCGCACCAATCTGCGCGCCGATGGTGGCGCCGCTGATTGTTGCGCCGAGCACGGAAAACCCAGCAGGCAATAAGGCAGAGCCTGCCGCCGCACCTGCCGCTGCAAGGGCCAGAGTTGCCATGAACGTCCTCGCTTGAGTTAAGCTGCCATCACGAACACACCGGCGATCCGCCGCCGCCACCAAAGACTGAGCGTGACTTCGCAGGCAGCAGCACCTTCCATCGCGTGCACAAATGAAGTGGGGCTCACCAAAACACCTACGTGCTTGGCTGGGACACCCGCTCGAAAGCGAAAGATGAGGATGTCACCTGGTTGCACACTGGCGACATGACCTGCGGTCATATGCCGGCCTGCAGCATCGAGCAGCGTCTCTTGTCCGCCAGCTTCCGCCCAGTCGCGGCTATAGCCAGGCGGGGTCTCCGCCTCGAGCCCGTGAATGCTGGTCCAGACGCCGCGCACGAGACCCAGGCAGTCGGCGCCAATGCCCTTCAAACTCGCTTGATGATGATAGGGCGTGCCGATCCAGGATCGGGCTTCGGTAATGATTGATTCCCGAGTTGCAGATCGCATATCAGCGCCCTCGCGCAATCGAAGTAACGAAATCGTTCCCCGGCATATGTGGAAAGCCGCGATAGTTGATAACGTTATTGAACTTTGCGCGGCAGGTGCCCAGATGCTTGTCGCAGCCCGCAGTAACGACGACGAGATCGCCGATTGCAGGCACCGCTGGCAACTCCTGCCACAACTCGATCGTCACAATGCCAGACGTCAGATCGTGACGCTTCACTTCGATGGCGCGCCCTTGGTTGACACCATTCGAGAATGCCAAAAGTCCGCGCGCAAACCAGCCGCTGGCAAAACTACCAAAACCGGACACAGAAAAGCTGCGTCGTGAGACCGATCCGACAATGCTGCCCGAGCCGCGAAAAGCAGCTCCGCCCAATGCAACCCCACAGCGTGCATCACCAAGATCAGCGTCACAGGCGTATTGATATAACCGCCCCTTTGGTTGGCCGAGATAATGGGCGAGCCCGCGCACTTCCGCCGTGAACGCCTGGCCCGTCCGCTTGACCTCGCCAAGCGAGCCGAACCGCATCAGCACACGTTGGCTCGGGTCCTGCCAGTTGACCCGGAATATCTCGACGCGGGCATCATCGAATGCGCCGCCGGACAGTTGGGCTTCTTCCAACCGCCCGGACTGCAACGCGCCGTCGACGTCGAGGTTGTCGACGCTGAGGCCCACTGCATCCTTGATCTCGGTTGCGGTGAAACCTGCAGCGGCTTCAAACGTGGTGCCATCGAATGTCACGTCGCGATCATGGTCGGTAAAGCCGAGCGACACACCGTCACGCCGCGTCAATCGCCAGCATGAGCAAAGCGTCGTCGCGCCGCTGTCGAGGTGCGCCTGTAGCGCGTTTGAGATGATTTTCACGTGCGCACCTCAATGATCGGAATGTGCGGTATCGCCCCGTGCCGGAATCCCTGCACGTTGATTTCCAGCTTGTCGGTATCGAACCGCACCGGACAATCGAACTCGAAGCCTGCGGTAACGACTTGGCCGACGGTTGGGATCTGCCCGGTGAGGAATGTGACGCCCCCTGTCGTGACATCGACGGTAAAGTGCGTGCCACTGGTTTTGAGAACTCCCGCCACCGCGATCAGCACCGTGCCTGTCACCGGCTTGGCAATGATGCGCGTCCAGGGCGCGTAAAGGCTTCCGTAGGTCTTCGTCAGTTGAAAACTCGCGATTGCGCCGTTACCCGTGCCGATTGTCTGATCGAGTGCTGTTATCGCCGATTGCGGCGGGCACGATTTCCAATCTGCCGCATCGCGCCAACGAAAGCCGTGCAGGCGACCGCGTCGCTCCTCGAAGAAAGAAATGATCGCGTGCAACTGGTCAAGCGTATGCGCACCATAACCGGCGTTCCAAGCGCGCCTGGAGTTGGCCCAACGAGTGTTGCGTTCCTCGGCACCGGAGCCCAGCGCTACGATGTCGGTTCGCCGCTCCGGACCACCGTCCGCACCCTTCGAGATATCAAGCGGAAACCGCACTTCGTGAAAGGCCATGGGGGTCTCCAAAGTCAGAGGTTGCGCTGTCCGTGCGCAACGGCGCGAGCGAGCATTGCGGCGACTTGCGTCTCCGAGCGGCGGAAGCTGTCGGCATCGGGCGAGGTGACGTTGAACACGATCGGGCGCGCACCGCCGCCGCCGTCACTCTTCACGCCAAGCCGCCCATCGGGTCCACGCGCCAAAGGCATGATTGCCTCGGCGCCGCGCTCACCGGCCAAACCGGTTTTGCCGCCGCCAAGCGGGAATGTAACTGGGCTAGCAATTACGCCACCGCTGGCGAAGGGCACTGGCAGACCGCCCTGGAAGACGCCGCCGTTAGCGAAGGCGAGACCAGGTGCCGCACCGCCAGACAACAGCCCGCTGAAGGCCTGGCTGAGCCCCTGCTCCAACGGCTTAAAAGCGGCATTCAGTGTGATGCGGCTCAAGCTGAGCGCGAGCGAGCCAATCGTATCGTTCAGGCTGCGCCCTTTCACAGCTAAGCCGACGAACGCATCGGCAAGCGTCGCGCTGAACTGCTGCCCCGCTTTCGTTGCCTTGCCGAGTTCCTGCCGCAGCTGACCGCTATCGGCGTCGATTGCGACGGTCCACGTCTCGACGGGATCTGGCATTAAGGTCTCCTCTAATCATGCGATGCAGTCGTGTGAGCCCCATCGGGGTATTGCCGCATGAGATCTGCCAACTCATGTCGCGTCGGCAGAACAGCAGCAGGTCGCATCCAGCCGACGGCTGCTGCGAATTCGCGCGGCGTCATCGACCAGAATGCGTGAGGCGATAGGCGGAGCAAACCGAAGCCTGCCGCCATCACCTCGTCCCAGGGAAAGGGGTAGGAGCACCCACCTCCGTGGGTGTCATTGTCACAAACGATGGGTCGGCGCTGCCACGCAGTGCGTTGTCAGTTGGTTGCACATCACTCCCAAACGTCGCTTGCAGAAGCTGTGCAACCACACCGACGAAGCCTGCGGCTCCCCCATCCATTTGAAGTTTGGCCACGGCCTCATCGGCAATCTGCAATCCACCACCGCGCAAGCCTGCGCCGATGATACGGACGGCGTCGCTGGCTTTCAGTCGCCCCCCGCCGAATCTTTGGGCGAGCGCCAGCATGTCGGCGTCACCAAAGGCATGTTCGAGTTCCGCAAGTGCGCCGAGCGTCAGGCACAACTTGTAACGGGTGTCGTCGAAAACGGCGTCGATTTCGCCACGATGTTTGTTCGCCACGATTGCCACCTCAGATCGCTGTGAAGGTCAATTCAGACGCACTTTCGAGCGCCAGATCGAAGCCCACTTCGCCATCGTGGCGACCGGTCAATTCGAACGACGAAATCTGGAAGGTGCCTTGCACCATGCCGAAATCGGGGATGACGATTTGCCAGGTCTTGATCACGCCGTTGAAGAAGGCCGTGCGAATGGCAGCATCCGATGCTGCATCTTTGAAAATGCCAGATCCCGTCACGCGCGCGGTGCGCACAGAAGCACCAGCCAACAACTCGCGCCACTGACCGGCTGAATCCTGATTGGTGATGTCGACGGCCTCGGCGTTGAACGACAACGTGCGCGCACGCAGTCCCGCAACCGTGATGAAGCCTGCGCCACCATCATCGATCTTGAGCAGCAGGTCCTTACCCTTTTGAGCAGCCATGTTTGATCCTCACTTCGTTTATTGCGTTGCCTTTGGTACTCGACACGCGCAGCGGCCGGCGCGCGGCACGCGTGTCGCTGCGCGTCACTAAAATGGCTCCGTCACCGCGCGAAATCGGACGATGCCGCGCCACGTTTCGCTGTCCGGCTCGCGACGCACATCGGTGAACTCATGCCGCAGCGACACCAATCGGTGTCCATCGAGTGTCAGCGCTTGCTGATCGAGCGCCGCTTCGACGGCAGCTGATATTTCATGCGCGGGCTTGCGACCGCCAGCGCGCGTCCAGACGTGCACGGTGATGATATGCTCGTGCGCGTCATCACTGCCCGTCGACCAGTCGCGCACGGTGCTTTGTCCATATGCCACGTACGGAAACGTTGGCTGGCGTGGCACGTCATCATAAATTCGCGGCGCACCTAGCAGCGCCAGTAGCGCTGCATCGGCAATCAATCGTCCATGAAATGCCTTCTGCAAGGCCCAGGCTGAACTTGGCATGGCGGATCATTCCTGTTTTTGGACCATCGTATCGGCAACGGCAGATGGCACGTGCTGTCCGGTGGGTGTCAGATCCTGAGGATCTGACACGGTTGACTGTGGTCTTGATCGTGTCCGCGCCACATCCGAGAGCCGCGCGAGGCCTGAGGCGAAACCGGCACCCATGCCCGCAATGCGTACTGCGAGTTTCATGGCGCTTGCTCCTCCACCGAACAGACGAGCCGTCGTCGGCGATCATCCACGTCGCGCACTGCCCGGATCAGGTAGACGCGAGCACCATCGCGAAAGCGCATCGCAGCGGTTATATCGGCGCGCCAGCGGATATGGATGTCGTGTGTCACGCGAGCGCTGACACCATCAGCGTCGATCACCTCGCGACCAGAAGCAGGACGCAACGCTGCCCAGACTGTCGCAACAGGCGTCCAGCTGACGGTCGCAGATCCAGCATCTTCGCCTACGCGGGAAGGCGCTTCCAAGTTCAGGCCATGACGCAGGCTGCCAACGGAGATCGTGCTCATAGGCGGCGCACCCGGTACGGTTCGAGTAGGCCGATCACAGCATCGGGAAAGCGCACGAGCGGCGCACCATCAACGGCCGGCTCACGGTTCTCAAACCAGTGTGCGACGAGCAGCAGGATCGCCTGCTTTAGAGGGGCTGGCACGTCGGCTGCCGTCGCGCCGTACCCCGCTGTAAAGGCGATCTCGATGCCAAGGGCCGCAACGCCTGGATTAGCAAACAGGCCACCGACCGGGATAAGACGCGGCGGCTCGGCCCCTCCATCGACAATGTAGGTCGAGGCCCCGAGCGTCGTGTAACTGAGGTCACTGTTCTGCACGCGCACGGATGCAACGTTCGATACCGGCCCAATCGGAAACGTCACGTTCCTGCGCGACCACGTATCAAACCGCCACGTCCAGCTTTGGGTAATCAAAGCCAGCGCCAGGATCGCTTCGACCTGCAGCCGCGACGTCGTGATCAAGCCCGCAATGAGCGTATCTTCAGTCGTTGTATCCACGCGCAAATGCGCTTTTGCCTCAGTGAGTGCCACCGGCTCAAGCGCCGGCGCACCCGTCATGACGAGTGACATAAAATAACTCCTTTTAGTTGTATCCGGCCGCCAAGTGCGAAGGGGATGTCCACTACGGCCAAAGGCCCTGGCGCCATGGGCGCCCGGCGCTGGCGCCGCCCTCACGGAGGGGCCGCCGCCACTTGGTGGCGAACAGCCCCGTGTGATATTACGTCATGCCAAACTTCAGCAGCTTGATCGCGTCGAAGTCCTGGATACCGCCGCCGACCCGCTTCGTTGTGTAGAACAGCACGTAGGGCTTGGCCGAATATGGATCGCGCAATACCCGCACGCCGACCCGATCAACGATCAGATAACCGCGCTCGAAATCGCCAAAGCCGACCGAGAACGTATCGGTGCCGATCGTTGGCATGTCCTCGCATTCGGCAACCGCATAGCCCAACAACAGCGGCGCATCACCGGCCTTCACTGGCGGTGACCAGATGTAGTTGCCGTTGCTGTCCTTGAATTTGCGGATCGCGCCTTGCGTCGCCCGGTTCATGACGAATGTGCCGTTCGCACGATAGCCAGCCTTCACCGCAAACGTCAGATCGATCAGCTTGTCGGTGGGTGTGGTCGCTGGGAACCCCGCCGCAACGCCGGTTGGGATGTAGCCCGAATTGCCCCAGGTCCAAGACGTGTTGGCGACCTTGGGATAGTCGAGAAAGCCCTTTGGCTTGTTGACGCCGTTGCCGGTGACGAACGCAGTGCCTTCCTGGTCCGAGAAGGCAATACGCACTTCATCGGCAATCCACTGGTCGATGTTGACCGCGCTGTCGTCGAGAAGCGCCTGGGTCGCCGATGGCATCGCATAGAGCTCCATCGTCTGGAACGCGAGCGAGGCAATCTGCGGACTACCCGTTTCCGGACGCGCCGCCGTTTCACCGACCCAGCCCGTCACTGGCCCTGTCGTCATGAACGGTTTGTTGTAGACGTTGGTTGAAACCTGGCGCACGCCGGAGATGCCCCGGATCGGTGACAGTGTACGCACCGCCCGGTTGATCCCAGCTTCGATCTCAGGGGGAACGGTATAGCCGCCGTCCGTGTTCGAGCCGACCGACAACGCCTTCTCTTCGAGCCCGCGCAGATCTCGGGTCTCGCCGCGACGCACATAGCCTTCGAACGCCGCCTTGTGCTGTAGGCTGACGCCAGACCGAGGCGTGCCGCCAAGATGCGGGCGGGCGCTCTTCAACGTGATCTCATCAATGTGACGACGTTGCGCGTCCATCGTTGCCTCGATGCGCGCCAAGCGATCTGTCGTGACGACATCGGCTGAACCGCGCCGTTCGACATCGGCCAGCCGCCCGTCATTGGTCTCCTTGAATTGCTCGAAGGCGCGGTGCAGATCCTCCATCTGCGCATTGATGTCGCCCGTGTTCTTGAACTCCAACTCGTGCTCTTTCAGCATGATCGTCCTCTCGTGTGGGGGTGATAGGATTTGGTTGTCGGTGGTTGCCTGAGCAGACGGGCTGCATCGGCCATTTGGCCGATCAATCGCGTCTGCCAACCCAAGGCTCCCCTTGCGTCCCGCAAGGCACTGAGCCCGGTGTAACCCTCGCGCATGACCGCGCGAGCCTCCGTCCGTGTGAACCCAGCATCCTGCGTGAGCCACCGTTCGAATTCTCTCATCGTCGGGTTGCGGCCATCGAAGGCGCGGCCCTTGACCGAGCCGATGCGCGCATCCGGCTGCATCGGAAATGTCACGACCGAGATTTCCCAAAGGTCAATCTCGGCCAAATTACGAATACCGGTGCGGGTATCGCGCGCGCCCTTGACGGCCCGAAAGCCAATCGACAACCCGTCGATGGCGCCAGCCTTCATCAGCGCGTGCACTTCGCGCGCCTTGGCGACTTCAAGCGCTAAACGACCACGGACGAATAAGCCGCGTGCGTCTTCATGGATTCGTTCCCAAACGCCGATCGGCTGGTTCGGATCATGTTGAAACAGCAAGCGAATGCCCGATGCAGCGCGCTGCTGCAGGCTTGCGCGAAATGCGCCAGGCAACACGACGTCGGAGCCCAGATCACGTCGGTTGAACAGGCTTGCATAACCCTCGAACGTGCCGCTGAGGGCGAGCTTATTGAGCGCTGCCCCGGTAAATTTGACTTCGTGCGCGCGCTCCATCGGCGCCACAGAATTTGCGTCGAGCATGCAGGGCGGTCCTTTGATGTTGGGGAATTTAGCTAGCAGTCGGCAGTCTAAGAACGCGCGATTGCAAAGCGCGCTAAAAAATCACCTCCGGAGTGCCGGGGCGTGGGTCAGAGCAGTCGTGGTTCGAGGTCTGGGCGCAGAACGAGGCCGCCTGGATCAGGCGGCCGGCTCCGCGGTAGCGGAGTCGGCTGCGACCGCTTGGAAGTCCCACTGCGGGGCGACCACTAACAAACCGCCAGAACGTCCGGTTCGCCTCCAGATAATTCGAGTACGTATTTTTGTCGGGCAGTCCCAACAGCAACAGCGGCGGCACGCCGAGCGCCAACGCGATCTCGCGGGCAGCACTCGAACCCCTATGGGTTCAAATTGCCAACAGCCTCGCTGGGCAGGGCGAACCAAACGCTGAAGAGGTACTCGTCGTCTTTCGCAGATGCTTCCCATTCGCCCATAATCGACTCGATGATCACTTCTCGTTCATGACCATATCGATGCAGAGCGATATATTCATATGCCGTCCCCCGGCTCGTTGTAACGGGAACAGCGCCGGCATCAAACAGTGCAAGAACTACTCGTCGTACAAATTTGGCCAGGGCGGCATCTGC
>JANOYV010000002.1:0-6823 GCA_031429105.1 Hyphomicrobiaceae bacterium | reverse complement strand
AGGCCCTGTTGTACCGACTGAACGGCGACGACAATCCCCTGCATTCAGATCCTGAAATCGCAGCCAAGGCCGGCTTCCCACGTCCGATCCTGCATGGACTTTGCACCGCAGGTGTCGTCACTCATGCACTGCTCGAAGGCTTATGCCACTACGATTCAACCCGCCTGAAGGGGTGGGCGCTGCGTTTCACCGCGCCTGTGTTCCCCGGCGAGACCATCATCACCGAAATCTGGGCCAACGGATCGTTCAGGGCCCGCATCAAGGAACGCGACGTGGTCGCCATCAACAATGGCTACGCGACAATCGCAAAATCTGTGTAAGCTGAACAAAAAAGAGCCTGAGGGAACATCCATGTCAGAGCCTGACAATCAGCATCGATCCGAGATGCTCAAAGGTAAAGTTGCGATTGTGACGGGTGCTGGCGGCGGCATCGGTCGTGAAATCGCAACCGCGATGGCCGAAGCTGGCGCCCACGTTCTGATCGCCGACATTGGCGCTTCCCTCACTGGCGAGGGAACTTCGGGCACGCCAGCCGAGCAGACCAAGCAGATCATTGAGCAACGCGGTGGCCGCGCCGCCATTTGCACCGAGAGTGTCAGCGAGTGGGCATCGGCGCAAAAAATCGTCGCAAGCGCGATGGACGCGTTCGGCCGCGTCGATATCGTCGTCAACAATGCGGGCATTCTGCGCGATGTCATCTTCCACAAGATGACGCCAGATGATTGGCTCTCGGTCATCAACATTCATTTGAACGGCTCGTTCTACGTGAGCCGTGCTGCCGCCGAACACTTCCGCAAGCAGGAGAGCGGATCCTTCGTCCACATGACCAGCACGTCGGGGCTTGTCGGCAACTTCGGCCAGGCGAATTATTCCGCAGCGAAACTCGGCATCACGGCGCTGTCAAAGTCGATCGCCCTCGACATGGCCCGCTACAACGTGCGCTCGAATTGCATTGCGCCGTTCGCGTGGAGCCGGATGACCAACTCGATCCCAGCCGACACGCCCGACCAGAAAGCCCGTGTAGCCAAACTCCAGCAGATGACGCCGGACAAGAACGCGCCACTCGCAGTGTTCTTGGGCTCCGACGCTGCCAAGGGCGTGACCGGCCAGATCTTTGCGACCCGCATGAACGAGATCATTCTGATGAGCCAAAGCCGCCCGATGCGCAGTGTTCATCGGGCAGGCGGTTGGACACCGACGGCAATTGCCGAGCAGGCGTACCCCGCCCTGAAGCCGAACCTGATCCCGCTGGACCGCAGCCAGGATGCGTTCTCCTGGGATCCGATCTGATGCGGATCCGCTGCACGCAGGATCTGGCGACCGGATTGTTGTTCATCAGCATCGGGCTTGCGGCCCTTTGGTTTGGTGCGGACCTGTCGCTTGGCACGGCGTTGCGACCCGGCACGGGCGTACTCCCACGCATTCTTGCGTGGTGCCTGATCGCGACCGGCGCTTTGCTCGGCGTTAAATCACTGATGACCGATGGTCCCGGCCTCGGCGATTGGGCGTGGCGACCACTGATCATGATAACGCTCGCGACCATCGCCTTCGCCCTCACAATTGATCGGTTTGGCCTTGTTGTTGCGATGCTTTCCTCGATGACGCTGGCAGCGCTTGGCACGCCCGAAACAGGGTGGCGCGAGTACGCCATCTTTGCTGCCTTCATGCTGTTACTGGGGGTCGGCATGTTCGTCTGGGGTCTTGGCATGCCGGTCACGATTTTGCCGAAGGCGTGGCCATGGAGCTGAGTGGGCTGATCTCCAATCTCGCACTCGGCTTTTCGGTAGCGGTGTCGCTACAGAACCTCATCTGGTGTCTGGCTGGCGCATTGATCGGCACCGCCATAGGGGTACTTCCCGGCATTGGCCCAGTGGCGACCATGGCACTGCTGCTGCCCGCCACCTACGCGCTGCCAGCCGACGGTGCGCTGATCATGCTGGCTGGCATCTACTACGGCGCGCAATACGGCGGCTCGACAACGGCGATCCTCGTCAACCTGCCCGGCGAGAGTTCATCCGTCGTCACGTGTCTTGATGGCTATCAGATGGCACGCCAGGGACGCGCTGGTTCGGCCTTGGCGATTGCAGCACTTGGCTCGTTTTTTGCGGGCTCCGTCGCAACGGTTGCGATTGCGGTTGCCGCTCCGCCGCTGACAAAACTTGCCCAGCAGTTCCAGCCTGCCGACTATTTCTCACTGATGGTGCTTGGCCTCGTCGCCTCGATCGTGCTGGCACATGGGTCGGTGATCAAGGCGCTCGGGATGATCTTTCTCGGTATGCTGCTGGGTCTCGTCGGCACTGACGTCAACACCGGCAACGCGCGCTACACATTCGAGATCGGCGAACTGTTCGACGGGATCGGCTTCGTGCCACTAACGATGGGCCTGTTCGGGATCGCCGAGATCATCGCCAATCTGACCAATGCTGAACGGCGCGATCTCGTCAGCTCGAAAGTATCAAGCTTGTGGCCTTCGCGTGATGAGTTGAAGCGCTCTGTCGCACCGGTCTTGCGTGGCACGGTCCTCGGCGGGTTGCTTGGCATTCTGCCCGGTGGCGGTGCGGTGCTGGCGTCGTTCTCCTCATACACGTTGGAAAAGAAGATATCGAAGACGCCGGAGAAGTTCGGTACCGGCATGGTGGAAGGCGTGGCTGGCCCGGAAAGCGCTAACAACGCGGCGGCTCAAACCTCTTTCATTCCGATGCTGACCTTGGGCATCCCGTCCAATGCCGTCATGGCGATGATGATCGGCGGTATGATGATGCACGGCATTGCGCCTGGACCTCAGGTGATGCAGCAGCGCCCCGAATTATTCTGGGGGATGATCGCCAGCATGTGGATCGGCAATCTCATGCTTGTCGTCCTCAACCTGCCGCTGATCGGCATCTGGGTGCGCCTGCTGCTGGTGCCCTACCGGTTGCTATCGATCGCCATCCTGTTTTTCTGCTGCATTGGCGTCTACAGCCTGAACAACTCGGCTAACGAAGTCCTCTTCATCGCGGTTTTCGGCCTGCTTGGTTATGTCCTCATGCGACTTGGTTGCGAACCAGCCCCCTTGATCATGGGCTTCCTGCTCGGGCCCATGATGGAAACCTACATGCGCCGCGCCATGCTGCTGGCGCGCGGTGATGCGAATGTCTTCATCGAGCGCCCGTTGTCTCTCGCATTCCTGGTGCTGACAGGTTTGCTACTTCTGTTTATCGTGCTGCCAAGTGTCGGTCGCGCGCGGGAGGTTGCCTTTAAGGAATAACCCGACATCACCGGGCCGTATCTCGCAGTAAAAAAACGAACAATCGTCGGGGAGAAACAAATGCATCGTCGCACATTCCTGAAGTCAGTCGCAGCGTCTACCGTAACGACTGCCACCATCACGCGCGCATCGGCGCAAGTGGCGAGTTGGCCGGACAAGCCGGTGAAACTGATCCTGCCATATGCGCCCGGCGGCTCGACCGACCTGATCGGTCGCCCATGGGCCGAAAAACTGACCCAGGCGTTCGGCCAGCAATTCATCGTCGATAACCGCGGTGGCGCGTCCGGCATGATCGGCACCGAGGCCGTCGCCAAGTCCGCCCCCGATGGCTACACGTTCCTAGTTACGCCAAACAACACGCTGACGATCCTCCCGTCCCTTCGCAAAGTCCCCTACGATCCGATCAAGAGTTTCGCACCCGTCGCCCGCCTCGGCGATCTGTTATGCGGCTTCGTCATTCATCCGGCAGTTGGCCCGAAAACATTCGCCGAACTGATCGATTACGCCAAAAAGAATCCCGGCAAACTGTCCTATGGATCAGCCGGCCTTGGCACCGCGACCCAGCTGCGTCTCGAAATGTTGAAGTTCAAAGCCGGTCTCGACATCCTCCACGTGCCCTATAAAGGCAGCGGCGAAGCGCTGAACGATCTGTTGCCCAACACCGTACAGCTGATGAACGAGATCAACTGCATTCCGCACGTGAAGGCTGGCAAGTTGATTATGCTCAACATCAACCATGCCGAGCGTCATCCTGAATTCCCCGACCTGCCGACGCTGACCGAACTTGGACATCCCAACGCCGACGTGCCGATCTGGAACTCGATCCACGCGCCAGCTGGCACGCCACCGGAAATCATCGCCAAGCTCAATGCCAAGATTGTCGAGATTGCGAAGACCGACGAAATGAAAGCGCGCATGCGCTCAATCCACGCAGCCACGCCCTTGCAGACACCAGCCGAGGTCGCGGCCTACCAAGTGGCCGACATGCAGCGCAACGCCGACCTGATCAAGTCCGCCAACATCAAGCTCGAATAGAGATTACAATGGCGGCTCGACTGATTGCACCGGACACGACCGGCTCGAACTTCTATACCGCTGACCGGTCGTTGTCGGACATGCTCGATCTCTATGTCGAGCCTGCGTTGCGCACGCACATCGAGCCGCATCTGGTCACGCTCGGTGCGTTGGCCGGTTCACGTCTCGATACCTGCGCCCGGCTTGCCGACCGGCATCCACCCGTGTTGCATCAACGCAATCGCTTCGGCGATGATGCGCAATCGATCGAGTACCACCCGGCCTACCGGGAACTCGAGGCGGCTGGCTTCGGGCAGTTCGGCATCCACGCCATGTCGCATCGTGGCGGCATTCTCGGTTGGCCGAAGCCCTATACCGCAGCAGCCAAGCACGCCTTCACGTATCTGTTCAATCAGGCTGAGTTCGGCATGGGGTGCCCGCTCAACGTCACCGATGGCGCGGCCATGTTGTTGGCGCGCTACGGCGATGCAGACCTCACAGCGAAATATCTGCCCGGCCTAATCTCGACTGATATGGCGCACCTGACGCAAGGCGCCCAGTTCATGACCGAGAAGGAGGGCGGCTCCGACGTTGGTACACTGACGAGCCGTGCCGTGCGCGAGGGCAACCACTGGCGGCTCTACGGCGACAAGTGGTTCTGCTCGAACGCCGATGCTGATGTCGCGATGTTGCTCGCGAGGCCCGACGGCGCGCCGAGTGGCACGCGGGGCGTCGGATTGTTCCTGATGCCGCGCGTGCGCGACGACGGCACGGCCAACAGCTATCGCATCGTGCGCTTGAAGGACAAACTCGGCACGCGCTCGATGGCGTCCGGTGAAATCAAACTCGAAGGGGCGGTGGCCTACGCCGTTGGCCCGGTCGACCGAGGCTTCGCGCAGATGGCCGAAATGGTCAACTGGTCCAGACTCTCGAACGGTGTGAAGTCGACGGCTCTGATGCGCCGCGCCCTGCATGACGCGTTGACCGTTGCGCGCGGCCGCTGCGTATTCGGCAAGCTGATCATCGAACATCCCCTCGCCCGTCGCCAACTCATGAAACTGATGTTGCCTGCCGAACAGGCGCTGTCGCTTTGCTTCGTTACTGCCGATGCGCTGGAGCGCGCCGAGCAGCACAACAGCCAGGACGCGGCAATGCTGGTACGCATTCTGACGCCGGTCCTGAAATACCGCGCCACCCGCGATGCCCGCAAAGTTGCCGGGGATGCGCTCGAAATGCGCGGCGGCATTGGCTACGTCGAGGAGTTCGTCACGCCACGCCTGGTGCGCGATGCGCATCTGGGTTCGATCTGGGAGGGCACCGGCAACATCGTCGCGCTCGACACCATCCGTCGCGCGGTACACCGCCACAGCGCGGAAGGCGCGCTGGCAGCCGACCTGCATGCGCGGCTGACCGAAGCGCGCGGGATCCCGCCAGCATTTGTCGATGAATTGAAACGCCTTGTCGATCAGGCCATCGGCTTTGCCCGCACCGTTGCTGCCCGGTCGGACTGCGAAGCCGATGCACGGCGCGCGACGAGCACGCTCTACCACGTGGCAAGCGCCGTCACCCTCGCCTGGGAAGGCTGCATGACGCACGCGCGGCGTGGCGATGCGCGCCGCCTCCTGTTGTCGCGGCTGGTGATCGATCACCGGTTGCTGCCTGTCGGGCCGTTCGCTGTTCAAGCGGGTGCACGTGAGGACCAGTTCGCCACGCTCTTGCTGGGTGCAGAACCGGTGTCGCTCGCCCAAGCCGCCGAGTTATGCGCAGGTCGCTAAACCTCCAACAGAGCGCACGCCGCTATCCACAGCGCTTGTAGGCGCGCGTGCTTCCGCCTTGTTTCAGTGTCAGCGTGTTACCCGACACCTGCAGCGTAAACGCGTCTTTCTGGCTGTCGCCTTCGACCGAGCAGGCAGCCTTTACTTTCCAGCTACTGCCGACCTTCTTGATCGACGTGAAGCTGCAATGCGCCTCGTGCTGATCGTACCCCTTCGCGCGGATGATCATCGGCGCGCCCTGCCGGTCTTGCGGGATTTTGCATTGAGCCGCTGAGACGCCCCACGTGCCGACATAGGCGGGTTCAGCGGCGATGGCGGGGGAGGTGGTGAGGAGCACAGCTGTGAGAATGAGCGGGCGGGTGCGGTTCATTGCGGTGCGGCTCCGACTAAATCAAGTTTCCGGGAAGGTTAGCACATGAGCGCCACCGGAAATCTAGCTGCTGAGTTACGCTAGAAATAGCACCGTGGAGTTCCTTCGCTAGCACCGTACGCGCCGCCTGCAGCCGTGGGTCCCGGCCTGCGCCGGGATGACGGCGGTTGGGAGGTAAGAACGCAGTGGTATTGGCCAAGCGTGTCGAGGGAAACTCCCGGCTTTTCAAGTCACAATTTTGCTGTTTGCTCTCCGTCAACGCTAGGTTGCTGCACACCCAGGGGAATCGCATTTGAAAATTCTGCTTGCCCGTAGGGCGGCAAATCGATTCTACGGACTGGCACCCTCGATCCTGGTGGAGCTGGTGCCATGCGCGATTTCATTGAAACATTTGAAGGCCTTGATGACCCGCGCACG
>JANOYV010000001.1:0-8448 GCA_031429105.1 Hyphomicrobiaceae bacterium | reverse complement strand
TTTGGGCTGTAAACGGATCGGCGTGCTGACGCCCTACGCAAAGGCGGTGAACGAAGGCGTCGTAACGGCGCTGAAAGCGCGGGGCTTCGATGTCACGGCCTTCGCATCTTACGAAGAGCCGGATGATAATCTGGTCGGCAAGATCTCGGTTGACGAAATCGTTCGCGCGTCGGTGGCCTTGGCTGCCAATGCAGACGTTGACGGTGTGTTTGTGTCTTGCACCAGCCTGCGCACGATTGATGCCATTCCTCGTATCGAGGCTACGTCGGGGAAGCCGGCAACGTCATCGAACCATGGCATGATTTGGCACATGTTGCGTCAAGCCGGGATTGATGAACCGCTTGGCGGGCTCGGTCGATTGTTTGAGCGCGGTATTGCTAAGCCCGCTCGGGCGGCTGCCGAATAAGCAGCTGCCAACGCCCTTTGGCTGGCGTTGCGGCTCATGCCTCTCAAAGTGGCGTTGCGCCACAGGGGTCAGATCGTGGCTTGGGGTTTGCATGTCCAGAGGTTAACTTAGACCTGGACTGAAACCGTTAAACGGCTGGCTGCGACCAAACCTATGCAACGCATTAATCCAGAGGCCGCAGCTATGCGTCCGCTCTGCGTCGATCTCGATGGGACGTTGGTCCGCACGGACACGTTCATCGAGGCGTTGCTGCAACTCATCCGTCGCAGCCCGCTGGTCTTATTCCTGATCCCGGTTTGGCTGGCCTCCGGCCTTGCAAAGTTCAAGCGCGAGGTCGCGCGGCGATTGACGCTAGATGGCGCAGCCCTGCCCTATGATCCTGCATTCCTATCTTTCTTGCAGGCCGAGAAAGCGAAGGGTCGGCATCTCGTGCTGGTAACCGCCGCTGACCGCGCACAAGCCGATGCAGTGGCAGCGCACCTCGAACTTTTCGACGAAGTGCTTGCAAGCGATGGTGTGACCAACCTCAGAAGCCGCGCGAAAGCGCAGCGTCTCGTCGCTCTCTACGGTGAGGGCGGCTTTGACTATGCCGGCAATGAAATGGCTGACATGGAGGTGTGGCGGCACGCCGGTGGCGTAATCCTGGTGAATGCCGATGCCAACGCTGCCGCGCGCATCCGTTCGGAGCGCGAAATCGTTCAGGAATTCACAGGTCCCGACCCGACATTCAGAACATATCTGAAGGCGCTGCGGTTGCACCAGTGGCTCAAGAACGGTCTCGTGTTCGTGCCGTTGCTGCTGTCGCATATGCTGTTTGAGATGGCGGCATTTGCCCAAACGTGCGTGGCGTTCCTCGCCTTTGGCCTGACGGCGTCGGCGGTCTATGTGATCAACGATCTCGTTGACCTGAGGGATGATCGCGCGCACCCAACCAAATGCAAGCGTCCGTTTGCGTCCGGTGCCATTCCGTTAAGACATGGCCTGTTGATTGCGCCCGCTCTACTTCTTGGCGCGGGCTTGCTCGCACTGTTCCTGCCGCGCGCCTTTGCCGGTGTGCTGGCCGTCTACTTTGCGACAACACTCGCCTACTCGTTCTATTTCAAGCGAACGATGCTGTTTGATGTGCTTGTACTCGCAGGCCTCTACACGTTGCGGATTATCGCAGGCTCCGCGGCCTTGGCGATCCCGCGATCGTTCTGGTTGCTGGCATTTTCGGTGTTCCTGTTTTTCTCACTTGCCTTGGTCAAACGCTACGTCGAGTTGGCCGAAATGGGTGAAGGGGCCGATGCCCGCCAACGGGGACGGGCTTATCGTGCGGTGGATCTTGAGACGATTTCGCAATTTGGCATCGCCAGTGGCTTGATGGCTGTGCTCGTGCTGGCGCTTTACATCGACAGCCCGACGGTGAAAGAACTTTATCGGTACCCAGAAATGATCTGGTTACTCTGCCCGGTGATGTTGTACCTGATCTGCCGGTTCTGGTTCCTGGCGCGACGCGGTGAAATGCATGAAGATCCGATCATATTCGCAATCCGCGATTGGCGCAGCCAAGTGATGGTTGCAAGTGCCGCTGTTCTGCTGTTGATAGCGACCGTGTGGCCATGACGCGCTATCAGTCCTGGGGACGCTACCCGCGCATTCCACAGATGGCCCGCGTCATTGCAGTTGGCGCTGAAGGCTTAGGCAACCTTACCGGTGAACGCATTTTACCGTTCGGCAATGGTCGCAGCTTCGGCGATAGTTGCCTCACGGCTGGCACACTGATCGATACCGCCAACTTCAATCGTATCATTGCCTTCGATGCGACGACTGGTGTCATGCGATGCGAAGCTGGCGTATTGATCTGCGATCTCACCACCCGAGCGTTGCCTGCCGGCTGGTTTGTTCCGGTCACGCCTGGCACGCAGTTCGTCACGATCGGCGGCGCCATCGCTAACGATGTGCACGGCAAAAACCATCACGTGCGCGGCACTTTCGGCACGCACGTGATTGCGTTCGAGTTGCTGCGCAGCGACGGCTCGCGCCGCGTCTGTCGAGTGAACGAAAATGCAGAACTATTTCGCGCGACGATTGGTGGATTGGGGCTGACAGGTCTCATCACGTGGGCGGACGTCCAGCTCATTCCGGTGACGTCAAATCGGATCGATCAGGTCGTGACGCCGTTCGCAAATCTCGGTGGCTTCATGGAGTTGGCTCGGGCCAGCGATGCAACCCACGAATACAGCGTCGCTTGGATCGATAGTTTGGCTGGCGGCGCGGACTTGGGACGCGGCTTGTTCATCAAAGGCAATCACGCAACCGGCAAGGGTCCGCTCGACGCTGCCCCTTCCAGAGCGAAACTCGCTGTGCCCTTTGCGTCGCCCATCTCGCTTATTGGACGCACGACACTGACTGCATTCAACGCACTCTACCGTCGGCAGACGCTAGGCCGAGAGCGCTCGGGTGCGGTTAGCTATCAACCCTTCTTTTATCCGCTCGACAAGATCGGCGGCTGGAACAAACTCTACGGGCCGCGTGGATTGCTGCAGCACCAGTCCGTGGTTCCGATGACGGGCGGGATCGAGGTGGTGGCAGACCTGCTTGCACGCAGTCAGCGTTCAGGTCTCGGCTCGTTCCTCACAGTATTGAAGGTGTTCGGCAACAAAGCGTCACCGGGCCTGATGTCGTTTCCGATGCCCGGCCTGACCCTGACGCTGGATTTCGCCAATACCGGCGACAAACTCTTCGCGCTGCTTGATGAACTTGATCGCGTGGTTGTCTCAATTGGCGGGCGCGTCAATCCTTATAAGGATGCGCGGATGTCACCCGCAACGTTTGCCGCGTCATTCCCGCAAGCAGCAGCGCTCAGGCCACATATTGATCCAGCATTCCAGTCGATGTTCTGGTCGCGCGTCACGGGGGCTGCATAATGCGCGTGCCGCTTGCAGACCCACCGTGGTTTGACGCTTTTTTGCAGTGGCTCCTTGGCGCGTTCCTCGTCGGTCATACCGCGCTTGGCCTGCTCGTGCCTGACGGAGCCGCCCGCATGCTGGTCGGTGATCGCGCCGGTGATCGGTCGCGAGCGCTCAGTGAACTTCTGGCACAACTCGATCTCGATCACGCGTTGGCCGTCATTTTTCGTATCGGCTCGCCGGGTGATTGGCTGCTATTCACTCCAGCCTACTGGTTGGCTGGTCCCTATGGCGTGATGGTGCAGAGCATCGCGTGGTATACTGTGGGGCTGGTCGTTCTTTACCGACTTGCGCGTATGCTCGTGCCACGCGATGTCGCTCGCGTTGCTGTGGTTGCGTGGGCGGTGCTGCCAGCGACCATTTTCCATCCGCATGCGATCGTCTCTGAGGCGATCTGCAATCCACTGTTGATCCTCTTTGCCTATCAATTGGTGCGGCTTGAACTCGGTGATGACGCGCGCCTGCGCGATGTGCTCTGGGCTGGACTGACGGTGGGGCTACTGGCCTTCGTGCGGCACGTGTATCTTTTGTTGCCGTTGGCCGCCGCACTGTGGCTCTTCGTCTTTCGCCCGATGGGTCTCGGGCGACGCGCTAACGTAGTCGCGTTCCTGGCGCTTGGCTTCATGTTCACGGCTGCCTGGTGGGGAGCCATTGCCGTTGGCGGCAAACGCTACGAGTTGGGCCTGAGCGTTGGCGGCTTGGAATCGAACTTGTTTCTACGGGCCGACCGAATTGCTACCATGGGCGGTCTGGCATTGCCGAAGTCCTATCTCGATCGCAACCAAGCAGCCGACCGCGAACTGCGCACGTTGACACCGGCGGAGTTTGCTGGCTTTGCCAGTCAGCATCCGGTGCTGTTCGCCAAGACGGTCGTATCGGATGCGTTTAACTTGATGGCTAATCCCGGCGTTGCAATGCTGGCTGGTCGCTATCTCGGCCTGTTCGACCTCGGCGAGCGTAACCACCGCGACCTGAATAAGTGGCGAGAAATGCGTGAGCGCGAGGGCCCGCTCGGTGTCGCCCGATTGTTGTGGGAGACCTCGCCCGTCGGATTCATTTTTAACTTGGGCGGGAGTGTCCTATGGGCGGCGTTCCTGGCGTTCTCAGTATGGGGAGCCTATCTGTTCGCAACGAACGCGGCTGTCATGCCAGCAATTCGGGTGCTCCTGTTTGGCCTCGCCGCCTATGTGATCGTGCTGACCAGTGCGACCGCCGGTTATACGCGCTGGGACCATCGCTCGGGCATTGAATTCATCCTGGCGCTTTGGTTTGCCGTTGGTGCGACTGACGCAATTGCCAAGGCGCAGCAATTTCGTTTGAAGCCACGCCTCATAAGTTGACGTTTTATTCGCGATCAGGCGCGGGGCATGCGTCGAACACCGGGCCGCAATTTAGTAAATGCCAACGGCTCGAGATCAATCGCAACAGGACCTGGCGCGACCGCCACCAGGATGTGCGACGCCAACGGCGTGAAGTCTGCACGGAAATGCACTGAGCTTTTCAGCACGATGATCCGTAGCGTTTCTGGCACCAATCCGAGATGGGCGAAAATGGAACGGTCAACGGTTTGTGCAGGTTTTGAGGCAATGGCGATCAGCACACCCTCGTCGACCGTTTCAAGCAGAGCTACCGTTCCAAGATTGACCGTCATGCCAGCCTTCATTGGGCCAGAGCCGATCCAAGATCCTTGATTGACCGCAATGACGCGGGCGTCGACTTCAACTGGAGTGTCACCAGGATTACGTTTGCCGCCAATGGCAAATCGCGCCGTGGCGCCCGCGCCTAATGTTTGCGCCAGGGTCGCCGTATCGGGATCGATGATCGCACCGATAACCGCGCCTCTGGCCTTCTGGGCCAGAAGTTCGCGCAGCATCCCGGTGCTGTCGCCCGGACCACCGCCACCCGGGTTGTCCTGCGTGTCGGCAATCACAACAGGTTTCGATGCACCCTTCGCCAGTTCGAGCGCTTTGGCAACTGCATCACGCGCATACAGAAACTCCGGCCGGAACGCTGCTTCGCGTTGGTTGATTGCAGCGGTCAGCCGATCGGCCGCCAAATCAGCTGCGACCTGTGTCTCAGCATATGCGACCACGCTCGGTCCCACATCGTGAAAATCTGCCAGCGGGAATCCTGGCAAGAACGAGAGTGACAGCAGTCCGGGCGTCGATTTCTCAATCTCCGGCATAATCTCGAAATAGATCTCGCGAGCAGGATTGAAATGCGTGCACGCGCCGTTGATCGGGATCAGGAAGTTGATCTGGCGAAAGGCCTTTGCTGGCTTGCGGCGTTTCGCAATCATGTCGAGTAGCAGAACGGCGGTGCGTTTACCCGTCTCGGCGCAATCAATGTGTGGATAGTGGCGATAGGCATCGAGAATATCGGCGTCCGCCACCATCGCGGGCGAGACGTTGCCGTGGAGGTCGAGTGGCACGGCAATTGGGATGTCGTGACTAACAGCGCGTCTGATCCGCGCCAGCACTTCGCCCTCGCCGTCGTCGGCGTTTTCGGCAACCATCGCGCCGTGCAACTCGAGAAAGATGCCGTCGAGGGGGCCAGCAGTCAGGAGACCTTCGACAATCTGTTTCGTGATCCGGTCAAACGCGTCGGCCGTCACGTGCGCCGACGGCGTCGCCATGCACCACAGGATGGGAACGATCTCGACGTTGGCCGCCTGGAACACCTCAATCGCGCCTGAGCAGGGAATGTTCAGTCCCCTGAGGCCAGCTACCATTGCTTGGCCCGTGATCAGGCCGGGATAGTTCTTCGGTTGGGCAAAGGCCTCGTAGTCAGCCTTCACGGGCGCGAACGTATTGGTCTCGTGCTCAAAGCCTGCAACTGCAATGCGCATGATGATCCTTTAGCTCTTCAGTTGGGTGGCAATCGTGTTGCCTGGCTGACGGCCATCCGCCATGTATCGCCCATCTTCACGAACACCTGCGTCCAGCGAAAGTCATAGGTTTTACCATCGGCAAGACTTTTCACCGGGCTACGTCCACTGACGATGACAGTTGCCGGGCCGTGAACACGGATGTGCAATTCATCGACCGGAGCCGACTCGACGACCGGATCGCCGGATAGCAGCGAGACGATCCGGTTGTCGCGACCATCGACCTTGCCCGAACCATGCGTATGCGTGAAGTCGTCGGTGTAGAGCGCTGCCAAAGCCTTTGCATCTTTGATCTCGACCAAACCACGGATGGACTCACGCACACTCATGACCGTGCGCGCGATCAGGGCCTCTTCGGCTGTCAGCGGACGTCCGAGTGGGTGAGCAAGTGCTGGGCTAGCCAGCGGACCGGAGCATAGCAAGAGGACGACAACCAGGTAGCGTAGTGAGAGCATTGTGGATAACTCCGGGGGCGCGACCGAGCGAAGCATTTTTTCGAGCATGAACGACAAACGCACGTATGCGTTCACTCTGCGGCCGATACCGCCTTCGCCGCATCCACGATACCTGCACCAAGTCCGCGCTTGCCGGCAGTGCGGTCGGGGTCGCGCGCGGTGGACATTAGAATGTCGCGGATCTCTTGGATCGTGAGATTGGGCCTGCGCTCAAGCATAAGGGCGATGATGCCAGACACGTGGGCCGCCGCGAGTGATGTGCCTGATGACATCTCGTAAGTTGCCTTCGGTCCAAGCGCCAGAATATCGACGCCGGGCGCTGCCACGGCGACATAGGTGCCACGGTTGGCCTTATCGTAAAGTTGATCATCGCTGTCACTCGCGGTCACGGCGATCACGCGGTCGTAGGCCGCCGGATAAGCTGAAGCAGCCTTTGGGCCACCGTTGCCAGCCGCTGCGACCATAATCAGGCCGCGCTGCTGGGCAGCTTCAATGGTTGCCTGCAGCAGCGGGTCCTTTGGGCCAGCGAAGCTCATGTTGACAACGCGCGCCTTGTTCTCTGCCGCCCAATCGAGCCCTTTAATTAAGGTCAGTGTCGTGGCCTGGGACTTTCGACCGGTGCCGCCGGAAAAGGAACGGATCGCTAGCACGCGGGCGTCAGGTGCCATACCCTTCATTTGTTGACGCGCGGCCACGATGCCGGCGATGGCTGTGCCATGCGCCTCGGCCTCGTTGGGGCCTTCGTTGATGGCGTCGAAGCTGTCAGCAATCGCACCGGTGAGCTCGGGATGGCTGCCATCCATGCCGGTATCGATAACGGCCACGCGCACATCGCGACCGAGCGACGTACGGTGGGCTTCGGTCAGGCGAAGCTTGTCGGTTGCATATTGCGGCAATGGTAGAGGCGTGAGTGTTGCGGGCGTTGCTGCCTGGGTCGTTTCGAAAACGAAGTTCGGTTGCACCGCGATGATGCGGGGATCAGCGCCGATCGACTGGATCACGGCGTTAATGACTGCGGCCCGTGCGCGATTGTCGGGAATACGCAGCCGTACGATTTTTACGCCGAGCAGGCTTGACCTGTACTGCACCTCGACGGTGAGGATCAGGCCTTGGCCCAGTACGATGATGTCGTCATCGCTCAAGCTGTCGTCGGCGGCGATGATGATTTCGCGGTCGCGCGAACGGGCAAGGTCGAGGGCCGGTGGCAATGCCAGCGGCGCGCGGCGGGGGCGGGGTGTGAATTGCGGTGGCAGTGGTGGCAGGTTCGGGCGTCCCGGTGGCAGGAACGTTGTGACGGTCGGCGGTTTCACAACAGGTGGCGTCGGCAACACGATCACCGGCGGGCGCCGCGGCGGCTTCGGCGTCGTCTCGCGCGGTGGCTTGGGCGGCTTAGGCGGATATTCGCCGCGCGGTGGCTTGGGGGGCTTCGGCGTTTTCGGCGGTTTTGGGGGGGGATCCTTCTTCGGTGGAATGTTTTGGCTTCTGGAACGGCTGTTACCAGATTCTTTGGGTGTATTTTTGCCGTTTCCCTTCGTCGATGCCTTGTCGCTGTTACCGGTTGAACTGGATTTGCTCGATTTTTCAGACCCTTGATTTCCTGATCCTGCATTGCCGGCATTGCCGGAGCTGTTCGAAGGTCGGTCGCTGCCACCACGGCGCGCGAACGCATCGCCCAAGGGCGCCATGGCGACAGCCACAGCACTCAGTAGCAGTGCTAACTTGCGAACAATATCGACCGGTTGGTACATC